>CAZJKE010000020.1:0-28144 GCA_964546585.1 uncultured Isosphaeraceae bacterium | reverse complement strand
ACGCGGCGATTGGTTATGTGGCGGCGGCGCGGCGGAGCCGGTCGTGGATGGCATCCCACTCCGGGTGAGTTGGCGGCTTTTCCACAACAATCAGCATCGCGTCAGAGGCATCGGCCCTCCGAATCGCTGCGTAAAGCCCTTGTCCGTACGCCGCTGCTGTTTCAGGCATCCGAATCACATCACAATCGCCGCCGATGTCCGCGCTGAGCAGCAGCGCGGCACAGGGGCCACCCATCTCTGCAACGGCCTTGCCTGGATCCATCGTTACAACCAATGTTGTCTCGGGTGCATAGTGTGACGCGGCAGTCCCCGGCGCATGATCCTGCGCCAACACCGGTGCGGAAACCACCGGCCCGATGATTGCCTCAATCGCCTCGCAGCCAATTGTCCCGGGCCGAAGCAGTGTCGCCTCGCCAACCATCGACACAACCGTCGATTCGATGCCCTGCACACAAGCACCGCCATCGAGAATAAGAAGGTCCCTTTCGTCACCAAACTCGCTCGCAACATGTGCAGCAGTTGTTGGCGACACATGGCCGGACCGGTTTGCCGATGGCGCGGATACCGGTCCGTCAAACGCTGCCAGCAAATCTCTCGCCACCGGGTGTTGTGGACACCGCACGGCAATCGTATCCCGCCCGCCGGTCGCATCGTTGGGTACCCCATCCCCGCGATGTAACACCAACGTCAATGCGCCTGGCCAGAACGCGTCCGCCAGCGCAGCGCACAGCGCATCCCATCCCGTTGCCACACGATCCACCCATGTCCAATCAAGAAGGTGGGCAATCAGTGGGTTGTCGATGGGCCGCCCCTTGCACTGATACACCTTCTGAATCGCATCAGCGTTGAAGGTGTCACACCCAAGCCCGTAGACCGTCTCGGTCGGAAATGCGACCAATTCGCCCTGTGAAAGGCGGTCGACGGCCCTCGCCAACTGCTCGGGCGAAGATGGAACGATGCCGCTCACGGCTGCGAAGACAGGTTGATCTGATGCATCTGCAGCGTGGTTCCGGTTGCCCGGTACAGGTCGGCGATCGCAACATTGAAATCGGCGATGGCCTGAAACTCGGCAATGCGCGCGTTGGCAAGCCCGGCCTGGGTCTGCAATTTCAGGTTCAAGAAGGTCGGTGTGAGGTTCGCTATCAGATCCTCCTCAACCTGCAGCGTCCGCATGCTCTCTGCTTGCGCCACTCGATAGGAACGCGTCACATCAACCAACTCCGCGTTCGTGGAAATGCTCCTGATCGCATCCCGTACCTCAGCGATGGCCGACTGCACGCCTCTGGAGTACTTCAGGGCCGCAGCCGCACGCTCCTGCCGCGCTTGCCTGTACCGGGCCTTGGCGCCGCGGTTTCCAATCGGATACTCAAACGAGAGCCCGACCAGATAGTTGATGTAATCGGTGTGGAATACCTCGCTGTAGGAACCAGTCGCGCTGTCGTCGAGACCCTGAAATGACAACTGAGCCTGCAAGTCAAGCGCCGGCAGCATCGCGTTGTCAGCAACCTCCACATCGATCGCCTCCCGATCGATCGACATCGCCAGTTGCCGCAGGTCCGGCCGATGAGCCATGGCGGTCATGATGGATTCGCGAGGCGAGACGCTGATTTCACCCGCCTCCATCAGGCCCGAAGGACGAAGAATCGAACTTCCGCTGAGAGGAAGGTCTGGGTCGTTCATCAACACCTTCAACGCATCAGATGCGTCCTGAACCGCCTGCTGTTGCTGAATGACATCAGATCGCCGCTGCTCAACCGTGGCGACAGCCTGGGCGTAATCGGCCGGCGATGTGTCGTAGTCGCGGCGTATCTCCAGTACATCCGCGACGGTCATGCCTGCTTCCAGAAGCCACAACCGCACCTGCAATGTTCGCCATTGCATCGCGAGGTTCCACCACGCCGACTCCGTGTCAGTAATAACATCCTGAAAAGACGCCCGGAGCGCCTCAACATCCTGCGCCTCGAGAATTCCTGCAAGCCGAATGTCGGCAAGCGTTACATCCCTGCCAAACCCCCGAAGAATCGGCTGATCCAGCCCGATGGTCCCAACCCCGCTCCATGCGGGGTTCGGGTCGTAGGTGACTCCAGACGCATCGCTACTTGTGCGTGTCAGGTCGGTCGTCAACGAGACTGTTCCGCCACTTTGCAGCGACTTCGCAAGGGAGCCATCAAAGTCCCAGGTTTCTCGCGTAGATTCCGACGCGCCCAGCGGCACATTGCCGACAATCGCCCGTTGTTGTGGAGTCTTGGAGTGTTGACGCGATGTGCCCGCACCCAACACGAGGTCGAATGCGGCTTCGGCCTGCACAACCGACTCGTGGCTGATCACCGGCTGCAGACGGGCCAGTTGGAGGTCGATGTTGTTTGCCAGCGCAGCCTCCACAACAGACCTCCGTCCTACCTGGACGCTCTCTACTGCCTCGCTGTCAAGGCCGAGACCTTCGGGTGTCAGCCAGTTGGCGTCCGTAGCGGGCGTCAACGCATCCAGTTCCTCCCTGCGGGCGGCCAAGGTCGTTTCAATCCGGGTCTCTACCCCGGGGAGCATCAGCCGTGGTTCCCCGCCCTGTGTCAATTCGGCCTCGACCAGTGCCTCTGCCACAGGCTTGAGGCCAGAATCGCCGCCATCGAGGGGTGATGCACAACCGCCGATCATCGCGGCCGCAACACCTGTCAGGATGGCTCGAACCGAGTTCGGCATCATCAGAGAATACCAGCCTGGAGGTTCATTCCTGACAACTGTCGACAGCCTGTCCACACCCCCTTGCCGCGGGCGTTTGGGGCGGGTACGCTCGCTCGTGAAGACCCTCCAAAGCACGGAGGTCGAGGAGGTCAGAGCATGTCTACTGCTGTACACGCACTTGGAACGATCGTACTTGGACTCGCCGCTGCGGCACAAGCGCAGGACACGTGGGTTGCAACAGTGACGACGGATGGTGCCTTTGTTCGTTGCGGGGCAAACGAGTCCTACTACCCAATGGAATCCCTGCAGGCGGGTGACCTCCTTCTTGTCACCGGTCAGCGGCACAACTGGTACAGAGTCGACACAATCGGCAGTGTTTTTGCAGACACGGTTGGATATGTGAAGTACCCGGCTGCGGACGCGGCGAGATTCTCCGTCACCGAGAAGACCGGCACCTCGCAGAGTGATCTTGAAGTCATCGCCAAGAACATCGACACCGACGAACTGTATCGATCGTGGCGGCCCGTTGCGAAGTTGCGTAACGGCGACACCGTGCAGGTTATTGAAAGCGTCACCATGGAGCCGGGAACGCTGCACCCCCCCGCCTATGTCGTTCACACTGTGCAGATGCCCGCAACGGGAAGCGCTTGGGTGAACGCCGCGTATCTCAAGCCGGCAACGACGGAACAGAGTACTGCGTTCATGGCGTCGCCAGGCACCGCGGCCAGAGTTCAGATTACCCCGCAGGAAACTGCTGCCAGGACTGAACCCGCACCCGTTGTTCCAACCGAAACTCCGGTGATTGCCGAGGAGCCAGAAGACACGACGGCGCCGATCACACTCGCCGGCCTGGAGGACGCATGGGCGCGAACCTCGGCTGAGGCCATCATCGGCGCAGAGATCACGCCGCTTCACGACCTGTATGTGCAACTGATGGAAGAGAACACGGAGGATCTGGTGATTCAGCGGGTCGCCGGCGCTCGCGCCAAGCAGATGGAAATATGGGCGGCGGTGCAGGAACAGGAAATTCGCATCGAGACGCTCCGAATGGAACTTGCTACTGGCGCAGAAGATGTGGACGCCTACAAACTGGCCATGGCCATCAGTGGCGAATACGCCGCGATCGGCCGCCTGGCTCTATCCAACACCTTTGATGGTCGTCTTCGACCCATGATGTATCGCCTGCAGGACCCACGATCAGGTCGCACGGTGGCCTACATCCCGCAGACCGACGCATGGGATTTGACATCGATGCTCGGCCAGACCATCGGCGTCAGTGGTTCGCGAAACTGGGACCCGCAGTGGAGGGTGCAGGTTGTTGCACCGCAGCGACTCGACCTGCTTGCCCCCGCGGCAACCGCAGTCGTCCCTGAACCGGTAGAATGACCTGCTTCCCCACGGCGTCGTCGGATTGACTCCCATCGGCGGTGTCGTGGGGATGTCTACAGCAGGTTCGATCTTGAACCTGGGGCGTTAGCTCAATTGGGAGAGCGCCGCCTTTGCAAGGCGGAGGTTACCGGTTCGAGCCCGGTACGCTCCACTAGCAGGCCGAGAAAGAACACTGGTCGCCTGTTGGGGGTGTCAAACACCTTTTTCATAGATGTCATACCGCACGAGTTTCCCGGTGGTACACCGCGTGGGTTCCTCCGTAAGCGGTGGGGCGTGATATGGGCGCTTGACGACCACACGCCTGGCGCGCGATCTGGCCGTGCGGAGCAACGCATCGTCATCCGTGGCCGGCCCGACAAGTTCCTGCAAGAGTTGCACATGCCCTGGCGGCAGCGCTGACTTCTTCCGTTTGGGTGGAAACATTGGATCCATGAAAATCGTGTCGATCTGTTCGTTGTGATCCTCAAGCCATGTCATCGCGCACATCTCGACAACCTGAAGCCTCTCACCCATGGCCGCCGCGAACGCCTCATCTCGCGATGCTCGGCGAAAACCGTCTCGCAGCATCGCTGCGACAACCGGCGACCGCTCCAGCGCCGTTACCTCGTACCCCATGAGCCCGAGCATCGCCGCGTCTCGCCCGAACCCGGCTGTCGCGTCCACGACCTTCCTTGGACAAGAACCGATCGCTCGAGGAAGTTGCTGTTTCAGCGACAGGTTTCCTGTGCCGGTTCGCCGCTCGATGCGAAGGAAGTCGACCATGAATCCGCTTCCGGCACGGACCCCGGGGGGCCGCAACTCCACCCCGTTGTTGGAAAAGGAAACCACCAAAGAGGGTTCCGTGCACGGGTTCAATTGGCTCTGGAGGCGTTCGGCCTCCTGTACAAGCACCTTGTCGTCCGCCAGCACCTCGACCATGACCGCTGTCGGTACACTGCTCGGCCCTGTATCTGGATTGTTCATATGGCGACACGAACCCTTCTGCAAATCCTAACAACCGCCCTGCTCGTTGCTGCCTGCGGTCCAAAGGTGGCTGCGCCGTCTCGCCCCGCGCGAATCAATCACCTTGCGTTTTTCAAGTTGAAGCATCCCGAAGATGCTCAGGCCCTCATTGCCGCATGCGACAGCCAACTGGCCACCATCCCCGGCGTCGAAGCCTATTGGTGCGGCCAACATGGCGACTTTGGCCGGACCACCGTCGATGCCGACTACGATGTCGGGTTCTATGTTGGATTTGCGGACGCAGACACCTATGAGCAGTATGTCAAACACCCCAACCACCAGCATCTTGTCCGGACATGGAAGCCGAGGCTCGAATGGATCCGGGTCCACGATGTCGTTGATGAAACACCGTAGATTGAGAGGAATGGCATGAAGCGAATGATCATCGCAACCGCCGTGGCGGCATGCACCCTGCCGGCCAACGCGCAACAGGTCGACCCAGAGGTGTTCACCCTTGATAACGGGATGAAGTTCATCCTTCTCCCCAGGTTCGAGGAACCAAACAATATTGCAGCCGGTTGGGTAGCCAAGGTTGGATCAGTCAACGAGCGACCCGGGATCACCGGCATCAGTCACTTCTTTGAACACATGATGTTCAAGGGAACAGACATCATTGGCACGACCGATCCCGAGAAAGACGCTGCGTACCGGCAGAAGGAGCGAGAACTCAGAAACCGCATGCTGGCACTGACATGGGGTGAGCAGTACGACCGGTATCGCGCAGGTGAAATCGCTGATCCGTGGGATGCTGCAAGTGACACACCCGAACTCGCCTCACTCCGGCAACAACTTCAAGACACGATGGAAGAGCACCGGAGTGTGATCGTGAAGGATGAATTCGCCTCCATCTACCAGGAGGAAGGCGCAAACGGGCTCAATGCCTTCACGACGCAGGACCTGACCTTCTACATCAACGGACTCCCGGCGAACAAGTTTGAACTTTGGTGCTGGATGGAGTCGGACAGGCTGGCGAACAGTGTGTTTCGTGAATTCTTCTCGGAACGAGATGTCGTGCACGAGGAGCGGCGAATGCGGACCGAGTCGTCGCCGACCGGTGAATTCGACGAGCAGTTTGACGCGATGTTCTGGCAAGGATCACCCTACAGCTGGCCGGTCATCGGCTGGCCGAGCGACCTCAACAGTTACACGTTGGAAGAGGCCCAGAAGTACTACGACACCTACTATCGGCCCAACAACCTTGTCGGTGTAGTGGTTGGAGACTTTGACCCCAACAACGCCAAGACCATGATCACCGAGTACTTCGGGCGACTTGAGCCGGGTGATTCTCCCCCACCTCCCGTCGTCACGATCGAGCCCGCCCAACGAGCCGAGCAGCGGCTGGTAGGTGAACTCGACGCGCAGGGTCAGGTCGAGGTGCGATACCACACGCCACCCATCGGTCACGCCGACAGTTATCCACTCACGATCATGGCCGCCATCCTGAACGGTCGAACCGGCCGCCTGTACAAGTCAATGGTTGAGGGTCGCGAAATTGCAAGCGGCGCACAGGCTGCTGGTCCCATAGACATGCAGAACCTTCGCAAGTATCAGGGAGCGTTCTCGTTCTCCGCTTCCGTCAAGGGAGATGCGTCGCCCGACGATCTTGAATCTGCGTGGTACGAGGAGTTGTCCACGTTGCAACACGAGCCCGTTGGCGATCGGGAACTGCAGAAGATCAAGAATCAGGTCACGGCTGATCAATACCGAAGTCTGCAAAGCAACTTCTTCCTCATGCTTCAACTTGGTTTTCTGGAAACCTTCATCGGCTGGGAGGCGATCAACGAAACCTCCCCGAAGTTGCTTGCCGTCACCGCCGACGACATCATGCGTGTCGCCAACGAGTACTTCGACGAAAGAAACCGATCGGTGGCGTTGTATTACCGCAGCGCGGACGCCCCGGAAGTGGATGACGCCCTTGCGGCGCTGGACGCGCAGTCTCAAGCGATTGTCGGACAGATTCTCGCCCAGTTGGAACCACTTGGCCCGGACGAACTCCGCGAGGCGGCTGCAGAAATGGCTACACAGGCCGCATCAGTACCCCCAGAATTTCAGCCGGCGTTTGAGTATGTATCCGCGTGGATCAAGTCGCGGCTGGTGGAGTTAGATGCTGAAGCACCCAAGGGGGTGTCCGACACCCCGCCGCCCACGCCTGCCCCCGCATCCGAATCCGTCGAACTGACGCCGGAACAATTGGCACAGGCACAGGAACTCATGATGAACTTCGCCACCATGCCTGTCGCCGATCTTCGCGAAATCTACACCATGCTCCAAGCCTCGTACCCGGGTGTGCCAGACGATGAGAAACCCATCATTGATTATGTGCTTGCACATCTCGCTGTGCATATTGCCGAACAAGATCAGCTGGAGGAAGACCAATGAAGTTGACTGGAATGCCCGTGGTTCTCTCGGTCGCGATCACAGGTGCGCTGTTCGCGGATGTACCGAAACATCCGAGCGAAATCGTTTTTCCGGACTACGCATTCACCCCACCGTCGGCCGGTGAGTTTCGCCACGAACTCTCCAATGGCATACCTGTGTACATCATCGAGGACAGGGAACTGCCGTTGATCAATGTCAGCCTGATCTTTCTCGGCGGCGACTATCTTGATCCAGCGGACCAATCCGGGCTCGTGGACATGATGGCGACACTCGTCCGGACTGGCGGCACGACAACCATGTCCGCCGAAGAAGTCGATGAGCAGTTTGATTTTCTTGCTGCGAACGCTGGATCGGGATCAAGGGGAACCACAACGATTGCCAGCCTCAACACGCTCTCGTCAAACCTCGACGAGAGCCTGCCGCTCTTTATCGACATGGTTCGGAACCCGGGTTTTCAGGATTCCAGGTTGATGTTGGAGAAAGATGAATTTGTCGAAGGCATGAAGCAGCGAAATGACCATCCACAGAGCATCCTCTCCCGGGAGCGTGCGATGTTGATGTATGGCGATTCATGGCGTGGTCGTCAGGCAACCGAGTCGTCGGTTAACAGTGTGACGAGGGCTGATCTGGCAAGAGCGCACACCATGATCTTCAACCCCGCCAATCTGATCATCGCTGTGAGCGGCGACTTTGATGAAGAGACCATGCTCAAGACGCTTGATGACGCGCTGGCCGGATGGCCCAAGGGAGCGCGGGTGTCTGCACCTCCCGAGACGCCCTCTGCATATACTCCGGCAATCTACTACGTGGATCAGGATGTCCCGCAAGGCGGCGTCATAATGGGGCTGCGGTCCATTCGGCGCGATGATCCAGACCTTGCTGCAGCGGAGATCATGAACGACATCCTCGGCGGTGGTGGGTTCTCCAGCCGCATCACCAAGCGTGTCCGCAGCGACGAGGGCCTGGCATATTCCGCCGGGTCCCGCCTTGCCCCTGGCACCTGGGACGATGGTACATGGGGCGCAAGTTTCCAATCCAAGAGCCCCACGGTCGCGCTCGCCATCGACCTTATATTGAACGAGATGGCCGGGATCCGCGACGGCGAGGTTACTGATGAAGAGATGGATGTTGCGAAGGGTTCCATCATTGAGACATTTCCAACCATCTTCCAGTCCAAGCATGGGACGGTCTCAGTCTTCGCGGCCGATGAGTTAACTGGCCGTGATCCAGGCTTCTGGACACGTTGGCGCGATCAGGTGCGGGCTGTTACCCGAGCAGATGTCCGCCGAGTCGCCAATCGCCTGCTCGATGATGATGCGCTGGCGATTGTCATAGTGGGAGACTGGGGCGAGATTGATGCCGGCGACGCGGACGGCCGCGCCTCAATGTCGGCCGTTACTGACCGCCTGGGCTTCGCCGCGGTGGAACTTCCTCTGCGGGATCCGCTCACGATGGAACCCATGCAGTGAGCCCACCGCTACACTCTCCCGCCACGATGGCACGACCACGACCCAAAGGATGGATCACGGCGAAGACCGCCGATATCAACGACCTCTACGAGCGGGCTGTCCAGTGCCCTGAGTCAGAGGTTGATCTGGTTGATCAGGCGTGGAAGGAATTGCGGGGCCGTACATGTCAGTCCATCAGGGAGGATTTCTGTGGTACAGCCGCCGTCGCCAGAGAGTGGGTGCGAAGGCGGGACGACAACACCGTCATCGGCATCGACCTCGACACGGATGTTCTCGCCTGGACCCACAATTGCATCAGCAAAGAGTTGACCGAAGATCAGGCTCGTCGCATCACCATCATCAACGGTGATGTCATGGAGACCACCTGTGAGCCGGTCGATTGCGCCCTGGCCATGAACTTCAGTTATTACATCTTCAAGCAACGAAGTGAACTCCTCGCATACTTTGAACATGTTCGCGATTGTCTTGTTGACGACGGCCTGTTCCTTCTGGATGCGTATGGGGGCAGTGATTCGTTTCTGGAACTCGCTGAGGATCGCGACCTGGATGGATTCACCTATGTGTGGGACCAGCACTCGGTCAATCCCATCAACGGACATGTTGTCAACCACATTCACTTTGAGTTTCCAGATGGGTCCCGCATCGACAAAGCGTTCACCTACGAGTGGCGACTCTGGACACTCCCAGAGATCCGCGACACGCTTCTTGATGCGGGGTTCACCAGGGTTGCCGTCTATTGGGAGGGCGAGGGTGAGGATGGTGAAGGCGACGGCTCGTGGACCATCGAAGAACGCGGTGACCCGTGTGCCGGTTGGGTCGCCTATATCGCGGCGGTGAAGTAGACATGGTCTCGGTGATCAAACCTGACAGCGAGCTTTCTGTGTGGTTGTCTGGTGAACTGGATTTGGTCTCTCGCCTCATCGACAACCAACTTGCCGGGGATCATGAATCCACTGATGCGTTGTGTGAACAACTCCTGTCTTACCGAGGAAAGATGCTTCGGCCCTCACTCGTGCTTCTCTCGTCCAGGGCGATTGCCGCAGATGAACAATGTGAAGCGGCTCTGCGAACCGCCGCCGCGGTATTGGAGATCATTCATCTCGCCACACTGGTACACGATGATGTGCTTGACGAGGCCGACCTTCGCCGCGGTGATCGAACAATCAACTATCTAAGAGGCAATGAGGCCGCCGTCATGCTCGGTGACTACCTCATTTCCAAGGCGTTTCATCTCTGCTCGACGCTGCGAGACCCTGATCTCAATATTCTCCTTGGCGGCGTGACAAGCACGCTCTGTGCAGGAGAAATACTTCAACTCCATCATCGCGAGAATCTGAACCTCGACCGCGCAACCTACTTTCGCATCATTGAAAACAAGACGGGCGTCCTTATTTCCGCGTGTTGTCGGGTGGGTGGGATGATTGCCGGCGCAACAGAATTGGAACTGGCGGCGCTTGGTCGGTTCGGGTCGGCGGCGGGGATCGCTTTTCAGATACGGGATGATTTGATCGACCTGACTTGTGAACGAGAAGGTGCCGGAAAGTCCGTGGGCCGCGACATGGCCAAAGGCAAACCAACGCTGCCACTCATTGACTTCCTTGAGCAAGACAACGATGACCCAAACGCAATTCTGGGGGTCACCAACAGTCGTGAAGCAATGCGCACCATGTTGGAAGACGCTGGTTCGATCCAGAGAGCATGGTCCGCTGTCGATGACCTTGTGTCATCTGCTGTTCAAGAACTTGTATCAATACCCGCATCAAGTGGGGTCGCCGCCCTCCAGGATATTGCTCGCCGCTTGACGGAACGAGTCGGGTCGGTTGGTGGACAACCAAGTTGATTGAGTTATCATCCGCCGCTTGGCCTTGTGTGCAAGGCCTGTCCTGCCCCGTTCGTCTAGAGGCCCAGGACGCCGGGTTCTCATCCCGGTAACAGGGGTTCGAATCCCCTACGGGGTGTATTCACGGGTGTGTTCCTCTGGGCACACCCACGGCCAGAGAAGTGTGAAAATGCTTCTCTTGGAGGTTCCGCTCATGGTTCCCAAGCGTCCCCCCAAGTCGGGGAAGTTGGGCTTTCTCTATCTCCCTCCCTGGCGTATTCAGGGAATAAGCACCGCTGGCGAGCAAACCGCTGTGCAGGTGCCGGAGTTGGATGTCACATTCGATATTGGTCTCTGTCCTCGCCCTGTCTTGGCGGCTCCGTTCGTCGCGTTGAGTCATGGCCACATGGATCATGTTGCCGGGTTGCCCTATTACTTCAGTCAACGAATGTTCCAGAAGATGCCTGTCGGTACATGCATCTGCCATCGCGACCTCGTTGATCCCATCCACGAAATGATGCGTGGTTGGGTGCGGCTGGAACACCAGCAGACCCCTTATGAGGTGGTGGGGCTAGCGCCGAATGGTGAAGTGGACATCAAGCCGAACATTCGGCTTCGCGCCATTGAGTCGAGTCATACAGTGCCTGCCATGTCATATGTCGCCATGGAATACCGCAGCAAACTTCTGCCGGAGTTCCAGGGGCTTCCGCAGAATCAGATTCGTGAACTTCGGCGCGGAGGAACGACGATCACGCAGGTGTTGGAGATTCCCCTGGTTGCATGCACCGGGGACACCGAGATGGGTTCACACCTCGAGCGGCCGGAATTCCGGGACGCCGAGGTGGTCATTACGGAGTGCACTTTCTTCAGTGACACCCACCGGGACAGGGCTCGCATTGGCAAGCATCTTCACCTGAGCGACCTCGCCAGGCTCCTCGAGTGCTGGACGGCCAAGCATGTCGTGGTTGTGCACACCAGTCGCAGAACACATATCCACGAAGCACGCTCGGCTCTTGAGGCTCAACTTGGACCAGAACAATCCTCCCGTGTCCACTTCCTGATGGATCACCGCGCCAACAGCCTTCGGTATGCGAGACAATGTGAAGAGGCGGAGGCATCCTTGCCTGTTGACGGTTGAGGGATTCTCTTCTAAATTCTCCCCATCCACGGTATCGCACGGATGCTCCGCCGAGGTGAGGGAACATGTCAATCTCTGATTGACTCATCGATATGCCTGCGGCCTCTGCTATCTCATGACCAAACAAGAATTCGACGCCAAGAACCTGAAGGACTCGCTCCTTACACACCTGCGGGAACATCACCCGACAATGTGTCGGCGTTGGTTCTCTGCAATCGAACCCGCCGGTATCGTCGATGGTTCACTCCACCTGCTCGTTCGAGAACAAGTACAACTCAAATATCTCCAGCGATGTTGCACTGAACAATTTATCGATGCAGCGCAGACCGTAACCGGTCACCTGCTTGGGGTTCGATTCATTGGTGAAGAGCAGGAGATCGCCCAACCTGTGGTGGTTTCGGCACCAGGAAACGGTGCGGTGCTCTCGGACCATCCTGGCGATGAAGAGATGCTCATCAGCCCGGACCATTGTTTCGATAACTTTGTCATTGGTCCGGGTAATCAACTTGCTCAAGCTGCTTCGGTTGCCGTGTCACAGAAGCCTGGTCAGGCCTATAACCCCTTGTTCATTCATGGTGGAGTTGGCCTCGGAAAGACACACCTCTTGCAGGCAATCTGTCAGACCGCCATGAGCATGCATCATTCGATGCGTATTCTCTACGTGTCGTGTAATGGATTCATGACCCAGTTTCTTGAGTCTGTACAGGCTGGTGAAATGGCGTCCTTCCGACACAGATTTCGGGCGTTTGACATGCTTGTTATTGACGATATTCACGACCTGTCCAAGCGGGACCGGACGCAGGAAGAATTCTTTCACACCTTCAACACTCTCTTCCAATCCGGCCGACAGATCGTGCTTAGTTCAGATGCTCCGCCGGCAGAAATTCCAGACATGGAGGAGCGTCTCATCAGCCGGTTTGCCTGTGGATTGGTCGCGTCGATCGAAGCGCCGAGTTACGAAACCCGTGTTGCGATCATCAAGAAGAAGGCTTCTCTTCGCCATATCGATATTCCCGATGATGTGGCGGCCTATGTCGCTGCTCGACTCGATTCAAACATCCGTGAGTTGGAAGGCGCTATCACGAAACTCCAGGGCCTTTCGCTTGTGGAACGAAAGGTCATTGATATGGAGATGGCCAAACGGGCCATCTCCCGCCGCAAGGACGATTCGTCAGCCAACCAACACCTCTCCATTCAGGATATTCTTGAGGCCATCGCTACCTACTACGATGTCAAACTCAGCGACATCCTCTCAAAGCGACGACACAAGTCGATTACCGGGCCCCGGCAGATCGGTATGTGGCTTGCCCGGCACCACACCCGCTTCAGCCTGGAGGAAATAGGCGGGTACTTCGGCGGCCGCGACCACACAACTGTCATGCACGCGATCAAGACCGTTGATCAGC
Organism: uncultured Isosphaeraceae bacterium; assembly: GCA_964546585.1. Lineage (GTDB taxonomy): Bacteria > Planctomycetota > Phycisphaerae > Phycisphaerales > SM1A02 > CAZJKE01. The sequence goes on along the minus strand of CAZJKE010000020.1, from coordinate 14,863 downwards.
GGCGGGGCGACGATCAGCGGATGCAACGGGATCTCTCACAACTTGAAAACCGCCTGAACGACTGATCACCCGAACAACACCCTTGTTGGGCGGTTGTGGAAAACATGATTGTTTGTGTTTGTGGCTCAGGATGGTTGGATCGCCGCCCATGAACTCTTCATCGACGCTCGTCCGCGACAAGAGCGTGTTGACAGGGTTGGCGACAGGTTGTTCTTGTCAAGGCGCGACATAACACCAGAATAAACCAACAGTTGTGGTCGCCCGGCGATCTTCTCCACAATACGAAAGCGCATATTACGACGAAGACGGTCTTTCTCTTCTCTAGGTTGTTTCCTGACTGCATGCGGTCCACAACGCCATCGTCTCCATGACAGCCCCGCTTTCGATCGCAGTTCTTGATCGATCGATACCTTGCTCGATCCCCGTCACAAGGCCTGCAACCCTGAGGGCGAGCGCGGTGTTCAGGAGCACCATGTCGCGGGGGGCCCCCTTGTCCGTGCCGTCCAGTACGCCCAGCATCATCGCAACAGCACCGTCGAGATCCTTGGCAACAGCGGCCTCCAGCGGCCAGAGTCGCAGGCCAATATTGGCCGGTACAAGCACCTCCTCGTGCATGGAATTGCCTTCCACATGGATGACGCGCGTATTGTCGGACACGGAACACTCGTCAAGTCCGTCCATTGAGTGCACCACAGCTGCTCTTGTTCCATCACCTCCGGCAAGCGACTGGGCCATCGGGATCAAGGACTCCGCGTCCCAGGTGCCAATGAGTTGGCGGCCAGCCGAGCAAGGGTTTGTGAGCGGACCGAGATAGTTGAAGATTGTCGGAAATCCCAGCGACCGGCGGATCGGCATGACATGTTTGATTGCCGGATGATGGTTGGGTGCAAAGCAGAAGCAGATATTCGCGGTGTTCAAACATCGTTGTTGACAGACGCGGTCAGCGTTGATGTTGACGCCCAGCCTCTCCAGCACCTCCGCGGACCCGCGGCCGGTTCTGGAGCGGTTGCCGTGCTTTGCGACTTTGGCCCCGCACGCCGCTGCCACGATGGCGGAAGCAGTCGAGACATTGAAGGTCTTTGGAGCTCCACCCGTTCCACAAGTATCCAGCAGTGTCGAAGTGTTGCCATCAAAGTGGACCGAGTCAACATACGCCCGCATGATGGAGGCGGCACCACGCAGCTCTTCTCCAGTCGGCGTTCGCTTGGCCAAGAGTGTCAGCAACGCTGCGATCTCGCCATCCTCGCCTTTTCCGCTCATGATGAGTCGAAAGGCGTCGGCGGTTTCATCGGCAGAGAGCGTCTTCCCGGCCTTCAATATTCTGATCGCGTCGCCTACGGCTTGTTGATGATCGGTCATGGGCCGCTGATCATACGGCTACCATTGGCGCCATGCTCGCCGATGCATACCTGCACACGCTTGACCCGTTTGCCATTCAGGTCGGTGACACCATGGGTCTTCGGTGGTACGGACTCTCCTATGTTGCCGGGTTCTTTCTGGCGTGGGCCATCGTGCGGTGGTTGGCTGCAAGAGGCCGGGCTCGGATCCGCCCCGACCAGGTTGGTGACATCATGTTCGTCGTGGTGCTGGGCGTGTTGCTTGGCGGCAGGCTCGGATACGCTCTGTTCTACGATCCTTCGCTCTTCATCACATGGTCTGATTCGTTCCCGTGGTGGGAACTCCTGGCCATTCACCGCGGCGGCATGGCGAGCCACGGCGGCATGATCGGTATTGTTGTTGCGCTGCTCTGGTGGTCACGACGACACGGCGTGTCATTCCTGCACCTGCTCGACCTGGGCACTGTGGCCGGCCCGCCTGGGCTCTTTCTCGGGCGTCTGGCCAACTTTGTAAATGCAGAACTCTGGGGCCGCGCCCTGCCAGCGGCTCGACAAATCAACCCACCATGGTGGTCGGTGAAGTATCCGTCAGAAATTGAAGAGTGGGTTGCAAACGGCGATGATCGACTTCTCGAACTCGAAACGCTTCGCAGCCAGGTTCCGGGGGATCAGGTATTTCACGAGAGCATCATGGGCGGGCTTCAGTCTGGAAACCAGATCATCGTCGAGCACGTGACGCCCTTGTTGACCGCCTGGTATCCCTCCCAGGTCATTCAAGCCATCAGTGAAGGACCACTGCTGCTCGGAGCGATGCTGCTGATATGGCTGCGGCCGAAGAAACCTGGTGTCATGGCCGGATGGTTTGTTGTCACCTACGGCTGCCTTCGCGTTGCCACGGAGTTTTTCAGGCAACCCGATGTTGGGGTATCCCTCCTCGCAGGGCTTTCCCGCGGGCAGCAACTGAGCATCTTGATGGTTGGGGTTGGTCTCATCATTGTTCTGCTGTGCGGTCGTCGAAATGTCGCCGCCATCAGTATTCTTGGTCGCTCAACGGGCACAACTCTGCCCGACCAACACCGCCGTATGACCAGCGAGTAACCAGCGATTCGGCAAGGACCTTGATGGAGATATTGGTCGCCACGAGTCGCTCGATATCCGAGAGGATGACGGCGGCGGAAATGGCATCGGCGCTTCGCCCCACATCTAACAAAGCGCGAACCTCTCGGCTGAATGACCGCACCACCAATTCAACCGCAAGACGGTTCGTGGCTTCCTTACTTGTTGCGGGGTTTTTCTTGATGCGACGATCTGCAAGGTCACCCATGAAGGCAATAATCGCTTCGACCCAGCCCGACTGAAACCCGCCGCCCCCAAATCCACGAAGCAGCGGTTTGATGTTCTGCGAAAGCGAGTAGAGGTCGGCGTCAATTGCTTCGATGACAAGCCCAGGGGAACCATCGGCGTAGGCGATACACCAATCCAACTCATCTGGCGGCACATCAAAGTCGACCTCTTGCACCCACTGTTTCATGTCGGGTGGTGCGAGCGTGGCAAACGAAACATGTTGGCACCGGCTATGCACAGTCGGTAAGAGCCTGTCGGGCCGACTTGTGATGAGCATGATGCAGGTGTCGTCCGGTGGTTCTTCAAGTGTCTTCAGAAGGGCGTTTTGGGCGGACTCGTCGAGAAGTTCGGCCTCATCGATGATGAAACACTTCATCGAACCACTCACGGCAGTCTTGAAGACAAGCGGCTCATGGGTGCGATCGTCACTGGTTCGTCCGCCGAGCATTCGTTCTCGAAGAAGATCGATCGGGATATTCGTCTGTTTTCGCCGCTGCAACGAAGGGTTCTGTGCGTGGGCCGCGTGTTCCTTGCGAATGACATGAAAGTCAGGGTGTGCATCAACACCAGCATCTGTTGCATTCAACAGTTCCCCGGAAAGCGAGGCTGCTGTTGTGAATTTTCCAATGCCACGCGGGCCGGAAAAAACCCACGCGTGTTGGCGTCGGCCGGAGTCAAAAGCCTTCCGAAGCGTGGCGATGGCACGTTTCTGTCCAAGAATCTTTTTCACGACGATGGATCGTACAACGAATTACCGCAGTTGCATTCAGGCATTGGGCAGGACTGCCGGATGCTCGTGGATCCATGCGACCGCTGCGAATATTACCACCACCGCTGAGGTGGCCGCCTTTGGCCACACTGGCTCTTGCTGCGTGTGTGGGGTCAGCAGCGTCAACCGAAATACCCTCACAATCCGCGGCTTGGCTTGGAGCCGCGGCTGTAGCGGCAGCGACCATGAGCATGGTATTGAAGCGAAGGAAGTTGATCGCAGCCGCGGTGGCAGTTGGCCTGGTTGTTTGCGGATTTGCGGTCAGTGATCTGGGGGAGAAGCGATCTCCCTGGCTTGTTCAACAAGATGGCGATCTGGTTCGGGTTGATGGTCGGGTGATGGGAAGTGTTGTGCGTGCCAAGCGAACTCGTGGGGCCATGCGCCAGTTCGATTATCGCGAAAGTACCACTCGGTTCACCATCAGGGCCACCACTCCTGAGCGAGAACTGGATGTCTCTGTTCGGGTCGATGGAACAGCGAATGCCGCTTCGGGTGACCTGGTGACATGCACTGGGTGGCTGCGTTCACCTCGACCACGAGAGAACCCTGGCGATTACTTTCGAAGGAGTATCAAGCCGACCCTGTTTGTTCCCAAGGCAGACATGTGTACGAAAACGAACGACTCCAGGGTTTCGTTGCACAATGAGGCGCGAATGTTTGTTACGAGGCTGTTGCTAACCGGTGTTTCCAAATGGAATGAATCATTGACACATGCGGTCTTTCTTGGAAACCGTGACGGTGATTGGGTGGGTGTATCCAGATCATTTAGACGATCTGGTCTTGCCCACCTGCTCGCCATCAGTGGTCTGCACATCGCGATTGTGGCGTCCATCATCGGACTCCTTGCAGCAGCAACACTGCGAGGTGTTCGGTCAAGAGTGATGTTCGTGCTCGTTGTGGTGTTGGCACAGGTGTGGATTGTCGTACCGAGGATTCCGGTTATCAGGGCGGGTGTTGTCGTGGCACTCTTGTGTTCTGGCCGAATCTTGGGGCAACGGGTCAGTGGAATAGGGCTCCTGTCGCTTGCAGCGATCATCATTCTGGCTACAGACAGCACAGCTGCTTCAACCACCGGCTTTCAACTGAGTTTTACGGTCGTGCTTGGATTGTGTTTGCTCTACCCACGCGCGCGATGGCGATTGCTTGGGCCGGAAGATGACGCTGCTGGTCCACCGATCACGATTATCCGCGGGCTTGCGAGCATGTGGCTTGTTGGTTTGACAGCATGGATGGTTGCGGCACCATTCGTTGTTCAGCGATTTGGCAGCGTGGCGCCTATCGGCATTCTTCTGAATGTACCAGCTACGGTGCTGCTGGCAGTTCTGTTGTGTCTTGGTTGTCTACAGATATTGCTCGGTTGGATTGACCCCACCATTGCCTTGACAATTGGTGCGGCAATCAACGCAACAGCCACATCACTGCGAGAGGTTGCGGAGTTCGGATCGACTGTCCCACTGGGTTTCATTCCAAACATCGAACCATATCCGTGGTGGTGGCTACCTGCGATGGGCTGGGTCATGTGGTGGGGAATGGCGATTCAGCACCGTGGTCGAATGTGGTGTTGTCTTCCACTGGTCATTCTCCCGCTCTGGATACCCGCCTTGTTTGCAGATCAAGAAGGGTTTCGAATGGACACACTGGCCGTTGGTCATGGAACATGCCATGTCATTCGCAGTGGAAACACATCGCTCCTGGTTGATGCCGGGTCAAAATCCAACCTTGATGTTGGGTTGAACACCGTGGTTCCGGCACTTCGGGAACTTGGCCTTCGGAAACTGGATGCGATTCTCCTCACCCACGCCGACCTTGATCATTGTGCGGGGCTTGTCGATGTCATGCACCACATCCCAGTTGGGAAACTACTCGTGTCACCACAGGCGATGGCCGGCAGATCCACCAGAAACAGTCCGCTCTCGTTAGTTCTTGCCACAGCTTCGGTGAATGGTGTTGGTGTGGAGGAAGCTGTCGCTGGGCGATCGTGGAGGATGGAAGGTCTACATGTCTCCATCATTGCGCCTCGCCGCGATCTTGTTGCGACAAGCAGCAATGCTGCGTCTGTCGTGACCTTCTTGGAAATTCACGGTCGAACCATCATGTTGACCGGTGATCTTGATGAGGTCGGTATCGACCACCTGCGGAACACATGGAAACATCCTGTCGATGTGCTTGAAATGCCGCACCACGGCCAGTGGAGCGCAAGCGCCGAGTCGCTCATACACCAGTGGCAGCCGCTGGTGCTTCTACAATCAACAAGTGCCGCGCGCAGCAGCAGAGACCCGTGGGTGAGCCTGCCTGCCGACACGGAGCGGTTGGTTACCGCAATAGACGGCGCTCTCCACACTACAGTCGCAGAGAACGGCACGATCACAGTGAAAGGGACGCACCTGCCAGGGAGGACGATTCTTATTCCGCCGCTTCTTCAACCATCTGCCGAATAATATCCTTGGCTTCCACATCAGTTGACGACCACCGCGGTGCGTGTTTGCCGGCAATCAGGAGAATGGGCACACTTCGCCGCCACACGCGGTTTTTCAGGCTGATGTCCTGCTGCACGCGAGCTCGCACCGAGGGGTTGTCCATGGTGGAGAGCACTGATGCGGCGTCCACGCCACCAAGTTCAGATGCCTTCTCGGCGAGCATGTTGGCCGAGACAGTCTGCGCATTCTCGATGAGCCATGCGTGCAATCTCCACCGAGCCTCGTCATTTCCGACCCGGCCAACCGCTTCCACCGCCTGCGCCATCAGGCATGAACCAATGTACTGCTTCGGGTACTTTGACACCGTGGCATTGCAGTCGCCGTCCACCGGAAAGTGTCGCCATGTGTATCTGATGTCAGCGCCCTCGTCGATCAGTTCACGAACCGCCACATCCAGTTTCTTCGATGGCACGGTTTGGTAGTCACCGATAACCACGACATCAACGGATCCGTCTCCGAGCCATGAAGATGCCTCATTGTCCGGGATGGCTTCCATAGGCTGTGATCGCCAATCTGCGATGAGTTTGCCCTCAGCGTCCGGCGGTACAAGCACACGCCTGTCCGTTGAGGCCGCGACCTTTTCGATGGTCGCCGCCAGTGACGCGTCCGAGCCGAGATACCAGGTGTATTCGACGCCATTGATGAAGATCATCGGCGTGAACCAGATACCAAGAGCCTTCGCATCATCCATGTCGGGACGAATGATGTCGGCCGTGTTCGCACTTGTCATCACCCGTTTGAACCTGTCCGGATCGAACCCGAGCGCGCGCAGAGATGTTGGGAACGACGCGTCGGTGAACTGGCCTTTATTGTCGAACAACCACCGATGCATGCGCCAGAAGCCCTCTTCCCCACCAAGGATTGCCGCGGCTTCCGAAGCCCTCGCTGCCCAACAGGCGTTGGGATGCATTGTTCGGCCCGCATACTTGTTGCAGTCGGTACAGAATGGAAAGTGTTTGATCGACAACGACACATCATTCCGTTGCTGGAGAATGCGATCCATCTGAGCCTCGAGTCGGCGGCAGTCGGGGCACTGATAATCGGTGAACATGACGACTTGAACAGCCGCATCCGCTGGTCCTTTTCTGTGCCGGCCTTCAAGAAGTGTGCTTGTTGACGAATCATCTGTTCCGGCGATGATCTCCGCCGTATTGTCTGCAAGTCGAGTCTTTTTCCGCTCAGTGGCTGCGGTCATGAGAATCGCCAACACGACCGTGATGATCACAAATGACCCGCACCCGAGAACGAACGTGGACGGACCCTTGCGAGTGTCCAGATCCATTGTTCGAGTGTGGCGGTGCACCATCTCGGCCGCAATCCAGAACACAAGGTTGCAGACGTGTGTAGCGGTGCACCACGGGCAGAATGAGCCGGTGCTGATCATGATGATGACGAAACCCACTGATCCCAACATGCCGAGGCGAATGAACCAGATCAGTGATGAGGGTTGGTTCTTGCTCCGAATCCAAGAGACAAGCATGCCTGTAAACCACGCAAGGCCCACGAAAGACACCGGCCAGGCGAGGCCAGGAATGGTTCCCCAGGGTCCACTGGTGACCTTGGCACAACCACTGTCTGGCCCGCACCCGGGAAGCGTTGGAATGATCCCAATCTTCTCGCCCACCAGAACCGCTGACGCAACGATGCTTCCGATGATGGCGATCAAGGCGATTGTCCAGAGACAGTTGCGGCTTTGGTGGTTGCTCATGGAGTCCACTTTCTACATGCGATCAGGTGTTTCGATGCCAAGAATGTCCAGTCCGTCAACAAGCACTCGCCGGGTGAGCATGGATAAACGCAGCCTTGAGGCGCGTGTTGCACCATCCTCCGATTTGAGTACAGGGCAAGTTTGATACAACGAACTGAACGACTCAGCGAGATCATGAAGATAGGTGCACAACCGATGTGGCTCGAGCGATGACGCAGCGGCGTGCACCACGGGCCCGTACTGAAGCAGCATGAGCGCGAGCGCCCGTTCGGCATCGTGTTGCAGATGAAACGGAGCGTCGGAGAAACCATTCTCCGCCTTTCGAAGCATCGATCCAATTCGGGCGCAGGCGTATTGAATATATGGCCCCGTATTACCCTCAAAGGCGATCATGCGGTCCATGTCGAAGACATAATCACGCACAAGATCGTTTGAGAGGTCCGCGTACTTGATGGCACCAATACCGATCTGGCGACCGACCATGTGAAGTTGATCTTCAGGCAGACCATGGGTCGGGGCGTCCGGGTTCGTTGCCCGGCTCTCGACCTCGTGCACACCCCGATCAATAGCCTCGTGGATCAGCGATGCAAGCGTGACGTTTTCTCCACTACGGGTTTTGAGGGGTCGCTTATCTTTGCCAAGCACGGACCCGAAGGGGATGTGCACAAACTCCACAGGTGTTCCATCTGGCGTGTGATCCCACCCAATCAACCTTGCAGCATCAAATACGTCTCGAAAATGGTCGCGCTGCCTCGCGTCTACGACATAGATGATGCGGTCGGCACCAATATCGCCAACCCGACACCGGATGGCAGCGATGTCTGTGGTGGCATAAAGAAAACCACCGTCTGACTTGCGAATAAGAAGCGGGCGATCCCGATCGGCGAAGCGGACGACCATCGCACCTTCATCCTCTTCGGCGAGCGAGTCTTTGATAAATTCATCTACAACTGGCGCAAGGTGATCTCGATAGGACGACTCGCCGCGGTTGTGGCGGGCGTCTACTTTGACATTGAGGAGTTCAAGCGATGCCAGCACGGCGCGCATCGTGCAGTCGATCATGTTCTGCCACGCTGCGACAAGTGACTCGTCGCCCTGTTGAAGGGAAACGAGTGTTTGGCGAGCCGCCTCCTGCGCGCGAGACGCACTCTTCTGCTGGTCCTCAAGTTCAGCAATACGGTGTGGACCAGCCCCTGTTCGGCACGCTGTTTCCAGGCCTCGTACATCACCCTTGGCCGTGAGTTGCGCATCCCGATAGGCAACATTGAGATGCTCGAGATCGAGCGAGCCGAGGTCAACACCAGATTCCATCAACTGGTGAAGGACCATGGCGATTGGAAGACCCCAGTCGCCGAGGTGATTCTCGCGGTGCACGACACGCCCAAGCCGCTCCAATATGCGGGCGAGCGCGTCGCCGATGATCGTTGATCGAAGGTGTCCAACATGCAGTTGCTTGGCGACATTGACGCCGCACAGATCAATCACGATCGGGTGTGTGTCCGGGTCCGGTTCGACGCCGAGTCCATCGTTGTCCATGGCCTCAAGCATGGAAGTGACCGCATCATTACGGAGGCGAATATTGATGAATCCGGGTCCGGCGACGCTCATGGAGTCGGCGATGCCATCGAGTTCAATTGCCTCGATGAGGGAATCAGCAAGTTCGCGGGGGTTCTGACCGATTTGCTTGCCGATGGCCATGGCGCAGTTCGCCTGAAAGTCACCGTGATCCGGATGTGTGGATCGGCGAATGACGGGGTCGGCGGTGGTGTAGTCCGGGCCGAGCACCGAAACCATGGCGGCCACAACAGCCTCTCCAATAATGACAGACACTTCGCGTGACATCGTGAGCGGTACGATAACGACATGGCTGAACCGATTCGGATTCTGTTCCTGTGCACCGGAAATAGCGCGCGGAGCATCATGGCCGAGTCAATCGCCAACCACCTGTTTACCGGTCGCATTGAAGCCATATCCGCAGGCTCCGACCCCAAGGACTCGCCCCATCCCCTTGCACTGGAGACGCTTCGTCGGCATGGGCTTTCTACGGATTTTCTGTACTCGAAGTCGGTTGATGAGATCGTGGGTCACGATGTGGATCTTGTCGTGACCCTCTGTGACTTGGCGGCATCAGGGTCGTGCCCCACGCCGCTGGCAGGCGTGCCTCGGAGACACTGGGGGTTTCCCGACCCACCAACCCAACCCGACCCGGATGCGGCCTTTGACGCGGTCTACAGGGGCCTTGTCGCCGCGATGGAGGAGTTCCTCGCGTAAGATGCCCCGTCCATGCCAGTGCCAACGACCGAACCAACGAAGCGGCTCGAAAAGGTGGATCGCTGTGTTGACCTGCCGCACAGACCAAGGGTGTTGCTTGGCAAGATGGGGCTTGATGGACACGACCGCGGCGTCAAGTTGATCGCCCGAGCACTCCGCGACAGCGGGGTTCATGTGATTTACTCAGGACTGTGGCAGACACCAAGAAGTCTGGCGATTTCGGCGAGGGACGAGGACGCTGATCTGGTGGCGTGTTCCATGATGAGCAATTCGCATCTTGTGCTTGTACCGCGGCTCATGGCGGAGATGGAGGCCGTTGGTCGGCTCGATCTGCCGGTGGATCTCGGCGGCATCATTCCTCAGGAGGATGTGCAGGCGATGCTGGATGCCGGGGTTCGTGGTGTCTACCACACTGGCACGGGGATGTTGGACATCGTCCAAGCGGTGCGAGCGGCGACGAAACCCCAGGAGCCGCTCAAGAGTGACAACCAGGCGGCAGTGCTCGCCCGCAACATCAGCCTCATCGAAGCAGGTGTGGCGGTGGAAGCACCGCGTCGCCGACCGGCAACAGTAGTTGGTTTGACCGGCGCGCCTGGCGCCGGCAAGTCGACGCTCTCAGCTTCCATGGCGACAGAGGTGGTTCGGCGAGGTGGCAAGATGGCCATCATCGCCTTTGACCCAATGAGTTCCATCAGTGGCGGCGCGCTTCTCGGCGACAGGCTACGGGTTGATTTCAACACTGTTGATGAACAAGTCTTCTACCGAAGCCTTGCGAGGGTCGGCGAGGACTACGCAACACTGCCGGACATGTTGGATATGTTGGGCGGGGCCGGATTTGATCAAGTGATCGTGGAAACAGTCGGTGCAGGTCAGAGCGATGTGGCGATTGCCGACATGGTGGATTGCACCCTTGTTGTTCTTGTCCCGGGCATGGGCGATGCCGTGCAGATGGACAAAGCGGGCATTCTGGAGATTGCCGATGAGTTCGTTGTGAACAAGGCGGACTTCGAGGGGGAAAACATTCTTGTTCGGTCGCTGACCGACATCGCCGATGGTCGCCCGATTCACGAGACCATAGCGACGCAGGGAAAAGGGATCGTTGAGTTGTTGGAGAGCGTCTTTCCGGGAGACAGTTGATACCTGTTGGCCTGACCCATCACCGCTCGACCAGCATCGACACGGCGTTGCCACCGCCGAGGCACAGGCTTACGACTCCACGCTTGGCATCCAACCTCTTCATCTGATGAAGCAATGTGACAAGCACCCTTGCTCCTGAGGCACCGATGGGGTGGCCGATTGCGATACCGCCGCCACACACGTTGCATCGCGACTCGTCGATTCCCAAGTGTTTGATGTTCTGAATAGCCTGTACCGCAAACGCCTCGTTGATTTCGAACAGATCGATGTCGTTGACTGTGAGACCGTTGCGATCAAGCAACGTTGCGATTCCGAGGCCGGGGGCAGTAAAGATTTCCTTTGGCGCAACACCCTGGGTGTGGCAGTCGACAATGGTGGCCATGGGTTGGATGCCGATCTCGGCTGCGTGAGTTTCAGAGGCCACAACAACCGCTGCGCCGCCGTCGGAAATTTGTGACGCGTTGCCGGCCGTAACCGATCCTTCCTTGGAGAACGCGGGTCGAAGCCGGCCAAGACTCTCGGCGGTCGAGTCACCTCGCACACCTTCGTCTTCCGTTACATCCGTTTTTTGTTTCACAGCGGCGGCTTCCAACGGGATAACTTCATCCGAGAACCAGCCTTCGGCTGTCGCGGTCGCCGCCCGTTGGTGCGATTGGGCGGAAAATGCGTCTTGCTCCTCCCGGCTGATGCTGTATGTGTCCGCCGTCCACTCTGCGGCGTTTCCCATTCCCCATGACTCAAACGGACAGGTCAGACCATCGTGCTGCATGTGATCGATCAACTCCCCCGGTCCAAACTTGATGCCGCTGCGGACATGGGCCAGGTGTGGCGATGCGGACATGTTCTCCATGCCACCGGCCACCACAACCGAACTGTCTCCTACCCGGATCGATCGATCGGCCTGCATGACCGCCTCCAATCCGCTGCCACACACCTTGTTGATGGTCATGGCCGAGATGTCATCGGGCAATCCGCCACGCAAGGCCGCCTGCCGCGCCGGGTTCTGACCGAGTCCGGCCTGCAGAACGCATCCCATCATGCACTCATCAGCGGTCTTTGCGCCCGCGTCAGCAAGAGCGGTTTCAATGGCAATCGCGCCGAGTTGTGGTGCGGGAACACGGCTTAGCCCACCAAGGAAACGGCCGACTGGTGTACGGCGGGCGGCAAGAATGACCGATCTGTTCATGATGGGGCTCCGTTGGCTGGTCGGGTACAATCAGACTTCCCGGCACCCCCGGGCTTGGCCGCGCATCCTACCAAGGCCATCCAACCATGGATACGAAGTGGACCAGCGACAACCTCACGAGCCTGCAGAGCCACATTCTCGCAGAGGAGCAGAAGTACCCTGACGCAACCGGGGAGTTCAGTTGGATTCTGTCAGCGATTTCGCTCGCGACCAAAGCCATTGGCAACAAGGTGCGAGCGGCGCGGATCGAGGATGTCGTTGGCGAAATCGGCGCCGAGAATGTTCAGGGAGAGATGCAACAGAAACTGGATGTCATCTCCAACGAGATCATCATGCGGTGTTTGGGGGATCGGCGGGATGTCGGCGTGTTGGGCAGTGAGGAAGATGAACAACCGACCATCCTGCGATCACATGCGGACGGTGGTCGATACGCCGTTCTCTTTGATCCACTCGACGGATCGTCAAACATCGATGTATCTGTTGGTGTAGGGACCATCTTCAGCGTGTTGCGTTTGCCGGAGGATGCCCCTCCTGAGGAAGGCATGCTTCAACCGGGTTCCACCCAGGCAGCTGCGGGGTATGTGTTGTATGGATCATCCATCGTGCTTGTGTTGACCACAGGACATGGTGTCGACATGTTCGTGCTGGACCAGTCGATCGGGTCCTTCGTGTTGGTGGCGGAGAACCTCCGGGTTCCAGAGGGGAACCGTACCTACTCCATGAACGAGGCCTACACAGAACGCTTCAGTGACGAGTATCAGGCGTTTGCAAAGTGGGCACACCGGAACGACTACTCAAGCCGATACATCGGATCCATGGTGGCGGATGTTCACCGAACGCTTCTCAAGGGCGGCGTGTTTCTGTACCCACCAACCGACGAACGTCCGGAGGGCAAGCTTCGCCTCATGTACGAAGCGAATCCAATGGCGATGATCATCGAGCAGGCTGGTGGGAAGGCCTGCTCGCACAAGGACAGGATTCTTGACATGCACCCACAGGGCCTGCACCAGAGAACGGGCGTCATTCTTGGATCAACCGATCAAGTAGACGCCGTTCTTGTACATATCACATGAGTACAACAACCGCATCAACGACAACGCTGACTGGGAACGACAATCAGGCGCTTGCAATTGGTTCCTTCGCCGTGGATTTCATGCGGGATGGGGTGGGCACCCCGTCACCTGCTGTTCATGACCGAACGAAACAATTCTTCGCGGATGCGGCTTTGTGCGGGCTGTCGGCGATCGCCGTCAAGACGAATGCCCCGACCGTGCTTCGGGAAGAGGCACTGGGTTATCCAGCGGAAGCCGGTGCAGGTGCAACAGTCTTTGGTCGCGATGTGCTGGTGAGGCCGGAGAAAGCGATTCTTGCCAACTGCGCAGCCGTCCGTGAGTGGGACTCAAACGGAACAAACTTTGGATTCAATCCCGCACTGGGAAACATTGCTGGCGAGTTTGGACACAATGACTTCTATGCGGTGCCTTTGGCCGCGGCCCAGATGATGGGTCTTGACGGTACCGCTGCACTGCGAGGCATGATCCTGCTGGATGAAATCCGCGGGCGCCTTGCGGAAGTCTTCAGCCTCAAGTCCTACAAGATCGACCATGTTGTACACGGAGCGATTGCGTCGGCGGCTGTGTATGGCAGCATGTGCGGCGCGACACCGGAGCAGATTGAGTCGGCTATTGGCATGGTGGTTGCGCACCATGTGCCATGGCGGGCGATTCGCGCAGGCAAACAGCTGTCGGACTCCAAGGGCTCCTCCGCTGCAATCAGTGCCGAGGCCGCCATCGTGTCCATGCAACGATCCATCCGAGGGTTTCGTGGGCCAGCCGACATCTTTCGCAACCCCGAGGCGATGTTTCGTTTCTTCGAACCAACGGATGGTGACGCGCCGTTTGATCTCGTGCTTTCGCATTCAGGCGATGACTTTGCGGTCATGGGGATGCACTTCAAGATCGGTCTGTATGAACACCAATCAGCGGGTGCGTTACAGGGGCTCATCAACCTGCTGCAGCAGGATCCTTCACTGGCGACACATCCTCGCAGTATCTCATCCATTCGGATAACAGCCTATGAACCAGCGTTCGGCATCATTGGCGATCCGGCAAAGTGGGATCCGAAAACCAGACAGTCCGCCGATCATTCCATGGTGTACATCGTGGCAACCATGCTGCGGAAGGCACAGGAGTTGGCTGCGGCGGGGGGCACAGGTTTCCTGGAGGGGTCGAACGACGAAGCATGGAAGCGGTTGATGTTGACGCCGTATGACTTCGATGCCGATGCAGTGTCGAATGCAACCACGCGAGGGTTGATGGACACGATCGACTTTGAACATGGCGGCCCCGAGTATGACCGAAACTACCCCGATGGCATTCCGACATCGATGGTCATTCGGCGGGAAGATGGATCTTCGCTTGATAGTGGCTTTGTCATGTATCCATCCGGTCATGCTCGCAACACGACGGCCGATCTGGATGACATTCTTGCGGCGAAGTTTCGTATGCACGGTGAGATTGCCATGGACAATCCCCAGCCCCTGATCGATCGTTGTCTGGAAGTCGACCAACTTGGACCAGATGAAGTCCTGTCGATCTGGAACATTGAGATTGCCGACCGGCCCGTGTATCGGGA
>CAZJKE010000019.1:0-34213 GCA_964546585.1 uncultured Isosphaeraceae bacterium | reverse complement strand
GGGTCAGACCCGGGGTCAGACCCCCTGTTTCCGCAGTGGTGCGGCGGAAGGGCTTGGGGGCGTGTCGGGCGATTGTGTTATTCGTCGAATCCGCCCTGTACCAATCCCACAAGCGACGCTACCGCATCATCGGCGTCGTCACCTATTGCATCGATGACAAGGGCCGTACCCTCGGTTGCCGCGAGCATCATGAGTTGCATGATGGACTTTCCGTCTACTGGATCGCCGCCATCATTGCGGCGGACGGTCACATCGCTGCCAAACCGACCGGCCGTCTCAGCAAATAGCGTTGCCGGCCGCGCATGCATGCCCAGCCGATTTGGAATTGTGACGGTCTGTGTCGATGAACTGGCCACAGCATTACCCCCGGAGAGCGATCGATTGATGCCGTCGCTCAGCGGGCGGCAGCGTCGGCTTCTTCAAGCAGGGTGATGACCTGATCGGCTTCCGTCGCCTGCCGCAGGAATCGACGGAACGTGTCCTGACTGAGATTCCCGAAAATCGCTTCCATGGCGTCAAGGTGATCTTCCGGCTTGTCCTCTGGACTCAGCAGGAGCACTATCGAGTGCACTGGCTGGCGATCGAGCGACTTGAACTCAATCCCCTCGCCGCTGTTCCCAATGGCAATCGCCATGGTCTCCACATCCGGATGTTTCACATGCGGGACTGCGACCCCGTGACCAAAGCCCGTCGATCCCTTGTTCTCACGCCGAATGACCGACTTCAAGAACTCATCCCGTTGCCCGGGTTCGACCTTCCCGGCGGCAATGAGCGCGTCGAGGAGCTCGGCGATGGCATCGTCTCGACGCGCCGCCACGAGTTCCGGAAGAATCGCATCCTTGACGACTATGTCAAGCAGTTTCATCGCTCCTTGCCTCCTGTCGATCGGTGGTGCTTGTTGTCGCGAAGCCGACTCTTCAGGTCGGTCAACTGTCGCACCGACTTGTCCACACAAGCATCAATTGCGACATACATGTCCCCGTCCTCCGCGTTTCCAACAATTGGATCGTGGTGTTCGACATCACTGATGATCTCGATGGAGAACCCGCGCGTCGTTTTCTCAATGAGTACATCGATCTGCTCGATCCGATCGAAGTACCGCGTCAACTTCCCGGCTTTTGCGTTGACAAACTCTTCGATCGTCGGTGTCGGGTCGATGTGCTTGGTCGTCAAGTTGATCTGCATTACGCATTCCCTGATTCGTCGCTCAACTCTTCCGTGTCCGTCGGTAAATCCGCGGCCGATGTACCCATGGTAGCAGGATCGATCCCGCACTCGACCTCACGGTCCGGTACCAGCACACCACCGCTCACTGCGAATCGAATGGCCTCTTCCACCGAGATGGGCAGGTCGATGATGTCCGCTCGTGGTGCGGTGATCGTATACCCGGTAAACGGCGTTGGAGAACTCGGGATGAAGATGGTGACACTGTCCGGCGACTTCCCGGCGATCGACCGCAGTGTCGACCCTGTCAGGAATCCTACCGACCAAATGCCCTTGCGCGGATATTCCACCGCCACCACTCGGCTGAACTGTTTTTGTTTGTCCTCGGCGATAAGAAAGTCGATCAGTTGTTTGATGTAAGGATAGACCTGCTTGATGACAGGCACGGCCGTCAAGACTTTCTCAAGGCGGCGGTAGATCGTGCGACCGAGAAACCCGCCGACGAAACGGCCCGCGATGTAGACAGTGACGATTGTCACCAGCAGACCGAGCAGGTTCATCCAAGGGTGGGCTGCCCACCAGGCATCGATTTCTGCAACTCTGAGTTCCGACGCCAGCGCGGTCATGCCCGCGAAGTCACCGGAGTCAATACCCCGTTCCGCCGCGGTGCGGGCAAGCACTTCGGCCGAAGGTGGAAACCAGTCCGATGAAGCCGGATAGAGGGCGGGAATGTGGGAAGCAGCCAGACGAATGCCCTTGTTGATCGGTTCGGCAATTGCGGAATTGATGAACTGGTACGCCTTGACCATCAACCACAGCGTGAGCACCGACGGTAACAGCACCGCCAGCCCGCGCAGAAAAAACCGCTTGAAGTCCGAACCAAAGGATCTTCGCGAAGACTGACTCATGGCATGCGGTCCACCGTGTCAATCATAATCGAACCCTCAAGAACGCCAGCAATCGCGGCCGGATAGGCCTCGCACTCCAGAGCGAAAACGCGAGCGGCCAGATCTTGTGGCGTATCGCCCTCCAACACGGCGCAGGTCGACTGGAGAATCGTCGGGCCATGGTCATAATGATCATCCACGACATGGACCGTGCAGCCAGATTCGGTATCGCCGGCCTCCAGCACCGCCTGATGCACCCGCATCCCATACATGCCGCGGCCGCCGTACTTTGGAAGAAGCGATGGATGGATATTGAGCACGCGTCCTCCCATCCACTCCTCCATCTCCAGCAACCGAAGGTATCCGCAAAGGCAGATCAGGTCGGGCCGGCTGGCTCGCAACAGTTCGATGGTTCGCCGATTGCCGACCTCGGCTGAGTCTCCCGGTCCTCGAACGACCTGAACACCGAGCCCCTTCGCCGCGATCCGCGGCTCCCCATCTGTTCCACTTCGTGAACAGATCGCCAGATCAATCGTCGCGTTCAATGTTCCCGCCTCGATGTGATCCAGCAGGTTCAGGACCGTTCGTCCGCCGCCACTGAACAGGACGGCAATCCTCGGTGCGGTCACGATGCCTCCTGATCGGAGTCGCCGAAGGGGATGGGTTTGCCGTTCTCGCACACGCTTACCATCGTGAGCGTGGCTTCGGTCACGATGACGCGTTCACCGCAGTCAAACCTCTCGGCTTCCACGGCGACATCAACGGTCACCGAGGTTGTGCCGGTGCGAACTGTGCGGGTCAGAAACCGAACAACATCACCGATGAATACCGGTTTTCTGAAGTCGACCCGGTCCACCGAAGCGGTGACCCATCGATGCAGACCGTGCCGCCTTGCCTCGATAAACGCCGACTGGTCGAGATAGGAGAGAATGACGCCGCCGAAGATCGTCCCGTAGACATTGGAGTCGCGAGGCATCATCGTCACGCTCAGAGAGATTGTCCGGTCTTCCTGCGTCATGTCGGCCATCATCGGTCCTCCAGCAGGAGCCCGCAAGCGACCAGCGACCACCACCGATCGCGATTTTCCAATGCCATGAGCGTTGGGATGCCTCCAGTCGCCCTTGGCGCGAAGTGACGAGCGAGCTCGACAGCATGCTCAGGACAGGACCACCGGTTTTCCCTGGCCGTCTTGATCACCAGCGGCAGAAACACCTCTCGATCAACACACAGGGCCGCGAGCGCATGATCCGGATCGATCAATCCGTCTGGATCGTGAAGGGTACGAAGCGCGGCGGCAGAGTCCGCTCCGCCGCAGACCAGCATGAGCGTTCGCACCGAAGGATTGCTCTCCTGTTCCGCGGCGGCGCTCAGCGAAGCCACGTTTTCTCCCTGCATGGCGGCGAGCAGCGTCGCAGCTTCTCGCTTGTCCACATCGGGACTCCTCAGCCAAGCCTCGATCAACATGTCATCGCGGCCGTGGCGCTGCACGGCGAGAACGGCCATAGCCACGCTGCCGTCTCGATCACGGGGCGGAAGCGCGACCAACTCATCCGCGCAGGAATCGGAGAGCGTGTCACAGTGCAGCGAGGCAAGACGCCGCATCCACGGTTCGATGTCAGGGTCACCAGCAATCTGTACATATGGCGTGACGTCCCGGGATACATCATCTGCCCGCGACGCCCACCAGACCGCCGAGCCAAAGAGGGGATGGGACTGAGCGAGATCTCCAAGCCTCTCAAGATCGCCAGAGGCAGCAGCCGCACGCACAAGAGCCTCCGCAGCGCGGTCTACAACTTGCGGATCGGCATCTGCAAGAAGCGGCGCCAACAACGGCAATGCACCGGCCAGGTCGAGTTGTTCGGCATCCAAACGACTCACCCCGGCAAGCCGGTCGGTAGAAGAAGTGGACTGCAACAGGAGGGCGGTGGACGCATCGCGTTGCCGCTCCCCGACGATGATGCCGACACTTGCCGCAACAACCACGGTCAGCACCAGAAACAACCACCGCGGGACGCTCATGGGTGGAGTTTACCCCGGTGCAGCAAGCCGCCGCAGAATGGCCTCCGCGGCCGCCGCGTCATACCCGTGGACACCCCAACAAGGATGATTGAGAAATGCATTCCGCACATCGAGATCGGTAAACACGATCCTGCCAGATTCCACCGGCAGGCTCGCCATTTTCGGCCGATCGGCGCCGGTCAATATCGTCCACCCCCGGAAAGAAACATCCGGTGAGTGATCCAGCGTGGTGGCCTTGCGGCCAAGACGATCTTCAATCAATCGCCGCAGCGAGCGTGCGAAACCCGCTTGGCCGCCAATCGTCTCGACTAACACCGCCGCACCGCGCTCCGCTGCGGCCAACACATCGCTCGCAAGATCTTCAGTCGCTTCCGATGCAGCAATCCCACCCAGTATCACCAGCGTTGGCCCGGCGGCACTCTGCATGTCGATCACTTTCGCACCCAACCGCCGCAGCCCCGCAAGATCGGCATCCCACCGTCCGTTGTGACGGGCGACGCTGATGGGCGGCAGGTTGGGTACCGGCGCCTCGTCCCGCCCACCGGCTCGCCAGCGGTGCAACTCGGCGCAGCCGAGCATGATGTTGTGCAGTGCATGCTCCAGAGGCGAGTCCTCTTTGAGCAGCGTGCGAGGATTGCCGGGCACCAAGAGAATGCGGTCCCGCAGGCCATCGTTCCACGCCGTGACATTGACACCCGGAGCCTGCCGCTGCAGACTCCGCGACCAGTGATCGGCGTCGGTGCGATGGCGTTCCGCATGCGGAAGCATCTTTTCGATACAGCGGTCGATCGTTGTCATCGCGCCTCGCCGATCCGAGAGAACCAGCAGCGTTCCGCCGCGAGCGAAGAACCTCTGCATGCGTTCACCGGCGGTTTGCAAGAGCGATGCATCCTGCAGCAACAGCACTGGCGAGGCGAGTTGGGCATCGAGTTCATCTTCCAGATGAATGCGCCGCCAGGACAGAGGACGCTCGATCATCGTGCTCAAACGGGTCGTCAGGCGGTCACATGTCCTCCAGTGGTCGATGGGGGATGCAGGTTGCACAAGTTCCTGCACGGCCAGAGGTGCCAATCCGCGGGAGAGAAAGAGCAGAGCGAATGCAAGATCGATCGTACTGCCGCGGACAGAACTGCCGGTGCAATGTCGACTGATGAGCGAAGCCGCCCCGGCGCGATACCAATCATGCCCGCGGAGAGAGAATGTGCCGCATGTCATCGCCGCCTGCTCAAGGCTATACAGGTAATAGGCAGGATTCGTGCCGAACGGATTGCGGTCGGACGTGAAGTTGGCATCGAGCCACGCGACACCGCCGGCGATACCCCGTTCCAGATTCGTGCGGTCCTTCCTGTTGAGACGAGGCCCTAGTATTTCATCAACCGCCAGCAGGCAGTTGAGCCCGGCAGATGTCATGGAGCCCGTGGTTCGCAGTCGCCGTCCAGGATCCCGGTAATAACTCCAACCACCGTCGGGTTGCTGGGTAGTGAGCGTTGCTCTGGCAATGGAAACCCAGCACCCCTGCGGCACGCTTAGGCCGCGCCGTGCTGCCGCACGCAATGCCAGCATGCCGAATTGCCGAACCGAAGGCGATGCATCCGCCAGTTGGGGCGGCGGCGTATCTTCATATCCCCATCCACCGCAGACTGCGCCCATGGTTTGCACAAGCCGTGCGGTATCCCGTTGCAGATCCTCCTCGAACCGCGGCGGAAGAAGCGACCATACGGAGGTCCGAAGGGCGAGTACATAGGTGCCGGGATTTTCAACATCGCGGATGAATGCAATTCCCTCGGCGACCTGTGGCGTCGACGGAGGTGTACCGGCGGACAACAACGCATCGACGACGAGCGCAGTGGTTCCACCCCAGTTGCGCCGTCGCCAACCGGAGGGTGGGCGAGCAGCGTCCCAACAGTGCGGCGTTACATGGCGAGAGAGCAACTCTGTTTGAATCGACTGGATCGCAGCTGGAATGTTGCTGTTGCCGCTGGCCGATGAACCGGCTGCGCACAGAATCACAGTCACCAGAACAGAACACCCCGGCACGGTTACCCCTCAATCCAGCATGAACATGCGGCGAGGCAGTGTCAGTTCCTGCAACAAGCCCCGGATGTCGTTGCTCGAAAATTCCGACGACGATGCACCCATCAGGCTGAACATGGCTACGCGGCGCTTGTAGCGGCGAATGGTCGGATCTGAACCCGCCAATCCAGCCTGCTTTGTTGCCAGCACCACTGCGTCATCGAGGTAGCCGATACCGTCGATCAATCCGTTGGCAAGTGCTTCCTGTGCCGTGTAGACCGAACCGTCGGCGATGGTCGCGAGCGCGGCTGGGCTTTCGATCACATGGCCGCGCCCCTGGCGAACTCGATCGGCGAAGATCGTGTACGCGGCATTGAGGATGCTCTCGACCTCGGCCTTGTCCTTGGCGTCCCAGGTTCGGAAGACATCGTTGGCAATTGACTTGTCGGGAGAACCCTTCGCGACAAGAGTTACTGGCGCAACACCGAGTTTTTCAAGTAGTCCCTGGAATGTCAGCACTTTTGCAATGACGCCGATGGAGCCGGTGATGGTTGTCTCCTGCGCAATGATCGTGTCCGCGCCGCACGAGATGTAGTACCCACCGGATGCCGCAAGGCCTCCATAACTGGCAATGATGGGGAGTTTGGCGGACTTCAGGCGACCGACCTGATGCCAGATCTCATCAGAGGCGGTGACGCCGCCGCCTGGTGAATCAACGCGAAGCACGACAGCGCGAATGTCCTCGTCCAGAAGCATCCCATCGACGGCCGAGCGTACATAGTCTGCTGTCGCTCCACTGATGACACCGCTGACATCAAGGATGGCCACAACATCCCGGCCGCCATCATGCATCGTCTTGACTTGCACCACCCCCTTGTCCTGTGTTGCTGCCGCGGTACCCGCGGCGCCAGCGATGATGCCCACGAGAAAGACAACAAGGAAGATGAGTAGCGCCGCGAGAAACGCGACGAATGTTCTGAACCCGCCGGTGGTTGCCAAGACACGAATCGTCGTGGGTTTGTTGGTGGGGTCCGTTGTCTTCTCCATGGTGGCTATTCTCCTTGTTTCCCATGGTAGACGCTAACGCCTGCCGGGAATACTTGTATTGCCTTCTTTCGAAATGGCGATCGTGGCGTCGTGGCAGCCAAGGTAATCCTGCAGGAATCCGACCCGGCCGCCGAAGTCGAATGCCATGGTGAGCAATTCAAGGGTGTCGAATCTCGATGCAGGGGAGAGATCCTCGTCGCTCGGTGGGGCAGGCCGGTTGGAAAGGAAGTTGAATACGACACCGATGGATGCGGCTTCCCATGCTCGGCGGATGATCGTCATGGCCCTGTCCTGGCCCATGGCATTGAGCGTGCCGGAGAAAGAAATCCAGTCCCCGCCGGTGATGAGCGCCGCGTCGGCCACCACATCTCCCATCACATAGGAAGTTCGGGGCAGATTCCTCTCGCGAGCAGAATCAATCATGGGACCCATCGCATCAATGCCGCGATACGAACCGTACGCGACGCCTCTCTCCAACAGAAAGGACGCGAAGTCGCCGATCCCGCATCCGATGTCCAGCACGCTGCAGGATGTGAAGTCCACGAGTCGGCACATGGCGTCGAACCTGCGCCGCTGCCCATCCCTCTTTCGCCAGAGCGTTGCTTCGAATGTTCCGCCGTGTTCATCAACTGCATCCCGATACGGCTGCAGATACTCGGGAGCGGGATCACTCACGCTGGTTGTCTGTGCTTTGAGGGAAAGAGCAGGCTGGCGATGGCCTCATAGAGCCGGTTCGTCAGACGTTGGTACGTATCGAAGTGAACTTCGGTCTGCTGCTGAATCATCTCCGCCGTCATGCCCGCTGTTCGCAGCATATCCGTGTCGTCGCCAGCCCAAGCGACGGGGGTCGTGATGTCGCACTCTGGGTGAAACTGAATGCCGTAGGTCGCCATGCCGCGTGCCCACATCTGGATTGCGCATCCATCACTCGAACCCAGCACGCGTGCACCTGATGGCACCGTCTCGACCTGCCATGCGTGC
Organism: uncultured Isosphaeraceae bacterium; assembly: GCA_964546585.1. Taxonomy (GTDB): domain Bacteria; phylum Planctomycetota; class Phycisphaerae; order Phycisphaerales; family SM1A02; genus CAZJKE01. The sequence continues at coordinate 26,102 of CAZJKE010000019.1, read as the reverse complement.
CAGTGAAGTTGCATCCAAGACCATGGCTGACCGGCGAGCAGCACATCCTCTCGACCGCCGGCCGTCAGATGAACATCGAACCATCCGATTTCGGGGCCACCGGGCAATTCCACTACTTCACCGCCAAGCGCCCGGGCCAGCAGTTGGCTGCCCAGACAGAGGCCGAGCAGGGGTAGTTGCCTCGCATCGGCCTCTCGAAGCAGGTCCAACTCCTGTTCGAGCCAGGGCTCACTAACAAACGGGCTCTGCGGTCCACCGCAGGAGAGAACTGCGTCGATGTCGTCGAGGTCGTTCGGCAGTGCTTCGTCGCGGTGTACTCGCACGATGTCCATGGGCACGCCCAAGTCCATCAGGTGCCGCCCGAGCCGTTCCGCACCGGTGAGTTCACTGTGTTCAATGACGAGAACCGACATGTGACTGTTACTTCGAAACCGTAACGATTTCTGCCTCGTGTTCCGTTCCGTGTGTCGAATCGCACATGCGGCGAATGGCGGAGACGATGCCGTCGGCGTCGATCCCGACCTCCTTCAACTGCTCGCTGCGTGAGCCGTGTCCGATCCATCGCTCTGGATGTCCGAGCCGCAGAATGCGGCGGCAGTCAAGTCCGCGTCTGGACGCTTCTTCAAGTACGCACGAACCGAAACCTCCTGTCAGCGAATGGTCCTCGACCGTGATGATGGGGATGTCGCGGCAGACGACGCTTTCGATCAGGTCACCGTCAACGGGCTTGGCGAACCGTGCGTCGTACACCGCAACATCGCAGTCACCACGAAGCCGTTTCGCCGCCTCGATGGATTCATTCGCCGGTGCGCCATATGCCAGTACGACAACGCTTGGCTCCTCGCATTCGACGAGCATTGCTGCCTTGCCAAGCGTGAACGGTTCACATTCGTCCTGCAGGTTTGGCACCGCGTCACGGGGATATCGCACAGCGGAGATTCCGGATTCGCAGTCGGCCATGAAGTCCAGTGATGCGCGAAGGGTGGGTTCGTCGATCGCGGCCATGAGAATCGATCCCGGCAGGACTCTGAGCAGCGCAATGTCGCAGAACCCGTGGTGCACAGCGCCGTCGCCGCCGACGAGGCCGGCGCGATCCAGACAAAGGCGAACAGGGAGACCTTGCAGGGACGCTTCTTGAAATGCCTGATCGAATGCTCGTTGCAGGAATGTCGAGTACACCGCGAAGAATGGCTTTCGATCGCACCGGGCAAGTCCCGCCATCATGTCCATGGCGTGGGATTCGCAGATACCGGTGTCCCACGAACGCCGCGGGTGTCGTTCCAGCACCTTTTCAATGCCGGTTCCGTCCGGCATGGCGGCTGTGCAAGCGACGACATGCTCGTCACGATCCATCAGGTCGCAAAGTGCATCGGCGAATGCCCCGGTGAAACTGCGGTCGGCTGAGGCGACAGCCACGCTGCCGCAGTCCTCCATGACAAACGGTCGCGATGCGTGGAATGCCGCGGCGTTCTCTTCGGAAAAGTCGTAGCCCTTCCCTTTGACGGTATGGACATGGAGAAGCAGGGGGCGATCGACATCCTTCACTTCCAACAGCGTGTCAATCAACGAAGGGATGTCGTGTCCGTCAATTGGTCCGACCGACAGAAGGCCGAAGTGTTCGAACCATGAATCAGCAAGGACGGCATCCTTCAGCATCTCAGTGAGTCGATGGGAGAGTTGGCCCATGGCGCCACCGCCCGGCATGCGACGCATGACATCCTTCGCAGTTTTCTTCATCTGCCGGTAGGTCGAACCGACGCGAAGGCGGTCGAAATACCCAGCGACAGCGCCTTGGGGATGGGCAATGCCCATACCGTTGTCGTTGAGCACGACCAGGAACTGTCGATTGAGCGTGCCGGCGTTGTTGAGTCCTTCCATCGCAAGGCCATTGACGACGCTCGCATCGCCGACAAGAGACACGATTCGCCTGCCATCGGGATTCTCCGACGGGTCGAAAGCTTCTCCGGTCAGCGTGTCTCCCCGCGCCATGCCAACGGCTGTCGAAACGGCCGTGCCGGCGTGACCGACGGCAAAGAGGTCATAGGCGGACTCGGTTGGGCATGGAAAGCCGGCCATGCCGCCGCGTTGCCGGAGTTTCGGCAGGAGGTGGTTTCGTCCGGTCAGAAGTTTGTGTGGGTAGCACTGGTGCCCCACATCGAAGAGCAGCCGGTCCCGGGCGAAATCAAAGACATAGTGGAGCGCGATGGTCAACTCCACGACACCGAGGTTTGGGGCCAGGTGGCCGCCCGTTCGGCTGACCTGATCGTAGATGGCATGCCGCACCTCAGCGGCCAGTTCGGGCAACTGGTCGACGGACAGGGCTCGCACATCCTCCGGCGATTCGATCTGTTGAAGAAGGTTCTGGGGCATTGTCGCGCTCAGGAACTACACAGGGTAGGTTCAATGGGTTCGTTGGGCCATCCATTCCGTGACCGTTTTGAGGTCTTCTCCCCGATTATTCAGCGATTTTATTGCGTCTGCGGCGACTCGGCGAAGGGTCTCGATGGCGTCGCGGGAGGCCTTGTCACCGACAACACCTGGAAATGTCAGTTTGCCCATGTCCGCATCTTTCCCGACAGCCTTGCCTACGAGATCCGGACACCCATCAATGTCGATGAGATCATCGACGATCTGGAACATGAGCCCGGCGGCGCGGCCGAACGCTGTGATTGCGTTCTTGTCTGACTCGGTAGCACTGCCGCAGACTGCACCCATTTCGCAGGCGGCCTGAATGAGCGAACCTGTCTTGTTCCGATGCATGAGATCGAGTTGGCCCTCGGCATCCAAATGCGCCGGAAAGCCGCCGACCGTGTCGTACACCTGACCGATGACCGTGTGAATTGTTGCATTCGTCAAGAGCCGAGTGAGCGCCGCGGACCTCCCGTCAGGTGAGCCGTCGGCGACAATCTGTTCGAACGCCATGGCAAGCAGAAGATCGCCCGCCAGCACGGCCATGGCCTCGCCCGCCTTGATGTGCAGTGTTGGCAGGCCGCGGCGAATTGCGTCGTCATCAAGAGCCGGCAGGTCGTCGTGGACAAGGCTGAAACAGTGCACGAACTCGACGGCCGTGGCGGCCGAGAGTGCATCGTTGGCCTCGCCACCCACTGCCTCGCAGCAGAGGAGCGTGAGGGATGGACGTACGCGTTTGCCACCTCCGAGTACTGCGTGATGCGCGGCTTTCTTCAGATTGGGCGGCAGGTCGATGTTCTGGACGCGTTTTTCCAGTTCCTTCTCGATCAAAGCCGCTGCGTGCAGCAGGGCTGGCGGAGGTTGGGTCGTGGAGGTACTGGACATACCCCGATTGTAGGGATACGGCGCGGCTCTACAATCCCCACATGATCGACAGTTTCCTGAGCGATACGGGATTGCTGCTTGAGCGTGGTGGATATGTCATGATTCCGCTGCTCATTTTGAGCATTGCAAGTCTGGCGTTGATTCTGGAGCGGTGCTGGTTCTGGTTGATGGTGGATGGCCGCGCTTCGGCTCGTCGACTTGAAGAGTTGAACGGCGCGCTCAGACGGGGTGACAATGAATCTGTTCGGCGTCTGGTGCGGCGCGATGGGTCGCCTTGCGGCGAGGTTGCGAGCACGATGCTGGATCACGGCGCGTCGGATGCCGTTGCGATGGAGGCGGTTGAAATGCAGCGACCGCGGATCGATCGTTTCATGGTTGCGCTTTCGACGATCATCACCGCAGCGCCGCTGCTGGGCATTCTCGGTACGGTGGTGGGCATCATTCAATCCTTTCGCCTTCTGGGCGAGCAGGCGGCGCTGTCCGATCCCACCGATGTTGCCGGCGGAATTGCGGCAGCACTCATTACGACCGCATTCGGCCTTATCATTGCGCTTGTGACGCTCTTTCCCTACATGCTCTTTCGGAGTTGGTCCTCGCGAGCCATTGGTCGGCTTGAGACGCTGATTGCCGCGGCGCAGCAGGGCTTGGGTGAGGAGGGCGATGAGACGTGATGATTGTCGCCGCCATCCTCTCGTTGCAGATCGCACAGGCCGAGCCGCCGAAGTGGGCGCGGCGTTCCGAAGCCGAGGGAGTCGTAGCTCTTGAACTCGCCTCCCGCCGCTATGCGGCAGAGGATCATCCGGACCTCTGGCTCGTTGGTGTTGCGCACATCGCCGATGCGGAGTATTACGCCGTGATTGACACGCTGCTGAAGGAGGCCGACATCGTTCTGTACGAGTCGGTTGCTCCCTCCGGAACGCGTCCTCCGGGCGGTGCGACGATGGAAGAGAGAGTCGAGTCGACGACGCGTTCGCTGGAGTTTGCAGCCGATGTTGCGAAGCGCGTGGCAGAACAATCGGGCGTGACGTTTGACAATCTGGATGATGTGATCAGCCAGTCGAATGCAATCGATCCCCGCATCTCAGTCTGGCTTGGAGAAGTGTCGCGGGATGCCTGGGGCAACCTCTTTGTGTTGGAACAGGACGCTGGCGAGGGCACCGTCACGGTGGTCAGCCTTGGATCGGACGGGGCGGCGGGGGGTGAGGGCGAAGCTGCTGACATTCGCATCAGCCGCAGCATTTCTGCCGATGCTTCGGAAGATTCGGAAGAGGGCGGCAACATTCAACAGCAACTGGCTGATGTGCTGGGACTTGCCTTCCAGTTGGATTCACTTCCGTACGATCATCCAGATTGGCAGTGCAGCGATCTGACAATGGATGAGGTTGCAAGGCGACTGGAAGAAGAGGGCGCAAGTACCGAACTGCTTGAGACGGTGGCGGGCACGTCATTGCCGGCGAAACTGGCGTCCAGCATCATGCAGATGTTTCCCGCGCTTGACGCGATCTCCGGCGGTTCGGCATCTGCGACCGCGCGTCTGTTGATCATGGAGATGCTTGCGATGCCGGACAGCGACAGGGTGTTGCAGGGCATTGAGCCGGAGTTGCATGTTGTCATCATTGAAGATCGCAACAAGGCGGTGATTGCTGATCTTGAGCGATTGTTGGCGGATGACGCGGACGACGATTCGACGATAGCCGTGTTGTACGGTGCAGGGCACATGGTCGATATGGCCGAGCGGCTTGATCAGTCGTTTGGGTATGTGCCGGTGGAGGAGCGGTGGCTCCCCTCCATGACCGCGTCGATCGATGAGACGATGCTCTCCCGCCGCGACCTTCTGCAACTCCGCTTCAATCTGCGGTACCAGTTGCACTCAATGAGCAAAGAGACCGAATAACGCGAATATCGCCGACCCCCCCCCAGACCCGCCCAGGGGGTCACACCCGGGGTCACACCCGGGATCACACCCGGGGACACACCCGGGGTGTGACCCCTACTAACGGTTGCTAGTGACCCTGCTCGGAGTGACTGAAGTCGCGGGCGGGAATGCCCGCAACCTCCTGCGCGGAGGGAATCCAGAGTCGCTGGTCAGTCAGATCGGAAATCGGAAGATCGTCCACATGCCCGTCGGCGAATGAAACTGCGGGCAGGCCGTTGTACCGACCGATGGGGGGCGATGTGAACTCAAACGCATCGATGTTACCGCCCGTCAACAAGTTCCACTGCTCGACATCCGCAAGCAACCGAGGAATCGCCAAGTCCGCGCCGGGCGTGTAGTCAGGGAGATGTCCATGCACGCCCGGCTCAGCCCGAAAACAACTGATGAAGGCGAGCACTCCTGCCGGGCTCCGTACCTGCGCGGCAGTCGTCGCCACGACATTTGCCGTGCGGCCATCGGCAAGTTGCACCGAATTGAATTCCGGTTTGGGAATTCGACCAGCTCCCTCCGCCTCCCACCAGCCACCGAGGTAATACCCGTTGTAGGCAAACCCGGGGGAAAGAGCGATCTCGGCCGCATGTTCCACGACGGTCGTATCGCTCCACTCGATGTCGTCGTACCCAAGAAGCGTCCGCCAGTCGTAATTCATCCGGTCAAGCAACCGCCACGGCCACGGGCCGGCCATGTTCGGCAGGCCCTCCTCATACGTGGGCGCCGGCTCGACAATGCTCCCATCCGGATAGGCATACGCCACTTCCCAGATGCCCTGCACCTCCGGTCGCAAGAAACCTGGCATCAGATGTTCCCTGTTGGAACCGCTGTACAGTTGCCACGCGAGACCAACCTGCCGGATCGCATTCAATTCCGTTGTCTTCTTCGCCCGCCGGATTCCACCGCTGATCGCCGGAATCAGAAGCCCCATGAGAATGGCTATGACGACGATTATCACCAGCATCTCAATAATGGTGAAGCCGCGTTTCATGCTTCGCCCGAGGCAGCGGTACCTTCGACCGTGGGCCGCAGGGGAAGCGGATCGGGCGGAATGATTGAGACCGCCTTGTCGCCGAGCGAAGTATCACCACTCCGAACTCGATCCTGAAGCGACCGGCACTCCGCCAGGAGCCGATCGAGTATCTCCTCCTCGGGGACACTCGCCACGCGTTCGCCCTGCACATAGATGATGCCACGGCGATCACCAGCAAAGACAGCCACATCCGCACCTTCCGCTTCGCCGGGTCCGTTGACGACGCACCCCATGACTGCGACTTTGATCGGCACATCAATGTCATCGGCAAGTTTGGCTCGCACATCTTCTACAAGTGAAACCAAATCCACCTGAATCCGACCGCAGGTGGGACATGCAATCAGTTCGGCAGACGATCGCTCCCGGAGTCCGAGTGAACAGAGCAGTTCAATGCCGTCCGCAACCTCATCACAAGAGTCACCCGCATAACTGATTCGAATGGTGTCGCCGATACCCTCCGCGAGCAGCGTTCCGAGCGCAGCAATGGATCGAACCGCACCCGTGTCGCGAGGGCCTGCGTGGGTCACCCCGAGATGCAGCGGATAGTCAAATCGGTCGGCAATCTCCCGATACACCTCAATTGCGAGCAACGCGTTCATCGACTTGGCACTCAGGCAGATGTCGTGGAAGTTGCACTCATCAAAGAGTTCGAGGTACTCCTCCAGCTTTGCGATCATCAGCGCAAGCAGTCCGCCATACGTGCGGTTCGCAAAGACGGCTGCAAGTTCTTCGCGTCGTTGCTGTTTGTCACGCCGCTCAACAATCGACCCCTCGTTGACACCTATCCGAATCGGAATGCCGCTCTGGCGGCAAGCGTCGATGACGCGTTGTACTTGGTCGCGATCATCGATGTTTCCCGGATTGAGTCGGATCTTCTGGACGCCGGCCTCCACAGCCTCGATGGCACGCTCGAAATGAAAGTGCACATCGGCGACGATCGGCACGGTCACCTGCGAAAGAACTTCAGTCAGCGCCGCGGTATCAGCACGACGAGGAACCGCAACCCGCACGATGTCGGCGCCTGCGTCCACAAGTGCGTTGATTTCCGAAACACAGGCATCAATCTCCGAAGTCGGGCCGGTCGTCATCGTCTGTACGGAGACGGGCGAACTGCCGCCGATGAGGATGTCGCCAACGCTGATTTGCCGGGTGCTGCGCCGTTCCACATCCTGATTGTAGGTCGGGGAAGCGCTATTCGTAGCGTTCGAGTTCCTGAACTCCGCCGGGCGTGAGGAGATCGTTCACCGGCGTGCCCTCCGGGATGATTTCACCGGAGAGTGTCTTGATCACCACCTTCGGATTCTGGTGTTCGCAGGCCTCCAGTTCCGCTTCGAGCTTCTCTCGCACATCATCATCGAGCGTCTTCCAGCCCAAACGCCCCCGACACTTGGGAAATGTCGAACATCCCAGCCACGGCCCACGCTTGCCACGCCGTAGATTCAATGGGCTCTCGCACTTTTCGCACTCCAGATCAGTGACTACCGGTGGCTGGGCCGGGTACTTGATGCCACCATTCTTGTCGAGATTCACGACCGTCTTCACATCCGGATAGTTCAACGATGCGAGGAAGGGACCGAACCGGCCCTTTCGGAGTTCCATTGCCGAACCGTCTTCTGGGCAAGCGACATCCACCCGCTCTGGCAGTGTCGGGTTGCCATCTCGATCGATCGGGGCGGCGTACTTGCAGTCTGGATAGGCGGTGCACGAAAGGAACCGCCCATTCTTGCCAAACCTGTACTCCGTTCGGCTGCCGCATTCAGGACACTTGTAAACGGCTGGCTGCGTTTCAGCCTTCGCGTGCGTCATTTCTTCGTACGCCGTCTCCAACCGTTGGCTGAAACGACCATAGAAATCATGCAGCATTTCCGTCCATGAAAGGTCGCCGTCGGCAATGCGATCAAGGCGGTCTTCCATTGATCGCGTGTACTCGACGCCCATGAGAATCGGGAACGCCTCTACCAGTTTGTCCGTGACGACGGTGCCGAGATCCGTTGCGTGGAAGGCCCGGTCGATCTTCTCGGCATAATTTCGTTTCTGAATCACATCGATGATCGACGCATATGTCGACGGACGACCGATGCCCTGTTTCTCCAGTTCCTTGATGAGAGACGCTTCGCTGTAGCGGGACGGCGGCGAGGAGAACACCTGCCGTGGCGCAATGTCGAAAGGAAAAGTGTCGGTTCCTTCGGCAAGCTCAGGGAGATTCTGCTCGGTATCTGAAGAGGGCACGCCGCTGACACGGTAGAAGCCGTCGAATGCGAGGGTCCGGCCGCTCGTTCGGAGCACGGCGCCCGTGTTCTCATCCCGTCGCTCGAGGAGGATTTCTGTGCGATCCCATAAGGCCGGAGTCATCTGGCAAGCCACGAATCTCGACCAGATGACGCGGTAGAGGCGGCGGAGGTCATCATCGACTGTCCCCGGCAGCTTGTCCGGATGCCGCCACGGGTCCGTCGGACGAATGGCCTCGTGCGCTTCCTGGGCCGAAGCATCGCTTGACGAATAGGCATTGGGCTTGTCAGGGAGATACTCCGCGCCGAACTTGTCTTTGATGCATGCCCGTACTGAAGTGATCGCTTCGGACGAAAGGTGCGTCGAGTCCGTTCTCATGTAGGTGATGAGACCGACCTGGCCCTCGCCGCGAATCGTGATGCCCTCATAGAGTTTCTGTGCCGCCCGCATCGTTCGGGATGCGGTGAACCCGAGTTGTGTCGACGCAGCAGCCTGCAACGACGAGGTGATGAATGGCGCGGGCGGACGTACGGTCGTCTTCTTTGCGGTGATGTTGCTGACACCGTATGTAACGCCATCGGCAATCTCTCCGCGAATCGCCATGCGGTTCGCCGCCGGCCCCTTGCCGTCCGGGTCCTCTTCCATATCGACACTCGGTTCGTGCAGACCAACGGCGACGGCAATGGCGGCAAGTTCATCACGGTACGCGTCAAGGTCAACCTCGGCGTCGCTGGCTCTGCCGACCTTGAAGGACTCGCCCCCGAGTTCGATGAGGTCTGCCTCGAACCCGCCCTGTTCGGAGAGGAAGGCGTTCATGTCCTTCTTCGTCGGGCCGCGGCCTCGATCGTCTACTTCCGACAACATTGCCGCCCATGGCTCCACCAGCGATGAAGCCGTGGCAGGCGTCATTGCAAGTCGGACTGAAACCGACCATGACTCGTCGGGAATGTGCGCCATGATCTCTCGCTCCCGCTCCACAATGAGCCGGACAGCAACCGACTGGACGCGGCCTGCGCTGAGCCCACCAGCGACCCGTTTCCAAAGCAGGGGAGAGACCTGATATCCCACAATGCGATCGAGGATCCGGCGTGCCTGCTGCGCGCTCACGAAGTCCATGTTGATCAGGTGGGGATGTTCGAAGGCGTGCGCGATCTCCTTCTTGGTGATAGCGTTGAAGACGACGCGCTTTGCTTCGGCGGAGTCGACGCTGAGCGCTTCAGCGAGGTGCCACGCAATGGCCTCGCCCTCGCGATCAAGGTCAGTGGCGAACCAGACATCCTCGGCCACCTTGGCTGCCCGCCGCAGTTCGGTCAGGATCTTTCCCTTGCCCTTGAGCACCGTGTAGGTCGGCGCAAAGTCATGATCCAGATCCACTCCTGGCACGGGTTGCTTCACCCCCTTCGGAGCCCGCGGTGGCAGATCGCGGACGTGTCCAACACTGGCCATGACAGCGTAGTCATCACCGAGGTAGCGATTGATGGTCCTCGCTTTGGCGGGCGATTCGACGATCACCAGATGCTTGCCGGTGGCATCGACGGTCTTCGCTCGGGTTGTCTTTTTCTTCTTCTTGGCCATGGCTCCGATGTGTCCCGCCCGCCGGTTCCATCGGTCCTGCGGGGTCGATTCCTCCGGCGATGGGGGGCCATTGAATCGTCCTGCAAAGACATGTCAAGAGGTGGCAGGCGGGAGAGTCGCTGCCAGAATATGCGTAATTGCTTGTGCTGCAAGTGCTTGAGGCGACAAAGAATCTGCGGGAAGAAAGATCGCCCGCGGCAGAACTCTGAATCGCCGGAGCCAAGATCGCTGCTGCTTGGCAAATCGGCGGGTCTGAATCTTGATCTGCTCGACCGCCTCTTCCTTGGAACAGGTGCCTGCTCGGCATGCAAACAATTGGCGATACCCCAATGCTGCCGCGGCCTGCTTCCCCAGGCCACCGGCCGCAAGTGTTTCCACCTCCTCGACCAGCCCTTTTTCCATCATGGTCAGTACGCGAGCATTGATCCGTTGGTTGAGGAGCGGTGTCGGCCAGTCGAGCCCGACGATGACGGCGTCCTCCCGTGGTTCTGCCGCATCCCACTGCGATTGGTGTTCGCTGATCGCTGTGCCAGTCTGCTCATGCACCTCGATCGCCCGGATCATCCGGCGGCGGTCGTTGCGGTGAAGCCTTGCAGCCGACTCCGGATCGATGGCCTGCAGGTGTGCGGCAAGCCTGTCATTGTCCCAGTGTTCCATCGCCGCACGCCGATCGGGGTCCGCGGGAGGACCTTCAAACACGCCAAAGAGAAGAGCCTGCGCATACAGACTCGTGCCACCGACGACAATGGGCCATGCGCCTCGGCTGCGGATGTCGGCGATGGCTTCTTCGGCTGCCGCGAGCCACCGGTCCAACGTGAATCCGTCTTCCCCGGGATCGGCGATGTCCAGCAGATGGTGGGGGGCCGCCGCTTGCTCCGCCGGGCTTGGCTTGGCGGTGCCGATGTCCATGCCGCGGTACACCTGCATGGAGTCGGCGCAGATACATTCGCCGCCCCCAGGGAGTCTCGCTGCAAGTTCCAGAGACAGCGATGTCTTGCCGGAGGCCGTCGGTCCCAAGATGAGGATGATCGGGCGGTCCATGAGCACGGCGTACAATACGCCCATGAAGCGTACGATCGATCAGGTCGATGTCGCGGGCAAGCGGGTGCTGGTTCGGGTGGATTTCAATGTCCCCATCGAAGGAGGAGCGGTGGTGGACGACCTTCGCCTCCGTCGGGCCCTGCCGACCCTTCGAAGCATCCTGGACCGAGGCGGGTCGCTGGTGCTCATGAGTCACCTCGGCCGTCCGGCAGGTGTTGGATTCGAACCCGAACTGAGCCTGCGTCCGGTGGCGGCACGGCTCGCTGCGTTGATCGATCACGAGGTCTTCGTCCCTGGCGATGATCCGATTGTCGATGCCGCCGAACTCCAAGGGCACGATATCGTCCTGCTCGAGAACCTCCGATTCGATCCGCGGGAGAAGCAGGGGGACGCAGCTTTTGCCGCGTCACTGGCATCTCTCGGGGACATCTACTGCGACGACGCATTCGGGACTGCGCATCGCTCACACGCATCGATGGTGGCTGTACCTCAGGCGATGGTAGGCAAGCCGCGAGCCGCTGGCTTCCTGCTTGCGACCGAGTTGGCATACTTCGAAGATCTGCTCCAGCACGCGGAACAGCCGAGTGTCGCCGTACTGGGCGGCGCAAAGGTGTCCGACAAGATGGGTGTCATCGCCAATCTTCTCGGCAGGGTCGATGCAATTCTGGTTGGGGGAGCGATGGCCTATTCCTTTCTCGCTGCGGAGGGAATTGGGGTGGGCGAGAGTCTCGTTGAGCGCGATCGGCTCGATGAGGCGGCTTCCATGCTCGCATCGGCCACTTCGGGCACGACGGAGTTCCTCCTGCCGCACGATCATGTGGTTGGAGAGAAGCCAGTTACGGGCACGCCATCGCAGGTCGTTTCGGATCCCATTCCAACAGGTTGGATGGGACTTGACATCGGTCCAGAAACCGTCAAGCGGTATTCAGAGGTTCTCCTTGAAGCCCGCACGATCATCTGGAATGGTCCGATGGGGCTGTGTGAGATCGCACCCTTCGGCAAGGGAACGAGGAAGATCGCCGAAGCCGTCGCGGAGGCTACGAGGAGAGGTGCCGTCAGTGTCATCGGCGGTGGTGATACGGCCGCAGCCGTAGACGCAGTTGGTCTTGCCGGCGACATGACCCACATCTCAACGGGCGGCGGCGCGAGCCTGCAGGTGCTGGAAGGTGCGGCTCTCCCCGCAGTAGAGGCGTTGGACGAATAAGAACAAGAAATGGTGTCCGACACCGCTTTTTTCCTATAATCAGCCATGGAGGTATCCCCATGCGTTTCTACCACCTGATGCTTGTCATGTTCGTCTCCCTGCTCATGGCAACACCCGTCGCGCTTGGCCAGCGACGCAAGCAACTCTCCGTTGGTGACCCGGCCCCGGGACTGGATGTCGCTGAATGGGTCAAGGGTGAATTCGACCCGGCAGAGGCCGAGGTTTATGTCGTCGAGTTCTGGGCGACTTGGTGTGGACCTTGTAAGAAATCGATACCTCACCTGACTGAGTTGCAGGAAACATATGGGCAGGATGGATTGTCGATCATCGGTATCACCAGCGAAGATCTCGAGATCGTCGAGCCGTTTGTTCGCAAGCAGGGTTCGAATATGGAATACGCCGTAGGAATCGATCACCGCGGCGCAACCGAGCGTGCCTGGATGAAGGCCGCCGGGAAGAATGGCATTCCCACAGCCTTTGTGGTTGACAGGGGGGGGTCGATTCAATTCATTGGGCATCCGCTTTCCGAGGAATTCGAGAGCGTGCTCGCCAAGGTCATGACCGGACGATACGACCAGGCGAAGGAAGAGAAAGCGCGGCCCCTCATCGAAGCGGCTCGTCGGAACCTGAAGGGTCGAAACTGGCAACAGGCCGACCTGCAGTTCGAGGAGGCCAGGAAAATCGACCCTGTCATCTTTGCGGACCTCTACATCGAACAGTTCAAGTCGATGCTTTTGCACCGCGGCGAGCCCGAAATGGCCTATCTCTGGGCGACCGGGGTTCTGAAGGACCGGCAGCAGGACGATCCGGAACTCCTCACATGGTTTGCCGACACGGTGGTGAATGACCCGGACATCCCCGATGCAAACCGGGATCTGGATTTCGCCTTGCTTGCCGCCCTGCGTGCCATGGAAAACGCGAAGCGAGAGGGGGACCCGAAGTACCTCTCCGTCATGGCAACGGTCAAGTTCCACCGCGGCGAGATCGAAGAGGCCATTGCGTTCCAGAAGAAAGCCTACTTCGCCGCGTCCGAGTTGAAGAAGCCGCCCTACAAGCAAGCACTCGACAACTACCGGCGGCAGATGCAACGACAGGCTGTCTCGTCGCAGTGACATCGCTTGATTCCTCCATGTCGCTGCTGAGGACACCCGACACTCTGCCTCTCATTGCGCCTTCCATTCTCTCCGCAGACTTCGCTCGGCTTGGCGACGAGTGCGAAGAGGTCGTCGCCGGCGGCGCAGACCTTCTTCACCTTGACGTCATGGACGGGCACTTCGTTCCGAACCTCACGATGGGCCCGGCGATCTGCCGGTCACTTCGCAACAGATTGCCCGACACCGTGCTCGATGTGCACCTCATGGTTTCCAACCCCATGATGTATGTCGTCCCCTTTGCAGAGGCCGGCGCAGATCACCTTACGCTGCATGTGGAAGCGGACGATGATCCACGCGAGGTCTGCGCCGCGATCCACGCCGCCGGGCTCACCGCCGGCATAGCCATCAACCCACCGACGCCCGTCGATGCCATCGCATCGATGATCGACGCATTCGATCTCGTGCTGGTGATGAGCGTCAATCCAGGTTTCGCCGGGCAATCATTCATCGCAGATGTGCTGCCGAAGACTGCGGCCGTTGCAGGAACCTTGCGCTCCGATCAGCGTCTTCAGATGGATGGGGGAATCTCGCCGCAGACCGCCCCGGCCTGCCGAGAGGCTGGCTGTGATGTGCTCGTTGCGGCCTCTGCCATCTTCAAGTCCGATGACTACGCCTCGTCCATCGCCTCTCTTCGCCGGTGAGGGACGATTCGGTGCGTTTTTTTGAAAAAACGGAGGTACTCCCTTTGCTTGGACGATCCAATGCCGGGATCATGCCCGCCAGCACGCGAGGTCAACTCGGCGTGTTCCAGAGAGGTGACATGCCAGAAACAGCCACACAAACATGGGCCGACGAACCGACTTCGCCAGCGCGGCGACGGGGCATTCCCGAAGGCTTGTGGATGCGGTGCGGCGAATGCGGCGCAATACTGTTCAGACGCAGCGTCGAGAACAACCTCTGGGTCTGCCCGGAATGCATTCACCACTTCCGTGTCAACTCCACGCAACGGCTTGAACAACTGTGCGATCCGCGCACCTTCGAACCGATGGATGAGGATCTCTCGCCGCAGGACCCGCTCTCCTTTGTCGACTTGAAGTCCTACCCCGAGCGTCTGGAGGCAGCGTACAAGAAGACTGGCCTCCGAGACGCGATCCAGTGTGGGCAGGCGTTCATCAAAGGCCGAAAGGCCATGGTCGCTGTCATGGACTTCACGTTCCTTGGTGGCTCGATGGGCAGTGTTGTTGGCGAGAAGATTTGCCGCGCAGTCGAGGCGGCTGCCGACCAGGACATGCCGCTGGTGATCGTCTCGGCATCGGGTGGCGCACGCATGATGGAGTCGGGACTCTCGCTCATGCAGATGGCCAAGACCGCTGCAGCACTGGCGCGGTTCGAGGAGATGGGTGGACTCTTCATTTCAGTACTGACTGACCCGACGACAGGCGGCGTCACAGCCAGTTTCGCCATGCTCGGAGATGTCATCCTTGCCGAACCTCGCGCGTTGATCGGATTTGCCGGTCCCCGCGTCATTCAGCAGACGATCAAACAGGATCTGCCCGAGGGGTTCCAGCGAGCAGAGTTCCTCCTGCAGTGTGGATTCGTCGATCGGGTGGTGTCACGGCACGACCTGCGAAGCGAAATCTCCAGCATCATCGACTACACGGGCAAGTAATCCATGCATGACGACCAAGGTTGGCGATGGCCCCGCATCGCCGCCTCCGCGTTGGTGGCATCGATCTGCACTGCGCTGGCGGCCGCTCCTCTGCAGATTGCGGTAGCGGCCATCATTGGGCCCGCTGCGCTCATCCTCATCGCTCGCCGGGCGCGGCGGGCTTCCCACGCCGTGATCTGGGTGGCGGTGATGCAGATTCCCCTCTGGCTCTGGTTGGAACGATGGGTCGGCCCGATCGCCCATGCCGGATGGGTGGCGATGGCGATCTACATGACGGCGTGGCCCGTAGCCTTTTGCCTGCTGCTGCGATTCGTCGCCGCCAAGGGGTGCCTTCGCCGTTTGCCCTCCGCAGTGCTTGCGCCCGTGCTCTGGGTTGCTCTGGAGTGCCTTCGGGGCATCGTGATCTTTGACGGATACCCGTGGTTTCTCGCCGGAAGTTCACTGGTTGGAATGCCTCTTGCGCAGATCGCCGACCTCGGTGGTGTATGGCTGGTCAGTCTGCTCGCCATCTCCATCAGCGGCGTGCTCGCCGACTGGCGATCGGGTGATCGCTCGACTGCGGTCGCCGTGCTCGCCTTGATGATGGTCGCGTGGGGGTATGGATTCTGGCGGCTGCGGGAAGAACACAGTGGCGCTTCCACCTCGGTCCTGATCGTGCAGACCAATGTGCCGCAGACCAACAAGATGGTCTGGACTTGGGAACAACAACAACAGGATGTGGCCGAGGCAATCTCGTTGACCGTGACGTCACCACACTTGACCGAGGCGGATGTCGTGGTCTGGCCCGAGACAATGCTCCCCGGGGCTGGCTTCGAAGTGTCGATGGCGGATTTCCTGCCGTCGCCGGAGTCCTTCGAAGCGCTCTGGTCGTGGTCAATCGTCGCTGAACAACTCGCTGCGTCGATCGGCAGACCTTTGCTTGTGGGTACGCAGACATGGATTGATGCGGCAGTCCAGGAGGACGGCCAGAGACTGCGGGCGACATTCGAGCAGCAGTTCAATTCGGCAGTACTTATCTCTCCAGGAGCCTCAACCTCCAGATACGACAAGATCTTTCTCACACCAATTGGCGAACGCATGCCGTATCTCGAATACTGGCCCGCGGTGGGCGAGTGGGCTCGCCAGATTGCCGGAACCGAGATGCTCTTCGACCTGACGGCAAGCGACGAAGCGACGAGGCTCTCGCTTGTGCGGCAGGATGGCACGGTAGCGAGCCTCGCCACCCCGATCTGCTTTGAGGACACGGTCCCCTGGGTCTGCCGTGCGCTGTGCTTTGAGTCCGGCGATCGTGCGGCGGATCTGCTGATCAATCTCAGCAACGATGGCTGGTTTGGATCGGTCGATGCGGGGCGATTGCAGCATGTACTTGAAGCACGCATGCGGTGCATCACCAACCGCACCCCGATGGTGCGAGTCGCCAATACGGGTGTGAGTTGCCTCATTGACAGCGAGGGGGCTGTGCACGCAACTGGGCCGACGGCGAAGGAGTCTCCGCTCATGCGTTCCCACGGCACATGGCTTGTGGAAGCGACATCGGACGATCGCAGGCCGATTGCGAGATTCGTGGGCGACGGTGTTGCATGGTTCTCCCTTCTGGGCGGTATCCTTCTGGTCATCGCCCGGCTTCTACCGCTTTGCTCGGAGCCCGAATCATGTTCTGGAGAATGACGATCCTCATCACCTGTTGGTTCGCAATTGCGGGCTGCGGGGACCGCGCCATGCAGCGGGCGAGCAGCGAGCCCTGGAGCTCGAGCGACCAGTCTGCAACAAGAAACACAGATGGCTTGCCGGCCCAACGGCCGGTTGTTCCCATGGTGGTCAGCGGCAAGACGGTCTACAACCGCGCGATGGGCGTGCTCACGCAAGCCGCTTCTGCCGAGGATCCTCGTCTGCGTGCCAACGCCGTTGAGGCGTTGCGGGAAGGTCCCGCCGATGCGCTTCGAGGCGCATCGCTCGTGGCGCTGGGCGACGAGAACCGCGGGGTTCGCTTTGTTGCGGCCGTGACGGTCGGTGATGCGGAACTCTGCGATCTGGCGACACTCCTCGAGCCGCTCCTGTTGGACGAATCACTTTCTGTTCGCACGGCGGCAATGTATGCGCTGCACCGCTGCGGTCAGTCAGTGGATCTGTCCCTCCTGGCGATGATGCTGGCAAGCGATGAACCGGAGTGGCGTGCCAACGCCGCGATGGTTCTTGGCCGCCTCGGCAACCCGTCGGCCGTGTCGATGCTGCGGGCTGCCGTTCAGAAGCCGATGCGTGGCGTCTCCCCGATCCGCCGCCGACTCGTGAACCTCCAGATGGCCGAGGCGCTGGTGCAACTTGGGGAACGACAGGAGTTGGAGACAATTCGAGCTGCCATCTTCAGCAGTGCTGAGGAGGCCGAGGCGACCGCCTTGGCTTGCCAGATCGCCGGGCGGCTTGGCGACAAGGATGTTTCTGCCAACCTTCGGGATCTGGCCGCGGGGATCTCTCCGGGGAGGCACGGCGACGAGGTGCGGCTTGTCGCGGCGGGTGCGGTTGCGGAGTTGGCCCCTGCAGCGGTGCCCATTGATGCTGTCCTCCCCTTTACGAGCCACCATGAGCCCGGATTGCGGGCACAGGCGGCGGCCGTTCTTGGTTCGCAGGGAAACCAATTGAATCTTGGTCCTTTAGCGGTTCTCCTGGCTGACGAGGACCCCTTGGTGCAGGTTGCGGCCGCCAGTGCCGTTTTGCAGATCCTTGATGCCGATGCGCTGGCGACGGCAGATTGACAGGCCTATGCTGTCGGTGGTACAACGCATGCCCTCGAAGGGCTTCTCTTGGGTAGGAGCGGCCCTCATTTCTTAGCGAGGACGTCTCAGCGAGGTCGGATACGACAGTGCATATTCTCACCAAGATTTTTATCGTGCTCGTGACCCTTGCAGCCGTGGCCATGGTGCCACTGGTAGCCGTCTACACGGTCAACGATGACAGTTGGCGGGCGAAATACCAGAAGTCGGAGAACGAACGGCGATTGGTGTCCACGCAACTTGCTGAGGCCCAGCAAGCCCTCATTGCCGAGCGGGCCCAGATGCAGCAGGAAATCGATGGACGCGATGTGATCGTCAATCGTTTGCAGCGGGAACAGAGCGATGCCCGCACTCGCGCCGAGACCATTCAGTCACAGGCCGGGCAGTTGCGGGCGGAGCTTGCCCAGTGCAATGCCAACATGCAGGCACTCGCTGCTGCCAGCGATGTGAACAGCCGCATCAAGGAACGATTTGTGACCGAGAATTACGACCTGCGCGATCGCATTGTGGATGCAGAGCAGGCCGTCATGGAGATCGAGGACAAACTGCGGCAGGTTCGCTCGGAATACGAGACGGCCAGCGCAGCGGAGCGAAAGGCTCGCGAAGAGAGGCATCGACTCCAGAAGGAACTGGCTTCGCTGCAGACAACCATTGACACCTATGTCGCGCGGTACGGTGAAATTGACGCCGTGGCCGACTCGGGCGCGGGTGTGGCCCCGGATCGCACGCTGACGGCGACGATTCTCGCCGTTGCTCGTGAGGGCGGCGCCGTTCTTGCTGAGATCAACGCAGGCTCCCGCGACGGCATCCAAGAGGACTGGATCATGACGATCGGTCAGGACGGTACCTTCCTCGGACGATTCCAAGTCGAAGAAGTTGACATCAACCGCTCCATCGGGCGAGTGACGCTTGAGAGCGAAGGTCGTGGTCTGGTGAGCCCGGGTGCTACTGCCTACGCCATCAAGGGACGCGACTAGACAACCCGATGTCGCAGTTCAACCCATCAGCAGCGGTTCGAGCGGCGAAGCCGGATGTCTTTACAGGACTGCTTCTTGTGGCAACGATTCTGCTGCTCGGCGGCGTTGCGTGGATGGTCCTGACCAACACCGAATACTCCAAGACCGTCGATGGACAGGGCGGGGGCCCTCTGGAACTGGTCGACGGTCAGTAACTGAATCCCGTATGATCCCCATTCCCGCTGGGAAGCCCCCGGTGGGCGGTGCGGTGATCATCGAGGAGAGTACCAGGTGTTCGACAAGTTGCTGAGTTGGTTCAGTGTGGACATGGGAATCGATCTGGGGACGTGCAACACGTTGGTATGCGTGCGCGGCGAAGGCATCGTGCTCAACGAGCCATCGGTCGTCGCCGTGAAGCGGGGTACGACACGGGTACTGAATAACGGAAATGCTGTTGGCTGGACGGCCAAGGAGATGCTCGGCAAGACACCGGGATCCATCACCGCTATCCGTCCGCTCAAAGATGGTGTGATCAGTGATTTTCAGATCACCGAGTCAATGTTGAGTTACTTCATCCGAAAAGTCTCGGGCCGCGGTCGAATCATTGGGCCGCGTGTCGTCATCGCAGTGCCATCAGGCATCACCGAGGTTGAGAAGCGAGCGGTGCTTGACTCAGCTGAACGAGCCGGGGCGCGTCGCGTCTACCTCGTCGAGGAGCCCATGGCTGCCGGCATCGGATCTGGGCTACCGATCGTCGAGCCAACCGCCTCCATGGTCGTCGACATTGGCGGCGGCACCACCGAGGTGGCGATCATGTCACTGGCCGACATTGCGACTTGCGAGTCTGTGCGAGTTGCAGGCGATGATCTGGACGAGGCGATCATCAACTTCATGAAGAAGAACTACAATATGACCGTCGGTGAGCAAACTGCCGAGCGGATCAAGATCGAAGTCGGCTCTGCGGCACCGGTGGTTGAAGAAACCACTGTCGACATTCGCGGTCGCGACAATGTGACCGGTTTACCCCGCAAGACGACGGTAACCAGCGAAGAGATCCGTGAGGCGATGCAGGAGCCGGTGCAGGCAATTGTCGATGTCGTGACCCGAACGCTCGAGCGTGCCCAGCCGGAACTCGCAGCGGATCTTGTGGACAACGGAGTCTGCATCGCCGGTGGCGGCGCGTTGCTTCGGGGCATTGATGTTGTACTGTCGGAGGCAACCGGCCTCGATGTCCGCGTCGCCGATGACCCACTGACCTGCGTAGCCCGCGGTACCAGTATTTACCTTGACCATCTCGAGGAGTGGAAGGCCACCATGGACTCGGACATGGACGAGGGCTGATTTTCTCACGCCCCCATGCGCGCCCAGGCTCGACAACGCAGCACATTTGCAATAGCACTCGTCGCCCTGACGCTGGCCATTGCCATGCTCCCGACATCGATGCTGCGATGGACACGCGACCTGTCCGATCTCCTACGGATTCCGGTTACGCCGCTGTCGCATGTAGGCACGCGATTGACCAGTTGGATTCGAACCGCCGATGCGGAGGAGGAAGTCCCGGGCGATCCCCAACAGCGGGCTGAACACGCCCGCGCGGAGCGAGATGCATTTCGCAGGCTGTACGACGAACAGCGGTTGCGGGCCGACGAGTTTGCCAGTCGCCTGCAGGAACTCGAGGACCTGCCGGAGGGTGCCTATCGAAGCCCTCGCCCTCCGCTGACGATCACGGTGGATACCACGGGGCTGAACCCAGGCGAAGTGTCGTCGCTCGTGGAACTCAAGCGGGGCGGAGAAGCGGCAGATCGGGTGCAGGTCGGCGATGTTGTCGTATCCGGAAGCGATGTGGTCGGGCGGGTTTCCCGCGTGGGTCCATTTCGCCTCGACATGATGCCGGTTACGAACAACGCAACGGGTCTTGTATGGGCAGCCATTCGCCCGGCCGATGCAACTTCGGCTACCGGTCGTACATCCATTGCGATTCAGGTCCTGGGCGACAGTCGCGGTGTGATGCGAGCGCATGTAGACGGCCGCGAGGAAGTTGCAGTCGGCGATCTTGTGGTCTTGAATGATCCTTCCTGGCCGGAGAGCGGGCGAGGGCTCGTGCTGGGAACGATCGATTCCATGGCGCCGCTGGATGAAGCACCACTTCGCAGCGAACTGATCATCATCCCGCGGCGACGCGCGCGGGATCATGCATTTGTCGTTGTGCTGGGAACGGGAGAGGGGGAATCGCGGTGAGAATCACTACGCTCGTTATCGCGGTGATTCTCGGCCTGGCGTTTGACTCGGGATTCGGCGGGCTGTTCACGCTGCGTTCACTGGGCTCGATTACGCCACTTGCCATTCCATGCATCGTGGTGTTCGTTGCGCTATTTGCACCACCGACGGCGGCGCTGGTTGCCGCCTGGTTGATCGGTATACTCGTTGACCTTTCGCCCGGCCAAAGCGACCTGATCGGAGGCATGCATCTTCTCGGACCTCACACGCTGGGCTATCCGGTGGCCGTTCTGGTCATTCTCCGCATCCGCACCGTGGTTTTTCGCCGCCGCATATTGACCATGGCGATCCTCGTGGCCTGCTGCGTCGTAGCGGTGGGTGCAGTGGAGGCGCTCCTGCTGGTCGTCCGCGGCCTCATGCCGTGGAATCCTGCAGCCACCAGCGGCGGAATGCCCGCTCTGGCCCGGCTCATCGCAACGGCGATCTACAGTGGCCTCCTTGCAGTGCCTCTTGGATGGGGCCTGTTCGCCACGATTGGGTTGTGGCGATTTCAGGTGCCTTCGGGCCGGAAGACCCTGTGGCGGTAGACTCCTGAGCAGTCATGAGCGACTGGATCATCAGTGACGGAAACGCGGAAGCCATGCAGGGGCTGTGCGACCTCCGTGCATCATTCGAACAACGAACCGGTGGACTCACCACGCTGGAGCGGCTGACACGGCGGCGTGGCTGTCCGCCGTCGGGATTCACCTGCGATGACGATGGGCGTGCCGCGCTCATCAGCGAGCGGACGGGGCTTCCCCGGATCGATGGCGAGGGCCTCAGCGAGGGACCTGCTACGCCGTGGGACATTCTGGATCAATTACCACAACTTCTGGAGCAAGACCTCGCTGAGGCACCGGAACTTGGATGCAATTGCGGTGCGGCGGTTGCAGGCGATCACCGTGTGGATGTGGATCCCACCGTGGTTATCTTCCCAGGTGTTGTGTTCGACGCAACGAGCGGCGCAATCCGCATTGAGCAGGGCGCGGTTGTTCGACCCAATGCGGTTCTCTGCGGACCGTGCTGGATCGGTCAGGGCAGCACTGTGGTGGACGCGGCCCAGATCAAACCCTGCACCTCAATCGGGCCGTCATGCAAGGTCGGCGGAGAGGTCGGCGGCACCATCATGCAAGCATTCAGCAATAAGGCCCACCCGGGACACATGGGCGATTCCATCATCGGCGAGTGGGTGAACATTGGGGCCGGCACCAGCAACTCCAATCTGCTGAACACCTACGGCGAAGTCGTAGTGAAGGGTTTGGATGGCAGCAGGCATCGAACGGGTCGACAATTTGTCGGTTCGTTCATTGGCGATCACGCGAAATTCGCGATCGAAACCCGCATCATGACGGGTACGGTCATCGGCACCGGGGCCATGGTGGCATCCTCCTCGCCACCGCCGACGCCAATGCCACGATTCCAGTGGCGTACCGACGCCGGCCCCCGTGTGTACCGGATGGAGAAGTTCCTTGATGTCGCCCGCGCAGTGATGGCTCGCCGTGGCCGCGAACTGGGACCTGCCGCGGAAGCGATGTTGCGGCGGCTTGCCGAGTAACACTGTGCCCACCCTGTACCTCATTGACGGACACGCCCAGTTCTTTCGGGCCTACTACGCCATTCGCACATCGATGACCAGCCCGGTGACCGGGGAGCCGACCTCCATGGTCTACGGGTTCACAGCGATGCTGGTGCGGTTGCTTCGCGACCAGTGTCCGGACTATCTGGCGGTTGTCATCGACGCAGCGGGTGATCAGGAGACCTTTCGAAGCGAAATCTATGAGGACTACAAGGCGAACCGCGATGAGGCGCCAGAGGACTTTTCTCTGCAGGTGGATCGCTGCATTGAACTGCTTGACCGTCTACACATTCCGGTGCTGGGCATACCGGGTGTCGAGGCGGACGACACGATTGCAACGCTGGTTCGGAGACATCAGAACGATGACGACCTGACCATTCGAATCATTTCCCGCGACAAGGATCTAACCCAACTCATCGGTCCAAATGTCGAAATGTTTGATGCGCACAAGGAGGCAATTGTGACACCGTCCGATGTCTTCAAGACAGATGGTGTGGAGCCGTCAATGGTTCGCGACATTCTTGCGCTGATGGGCGATACCGTTGACAATGTGCCGGGCGTTCCGGGCATCGGACCGAAGACCGCTGCGAAACTGATCCTGCAGTACGGCGACATCGAGGGCATCTACGATCACCTCGACGAGATCAAGGGTAAACGGCACGACAACCTGGCCCAGTCCCGAGAAGTTGTAGAACTCGCCCGGGAACTTGTTTCGCTGATCGAGGATGCGGCGGTGGAGTTTGATCTGGATGACGCCACATGGGACCCGCTTGCCATCGATGTGTCTGACATCAAGGGGCTCTTCAGGGAACTTGGCTTTGGGCGGTTGCAGGACGAAATCGCTTTGCTCGCAACAGGCGACCCTCGGAGCGAGGCAGTACCAGAAGAAGAGTCTCGACAGTCGGCACCATCGATGGCAGGAACATTGTTCGATACCGGGCCGGACAGGTCGTTCGCATGTTTCTCTGCCGGATACGAGATCATCTCAGACCTCGATGCCTTGACCGCCTTCATTGACAAGGCACGTCAGGAGGGCATCCTCGCCATTGATACGGAAACAACGGCCTTGCACCCCATGCGGGCCGAGTTGTGCGGCATCAGTGCGTCGCTCGGACCGGGACATGGTGTCTATGTACCAGTGCGATCACCGGAACAGGACACACACCTGGGGTCGAAGGAAGTTGTGAAGGCCTTCAAGTCGTTGCTCGCCGAGGCCAAGACGACAATCATCGGCCACAACCTCAAGTATGACTTGATCGTGCTGTGCCGCGCGGGCATCAATGTGCAGTGCCGAATGCTGGACACGATGATCGCGGCCTATGTCGATGACGCCACCCGCAGCAGTTACGGCATGGATCCGCTGGCGCTCGCCGAATTCGAATACACATGCCTGCCGATCAGCGATTTGATCGGGCGGGGCAAGCACCAGATTCCATTCGATCAGGTTTCGCTCGAGTCCGCGGTGCCGTATGCGGCTGAGGATGCGGACATCACGTATCGACTCTGGAATGTGCTCGAACCGCGCATTGCCGAGACGGATTTGCATCGGCTGTTCGAAGAGGTGGAGATGCCGCTTGTCGCCCTGCTGGCCGACATGGAGCAGGCGGGCGTTCGCGTGGACCGCGATGAACTGAGTCGACAGGAAGACTCCCTACGAGCGAGGATCGGGGAGTTGCACACGGAGATTGCGGAGGTGGCGCCCCATCCGTTCAATCCCGACTCACCCAAGCAACTTGCCGCTGTGCTGTTCAACCCGACGAACGCTGAACAGCCTGGACTTGGGTTGGCACCGGTGAAGAAGAGAAAAACAGGACCGTCGACGGATGCCGAGGTGCTGGAGAAGCTCGATGCGGATGAATCCATCGACACACCGCTGCCGGGGCTCATTCTGGAAAGCCGCCGATTGACGAAACTCGTCAGCACATACTTGGTCGCCCTTGCTGAGGCGATCAATCCGGAGACGGGCCGCGTACACGCGTCGTTTCATCAGACGGGTACCGAGACGGGTCGATTGAGCAGCAGCGACCCCAACCTTCAGAACATTCCAATTCGCACGGCCGTCGGCCGGGAGATTCGCCGGGCATTTGTGGCCGAGTCGGGGTTTAAACTTGTGACTGCGGACTATTCCCAAGTGGAACTCCGCATGCTCGCCCACCTCAGCCGTGACGATGCGTTGATCGCAGCGTTCGAGGGAGATGAGGACATTCATCGGGCCGTGGCCGCCGAGGTCTTTGAGGTGCCTCTGACGGATGTCACGAGTGAACAGCGAAGTGCGGCGAAGATGGTCAATTTCGGGATCATCTACGGGGTATCGGCGTGGGGGCTTGCGCGGCGGCTGGGCGCGGATGTCGCGAGGGCGAAGTCCATTATCGACGACTACAAGGCGCGGTTTCCCGGCATGAGCGCGTTCTTGCAGTCATGCATCGCACAAGCGCAGAATGAGGGATGGGTGGACACGATCCTGCATCGCCGTCGCAGGATTGCCAACATCGATGCCAGAAATCCGATGCAACGGGGCCTTGCCGAGCGGCAGGCGATCAACAGTGTGGTGCAGGGGAGCGCCGCCGATCTCATCAAGGTCGCAATGCTTCGAGTGCATGAGCGTCTTCCGGGTACAAGTGCCGATGCGCGATTGGTGCTGCAGGTTCACGACGAACTTGTCATCGAGGCGCCAGGCGATGCCGCTGAGGCTGTCAAGGAGATGATGGTGGAGACCATGGAATCGGCGATGGACCTGGTCGTTCCGCTGCGGGCCGATGCGACGATTGCCGAGTGTTGGGCGGATACCAAGTGATGCGTCTAGGCTTCGACGATGGCGCCTTCGTGCGCGAGCAACCAGGCTTTCTTGTCGAGACCACCGCCGTAGCCGGTCAGTGATCCATTGCTGCCAATGACGCGGTGGCACGGCACGATGATGCCGACGGGATTGGCGTTGTTTGCCATGCCTACGGCGCGTACTGCCGCAGGTCGTCCAACGGCTGCGGCGATGTCTCCGTAGGATCGAGTTTCGCCGCATGGAATGTCGCACAACGCGTCCCACACATCGAGTTGAAACTCGGTGCCACTGAGGGAGAGGGGGATGTCGTTGACCGCGTCGGTCTGTCCTTTGAAGTAATCGCGGAGGGCTGCTCGGGCGTTGAAAGGATCTCCCGTTCGCCAGTTGACTTCTTCGTCCCATGGATTCAGGCGATCAATATCCATTCGGCATGCAAAGTCGAGCCGGCAGATACCGTCATTGTCAGAGACGAGTGTCAGTGTGCCCAGGGGCGAGGAGCAGGTTGTGCGGAGGAGTGTTGTCATGGCCCGAGCATACGGCCGCTCAGAATCCGAACCGTGTTCAGCGCGGATTTTCGTATCGACTTGACGATCGAGTGGCTCTGGCTACCCTATAGGCCTCTCAATTGGGGCGGTAGCTCAATTGGTTAGAGTACCGGACTGTCGATCCGGTGGTTGCGGGTTCGATTCCCGTCCGCCTCGCTT
>CAZJKE010000018.1:0-36140 GCA_964546585.1 uncultured Isosphaeraceae bacterium | reverse complement strand
GCGATAATTGCCAGCAGATCGCTGACATCCACCAAGCCATCATCGGTCACATCCTCGTCACAGGCCTTGCACTGGCCCCATGCAGCGATGACGGCCAGCAGGTCGCTGACATCGGTCATGCTGTCGCCGGTGACATCGGTTGCACACGGATCCGTGCCGCAACTGTCATTGAATTCGTTCTTCCCACCGTCCACATAAGGACCGTGGATGTTGGTCGGGGTGTTGCCGCAGAACATAGTCGAGGAGACGGTTACTCCAACCCCGCCGTTGGCCTGCTGGTAGATGCCGCCTCCGAAGGTCGCGGTGTTGTCGCGGATGATGCAGTTTCGGACGGTTGGCGTGCCGTTGGAACGAACTCCGCCGCCAAGCATGCTATCGCCGTGCTGGAGTGTGAAGCCGTCGATCACGCTGCTCGGGCCCTCGCCCGAGTACATGTTGACAACGACATCGTTGCTGCCACCGTCAATGATGGTGGCTTCGGCGCCGTCCGTGCTGACAAGCATCACAGCCTTGCCCTGGAAGTCGATGTTCTCCATGTAAGTGCCTGGTGCGACCTCGATGATGTCGTTGATGCCCGAAGCAGCGAGCGCATCACCAATTGTTGAGAAATCGCCGCCTGGTCCGACGCTGAAGGTGTCAGCACTGCAGTCACCTTCATTGTAAAGATGCCGCCCAGCCTGGTGAATCTCAGCAGGGCCGGAGGAATTAGGCGTCTGTGCCCATGCTATGAAGCTGACATCCTCGATATTCGAAAGGCTTGCACCAGATAGATCGAAGTTGAGAACGATGGCAGTTTCCTCGCCTGGTGAGAGCGTCACATCCTGATGGTTCGCTGCCTGAATGAAGCAGTCATAGTACTGACTGCCAGTCGGGTAATCCGCCAAGAGTTGTACGCAATAGATCCGCATGGTCTTGGGTGTGCCTGAAGCCTCGATACCCACATTCACGTCCACCTGATAGGTATTACTGTCGATAACAGCACCGCCGACGCACATGGTTACGTCGGTCGGATCACCGATGCGATTCAGGTACATCGTTCGGAGCGCGTTATAGTTTGCGGTACCGCTACCGTAGGAACCAACCTGCGAGAGCACGCCGTCCATCCAGACGGTTGGGTAACCACTCACATTGTAGAAGTTCAGGCGGCTGTCACCCCACGCGGTAGCGTAGGCATCTCCGCCGTGGATCTGGAATCCCAGGAAGGTGTCCGGGAACTCCTCCATCAGCAGGACCATGCCTTGCGCAACGGCGGGGCAGTATGTGCACCAAGTGGCGGTGAAGTTCTCACCAATAACCTTTCTTGGCGCCGCGTCAAGCGTCGCTGCGGGAAGGAAGGCAAGAGTGGTTGCTGTGGTCAGTAGCGTTATGGTTGTTCTTATTATGGTCATCCTCTGTGATCCCTTATGCTGAGTTTCCTCAAGCAATCGATTCCTCTCAGTTTCATTCGTCGTCCCACTCCAGTGTGGGTACCGGTTGATCCGGTGACCCGGTCAGCTCACTAGCAATAACGAGCCAAGTGTCACCGCCCCAGAAATCGCAAACCCCGCTTGTGCAGTCAACATTGAAGAGACTATCAGGGGTTTGCCCGTTCGAGTCGCGGTAGATGCAGTTCTCCGGATACATCGTCTCTTCGGTGGACATGTGATTGTCCTGCCAGCAAACATTCCCGATCCAGGATCTGCCGCCTCCATGGATCTCAAAGGTCAGCGAATCTGTCAGTGACGTGTCGCCCATCATGGGTCCGCGATTGGAGAGGATCGCGTAGTCCGACCTGCCCGAGTTACGCCACTCTGACTTTTTTCGATCACCGATAGGCACCATTGATGCATACGAAACATTACATTCGTTCTGCAGATCGCATTCAAAGTCATCGTCCCAGTAGACATCGTCGGCGATGTCGAGCTTCTCAAAGTCATAATTCTGCATCGCGCCGATATTGCCGTTGGGTTCGGTACTCGAAATGATTGTCTCGGGCGAATAGAAGTTGTGCATGATCGCAACACTGTGAATGTTGTCTGTGGAGTTGGCGAGTTTGTCCTCCGGGCCGCGGCCCTGAATGTCAGTGCCGATGAGCGGATCGGGAAGACGATTCACCAAGCCGGGCGTCGGGTAGCGATCGCGGTTCTCGGTTGCCCAAGTCATCCATCCCTGGTGGACGGACTTGATCTGTTGGGCGTCTTTGCGGAGCAACGCCGATCGACGGGCCCTTCCCAGCGAAGGCACCAAGATGCTGAGCAGAAGGGCGATGATCGACATCACCACGAGCAACTCAATCAGCGTGAACCCACGAAACCCACTCCCCCGATTTCGGCCCAGCATGGCAGATGTCCTTTCAGAATCAGTGACGCATGAAAGCGATGCGGCCCGCGTATCCCGCTCCGCTCCGTCGAGTATAGGTCCTTGTACGGCTATATCCAACTCGAAGATCGCAGGATGGGGTGAAACACCGCCTTCTCGGGTTCGTCGCCCCATGGAGCCCCGGTTATTGGGTCTTTACGGGATCATCCGGCTGATATTGAGAGACGCACGGGCGATGAGGGAGGCGATTCGAAAGGCGGTCGGACCATCCAGGGGCGAAGACCGTTTCGGCGAAGTGCAATCCACCAGATCCAGAAGATGGTCGAGACGACACGGAATGCCCAAACCACTTGAAGCGGAATGATTCCGCTCAGGTCCAAGAGCAAGCCGTCGCCAGGGAACGGACCGAAGCCAATCAACGCAGGAACCCGGAACCAGTAGTACGTCGAGATTGCAGAGGCGGCGAATACTCTGTCGATGGTCCGCCGCCTCTGCAATGGCATTGAACTGATCAGGAGCAGGTACACCGCAAGGGTTGCGCCGCCACCGGCGAGGGGCAAGAGATACGTGCCAACCAGATTGAAAAGACCGTCGGCACCGCTGTAGTCGGGTACCTGAAACCAACCCCAGATGAACCCCGGAAAGCCGCCGATGAGCACTGACACCGCCAGACACTTCGGCCATGTCGATTCGGCTGTGTGCGGGTTGACTCCCGGCGTTGAATCCGGGCATGCGGATACGCATCGGCTGCAGGTCGAGCAATGGGCATTCTCAACGGTGCAGATCGGCCGCTGGCCGTAGAGTTTTTCGACTTGATGTACCGGGCAGAGCCCGGTGCACCAACCACTCTTCCCCCTCAGGAGGATGCCAGCGACGAGGGCGAATGCGCCGATTGAGAGCAATAGGATGGCGGTAGCGACACCACTGGTGTCAAAGACCGTGTGTCGAAGGGGAATAAGAACACACAGCAATGCGACCGCCACCAGCATGAACCAACCTTGTGCTGCGGTAGGCACCTGCGTCCGCCGGGAAAAACCAAATCTCCTTGGTATCTGGGAAGTCGTACCAAGCGGGCAGATGTTGCGCCAGATTCCCGGTATTAGCGCAACTACCGCAGGTGCAACGGGGATCAATACATCCCAGAAGGCGTGCAGCCCAACGGCTGGAAAGAGAAGGAGTCCGCCGACAAATGCAATTCCAAGGAACCACATGAAAATCTGCGCGAGATTCCACCATCGTTGTTGGGCGGGTGACATGGCCATGACACGAAACAGTACGGCGGTTGATGTACCGTCGGACGAAACCGCATGGCCTCTATTGCAAAACGCAATAGATGGTTTTGCGCGTGTTTATCTGGTCAGGCGCACGGGCCCCACGCTGCGACAATCGCAAGCAGGTCGGAAACATTGACGGTGCCGTCACCGGTTACATCGCTTGGGCCACCTGGTTCGCCCCAGTTGGCAATGACTTCAAGCAGGTCCGTGACATCCACAACGGCATCACCGTTCACATCCTCCGCGCACGGTGGTGTAATCGGAGTGACATCAATTGCCCCGTCCATGTACACGCGATCAAGCTGCACTTCCTGCTCGCCGAATGGCCAACCCATGTCCACGATGACCGTGCCAAGCCAGACATTCGTGACTGTCATGTGACCGCGGCCCTTGCCGTTGATCTCCATGAACATGTCGGCCGACATGTCGATCGACCCGTCACCGTCACCATCTCCTTCCAGACTCTGATCCATGAGGATGACGGGCAGTGGACCGTCTTCCAGACCTTCGCCGTGACGAAGTTCCGGGTCGACATCGCCGGTGATGTCGTAGGGACCCCAGACCGAGCCGAGGAAAACGACATCCACCGCGATGTAGGTAATGTCATAGGAATAGTCGTACTGGGCGGCAGTCGTTTCCACGCTTGTACTGCTGTACCACTCGACATCCCCACCACCTGTGGACTCGCTGAATGTCCAGTGGGCAGACTGGGCTGCGGCGGGCAGTGTTACTGCCATGGCAACGGCGGTTATGAACGGGGTTCGCATCGTCACTCCTCCTGGTATCCCCGGAACTCCTGCCCCCGG
Source organism: uncultured Isosphaeraceae bacterium (assembly GCA_964546585.1). GTDB lineage: Bacteria > Planctomycetota > Phycisphaerae > Phycisphaerales > SM1A02 > CAZJKE01. The sequence goes on along the minus strand of CAZJKE010000018.1, from coordinate 31,762 downwards.
AACTACCCCCGGGTTCCCCGGAACTTCTGCCTGCACTATAGCCATACGAGGAGAGCAAGCAAACAGTTGCGATATGCTTTGCCCCGTGCGACGGATAATCCTGCTCCTGGCACTTGTATTGATCTCCGGCTGCGGTCCGAGGGTCCAACCTCTGGATCGCGTTGCGGTGGCCGGAGCAAGCGTCACCGGCGGATTCGGGGCACCGGTCACGATGCGGGCCGTGATTGACACGGCAATTCGCTGCGATCACTTGCCGGTCATGTACGGCGGCGACATGATGTTTTTCCTCTCACCGTCCCGCGCGGGGCATGAGGTGATGTCGCTTGTCATCGCGGAACGACCGACCATGGTGATCGGGGTGGATCTCCTCTTTTGGTACGCCTATGGACATCGATCAGGCAAGAACTTGCATCAGAAACGCATGGAGTCGCTGGAGGAAGGCCTGTCGGAACTTGACCGGCTCGATGCGTACATTGTCATTGGCGATATTCCCGACATGCACCCGGCGATTGGCTTCATGCTCTCGGAAGATCAGGTGCCGTCGGTGGAGACCATCTCGGAAATGAACGATCGCATCCGGGCATGGGCTTCGTCACGGCCGCGCGTTGCTGTGATGCCGCTGCACGCTCTGGTGGAGCGACTCTATGCGGACCAGCGGATCGCGATCGGGCAGAACACCTGGCCCGCCGGTAGCAGGGGGCGCCTCTTGCAGGGCGACATGCTGCATCCGACGCTTGATGGGATGATTGCCATTGCGATCGAGGCAGCGTTGACGGCGTCGGAGTCATTTCCAGAGATTGACGAGGCAGACTTTGACTTGGACGCACAATCCATCCTCGCCACACTGCGTAGTCAATAACCGAAACTACGACGAAACCTACGCAGCATCGGCAGGATCGGTGGCGTAGAACTGCCAGTCATCGCCGAATTGCTGGATGTACTCGAGTACATAAGCGGCGAAGAACACCGGAATTGGCAGCAGCAAGACAGTTCCAACATAGGGGATGGCCGTGATGCAGCAGGTGAGGCAGGTTGCAAGAACAACCACAACCCCGACGCCAATACCGAGTATGAGCAGCATCAAGAAGAGCAGCAGAGCCGAGCCGATGTGTTGACGGACGAGTTCTCGCCATGCGATGCGCCAGCCTTCAAATGCTCGTACTCGCCGCAGATACATGGCGGGAACGACGAAGATACTCACCATGAATGACACTGCGATGCACGCGATGATGTAGGGGATGAAGAGGATTGCGGCAGCAATGATGGCGATGATCGCACCTGTGCCGAAGACTCCCGCCTGGATATCACCAAGAGCGATGACAAACGGAACACCGGCGGCGATACCGAAACCAAGAAGCGCGATGAGGCCAAGAAGGACTCGGAAGAGGAACAAACTGTTGCCTTCCCGCCGGTATTCCGTCCATGGTTCTTTCACAGCGCCGCGGTTCTTGACGACACCATCGAGGAACATGAACTTGCCGCGGCTGGAAATCCATGTGACGAGAAGGCAGATGGCGAGAATGATCAAAGCGAGCGAGGCAACCGACGCAACGAACACCACCAGGTTCTCGTCGATCCAGTTGCGGACATCGTCAATGCGGCCCTCCCATGTAGAGTTTCCGGAGTCGCTGGAATCCTGTTCCCAGCCATTGCTGTAGTTTCCCCCTCCACCCCCGCCTTCACCACATTGCGCGAGGAATGCACAGAAGCCCAGAAGCAGCCACTTCTTGAACTTGAAGGGCTTGAAGAGAATCAGCACCATGCGGTTCCATGCCTTGCCAATGGGGTCGATTGGTGAAATATTCATTCGCTGTTCCCTTCAAGTTGTCTGGTCTGGATGTCAACCATTTCGACTGATGACAATTCTTCGCCGCCTGTGGAGTGAAGTTCACTGAGTCTTCGAGCGGCGGGTTCGAGCCTGCTGCCGAATGAGCCGACCGCGCTGTTGTAGGACTCAACTGCCTGATGGAGTCGCTGGCCGGCCTTGTCCATGTGATTGCGGAAGATGACGAGTCGGTCAAAGAGTTCCTGACCAACGCGAGCGATTTCCCGCGCATTCTCCGCGACGGACTCCTGTCGCCATCCGTACGCCGCGGCCTGCAGGAGGGCGAGTAGAGTGACTGGCGAGGTCAGAAGCACATGGTTCTTGAGCGCCCGCTCGTGAAGGTCAGGTTTGCGATCGAGCGCGGCGACCAGTGCAGATTCAACTCGGACGAACATGACTACGAATGCGGGTGTGTTGTCAAATGCCTTCCAGTATTCCTTGCTGCTCAGTGCGGTGACATGTCGCTCGACTTGCACTGCGTGTTGCTCGAGTTGCTCACTGACATCACCAGAACTTCCCGCTGCCTCAAGGTAGTGTTCCAGCGGGACCTTTGAATCCACGATGATGCGGCCACCGCCAGGCATGCGGATGACCATGTCGGGTCGCAACGATGAATCACCATCGGCGACCGGTTGTTCTTCGAAGTCGCAGTGTTCGGTCATGCCAGCGATCTCGACGATGTTCCTCAGCCCGATCTCGCCCCACTTGCCGCGGTGGTCCGGGCGGCGAAGCACTGTTTCCAGTTTCGCCGTTTGTTCGCCCAGTGTCAGGTTTGATTGGAGAATCTGTTTGGAGAGTTCTTCGAAGGAGCCGTAGGCCTTCGACCGTTTTTCCTCGAGCATCTTTACGGCCTCACCCTGCTGGTGGAGCAGATCCTCGAATGGTTTGAACTTGGCGCCGGCAAGTTTGAGGAATGTGTCCGTGTTGTGCTGAAGAGACTCTTGGCTGATTTTCGCAAAGACTTCGGCGAGTCGTTGTTGTGACTCGTCCAGCATCTTTTTCTGTTCGGTGAGCCGCAGGCGTTCCGCCTCGAGAGTGGCTGCGAGTTCGGTGGCGCGGCGGTCGGCCGCGGCAAGTCCGTCTCTGGCTGCCGAAAGGTCATCGCCCAGCATCTTTTCGCGATCTTCCAGACGCCGGACTGCTTCTTCGCCAGCTGCGGCCTTTTTTCCGCCCAGCGCCCAGCCGATCAACCAGCCGCCGCCCGCCCCCAACCCCAATCCTATTGCCAACGCAACCCATTCCATCCCCACATCCTACAGGGGTCACACCCGGGGTCACACCCGGGGTCACACCCGGGGTCACACCTAGGGTCAGACCTAGGGTCAGACCTAGGGTCAGACCCGGGGTCACACCCCGGGTGTGACCCCTAGGACGCTCTATGATGCGGCGGAAACGCACTGGGCGTGCGAGAAGGGAAACGCGGTGGAATACAGCAGGCAATTCAAGTTCTTGGTGGTCGATGCGGAGATCGGCCAGGCAACCGTCAGCGGCGAACTCATCGATCGCATCGTTGAAGCCATTGAGCAGCGGGGGTACGAGGTACGCACCACCCACAGCACCGAAGGGGCGAAACTGGAGGTTGAGAGCGATGCCACGCTCGCCTGCTTCCTGCTCCGGTGGGGTGGGCAGAACGTTGATGCGTTGGAAATCATGGACTTCATCGAATACCGAGGCCTTGAGGCACCCGTTTTCCTTGTGACCGAGAAGCATCGGTTGACGGAACTTCCGTCTGGGGTGCTGAAGCGGATCCGCGGAACCATCATCCCCCACGAGGACACACCAGAGTTCATCGCCAAGTACGCAGTCCGCGCATACGACGAATATGTCGAAGGGCTCAAGACGCCGTTCTTCGGCGGCATGATCGACTATGTCGAGGCCGGCAACGAGATGTGGCTTGCGCCGGGACACAACGGCGGCATGTTCTACCTCAAGAGTCCGATCGGCAAAGTTCTCTTCGATTACCTCGGCGAGACCTTCTGGCGGGCCGACTTCAACTTCGTCCCCGATCTCGGCGACATCTTCGGCCACACCGGAAAATATCTGGAAGCAGAACAGGACGCCGCGAGGATCTTCGGCGCGGAGCGAACTTATTTCGTTCTGAATGGCACGACGACATCCAACAAGATCGTCAACTGCGCGCTGGTCGCCAAGGATGACCTCGTCCTCTTTGACCGAAACAACCATAAGTCGAATCACCAATCTGCGCTCATGATCAACGGCGGCATTCCGGTGTACTTGCCGGATGACCGCAATCACTACGGGATGGTCGGACCCGTTGACATCAACGCGCTTGATGAAGACACGCTGCGTCAACGCATCAAAGACAATCCGCTGGTCAAAGATCCAGATGCGTGGAAAAAAGAGCGGCCGTTCCGCGCAGCCATCATCGAGAACTGCACCTATGACGGCACGATTTACGATGTGCGCGAGGTCGTGCGGCGCATCGGCCATCTCTGCGAATACATCTTCTTCGATGAGGCGTGGGGCGCATTCATGCACTTTCACCCCATTTACCGCGGCCGATATGCGATGGGGATGAACGAACTCACCGAGGACGATCCTGGCCTCTTCGTTACGCAATCCACACACAAGCAACTCGCGGGAATGTCCCAGGCCTCGCAGGTGCATGTCAAGGACAGCCACATCGACGGCCAGCACCGTCGCATCAATCACAAGCGATTCAACGAGGTGTACATGATGCACATGTCCACATCGCCGTTCTATCCGATGTTCGCGTCATTGGATGTCGGTGCGCAGATGATGAAGGGCCGCAATGGCAAATTTCTTTGGGACGAGTCACTTCGACTGTCAATCGATCTGCGTCGCCAGCTCCGTCATCTTGCTGCCGAGAATCGCGAACAGGAGACGGATGCCCGCAAGCAATGGTTCTTTGATCCGTTTGTGCCCGATGTGCTGACAATCAAGGATTCACCGCACACCAGCGACCTTGTCGATGTGCGGTGGGAGGATGTGCCGACGGATGTGCTCGTCAACGAACAACAGTGTTGGATGTTCAAGGAAGGTGCGTCGTGGCATGGCTACACGCAAATCGCCGGCGACTACGCGATGGTCGATCCGAGCAAGATGCTGCTCCTTACACCCGGGATTGATCGTAAGAGCGGTGGCTACACCGAGCACGGTGTGCCGGCACCCGTACTCGGCGCATACATGCGTTCCAAAGGCATCGTCCCGGAGAAGACCGACTTGTATCTCATCCTGTTTCTCATCACTCCCGGCATCGAGCGAAGCAAGGCGGGAACCTTGCTTGCGGAATTGATTGCCTTCAAAGAGGCGATCGATCAGAATGTCCCAATGGAGGACATCCTTCCGGATGTTGTCACATCATTCCCCGACACATACGCCGGCAAACGCATTGGCGATGTCTGCCAGGCAATGCACGAGTTGCTCGTGAAGCACGATGCCAGCCGGTTGCAACGGGAAATATTCCAGTTGAAGCACTTCCCCGAACTCGCCATGACGCCGCAGGATGCGCAGAACGCCCTCATCGCCAACAATGTCGATTATGTTTCGCTCGACGATGTCAAGGGACGCATCGCTGCCACCCTCGCGCTGGTCTACCCACCGGGCATTGGCGTGATCATGCCCGGCGAGCGATGGGACGACAACGCCCAACCGCAACTCGATTATTTTGAGATGTTCGAGGACTACAACACCAACTTTCCAGGCTTCGAGAACGAAGTGCAGGGATGTTATGAAGAGAAGCAGCCGGACGGCAGCATCAAGTACTACACCTATGTCGTCAAGGAGGAGTTTGCATGAGTGGCGCCGCACCAAAGTCCGCGATGAAGACGCTGGGTATCTTTCCACTGGCCATGATCAATGTTGTGGCAATCATTGGCCTCAAGAATCTCCCGACCATGTCGGAATATGGATTCGGTCTGATTCTCTATGTTGTGATCGCTGCGTTGATGTTCTTCATTCCGACCGCGCTGGTCTCTGCGGAACTCGCAACCGGCTGGCCGAAGACCGGCGGCGTCTATGTCTGGGTCAAGGAAGCATTCGGCGAACGATGGGGGTTTCTCTCGGTCTGGTTGCAGTGGGTATCGAATGTCGTGTTTCTTCCATCCACGCTTGCGTTCGGTGCCGCCACGCTGGCATACGGGTTTAGCCCCGACCTTGCGGAAAGCAAGATGTACACGATCGCCATCGTGTTGATCACTGTCTGGCTCTTTACGTTCATCAACTTCCGCGGCATGGGCGTGTCCGGCATGATTAGTTCGGTCGGCGCAATTGTCGGCACCATCATTCCGGCTGCGGTCATCGTCTTCATGGGCATCCTGTGGGTGGCGCAAGGCAAACCAATGGCCATCGAGGTCACCACGGAGTCCTTCTTGCCACCCATCACGACATTTGGACAGCTTGCGATGATCACCGTCGTCATACTCGCATTGCAAGGCATGGAGATGTCCGCCTCTCACGCCGGCGATGTCAAGAATCCCGCAAAGGACTTTCCGCGTGCCATCATGGTCTCCGCAATTATCATTCTTGCGATTCTCATTGCGGGATCGCTGGCTGTTGCGGTCGCCGTACCGACGAGTGAAATCAGCCTGACCGCCGGCATCGTGCAGGCGTTCGAAACATTCTTCGACGCATACGGTGTTCGTTGGCTCGTGCCGATTCTCGGCATCATGGTGGCTTTCGGCGTCTTTGCGCAGGTCAGCAGTTGGATTGCCGGTCCACCCCGCGGTCTCTGCGAGACCGGCCGCGAAGGTTCGCTGCCACCGTTCTTCCAGAAATTGAACAGAAACGACATGCCGGTTCGTGTCCTGTTGATTCAGGGCGCCATCGTCACCGTATTCGCATTTGTCTTCCTCGTCATGCCGAACATCGGCAGCGCATTTCTGATCATGTCTGCGTTGACTGCACAGACATATCTCATCATGTATGTCCTGATGTTCATCGCGGCACTGCGACTCCGCTACTCGCAACCAGGCGTAAAACGCCCGTACCGCATTCCCGGCGGCAACCTCGGCATGTGGGTCGTTTCTGGACTCGGCGTCATTGCCTCCGTCGCGACCTTTGCACTGGGTTTCTTCCCGCCAACGCAGATTCAGACCGGAAGTCTGCTGATCTACGAACTGGTGCTTGTCATCGCGATCATTGTGATGTGCGTGCCGCCGTTCCTGTTTTTCGCCTTTCGCAAGCCCTCATGGCGAACGGTGGAAGACGAGTAACTCATTCAATCAGCGTGAGGACCTGATCGGCCGGGACATCGGTCAGCGTCTGCACCTTGCCGGATGGCCAAGTGATCGTCAGCGTGTCGATAGTTGCGGAGTCGCCCAGACCCACATGCACTTCCTGCGCATTGGACGAGAAGTACCCTTCACCGCTGACATGTTCGCGGATCTGTATCTTTCCGCCTGCATCGACCTTGAGTTTGGTTCCGAATGCGTCACGGTTGCTCTTTGTTCCCTGCAACCGGATCTTGATCCAATGTCCGGCATCGGGTGAAGTGTTTCGAAGCAACACGCCGCTGCGATCCGACTCATCGTCGTAGGCTTCCTCGCCATTGTTGACGATGTAGAGATCGACACGTCCGTCACCGTCGTAATCGCCAAAAACTGCAGCGCGGTGAATGCGTTTGCCAGCATCAGTCGCACCGGAGGGCACCGATACATCCCGGAACCTGCCATCGCCAGAGTTTTCAAAGAGGAGGTTCTCGTCGCGGTTGTTGCCGCTGACCGAATTGAGGTGGCCATTTGCGACAAAGAGATCCAGATCCGCATCGTTGTCCATGTCCACGAAACCTGCACCCCAGCCGACCTTGCCCCATGTCCGCTGCAACACTTCCGGCGAGTTGAAGTCAGCCTCGAAGATCGAATTGCGAACTATACCGTCGTTGCTGGAGGTATTGTCGATCATCGTCAGCAACAGATCAGCTTCGCCTGTGTAGTTGCTGACATACAGGTCCATGAGGCCATCGCCGTTGTAGTCACCCCATGTCACGCCCATCGAACCGTCGGTACTACTGACTCCTGAAGGCCCGGAGAATTCCTTGAATGTCCAGTCGCCACGGTTGAGATACAGGCCGCTCGGATCCGTGTCGTTCGCAATGAATATGTCGGGGCGGTTGTCGCCGTTGAAGTCGGCGAGCATCACCTGCATCGACTTGCGGAAGCCATCCGCCACGCCCGCCTGCTCCGATACATCGCTGAAGGTGCCGTCGCCGTTGTTTCGGTACAGCGTGTTGGGGAATCCGTGGAAATCCATCGGGAATCGAAGGCCCACATTGCCGCGGGATTTCGACAAATCGACATAACCCGCCACATACAGATCCAACAACCCGTCGCCGTCGATGTCGCCCCATGCCGAGCCGCCGTACCATCGCTCTTCTACACCACCGGGAAAGGCCTTCTTGGTGACATTGGCAAAGGTGCCATCACCGTTGTTGTGCAGGAGTACAAAGTCGCCGAAGTTTGTGACGAACAAGTCGGAGAATCCATCGTTGTCGTAGTCGGCAACTGAAACCGCCATACCTTCGCCGTCATCCAGTGCGCCGCAAGCCCGGCCAACCGGGAGAAAGGTTCCATCGCCCTCGTTGGTGTACAACGCATTTGTTGTTTCCGGTCCGCCGGCGCCGTTGACCAGATAGAGATCCCAGTCGCCATCATTCTCAATGTCAATCCAGGCGGCGCCCGATCCATTCATGCGAATGAGGTGGCGATTTGCAAACTCAAACGGGTCGGCAAAGAGGCCTTTCGGTATTTCCTCGTTTGTCGCAATGCCTTGTACCTGCGGCCCGATCTCGCACCAGCGATGTCGCTCGCCGTAGTGCAGGAAGTCGATGCCCGATTCTTCGAGAACATCCTCTACACGAATACCGGTTTGCGGTGCGGCGCCATCAGCGGCGACAGTCAAGAGCAGCATGCACATCAGCATGCCCTGATTCTACTCTCTTCGAAGGTGATTGCGAAATGAACCCGGCGTAACGAAGCGAGTCTGGTATTCCTGCCAGTCGCGGTGGTCATTACGCAAGGTTGCTGGGGTTTCATCGGCTGGATATGGGTAGTCGGTCATTGCGTGATGGGGAAGCGGCCCGACGGTCCGCGAGGCGACCGTGTTCCAGTCGCCGTCCTTCACCCATCCGTCGCTAATGAACACATAGTCGCGGACCAATCCCGGCTTGACCGGGGCCATGACCCGAAATGTCAAAGCGATTTCATCACCGGCATTCATGATGACATACCGATCATCGACGTCGTCCAGCAATTCTCGAACATCGCCGAATCGTGTGTAATAGCCCTCAAGATCACGCCATGCGGGACTCGTTTGGATGGCGTTGTAATCCGGCAGGTTCGGCGCGTCTGCCCCGGTGCGATTCATTGCAGGGAAGCCTAGGAAACGCAGATCGGCGGCCGCGGTTTCTGCATTGCTTGAAATTGGCGCCGTCGCTTCGGTGACAGCGAAACCGATGCGATCCCAGTAGACCTCAAGATTGGTCTCAAGACGCACACGATGATCGCCACCCTCGAAACAATTAGCGGGAAGCGTCAGCACAATGGTCTTGTTTTTCCCCGCAGGGAACCCCGCGTTCGGCAGCACTGCCTTCCACGCTCCGTTCCCATCCGGCACAGACACGCGAAGAGGCATGGGCGGTGCATGGTCGCCCTGCGCCGCCGCAACATTGATGCTTGTGTCGGTGGGGCGAATCCAACCCTGTGCGATGATCTTGACGGTTTGTTTGCCGATCCAATCTCCGAGATCCAAATCAACGAAGTGCCGCTCGCCAATGCCCTGATAGCGTCCCTTCTTGAAACCGCCAAGCCGATTGCCGTCTCTTGCCGAGATGATGTTCAACACATCACGACCGCGGTGATCGGTTGCTGAAACGGGACTTGTCAATCCGGCGACTGCATGCACTTGATAAGGCTGCGGCGGAATGGAGAATCGCTCATCGACGAAGACATCGACATCTGGCGGATGATCGACCGCAACCAATGTGACCATGTCTATGAAGTGAGTTTCCCAGAGCGACGCGGTGATCGCCAACTCCACACGGCCGTCGCGTTCCTCGACGCTGCGGCCATTGATCTTCACCCAGTCGCGCGTTGTCGCGATGGGTGGCACCGTTTGGGCGTTGACCTTCATGCCAAGCGGGCTTCGCCACAGAAGGTCGGTGATGAATTCGAGCCCATCGTCACCGCGCACCGCAAGGAACGGGCACGAACCTTTGAGAATCTGTTTCTCTACGAACACTTCGTTCGCACTCGGCTCGAGCAGGTCCTGCGGCACGCCGTTGGGCCAGATGACTCGGATGTACTCGGCTGATTCGACGGGGCCGAGACCCAAATGTGTGACGGCATCGCGAATGATGCGCTTCTGATAGGCGCCGCCCGCCCTTGTCTCGATGATGCCGCCGATGCCAAATGCGTTGTTACGCTGCCCGCCCTCCAGAATCGCTTCGAGCCGGATCAACTGCCACGCCTGACCCGGTGCGCCCTCGTGTTCCAGCAGCACGACCCGTTGATCGTCCAGAACCAGGAGATCGAGATCGCCGTCAAGATCGAAATCGACAGGCTGGGCATCCCGTCCGGCGGCAATGCGTCGAGGCGGCGAGAAACCACCCAAGCCGCCGTTTCGAAGCACACTCACGCGCTCGCCGGACGCGACCAGATCCATCCATCCGTCATTGTCAAAGTCGAGGCCGCGCAGGTCCGATGCCCCCGAAACTGTGCCGATGGAAACCGCTTCGAACCCATTCTCATTCCTTGCGATCGTCACATTCCCGTCGCCGTCGATCCATGCGAGATCGAGTCGGCCATCGTTGTCGTAATCATTGCTCGTCAAGGTCACGAGTCCCGTCGCGTCACCGATCGGTACTCCGGGGGTTATCCTTCCCGCACGATTGTTCTTGAAGATGAATGGCCGCCCACCCGGTCCGATCGCCGCGAGATCTACCGCCCCGTCATCATCTACATCGAGAATGTCGGCATGCGTAATGGACAGGCCGCTGTCGATGACGACGAGCGTGGCAGTGGAGTCACCGTTGTTGCGGAGCAACTCAACCCCGCCGCCGCGGCCGAGCAGGATGTCAAGATCGCCATCCTGATCAGCATCCCAAGGGGTCAGCACGCGTACAGGTTCGCCGGTCGCCTTGACGACGGTGGGCGTTGTCCATGTGCCGCTTTCCATGACGATCACCCGCCCATCTTCTGTTCCAGCGGCGATGTCGAGTTGGGCATCGTTGTTCCAATCCAGCGCAAGCAGTTTCACGACACCATCAATTGGAATCGTGGCCGCGTGATCTCCTTGCTCAATGGTCACTCCGACTTCATCCGCAGTCACAAGAATGGGCTGTGCCTCGGGTCGCTCACGGAGCAGCATGGCGAGGAGGGCCGAGTGCTCGCCGAGCGTTTCGGTGGAGTCGTGCCACTGCACCTGTGGCGGCGAGATTGGTTGGCTTGCGGGGATGTCGATTGATGTGAGCGTCCGAAGCGGTTCACCTTGTGGCCAGGGGACCCCGGATAGATCGATCCACGATTGCTGCCGAGTGCGGGTGGGTTTCAAGACATTGTCCAGCGCGATTGCCTGTGATCGAGCCAATCTCGCCTCGCCTGAAGAGATTGCACCGAACACGCCTGCAATCAACGACCGCGCCTGCTCGTCCGGCGCAACACCGCTCGCCTCAATCCACTTGACATGTTCTCTGGCCTCGGCCAGCCGCTCGTCGCCGAGCAGTTCTCGGGTAAGCGCGAGTCGTGCTGCAAGATTGCGAGGGGTAGTTTCGACGATGGCCTGTAACTGTGCGATGAGCGTGTCGCGGTTTTCTGGTGTTGGGCTGCGTCGCAACACTTCGCACAACGCCCACCGCAGGCGGATGTTGTCAGGGTGGGCGACAGCGGCAGCATGAAGTATCGCTTGGGCGCCCGCCGGATTGCCGCCGAGCGTTGCCGACTCTGCCTGAAGAAGCGAGATTGCTGGCGTGTTTGGCGCACGGGCAGCGGCATCGGCAAGAAGCGTAGTTGCGGTGGAAATGTCATTGGCGCGGAGCGCGATGAGTCCGCGTGCCGCGGGGATGAAAGCGTCGTTTGGAACCAGTGTTTCCAACTCGGCGAGCAGTTCGATGGCCCGTGCAGATTTGTCGTTGTCGAGCGAGGCGAGCACGAGATTCCGAAGGCGGGAAATGCGGGCCGCATCTTCCTCTGAGACAGAAGACTGACGACAACCGCCTGTCAGCAGGAGCATGCACAGAAGGATGGTTGAAGTGAGTCGAAGCATCATGCGTAATCGTACATGTTCCGCTTGCTGCGATCGCAAAGCCCGACGTTGTTCCATGGGTCGATGCTGGATGCCACAAGACTGGCGAAAGAACCCTTATCGAGGTCTGTCAGGAGTTCTTCGTAGGCCGCCGAGACGGCCCGGCAATAGGCGGGGTCGTCTGCATTCAGGAACGCATCACCGACCCGGTGTTCTCCAGCCCTTCGCCTCCGCTCCGAAAAATCGGCGCCGGCGAAGTAGAACATCGCGAACGCTGCAAAGAGGGGGAACCGATCAAAGCATTGGTAACAGCCGTGGATGATGCGGTCGAGGAGTGCCACCTCGCGAAGTGTCGTTTCTTCATAGGTCGTCAGCATGGGCGGGCGGGCCGAAGGGTCAGCAGCGAGAATCGGGATGAGCCGCTCGATGCCGGCAAGCGTGTGGGCGTTTCCACTGCTGTGCAGTGGATCGACAAAGGCAGCCGCGTAGGGCAGCATCGCCCAGTTGTCACCGGCCATGCAGGATGCCCGCCGCTGCATGCGGCCTGTACGGCGAAGTGGCATGACGGGTATGGCGAGCGTGAACTGGCGGGCGATCGAGGGGAATCGGTTGAGTAGCGCTTGCCACTCCTCATCCGGCGGCAGGTTTTCATTGAGAGGATGGCGACTGTTGTCCAGCACGAACCCGGCGCTGGTGACGCCATTTTCGAACCGCAGCACCCACATCCAACCGCCGTCGAATACATGATGCAGCGCAGCGTCATCGCACGAAAATGGGTGCTCTTCGGTGCCTCCTCCAGCATCGCAGTAGGTGTCCTGCCACCGCGCTACTCTCTTGAAGTGGCTGAAAATGGTGCGGGAATTGGTGAGAAGGGCGTGGCCGTCCTGCCGAATGCCAAGCGCGTTGAGCAGTGGTGACGATGGGCCAGTTGCGTCAACGACGAAGTCCGCGGTGATGCGAATGCGATCCGATTCGCGATGCCCCGTCAGGGTCCACGGATCTCCCGGCTCCAACCGGTGCAGGGTGGTGCGGTCGAGGTATGGAATGCCCATCGATTCCGCCTCTGCGACGAACAGTGCATCGAACTCCTCGCGGTACCAGTGGGTGTCGCTGTGTTCGTCATCAACACTTGCTGCGACGATCAGTTCACTTTCCCGATTGGCCATGGGTTGAAACGGCGATCCATCAGTGTGGTGAAAGTAACTGAAGCCACGTTTCAGACCGCATGTGACATTGGGATAAGCACGCTTCCATGAACCATATGCGGCAAGCGGCGAAATGCGAGGAAGGTCGTACCGTTCGGCCAGTGCGGCGAGCACGATGTCGCCCTGTGGCGTGGACGATTCGCCTATCGTGAATCGCGGATGGACATCGCGTTCTATGAGGACTGGTTTCAGCCCGACCTGCTTTGCGAGCATCGCGGTGAGGCTGCCGCCGAAGCCTGCGCCGAGGACCGCAACATCCGCGTGCAGATCGATCATTGCGGTGTTTCCTGATGCAGGTTCATGGCGTGGATGGCCGTGGTGTCGCAGCCGGTGCGGTCAATGTCCCATGTGTCAGCGAACACGCGGCCGCGGCCCTGTTCGATGCCCCACGAATGTACTTCCTCAAGTGAGTCGATGGACGGCGGTGTGAACGCACTACTCTCCTGAAGTTGATCCATGATGCCGTTGCCGGCGCGGGTCGGAATGATCACGCAGCATTCCACACCGGCATCGAACGCCCAGGCGATGGATCGCTTGGCCCAGTGGACGCCCTCTTGCTCGGTCTGCCACGGTGTTCGGAGGAGAATGAATGCGCGAATGCCGATGTGATGGTCACTCAGGAGATGGCAGGCGCGCTCGAAGTCGTCGAGCGTCATTCCCTTGTTGAGTCGTGGCAATACGGATGGATCGACGGTCTCAAGCCCCATGGCGACCTCAAGGCGCGGCGAGATTGCGAGGGCGTATTCGATACATCGTTGGTCAATGAGGCGTGGGTGGTTTTCGATGACCAGCGTGCGGCGATCGTTGACGAGTTCGGCGATGCGATCACGATCGGATGGCGAGACGGCCTTTTCGTCGAAGAAGTTGCCCGCGTTGTAGAACTTGACATGCGGTGTCCATGGAATTTCCTGCAGCGCATGTTTCACTTGGCCAGCGACGATGCCATCGGGTGTGCCGCGGGGGGTGGTGTTGCGCCAGAGGTCGCACATGAGGCATCGAAATGGACACTCGCGGTTGATGCCGATGATCGTCGTGACATCTTCAATGGTGCCGTCTCCGCAGAATTCCTGCTCGACGAAGCACGCGTGGGGCAGCGTGGGATCGACTGCATTGCGAGGCGGTCTTGCCTCCAGAATGACTCTCGTATCAAGTGTTAAAGACCGCATGAAACGCCTTGCGGTACATGTCGGGTTCGTCTGGCAACGATGCGGACAGTTGGTCGTGTCCGACAGCGCCGTGTTGGAAGCGGCGCTTTTCAAAAACTGGCATGGTGATGCCGGTGCGTGACTCCACACCACGGCGGACGATCTCGCCCTTGAGGGCGTAGAGCCGCTCGTGATCCCAGTTGGTGAGTTCAATGAATGGGATGCCTTCGCTCACAGCGATGACCCGCGGCAACATGAAGGGGCTGAAGCCGCGGAAGCCGAACCGGGAGGTGGCTGCGTAGCCTCGCGTGCAACCCCGGCTGAGTCCGCCGCTGTAGGTCAGGGAGTGTTTGATGGAGTCGACTCCCCAGCCCTCGTGGTAGAGCATGAGGTTGTTGAGAACGCTGCGAATGGTGAGTTCCGGATTCTCCTCGATGGGGTAGTCCTTGAGGTTCTCGTCACCGCCATCCCCGTCGATCAGCCATGTCCATTCGGGATATCGCTCGCGGATGCCGCGGCAGATGGCCATGGTCATTGCGCCGGCTTGAATGTCGAGCGGCTTGTAGTCCTCGATGGTTTCGACGGCGGTGGGCAGATCGAGCCAATCAAGGGGGACTTCAATGGGTTCGTGGAAGATCTCAAGATCGGTGGCGTGCAGGAAGTCGCGGGCCTGGCGGAGGTCCTCGCCGAGCCTATCGATGTCGAGTGTGAATGCCTTGAGGCGTGCGGGATTCATGCCCCGCTCGAGCATCGTCCAGTAGGTAAGCAGGAAGACGGCGCCGCTGTCGATGCCTCCGGAGAAGAGCACGCCGATCGGCGCCTCACCTGGGAGCCGATCGAGCCACTTGTCGATGCCATCAGCGACTGCGCCGATGTACGCGGAACCGATGCTGTCGAGGTCGGCACATTGGGTGTCTCTAGGGGGATTGAAGAACCGGTGGTATTCGGGGTTTGGGTCGGGACAACCGAGCAGCGCAACTTCGGTCAGGTGGTGCGCCGGGACCATCCTCGTGTAGGAAGGGTGGAACTGGTCGCCGAGTCCTTGTTCGTTGAGCCAAGACTGAATCTGGTCGATCCGTTCTGCGATCAGGAGCGCCGGTCCGTCCTGTCGTTTGACGATGAAGTACCGCATGGGGAGTTGCAGCGATCGGGCCATGCGAACGATGTGTCCACTGGTTGCGACGATGGCAAAGTGGCCGTCGATCTTGCTGATGGCGGCCACATCACCCCTGGCAACTCGCTCGGTCGCTTCCGCGAGCGACATGTTGAAGATGAGGTTCCGATTCGTGTCGGTAAGGTTTACTACTTCGCGAACAATCGTCGTGTCGTGCATGCACGCGACTGTACCAAACACTTTCTGCTGCCTTTCCGCCGCTCTGTCGTGCGGCAATCACTTTTTTCGGTTCGGCATCGGCGGACCCGTACCGGCAAGGCGTTCATGCGTGTACCCCTGGGCGGGTTTTTGCCGGAAAACAAGGAAGAAAACCGCCAGGAAAGTGACAGTCACACTGCAGAGTGGCGGAGAGGCAGCGGCGGATGTTGGGATGCAAGTGGGGTGGACAGCGGGGTTTGTCGGGGGTGGAGGCGAGGTCGTTCGCAGGATGTCCACCGGTTGTCCACCGCGGAGGTAGTCGCTTGCACTTTCAGTCGGTGCGCGCGATAACACCATCAGTGATGCTGCTGGCCCTGCTTCGGTCAGCTCGAAAGGCTCTTTGAAAACAGAGGTGATACACGCGTCGGACTGCGGCGGAAAGACCGCCTCACGGAAGTGGGCGGAACGCGGCGGGCACCAAGCGAGGTCGGGTCGGAAACGGCGCGGCGTCCAAGCCCGATCGTGCCGTCGTACGCCAGGCCCAGTCGTTCTGCAGACGGCGAGTCGTTCCAGCCTCCCTCTTGGAAGAAGGGTCGGTTTTCGGATCGGTTCTTCTACCCTGGGCAAGTTGATGGAACGGTCGCGACAGGGATGCGGGGTGGTTTTCGGACCATGTCGAATCGTTGCCGTGACACTGGCGGTTTCAACCATGGCGGTGATCGTGGGTCGGCCTTGCGTTGGCCCTCGGTGAACGACTATGGAGTTCGAGGGCGGCGTGTCTGCCTGGTCCCTGTGGCTTGCCGCAGGGGCGTGGCAGATGACGCCGCGACCTCTCCGTGCAGCCAAGCATGCACGGGAGCCAACCCTGCCCCGGAGCAGGGGGGCGGAAGCGAAAGCGGAAGCCAACTCCCGATCAGTCTTGCCAAGTCTGCATGGAGGCCGGTATCGATGGGCGGAATAGCTTCGACTCCCGACGGGGAGCGGAGGATACACCGGCATTCCAAGCCGATCGAGACCAGCTCGAAGGAGTCGGAGACGGGGTTCGAGTTGCGGACTGAGAAGGATCGCAACACGGGTCAAGCCGGCCGGCTCAAGAAATACCGACGTGCCCGCGTGCACCGGGTAAGGCGGGGCCGCCCGCCGAGATCACCTCATCAAAGGGGGCCGAGGACCTTCGGGTCCAGAGCCGCTGGCCGGAGTAGGACCAGCAGCATTGCACAGGAAGCCAGGTATCAGCCTGGCTTCCTGTCATTTTCAGGTACCCCTGCCCCAACTCACCAGCCTCTCGATGTCACTTTGGGATAACGCGGCCTCTGGGTGAAGCGGGATATAGAACCACAGGGGCATCTCGCCCTCCTCCACCATCTCCCCGCATTCCTTGATCTTGTGGTTGCGGCGCTTCTGCGAGTACTGGTCCCAGGTCGAAAAGTTCATCTCGTCCCTGCCGTCCTTGACATCGTGCGCTACGAGCCACGATACCGGCGCGACGTAGGAATACCACGGCCAGTTCGTTTCGTTGGAGTGACAGTCAAAGCAGGATCGTCGGAGGATCGCCATCACGTCCTGCGGCGCCTCGATCATGCCGGTGGCGGGGGGGTTGCTGCGATCGACGGGTACAAACTGGATGCCGATGATCGCGACAACAATCAACCAGAAGACCCACTTGCAACACTTCTTGCATTTCTTACATGTCATATCAGTGACTTTACCAACTGCATACAGGGATTGTGCGGCTGCCAGAGTGTCGGGAACACTTCAAGCGGCGCGAAACCCATCGCTTGGTAGAACGCGAGTGTCTTGAGGTAGTACTCGTCCTTCTTTTCGGGCGAGAGAGTCTTCACTTGGAGAAACCGGACTCCATCGGCAATGAGGTGCTCCTCCACGGCCAATTGCATCATGCGGCCGATGCCCTTGCGGTGGTACGTGGGAAGAATGGCAATGCAGTGCACTTCCGCTGACTCCGGGAAGTGCCGGTTGATCATCAGGAAGCCAACTGCCTGTTCACCATGCATTGCAAGGAAGGTTGGCATGGTCTTGGCTTGTTCGACATATTCAACCAGCGACTCTTCGATACCGAACCACTCCGGGAGCGATCGCAGAATGGTCTCCACCTCAGCGTCGTATCCGGCTGCCGGTTTGAGAATCTCGAAGTTAGACATTGAAGAGAAAATGTACAACATCGCCGTCCTGCAACTGGTAGCCCTTGCCCTCGCTGCGGAGTTTGCCTGCTTCCTTGATGGCCTTCTCACTTTCGAGGTCGAAAAGATCATCGACGTGATAACACTCGGCGCGAATGAACCCTCGCTCGATGTCGCTGTGAATCGTCCCGGCAGCCTGCGGCGCCATCACTCCTTGCGGCACTGACCACGATCGGATTTCCTTGTCGCCAGCCGTATAGAAGGTACTCAGCCCAAGCAACTCGTTGACCGCACGAGCAAGGGCGGCGACCGCCGGCTCTGCAAGTCCCATGGATGCAAGCATGTCGCTCCTGTCCGCTGCGTCGAGTTCCGCAATCTCCGACTCCAATCGGCCGCACAACGCTACTGAAGTCGACCCCGCACCGGCGACTGCTCGCGAGGACTCTGATGCGCCGGACAGATCGTCCTCGCCGACATTGGCGACATAAAGCACTGGCTTTGCGGTCATGAGGCCGTAACTCTTCAGGACGCGTTGGTCGTGTTCATCCCATGTTCCTTCACGAACGGGTTGTTCGTTTTCGAGGAAGCCCTGAGCGCGGGAGAGTACATCCACCCGGTGCTTTGAATCCGCATCTCCGCCTCGTGCACTGCGGGCGGCCTTGTCGAGCGAACCTTCGATAACCACCATGTCGGAGACGAGCAGTTCTGCGTCCATCGATGCGATGTCGGCTACGGGATCGGCAGGGCCAAGGCCCGGGTCGTCGAAGCACCGCACGACATGGCACAGCGCATCGACATTTCGAATATGGGCGAGCACTGCGTTGAGCGCGGACCCGCCCGATGGCACGCCGGGAATGTCCACCACCTGCACCGTCGCATGGATAATCTTCTGGGTGTCGATAAATTCGGCGATGCGATCGAGACGGGGGTCCGGTATGGTGGCCATGCCGACATTCTGCTTCATGGACCCGGGCTGGGTCGGGACGGCGTGAGCCGTGAGCGCCTCGAACAGCGTGGTCTTTCCAACGCCCTGCAGTCCAATCAATCCACATTCCATGGGGTGGGAATCCTACCCGCTGACAGAGGTGCGGTATCCTGTTGGGATGAAGGAGACCACCATGCGACGAATTCAAACACTCTGTGCGGGCACTATTACCTTGCTCGCTCTGTGCGGCTGCAAGAACACGCTGAACGCTGTTGGTGACACTGCCGAAGGGGCTGTCCGCGGCACCGGAACCATCGTCAAGGGCGTCGGCGAGGGCGTCGGCCACATCGGCGAAGGTATTGGTAAAGACCTCGATGGCGACAAGACGGCGGGCGACGCACCCAAGGAATAGACCGCTAGCGCGCCATGCCAGTCCGTATCGCATCATGCAGGCTTGCCGCATCGCGGCGTACACATGTCATGGTCGCTGCAATGATCTGGACTATCGTCGGCTTGGGCCTGCTTGGGTTCGGTTTGAAGTGGCTCATCCAGTCAGAGACATCATGGTTGCCACTGCTCGTGTTCGGCCTGCTTGCCATCGGCTTTGCAAAGGGGTTCTTTGTCCTTCGCAAGACTGCGCGTCGAACGATTGTTCGCATCATGAACCGCGGCGACAACCGCTGCCTTGGCGGCGTGTTTTCCTGGAGCACATGGGTGCTGGTCATTCTCATGATGGTCGGGGGCAGGTTGCTTCGCGGCAGCGGACTGCCGCTGGAAATCCTCGGGTGTATCTATGCCGGCATCGGCGTAGCACTGCTGGTGGGGTCGTCGGTATCCTGGGCTGCCTTCCGCAACATGACACAGGAGCCGCCGAGCGTCGAGAGCGGGTAGGATTCGACGGTGGCTGATGGGAAAGTGACATTTGTCATGGCGGGTTGCCAGCGGTGCGGGACGACATGGGTCGACGCGGCGCTCCGGGAGCACCCACAGGTTTTCCTCCCCGAGAAGAAGCAGTCCTACTTCTTTGACGAGAACTACGACAAGGGGATCGACTGGTATCTGGACCAGTTCGCTGACGCGACGGATCAACAGACCGCCGTTGGCGAGGTCGCGACCGGCTACTGCCTTCCACATGCTGTTCCGCTGATGGCCAAGCATCTGCCGGACATCAAGATCATCATGGCCATGCGGCATCCCGTTGACCGCGCGTACAGCAACTATCAGGTCCGCAAGGCGGTGCGCCGCTGGTCGAGCTTCGAGTCCGCAATCGAAGAGGCTCCGGACTTCCTTGCTCGGAGCCGGTACATCGAACAGATCGAAGCGTTGCTTGAACACTATCCCCGCGAGCAATTGCACCTGCCGCTTTACGATGATCTTCGCAAGGACGACCGGGCGTACCTAGCATCGATGCTGGAGTTTCTGGATGTCGACCCGACGTTCGTCAGTTCACAGATCGGCCAGCAGCGAAATGCATCGATGTTTCCACGGCTCCGCAAGGCACTGACCAGCATCGGCCTTCGACCGGTCGTCAAGGCACTCAGCAGGAGTGTTATCGGTGACACAATCCGCCGCCGGAACAAGAAACGAAGAAAGCCCAGTTCAACCTCGCTGAATCCGGAAACCCGCACCCGTCTGGTGGAGTACTTCAAGCCGTACAACGATCGGCTTGCCGAACTCCTGGGACGGGACTTGAGCCATTGGAATCAATGACGACACAATGCGTACCGGCCACTTCGTACCACTGATCGCCTGCAAGCAGGGCTTTTCCAACAATGTCTCCGGACATGTGCAACTGCCGCTACATGCGATTCGCCTGCTGGCCGACGCCGGTCACGATATCCACCTGTTTACCAATGCACCGACGGAGGATCGTCCGGACCTGCCGGACATCCTGCCTGACAACATCACACTTCACTATGTCGAGGATGCGCGAAAGCGAACGAAGGTTGTTGATGGCGTCGGCGGCAGTGGTCGCGGCACGAGTATTCGGCGGTTGTGGAAACAAATGGGGCAGATCAAGTCGCTTACTAAGGAACTCGATCTCGAAGTGTTCCACGCTTACGGCTATGGACGCACGGCGACACTGGCCGCCATGCTTCGCGCGTCAGGGCTTCGCACACCGACGGTTGTCACACTTTTCGGTTTACCCGCCGCGCCCAGCGGCAGGGAGCAATTGATTCGGCGATTCTGGCGGGGCATTCGCATCGTTGCGGCCACCGAGTACGTTGCGGGACTGTGCAGGGGCAGCGACCTCGACGTCACCCTGGTGCGGCAAGGGGCTGTGCGGAGTTTCCTCGCCGAACTGGGTGGTACCGATGTACAGCCGAGCAAGCGTGTTCTGTTCTGGCGAGACCCAACAGTTTTCAACGGCGCCGATTTGTGTATCGAAGCATTCGGCGCATTGGCACCGCGCTTTCCCGATGTCACCTTTGAGATGGCGATCCGCCCGCATTGGAATGAGGTTGACGGCATCGAGGCGCTTGACGAGGCGCACGGCAATGTCCTGATCCATCGGTTCCCTTATGACGATGGTGTATCGCTCGCCGACTTGGTGACCGGCTCGCTCTGCATTCCACTGCCGTTCCGGAAGCACAGCATCAATCCACAACTCGCCATTGCTGAATCGGCTGCCGCAGGCATTCCAGTTATTACAAGCGACCTCGGATCGGCTCCGGAGTTGGTGGAGGATGGAGTGAGCGGCCGGGTCGTACCCATTGGCGATGGGCCAGCAACAACCGCGGCGATCGAGGAATTGCTGCTGGACCCGGATCGAGCGAACCGGATGGGGCAACGCGGTGCAGCGATCATGGCCAAGGATTGGGGCTGGGCAAACTATGTTGAAGAGATCTCCGCCGTGTACACCGGGGCCATTGGGTAGGAGCATCAGGTCGTGCACCGAGAAGGAATGAACGAACAGGACGTGCAGCCAGAGGACATCCTCTGCGACTACTGTGGGGAAGCATCGTGGGCTGCGGGCGAAGCGTGTGTCGAAGGACACCGCGGGAGCATCGTTTGCGGGGACTGTTTGACGAAGGCGTACCGGTGGGTCGTGATCGAGGAGCGTGGTGTGCCCGTTGACTCGGCATGCCGGATGTGTCTTGAGGTGCGAGACGACCCCGTTTGGTCGGTCGATGTCGATCCCGATGCACACATCTGCCTGCGGTGCATCAAGCAGTCCTCGACTATCCTCGAGAAGTCACGGCACTGGGACTGGGTCAGGCCCGGCGTCGGGTAGCACCCGCCGTGTCTGGGACAGGTCGATCAGCGGCAGTAGCAGGATGATCGCCGCCTGGAATGCACCGGCGAGCATGAAGATCGTCGCCGTCGACAGGTTCGTATCCAGTACGCCGCTGACCTTCAGGCCGATGGTTGTCGAGAGATTCAGCAAGGCCATGTAGGCGGTGAACTGCGTTGCCGCAACCTTCGGCCACGAGATGTTCAGATAGATGGCGAACAACGCCACCGAGAGCAGGCTGGTGAGAAACTCTCCTGCGAGGATGTAGGCGGTTACGAACCACCTCGCCGCCCAGTCAACCCCAAGCACGCCGGATTCGGGTGACGCGAGCCCGAACGCCAGATACATGGCGGCCAGCAGTCCGCATGCAATCGCGGTCAGCCGCCTTGCGCCAATCAGGTCGGCCAGGAAACCGCCGCCCATCGCGCCAGCGAGTCCGAAGAGAATGCCGATTCCTCCGGTGATGTCCGTGTAGTCGGTCCGGGTCCACTCAAGATCCTGGATGAGCAGCACCTGCGTGATGGGACCGAGCAGGCCGCTTGCGACGAATATGAACACACCGATGACAGCCCCAACGATGGTCGACCGAAGGGAGAATGCCCGCAGCAGGCTCCGAAAAATTTCGCCCATACTGTGCGCCGCACGCTCGATGGTGACCGCGGCCGCCTTACCGCGGGTCCATGGCAGGAGCCGCTCGCCGGGTCGTTCCCGGAGCAGCAGGGGAACAAGGAAGATCGCCATGAGCATGGCGACCTGTACGACGAAGGTCATTGTCAAGTCGGATGAAGTGAGCACGCGGCTCAGGACCGCGCCGCCGAGGAAGATGCCGATGTACTTGCTGCCGTACATCAAACCGCTGACGCGGCCTCGCTCTGATTCTCTCAGTAGGTCAACGGCCAGCGCATCGACGCTGACATCCTGGAGCGAGTTGAAGCAGTTGTGGATGAGGATGAGCCAGCCGAGCAGTGTCAGTGTGTTCGTGGGGTCGGGGACAAACGCCATTGCCGCGACGGTGATGATCATGCCGCCTTGTGCCAGGAGGATCCACGGTCGCCGCCGACCCATGCTCGGGATGCCCCAGCGGTCGATGATCGGTCCCCAGACCCATTTGAAGGTCCAGGGCAGTACTGACATGGCGGTCAGCGTGCCGATGGCGGCGACGGACAGTCCTTGTTCGGCCATGTAGGCAGCGAAGGTGACGGTGACGAAGCCATAGGGAATCCCCTGCGCCACGTAGAGGATGCAGAGCGTAAACAGCCGGAGCAACGGGCGGGTGGCGAGCGTCACAGGCCGGAGATGGTACTTCCCGGGCTACGAGATCAGGCCGGGGGCAGCGGGAATGGGTCATTTCCTTGGGTTGTTGGGGCGGCATGGTGTACATTGAGGGTGGAGTCGTAGAAGCATCATGCTGATCACCATCGCTGTCCTGACAGTGGCATTCGCCACGCCGCATGAGTTGTCGATCACCCCAGCCTCGCGGGTGCCGACGGATGTTGCCCACTTCAACGGCACTGCCCTGACAATCGATCGCAGCAGTTTGGGGGACGTCGGGGTGGGCGACGAGGTCGTGGTTCCGGGCTTCCCCTTGGCCCGCGACCGAACCGTCGATCTTCGCCTCGTTCGGTTCGACGTGTTCACGGACGATGCCGAGGTTGTTATCGCATCGACCCTCGGCGTAGGGCAGATCGTGGAGCGAGTAGTCGCCCGCCCCGATGTCGTACTCCTACGCGGCTCAATCGTCGGCGAGCCGGGGTCGCGTGTCTTTCTCGCGTTGGGCGAACACACCACCAACGGGTGGATCGAGAGCCGCGGATCGACCCTCGTCATCGGGAAGAATCCCGCAGCTGGCTGGACGGCTATCTATGATCTTGACGCGGTTGATCCGGACCTGATGCACTGGATCGACATTCGATGCGGCGTGGACGAACTTCCGCGGGCGGGCGAGGATCGCGAGGATTATGAGAATCGCGGCGGCTTCGACGGGACGCCAGGGGACTGCGCGGCCCTGCGGATGGCCATCGAAACGGATTGGCAGTTTACGGGCAGCCTGTTCAGCGGTAACACCAATGCTAGCGGCGAGTACGCGGTGACCCTGATCGGTGCAGTGTCGACTATTTTTAAATCCGATGTGAATGTTGCGATACAGATGACCTACCTGCGTCTCTGGGAGAACTCGTCCGATCCATGGTCCGGTGGCAGTTCGGGGGATCAACTGAGCGAATTTAGGAACTACTGGCAGGCCAACATGGATGATGTTGATCGACACCTCGCGCACATGCTCAGCGGTCAGAACCTTGGTGGCGGTGTTGCGTGGGTCTCTGCCGTATGCGGCAGCTACGGGTACGCCGTCTCTGGCAATCTTGGTGGCTCGTTCCCGCTGCCGATCGAGGATCACAACGGTAACAACTGGGACCTGATGGTCGTCGCGCACGAAACGGGTCACAATTGCGGCACACTGCACACCCACGATTACTCCCCGCCTATCGACGGGTGTGGGTTGGGTGATTGCACCGATGCCTGGGGCTCGACGATCATGAGTTACTGCCACCTCTGTGACGGCGGCCTTTCCAACGTCGTCATGTCCTTTCACCCGATTGTCCAGGACACGATCGAGTATTACCTTGCCAACAGCATCTCCTGCAGCCTTGGCGGCGATGGATCACCGCCAGTGGCAGGGCTGGACACCGTGTGGGGGATGTTTGGCGAACCTCTGGATATCAACGTACTTGCGAATGACTACGCGAACGATTGCTCGGTGCTTGAGATCTTCGAGTACGACACGACATCGTATTACGGGGGAACGATAGAGATGGTCGGGTCGGATCCCAGCACCGCGGTGCTTCGATACAACTCGCCACCGGACGAGTCCGATGTTGACCTCTTCCAGTACGTCGTTATTGATGAGAGTGGGCAGCAGGAAGTTGGCGGCGTGGTCGTGCACCTGGAACTCCCTCGCCCGCCAGATGAACCCCCAGCGACTGACGCGGGCGTCGAGGTGAACTATTACTCCCTTGACACCCCATCTTCACTGCCGGACTTCGATGCACTCGAGCCCATCGGCAGCGAAATCGTTGTGCAGGTGAATTACCCATCGACCGGCGGAAACTTCGCAGGATCCGGACTCTCTGACGATGTCGGCGCTGTGTTCGAGGGCTACATCGAGGTGCCAGAAAGCGGTACCTACACCCTCTTCATTGATTCCGATGACGGATCACGGCTGTTCATCGGCGATGACCTTGTGGTGGACAACGATGGCCTCCATGGGATGCACGAGGAATCCGGTGATATCGCCCTTGCGGCGGGCCTTCATGCCATTCGCGTGGAGTTCTTCGAGCGGGGCGGGGGCGCGGGTTGCATCGTCCGGCTTGCTGGTGGGGGCATGTCCAAGCAAGTCATTCCCGAGGCCATGTGGCGGCATGAAGTGACCGTATACGGTGATGTTACAGGTGACGGGGTGGTTGATATCCAGGATCTCCTCGTGCTCATTGCCGCGTGGGGGTCTTGTGACGATCCCTGTCCGGCGGATCTCGATAACAATGGTGTAGTCGATATCGCCGATGCCCTTGAGATGATCGCTGCGTGGACAATTTGATATCCCTTGTAACGCGGTAGTTCCGTGGAGGCGGTTGAGCCTTGCGTAGTTTCAATGCACATCAGTGGTTTGTCGCAACAGTCCTTTCCTGCGTATCAGTGCTCTGCGTTCCGGGCTGCGCAACATCATCGGACTGCGGGCTGACTGCCATGACATGGAATATCTGGCACGGTGGCCGAGAGGATGGTGAGGTTGTTGGTCCACAACGAGTCGTCGATGTCATTCGAGACAGCGGTGCCGACATAGTTGCGATGCAAGAGACCTATGGGTCCGGAGAGACCATCAGTGACTCGCTGGATTTCCATTTTCACCCTCGCGGGACGAACGTGTCGATTCACAGTCGCTATCCAATTATTGAGGATGTATCGGTCTTTCACGAGTTCAAGTGTGTAGGCGCAGTCATTGAACTGCCCAAGAAGAACCTGATCGCCTTCTATTCGATATGGCTTCCCTATGGTGGCGAGATATGGGCTGCAGGCACTCGTGATGGCAAGACGGTTGAAGAACTACTCGCTGCATGCGATGTTTCTCGCAGCGATCTTTCGGTGATCTTGGAGACTATTACGCAGCGACTTGGAGAAGCCGGCCATGCGGATATTCCAATCATCATCGCTGGCGACTTCAACAGCATGTCGCACCAGGACTACACGAAGCAGATGCAGCCAGAGTACGGGTATGTCATTGATTGGCCGACCAGTCACGTCATGACGGATGCTGGATTTCGCGACACATATAGAGAAGCCAACACTGAAGTCAATCGCATGCGAGATCGCACTTGGACACCCAGGTTTCCAGAGCAACAGCAGGACCGCATCGATTTCATCTATATCAACGGCGATGATTGGTTGGTCGAGTCAGCAACAGTCGTTGACCAGCATCCAGACGGTTTCCCGTCGGACCATGCCGCTGTTGTGGTACACCTGGCGAACTAGATCTCGCGTCCAAGATCCATCAAGACTCTTCGCGTGAATGGACTTCCATGAGCACGACTCCGCTTCTTCTTCTCGATGGTGCCACGGGCACAGAGCTTGACCGCCGTGGCGTGGACATTGGCATGCCGCTCTGGTCGGCGCAGGCGATATTCAATGCGCCGGATGTGTTGAAGGAAGTCCACGCCTCCTATCTCAAGGCAGGCGCAGACGCGATCATCACCAATACTTTTCGTACGCACCAGCGGTCGCTGGCGAAGGTGGGCATGGGCGACCGTGCGGAGGAATTGACGCATCAGGCTGTGTCGATTGCCTGCGACGCTCGGGACGCCGTTAAACCAGAAGCAATGGTGCTCGGCAGCATCGCACCACTGGAGGACTGCTATAGACCGGAACTGACGCCGGACGCGAACATCTGCCGCCACGAACACACGCAGATCATCAGGCATCTCATCGATGGTGGAGTCGATCTCGTTCTTATCGAAACAATGTGCGAGGCTGGCGAGGCGCTTGCCGCGGCCGCAGCCGCAGCGACTGAGGCGCCCGAACAGTGGGCCATCAGCTTCTGTCTTGCCCCATCAGGTGAACCGGGCGTGCTCCTGGACGGCGCACATTTGGGTGACCTTGTGCCGCACTTGACCGGCGCCCGATTCATCGGCATCAACTGTGTGCCCGCGACCCAAATGCGCGAGCAGGTACAGCACCTTCGCTCGCTCCTGCCCGACACCATGCCTATCGCCGCGTACGGTAATGTCGGCTACGCCGACGAAGAAGGTGGCTGGATCAGTACCGATGCTGTTGAGCCACATCGATACGCGGCCTATGCGATGGACTGGATTGACGCCGGCGCGAGCATCGTCGGCGGCTGTTGCGGCACGACACCCCAGACGATCACCGCAATCGCATCCTGCCTCCATTAGCCGTAGTTCCCCATGAGATTGATCGGGCCAAAGATAGACACAATTCGTTTGTTTCGATTGTCGATGAGTGGTACTCTTGGTGGCCAGCCAACGGGCTGCTATTTGGAGAGAGATACCACCATGTTCAAAGTCCACGCATTCATTTCGGCGGCTTGCGTACTCTGCGTCGGTACCTTCTCGATGGCGGCTCCGCCTCGCACGCTGCCGAGCGACGCTGTTCCCAGCATCGAGATCCCAGAACTTGATTGGTCCGCCTTGGCGGAACAGGACCTTGAGCGTGATCGCGCTGATCTACCTCCGCGGTATGCGGTGCCACACGCAGTTGACATTTCGCCAACAACGCACGGAATCTGGGAGCGCGTCAATCGAAGAATGCTCCGATGGAGTTTCCGCATTTCTTCTCCCAACGCTCTGTCGATCAATCTAGGTTTTGAGCGATGGTCGATGCCCCTCGGCGCCGAGATGTACATCTCTTCGTCTGATGGGAATGAGGTAGTCGGACCATTTACCGCCGCAGACAATAAGCCACACGGGCAGCTTTGGACGCCAGTTCTTCCTGGCGACGACATTCTCCTGGAAGTACTTATTCCCAGGGGAGAGCGGCTTGCTCTTGGCCATCAGATCGAACTCACATCTATCAATGTCGGCTATCGCGGGTTCTTCGAAGGATCTGATGCGCGAAGCGGATCATGCAATGTCGACGTGGTGTGTTCGGAAGGCGATGACTGGTGGGATGAGATACCGTGCGTCGCAGTTATCTCAACAGGAGGTTCGACATTTTGCACGGGATTCATGGTCAACAACACGTCGCAGGATCGAACCCCATTCTTCATGACCGCCAACCACTGCGGTGTTTCTGGCAGCAGCGCACCCTCGCTTGTGACATACTGGAATTACCAGAACTCATGGTGCCGCCCGCCGGGAAGTGGTGACAGCGGCGGCGCCGGCGACGGTTCATTGAATCAGTTCAATACGGGTTCAACATATCTGGCAAGCGGGTCCTCCAGCGACTACACGCTCGTAGTTCTGGATGATCAGCCGAATGATGCGTGGGAAGTGTCGTATTGCGGGTGGGATGCAACAGGTGACGACGCGACACAGGCGATCGCCATTCACCAACCGGCAACCGATGAAAAACGGATAAGTTTCGAATACCAGCCGACGACGACGACATCCTATTTGGGTGAGGCGATACCCGGCGATGGCACGCATGTCCGCGTCGAGGATTGGGACCTTGGCACGACCGAACCCGGCTCCAGCGGGTCGCCTCTGTTCAATCAGGACCATCGTGTCATCGGCCAATTGCACGGTGGCTATGCGAGTTGCAGCAGCCAGACCAGCGACTGGTACGGAAAGTTCTCCGTTTCGTGGAGCGGCCTCGTGGCCCATCTTGACGCTGCAGGCACTGGCCAGTTGACGCTCGCGACGCTTCCAGGAACGGGCATGACAGTCTTTCCAAACGAAGATGTCACGCATGTCTGCACGAGCCCGTGCAACGATCCGGATCCAGCAGATGTCGTGTATGAGATTGCCAACAACTCGCCGGACACGATTTCATGGAGTGCGGAAGTTGTCGGCGGCGCGGAGTTCATTCTGCTTGATGACGGTAGCAGCACCGGTGGGTTTCTGGGATCCGGCGACACCACATCCATCGTCGCGTCCGTATCAGGCGAGACGCTGCCAGATGGTGTTCACGAGGATCTCATTGTGTTCACTGACTTCACACATGACCGCACCGAGACGCGCCGACACATTCTGGAGATCGGGGTAACCGGGTTCACTACCACGCCAGCCAGCGACTTCGTCGCCGGTGGCCCGGTTGGTGGTCCATTCCCAACGACGCAGGTGTATACGATTGCGAGCACTAACCCGACGCCCACAACAGTGCAGGTCATGCCAACAATGCCGTGGATCACTGTCAACGGAAACGACGGGGCGATCATGCTGCCACTGGACGGCACTGGTGACACTGCAACTGTGGAGATTGGATTCGGGAATGCTGCCGGCGATCTGCCTCCTGGTGTTGTCGAAGGAGACGTACTCTTCGATAACCTGAAAGGCGACAATGGCGACACATCTCGCCACATTACGCTTGATGTCGGCCGGTTTACCTATGTCGCGACAGATGTGCCGGTGCCCATAAATGACAATCAGAGTTCAACAAGCACCATCATCGTTGGCGATGCGTATTGCATGGGCGATGTTGATGTGGAACTTGAAATAACGCACACCTACATCGGTGATCTGACGGTTGACCTGACTTCTCCGGAGGGGACGACGGTGCGCCTTTGGGATCGATCCGGTGGCGGCGACGATGACATCTCTGCGTTCTTCGACGATGACGGTGGAGACTTGCCGGACGGACCTGGCGCGCTCGAAGACTTTGTGGGTGAGATCGTGACGGGAACCTGGACGATGGTCGTCCACGACCATGCTTACGCAGACACCGGGTCACTTGACCACTGGGCATTGAAAATTGCCTCCTCGGGCGCCGACTGCCCGCCGGTGGCGCATGATGTTCAAGTCAGTACTGATGAGAATGTACCCGTCAACATCACACTGGACGGCGTTTCGAGTTCCGGTGGCGAGTTGGAGTACATCCTCACTGCGCTACCTGACCACGGAGGCCTGGTCGATCCATCGGCTGGTGCGATCACGAGCGTGCCATACACGCTTGTATTGGGTGGAGATGTGGTTCGCTACGAGCCGGACGCTGGCTACAACGGCAGCGATAACTTCCTCTACCGCGTAGACGACGGTCAACAGTCCGCTGAGGCGCTGGTCATGATCTCGGTTGGCGTATTGCCATATCCAGATGACTGCAATGATGCGAGTGTCGTTACGAATGGTGATTGGGAATACCAGACCAACGACGCAACGACCGATGGCCCCCAGCATGACGAGTGCGAATTTGACGGTCAGACCTACAACGATGTTTGGTTTGTGTATCACGCATGCAATGACGGCACGCTTACAGCCAGCACGTGCAATCAGGCAGACTACGACACGGACATGGTCATCTATCAGGGCTGGGACTGTGAAGATCCAGCACTTCTCGCTTGCGCCGACGACACCGATGGTTGCGCGGGGTACACCACAGCGATCACTGTTTCGGTCCTGGCCGGATCGGACTACCTCGTGAGAGTGGGCGGTTGGAACGACGGTGATCAGGGAACGGGAACATTGACCATCGACGGACCTCTTGAAGATTGCCAGCAGGAGTGTCCGGCTGATGTCAACGGTGACGGCGTCGCGGGTGTCAACGACCTGCTCGCGATCATCGGGGCTTGGGGAGAGACAGGTGGTCCGGAAGATGTCAACGGTGATGGCACAGTCGACGTGTCGGATCTACTGAGTGTGATCAGCGCATGGGGACCGTGCTAGCGTCGGCTCTCAGGAAGCAGCGGCCCTTGGGAAGAGGATGTTGTTCTCAAGGTGGATGTGCAGGTGGGTATCTGACTCGAGTTCACCCAGCCCTGCCCAGAGTGCGCGCCAGGTGTTGCAGGCTCCCTCTGGCGGTGTGTAGTTGTCGGTAAGTGCGCGAATGCGGCGAAGCGCCGCACCAGCAATTTCATGTTCGTGTTCCATGACGGCGATGGGGCCGCCCGCCTGCCCTCCGTCACCTTGTTGGATCATTGGAAAGAGGATCTGCTCTTCCTTGAGCATGTGGGACAGGAGTTCGGTCTTGAGCGCATCGAAGACCTCGACGAGTTCGGCGAGCCGTTCCGGGTCTTTTTCGGCGTGCACGCGGTAGACCTTGGCCAGCATCTTCTCAAGGCGTGGAAGTTCTTCGCGCAGTGCGGAATGATATGTGTCAAGGATGTGTTTGATGAGGTCGCCCAGCGGGGCATCCTGCCAGTGCGTCTCATCGGTGAGGTCCTGTTGGAGTTCCCGTTGTATTTCGGCGAGCGTCTGGGCGGGATCTGCGCCGGCTTCCGCGCAGGCATCCTGCAGCGGCTTCCCACCACCGCAGCAGAAGTCGATGCCGACGCGGGCAAAGACACGTGTCGCCAGCGGATGGTTTGCAGCAATGTGGCCGACGGGTGTGTCGAGCGCGACCGCTGGCTGCTTATCCATGGCGGCTTCGCTCATGTCGGTTGCCGAGTCATCAAAATCGTTGGAAACAATATGAAGCGGTCTCGGGTCCAAGGTAAGCCTCCAGTCGTTGCAGGATACCCAATTCCGGACACTCGCATACGAAATAATTCTGAATTCTGGACACCCACCAATCGAATTCGAATTACGTGGAATGGAATTACTGGACACCGGAATGGAATTACTGGAATTACTGGACACCCACCAATTGGCATCTGCGAAT
>CAZJKE010000017.1:0-37058 GCA_964546585.1 uncultured Isosphaeraceae bacterium | reverse complement strand
CCCGTCCCCCATAGGGGGTCTGACCCCGGGTCTGACCCCGGGTCTGACCCCGGGTCTGACCCCGGGTGTGACCCCGGGTGTGACCCCAGGTGTGACCCCGGGTGTGACCCCGGGTGTGACCCCTATAGTGGGGGGATGAGGGTGGCGATGATCGGAGATGTGTTTGTGGGAGACGGGGCTGGGGAGCGATTGCGTGTGAGGCTGAGGGAGGCCAAGGCCCTCGGGGCCGATCTGGCCGTCCTCCCTGAACTGGCCTGTAACCCCTGGTCGCCGGCTACACAGACACCGCTGGATGATGATGCCGAACCACTCGGCGGCCCCCGCTGCACCATGCAAGCCCGGGCAGCTCTCGATATCGGCATAGCCCTGCTCGGCTCGGCGATCATCAACACCGATGGGCACCGCCACAACACCTGCCTTCTCTGGGACTCCGATGGATCCCTGCAAGGCACCTACTGCAAACATCATGTCCCCCACGAACCCGGCTTCTGGGAAACCTGCCACTACGAACCGGCCCCAGACAGCGATTTGATCGCCCCCATCCCATTTCGCGGCCCATTGGTGGGTGTCCAGATTTGTTCCGACATGAACCGCCCACAGGGCACACACCTGCTCTCGGCGGCTGGAGCAGTTGTCATCATCGGACCCCGCTCCACCGAAGCAGCCACCTACGAACGATGGCGACCGGTCTGGATCGCCAATGCAATCACCTCCGCCTGCTACGTCTGCTCGGTCAATCGGCCAGGACCCGAAAACGGTATTCCCATCGGCGGAGGATCCATCGCCGTCGCACCTGACGGCGAGGTTCTGGTCGAAACAGACGAACCCATCTCCATCTTCACCATCGAGCAGTCCAGGCTCGAACAGGCGAAGATCGACTATCCGGGCTATCTTCCAGTTCGAAGTACTCTCTACGCCGCCAACTGGGCGGACCTCCTCGACAAGGAATGACACCATGACCATCGATGATCGACTGGCCCAACTTGAACACGACCTCCATCGCCTTCGCCGAAGCACACACCGCTGGCGCGGAGCAGCCATGGTCCTTCTGGCCGGCGGAGCGCTGCTCGCGGCCGACGCTGGACCCACCATCTTCGATCATGTCGTTGTCCGCCGCCTCGATCTGGTCGGCGATGCCGGCACACCGCTGGTCTCACTGTCAAAGACCGATGGCGGTGGAAGACTCGATCTCTACGCCAACGACGGTGTCAACCTGCTGCGACTCTCCACCAATACACGCGGCGCTGACATCGCCCTCTGGGATCGCGCCGGCACCAATGTCGCCGGTCTCTGGTCGGGCAGCAACGGCGGCGCCATGACACTCTGGGACGATCAAGGCACCGAACACATCCGGGCCGACACCACCGGCCTGATGCTCAGCGGCGCATCGCTCATCCTCAGCGATGGCAACGCCGGCACCTCGCTCAGCGCCGGTGCGATCGAATTGCGAAACGCGCAGGCAATTCCCGTGCTGGGCCTCTCGGCAAGCGACGGCGCTGGCCACATCGAGATCGCCACCGCAGGAGGTACCGTCATCGGCGAACTTCGCGGCCTTCCGGATGTCGGTGGAGCAGTCGTGCTGCAAACTGTGGACGGTAAGAAGATGGTACTGCTGGCCGCGGCACCCGACGGCGGTAGATTCAACCTCATGAACAGCCGGGGCGTTCCAGTCGTGATCGCCTCGACCGGCGAAGACGGTTCGGCTGGTGCAGTAAGTGTCGCCAACGAACGAGGCCTGCCGGTCGTCACGCTCGGCGCAGACCTCATGCAACGAGGTGAACTCGTCGTCCGCGATGCCGATGGCAAGAACGCCCGGAAGACGCGCCCCATGCGCGGATTCACTCCGTAGGTTCAATCAACTCGACAAGCCCATCATCACCCTCACGGGCGGCGCCCAGTTCAACAAGCGCGGCAAGCGCGGCCAACTGTTCCGCCTGTTTCTTGGACGGCCCCCAGCGTGGCTCAAACTGCCGGCCGTCGAGTTCCACGCTCACTTCAAAGCATTTCGCGTGATCGGGCCCCTTCTCGTCGAGCACCAGGTACTGCGGCGCACGCCCAGACAACTGCTGCGCAACTTGCTGCAGTACGGACTTGTAGTTGTCCTGATGTTCCGACTCCGCCGCCTCTTCGATCCGACCCTCGATCGCCCAGAGCACAAACTCACTGGCCGAATCAAACCCGCCATCCAGGTAGATCGCGCCAATGATCGCCTCGAACGCCGCGCCTGTCACCGACCCCGGCAGTTCGTGGCGACTGGTCATGCCCTTTCCCAAGAGCAGCAGGTCACCCAGCCCCATGTTCTCCGCAATATCGGCACACACACGGCGACTCACTACCGCCGATTTGATCTTCGTCATCTCCCCTTCCTCGAAATCCGGATACATCCTGAAGGTCCTGCCGCACACAATGAACCCCAGAACAGCATCGCCCAGGAACTCCAACCGCTCGTTGCTGTCATCCCTCTGATCTACCGCCGAGGCATGCGACAGCGCCTGCCAGAGCAGCTCGGGATTCCTGAATGTGTAGCGGATGGCCTTCTCAGCCGTTTCGATTCGCTCGTGATCCATTCACACCTCTCCCCGTCAATGGGGAACACCTGCGCAAAACCCCTCGGACAACACGGAGGTGAGTGGGTCGACCAGCAGGCTGGACCAGCCTGCAGGTGGACGCACCCGGCCCGCACTGCGGCGTGCCACTACCATCATCGGTCAAGTACCCGCTTGCGGGCCATGACCGACTGGCCTATTCTATGCGGCTCGGCATACGAAACCACCCCCTGTGGGATTTCACCCGCCCCGCCCGAGAACTGGTACCGCATCATGGCCGTTCACTATCCAAGACGAACCAGCAGAATCAAGCGAGCAAGGTCGATCGGCTTCCGCGCACGCATGAAGACGAAGAACGGCCGCAAGATCATCCGCCGGCAGCGCCGCATCGGCCGCAAGATCAGCTGACCGCCCGCATCATCGCATCTGCTGCATCTGCGAGATTTCCGCTCGTGTCAATGGACGCATTCGCCAGTCTGCGGTAGATGGGCTCTCTCTGCGCCAATACCGCCTCAACTTCATCAACGGCACTGCCACCCTGCAGCGGCGGGCGGTCATCGCCTTCCGCAATCCGATCCCGCAACACAGCAGCCGAAGCCCGCAGCCACACGACCCGCGCCTCGGCGAGTGCCTTCGCAACCTCTGGCACAAGGACCGCACCCCCGCCGAGAGCCACCACGCCATCGCCCCCCAGGAGCGGCGGCAGAACCGCCGCCTCCCGCTCCCTCCAACCCTCCTCGCCAAGGAACGCCCACGCATCGGCAACGCGGCCGTGGCCAGTTTCGGCGAGCACCGCCTCGTCGCTGTCGACGAACCCCACATTCAGCGCTTCGGCCAACAAGCGTCCGAGCGTGGTCTTCCCGCTACCGCGGTACCCGATGAGTGCGATGACCGTCATCGTAAGGGGCATGGTATGCTCGCGCGGTCATGGCCGCAGGCCCCACAGTCATCCTCCGAGGTCCATCGCAGGTTCCCATCGACGGCCTGCTGGACTGCCGCGTTGCCATACTTGGCTACGGCAATCAAGGACGCGCACACGCGCTGAATCTGCGAGACAGTGGCATTGATGTCATTGTCGGCGCACGCCACCACGGAGCAGCGGAGCAGGACGGCTTTCCCGTGTGTGCGATTGCCGAAGCAACTCAGGCTGCCGATCTGGTCATCATGGCCCTCCCCGACGAAGTGCACGGCGAGGTCTATCGCGAACTGGTCGCTCCTTCGCTGCGGAACGGAACAGTGCTTGGTTTCATCCATGGGTTCTCGGTCCGCTTCGGCTACATCGAGCCGCCGGACAGTGTCGGGCTGGTCATGGTAGCGCCCAAGGGCCCTGGATCACTGGTGCGCACTCGCTTCGTTGAAGGCAGCGGCGTTCCCGCGCTCATGGCCATTGAACGAGAGGCACCACTTTCGCGAGCCATGGCACTCGGCTGGGCGGCGGGCATCGGCGCCGGGCGAACCGGCGTCATCGAAACTACCTTCGGCAACGAAGCCGAGACTGACCTGTTCGGCGAGCAAGCCATCATCTGCGGCGGACTTGCCGCGCTGGTCCGCGCAGCCTTCGAAACATTGGTATCCGCGGGCTATCCCTCCGAACTTGCCTACATCGAGTGCTGCCACGAGGTGAAACAGGTCGCCGACATTCTGCACGAGCGAGGCATGGCGGGCATGATGGAGGCCATCAGCAACACCGCTGAGCACGGTGCATACGAGGCAATGGATCGCATCGACGACGACCACCTTCGGTCCCACCTGAGCGCCATGCTCGCCGAAGTACAGGATGGTTCATTCGCCCGCCGATTCGTCGAGGAAGGCCGTGCGAACCTCGACGAGCGACGCGGCGTACTTGCGTCGCACGATCTGGACACGATCGGTGAGGGAATCCGCAGCCTCTGGCGTCCGCCTGCCGATTGACTCTTTCATGGACCTCCTCCAAGCCGTCATCCTGGGCATCGTCGAGGGCATCACCGAATACCTGCCCATCAGTTCAACGGGGCACCTCGTGCTGGCACAGTGGGCACTGGGACTGGAAGGCCATGACGACAATGTCTATGCCATCGTCATTCAGGGAGGCGCCATCCTGGCGGTCCTCGGGCTCTATCGCCGCCGTGTCGGGCAGATGCTCCACGGCCTCATGGGCCGATGCGGAGCGGGGCTGAAACTCGCCATCAACCTGATCATCGCCTTCCTTCCCGCATTGGTTCTTGGCCCGCTGCTCGACGACCGCATCGAATCAGCCCTCTTGCGACCGCTCCCCGTCGTGATCGCACTTGCCGCTGGCGGCGTCCTCATGCTCTTCGCCGCCCGCTGGCAGCGAAGTGCGTTTCACGAGGGCGATGACGCCCGATCGTTCATCGACATTGAACACCTCACATGGAAGCGTGCCCTCTTGATCGGACTCTTGCAGTGCGTTGCGATGATCCCAGGCACGAGCCGCTCCATGATGACAATCGTCGGCGGCATGGCAGTTGGGATGCGACCCAAGCACGCTGCGGAGTTCAGTTTTCTTCTCGGGCTCCCCACGCTCGGCGGCGCCACCGTCTTCAAGATCATCAAGGACCCCGGCGCGCTGAACTCGCTGGGATGGCTGCCATCCATCGTAGGCATCGCCGTCGCGTTCATCGCAGCGGCGATCGCAATCAAGTGGCTGGTCGCCTATCTCTCCTCACACGGCCTGGCGATCTTTGGCTGGTACCGCCTGGCGCTCAGCACCGTCATCGCCATCGGGCTCTACTCCGGTGCCCTGTCACTCCCCGGGAACAATCCCCCCGGCCCGGAGGATGTCTCCATGGCGCCAGCTTCCTCGATCTTCCAGAACGACCAGCCCCCGCTCCCTGCATCCGCGGCAACCCAGACAGTGCCGCCCACATCCTCGGGGCCGACGACGCTGATCCAGTTCCCCTCCAACACTACATGATCGCCCCGCAGCAGCGTCCACTGCATGCCGTCAATGTCACCGCCGATTGCGACCTGCCATCGCATTCCGTTGGCAGAGGGCAGTCTCACAACGGTCGGCCGGGGAAACAGTGTTCCTCCCAGAGCCCATGCAAGGAGGCCCGCCATGACGACAAAGACCAGAGCCTTGACCAACAGTGATCGAAATCCCAATGCAAGCTGACCCATGAGAACGGGTGATTCTACTCCCCCA
This sequence comes from uncultured Isosphaeraceae bacterium, assembly GCA_964546585.1. Classification (GTDB taxonomy): domain Bacteria; phylum Planctomycetota; class Phycisphaerae; order Phycisphaerales; family SM1A02; genus CAZJKE01. The sequence continues at coordinate 31,367 of CAZJKE010000017.1, read as the reverse complement.
TCTCCGCTGAGAGGCGATCCTCGTCCCAGACCTCGACGCCGAGTTTTTCCGCCGCCGTCCGCTTGGAGCCCGCCTTTTCGCCGCAGATGACCAAATCGGTTCTGCTGGACACACTTGAGGACACCTTGGCGCCCCCCTGCTCGAGGATCTGCGTCAAGTCCTTGCGACTCCACTGTGCCAGCGTGCCGGTCAGGACAATCGTCTTCCCCGCAAAGGGGCCGCTCCCACGCTGGGAAAACTCCCGGCTGGTCATGTCAACGCCCGCAGAAACGAGCCGGGCGACGAGGTCTCGCCCTTGTTCGCTGCCAAGCGCTGCCAAGAGCGTGTCAGCAGTTATCTCGCCGAAATCGGGAAGGTCCAGGAGCGTCTCCCGAGACGCTGCCATGACTGCATCAATATCAGGAAAGTGAGCGGCGATCGTGCGGGCGGTCGCCCGTCCGATCAGCCGAATACCCACGCCGGACAGTACCCGCGCAAGGCCGCGATCGCGGCTCTCCGCAATGGCCTCCACAAGAGACTCCGCCGACTTTGCCGCAAAGCCCTCCAGCGGCAACAAGTCGCCGACAGTCAGGTCGTAGATATCTGCAAAGTGGTGGATCAGATCGGCATCCACAAGTTGATCGACGACCTTCTCGCCCATGCCATCGATGTCCATCTGGTCGCGGCCAACAAACCACTTGACCCGCTCGCGAAACTGCGCCGGGCACTCGGGGTTGACGCAGAATACCTTGGGTCCCTCCTGCTCGACCGGGCCGTCGCATTCCGGACACTGCCGCGGCGCCTTGATCTTCTTCTCCTTCCCAGTACGGAGCGACTCGTCAACCGCAACGACCTGTGGAATGATCTCACCGGCCTTCTCAACGATCACCTGATCACCGATGCGAATGTCCTTGCGGTGAATCTCCTCAATGTTGTGGAGCGTCGCGTGCTGGACGGTGGTGCCGGCAAGATGCACAGGCTCCATCGTGGCCCGCGGCGTCAGCGTCCCGTTCTTGCCAACCTGCCAATCCACCTTCAGGAGCGTCGTGCGTCCCTGTTCGGCGGGATACTTGTAGGCAATACACCACCGCGGAGATTTCGCCGTTACGCCAAGCTTGGCCTGTTCGTCGAAGTCTTCAACCCGGACCACCATGCCATCGACGCCGAACCCAAGCGAACCTCGCAAAGGCTCAAACGCTGCCACGGCTTGCTGGATCGCGTCGACCCCCTCCACAATGGCGATCCGATCGCTCGCCGGCACTCCCATTGCGCCAATGGCCTGCACGAAAGTCGACCACGATGATGGCCCGCCGGGCCAGTCAACCTCGCCGCGGCCGTGGGCAAGAAACTGCAATCCGCGATCGGCGACCAGCATGGGATCAAGGCTCTTGAGGGTACCGGCGGTAGCGTTGCGGGCATTGGCCAGCAGCGGCTCGCCCTTCTGCTCCCGCTGCACGTTGACCGCCTCGAAACTGCTGTTGGGCATGAACACCTCGCCGCGGATCTCCAGCACTGCTGGGGGAGAACTGCATTGCAAGTGCAGCGGCACCGACCGCATCGTCCTGATCTGCGCGGTGACATCATCGCCCCACTCCCCGTCGCCGCGGGTGACCGCCCGCACCAACAGACCCTTTTCGTACCGCAGCGAAACCGCCACGCCGTCGATCTTCGGGTCGCACGTGCACTGCGGGGCATGACCCAGATGATCGGTGACACGCTGATACCAGTGCGCAAGATCCCCTGCCGAGTAGGTGTTGTCGATGGACTGCATGGGAAGGGCGTGCTCCACCGTCTCGAAACCATCGATCGGACTCCCCCCGACCCGCTGAGTCGGGCTGGACGGATCGGTCAGATCAGGGTGATCCTGCTCGAGCGATGCCAATTCCGTGAGCAATTCGTCATACTCCCGATCCGGCATGATCGGGTCGGCCTCCACGAAATAAGCCGTATTGGCCCGATCGAGCAGTCCACGCAATTCCAGAATCCTTGCTTTGGCATCCGGCATGCTGATCGCAGGATACCCCGCTCCTGTTGAGGCATGGGACCTTCACCTGCCGATAGGTGGAGGGTGCCTCGCATCACCCGAGCCTTTGCCCTTCTCCTCTTCATCTGCACTTCCGCCAATGCTGATCTGCAGGCCACGGTCAGGCGGCTCATTTCCGGTGCCGATCTCAACGGTGGCCACGCGGCGGTCTGCATCATCGACCTTGAGAGCGGAAAGGAACTGGTCGCCATCGATGCCGATGCGGCCCTCGTTCCCGCCAGCAACCAGAAGCTGCTTTCGACGGGGACCGCCCTGCATGTTCTTGGGCCCGAGTTCGCCTTTCGTACACGGCTGCTCCTTGACGGTGATCGTCTCATCGTCCTCGGAGATGGCGACCCCTCCTTGGGAGACCCGGCACTCCTGGAAGGTTCAGGCAGCACACCTGAGCAGGAACTTCTTGAGCAGATGATGGAGCGCTGGGCCGACGCTGTGGCGAACGCGGGCGTCCACTCGGTACAGGAACTCATCGTCGATGACCGCATCTTCGATCGCAATTTCATCCATCCATCCTGGCCAGCGAACCAGATCAACAACTGGTACTGCGCACAGGTTTCCGGGTTGAACTTCCACTGCAATGTGCTGCACTTCTACCCTTCACCTGGCAGCAATGGCCGAGCCAACCTCGGCGCGATCGCGCCAGCCGTTCCCTTCTATTCCATAGAGAACCGGACGACAGCCCGGCGAGGGGCAAAGGACAAGTCCAGTTTCTGGGTGGCAAGGCTGCCGAACACCAACCGGCTGACCGCTCGCGGCAATGTCAAAGCAACGCACGAGAAGCCGGTCCGCATTGCCATCCATGATCCGGCCATGCTCTTCGGTGAGGTGCTGGCCAATGCCCTTCGAAGTCGTGGTATTTCCGTCACGGGTGTGCGTGTCGCCTCAGAGGAAGATCCTCCCTCAACAGGGCGCGTACTGCTTGAAGTCACATCCCCCATCGCCGCCTCGCTTCAACGCGCCAACACTGACAGTCACAACATGTACGCCGAAGCGCTGTTGAAACGCCTCGCAACAGCAGTCACCGGCAGCCCCGGCAGTTACGAGGACGGCGCTTCGATCATTCGCCATGCCGTCGAACAACGAACAGGACGCCGCGATCGCTCATTGCATCCGGCAGACGGTTCAGGCATGAGCAGAGAGAACCGCGTCAGCACACGAACACTTGCGCGGTGGCTGGCAACATTCGACCCACACGAACCAATCGGCCAATCGCTGGTGGAGTCCATGGCCCGCGGCGGCGAATCGGGAACGCTCGATGATCGATTCCGTGGTGTTGACCTCAGGGACTGCAGCGTTTACGCAAAGAGCGGCTATCTTCGCGGAGTCAGCGGATTGAGCGGATTCGTCATGGACCGGGACGGCGATTGCATCACCTTCAGCATCCTCGTCAATGATGTAGAAGGCACAGTCCGCGGCGCCAAGCGTCTGCAGGAGGCGATCGTCGCTGCAATTGCCGCTCAGAGGTCAGCAAGCGCAGCGGTCACATCGCGGCGAAGATAATCGACCATGTCCGGGCTGTAGCCGCGGTGAACGGCTGCAATGACTCCGTCCGTGCCGACAATCACCGTGACCGGTATGGCCGAAATGCCATAGGCCTTCTGCAAGGCACCATCCAGCGATCCGAGCAGGACCGGGACGGTGTACTCATGCTTGTCCCAGAAACCCTTGACGACCTCCGTTGACTTCTCGCCGCTGGCTCGCTCCATGATGTTGACGGCGAAGACGCGGCACTTCAGGCCTTCGTCCGCCGCCCACTTGGCAAAGTCGTCAAGCAGCGGCAGCCCCCTCTTGCACGGCCCACACCACGTCGACCAGAAGTCGAGCACGACAACCTCACCGATCAGAGATGACAGCGTCACTTCTCCACCGCCGAGTTTCTTGAGCGTGAAGTCGGGCGCTGGCTTCCCGTCCAAGGCGTCCACACCACCCCCGAGTTCCCGTTTCATCGCCGCCTGCATCATCGCCCGCTGGGATGGATACTTCGTACGAGTACCCGCTTCAAACAGCGGAATGTCCACCGGCCCAAATGAAACGTCATCTTGCATCAAGAGCGTCGTTGCCTGTTGCTGACCCGGCGCTCCCGACATGGTGACTTCGACATCGCGGACTCGGTATTCCTTGTCAATGCCAACCCGCGCCTTCATGAAGTCCGAGTCGATCTCGATGACATCCAACATCTCGCCATCATCCAGTTCCTTGGAAGAAAAACCGTTGATCGCGCCGTCCGGTGCACCCATGAGAAACGCATCCAACCAGGCCTGTGGGTCGTCGTTCTCCCGCAGCACAATGGTCCAGAAGCCTGGAAGCCCACCGCTGCTCTCAAGGGCACTCAACACGGATGCAGCAAAGCCACCCTTGTCCGGGGCCTCAATATACCCGTCCGTTATTTGTTCAAAGGTGATATCAACCACAGTGCCGTTCCATGTAAGTTCGGCAGCATCACGCGCGACGATGCGACCACTGTCCCTGCCGATGGCCAACTCAATGACCTGCGGGGGCATGGAAAGGTCATCCTTCATTCGCAGCGTCAGCGTCTCTTTGATACCCGGCGCATCGCGATAGGTCTCATGCACCTTGGTCAGCAGATCCGTAGCCTTCTGCACAGCCGGATCGTTCACCGCGGGGGCCCTGGCATCCTGCGCAAACACGGCTCCGGACAACGACATGGAAAGGGCAACAACAGTGCGTTTCATGGGGTTCTCCTCAGTGAACTCCTGAGCATAGCAGCGATCGTCTCGCCCGACACCGGGTGGATGACATCAGGGGCGATTTGGCACAATGGCTCAAGAACGAAAACCCGATCTGCCAATTCCGGATGCGGAATCACCAAGCCGGGTTCACGCACGATCATGTCGTCAAACAACAGAATGTCCAGATCAAGCGTTCGCGGCCCCCAACGCTGCTCAACCGAACGGTTTCTGCCGTGATGTTGCTCGACATCCAGACAGGTCTCCAACAGTCGCCGCGGCGACAGCGTTGTCTCCAACGCCACAACCGCGTTCAGAAAGTCAGGCTGCTCCACCGGCCCAACCGGTGCTGTTTCCAGAAAAGCACTTCCCGAAGACACTGTGATCCTGTCAAGGGAATCCAACTCGCTGATCGCGTCGGTCAGATGCCCTGCGCGATCCCCACAATTGCTGCCAAGACCCAGGTACACGGTCATGGCCCGATGTCTTCCCCACACTGCCAGCAAAGCGGCACCTCCTGCCGACCGAGCAAGACAAACCGCATCATCTGCAGAGCCGATCGCGCCGATCGCGATCGCACCTGCGATCGCGTACCGGTAAAGCAGAATCGCCGGACCTGCACTTCGCCACCCAACAAACAGCCAATGAACACCGTGCCGACGGGCTTGTCGCCGCTGCCGCCCTCCGGCCCGGCGATGCCCGTAATGCTGATCGCCGCATCAACACCACCGCGATCCGCTGCGCCGCGGGCCATCGCCTCCGCAGTCTGCCCCGACACAGCGCCAAACTCATCCAGCACGGCTTCTGCCACACCAAGATCCGCAATCTTCCTGGCGTTGCTGTAGGTCACCCAGCCCCCAGCAAACACACTGCTTGCACCAGAATGCGAAACAAGATCACCCGCAAGCATGCCAGCAGTACACGACTCAGCCGTCACCAACATATGCCCACCGCCTGCAAGAAGTTCACACACCGCCCCCGACAGCGTCGCATCGCCGCGGCCATAGGCCCAAGGCGACCACCGCCGCTCGATCTCCGCCGCAGTACCTTCCGAATCACGAGCCGTGATGCGTGCAGAAATGACAGCATCACTCATCAGGATGCCGACCCGCGCTTCGCCACCACGCATGAGATCCGCAATCAACGCACCCGCTCTCGATTCCGGCAGCCCCCAACTGTGTACCTCCACGCTCGCAAGCGGCGAAGAAACCGCCAACCCTTCCAACAACTCCGCCGCAACCCCAGCAAACATCGCATGCAACTCCAGGGGCGGCCCAGGAAACGCCGCAACACGACACCCCCGTCCCCGCCCTCTGACAGGCTTCCCCGGGAAAGTCGCCAAGATCCCAGGAGCAGTTCCACACGCATTGGCAAGCCAAGACGCACCCGAGGGCCGCATGGCCTGCGACCGGTTTGCCACCGGCATCGCATGCCCACGATCAGCGAACCACCGCTCGATTGACGCCAACGCATCAGCATCCTCAAGCAAGTCCTCCCCCATCGCCAAAGCCAACGCCTCACGCGTACGGTCATCCTCAGTGGGCCCAAGACCACCTGTGATCACAAGGAGATCAGCATGCTCCGCCATCGACCTGATCGCGGAAGCAATGGCCTGCACATCGTCACCACACGCGCGCCGCTCCGTCGTAGCCATGCCTCTCAGCGCCAACTCCCGCGAGAGCCACGGACCATTGGTATCGATCCGATCGCCGAACATGAGTTCATCGCCAATGGCCAATATGGCTGCCACCGCGGTCACTGTTCGAAGGACTCCACGATGTCGTTGTACTGATCCTCGTAGAACGATGCCGCCGTCCGGCGCATCGCACTGCTACCGCCATCCTCCCGATGCCAGAGACCCGTGTCACTCCAACCATTTCGAAGCCACCCCTTCTTGAGCATCGCCCGGTTCTCCGCCGTGTCCATGGCGAGCGTGGCACCGTCCGGAGTTGCAAAGGACGGCATGGCGTCGAAGTCTTCAAGCATCGCCTTCAGGACCCAATCGTCCACATCTGCCGCCGTCACAATCCCCCCACCCTCTGGGTATGCGGGGTGCGAAATGATCGCCCGCCACGCCTCCACCAGAGCGTCGTGATGGTCCATCGCCATGGCGGAGAAAATGGGCGCGATGAACGCCCGCATCGATCGCTCCGCAAACGGTGGCTCGCGGGCTGTGTCAAAGGGATTGACCTGATCAACCATGCGAGGCATGTGCCACTCGTACATCGCCCGCCGCACAGGCATCCGCCGCAATTCGAACTCCTGCGGCCCGAGGTCAGGCGCACCTTCATCATCGGCACGGAACTGCCAAAGCGCCTGCCCTTCCTGGGAAAGCGTGAACTCGATGAACCGATGCGCCATCTCCTGATTCGGCGCTCCAAGCAACATGGAAATCGGATCCGGATCGATCATGGTTGCCCCGGGCGGATCGATGTATGCAATGCGATCTCCGCCACCGTGGCTTTGGATGGCTTGCGATTGGTATCGACCGTAGAAATCGATGCACACGCCCATCGCGGCGTCGCCCTGACTGACATCCGCTGGTGGCTTCAAACTGCTTGCAGAAAAATAACGTGCATTCGCGGCGGCCCGCCGCAAGACCTGCCAACCCCGTGTCCAACCAAGGTTCTGGAGGATCGCCTCAAACGCCGTCGTGACTGAGCCGCTCTGCGCTGGATTGACCAGCGCGAGACGTCCAACGAGACGAGGATCGCAGAGATCCTCCCATCCCATCGGCGGTTCCAGCCCCAGATCGGCCAGCACCTCGGTGTTCGAAACGATGCCGAAGCCGGAGAGCGCAGTGCCGTACCAATACCCGTCCGGATCGTAGAGGGTCATGGCCCCTACCGAGTTTTCGCCGTACAGGTCATCAAGTCGTTCCTGGGACAAGCCGCCGGGAACGGTAATGCCACCATCCTTGAGCACGCCGTGTTCGTAGGATCCGCCACCAAAGACCAGATCCGCATCGCCGCCCAACGCCTCACCACTCTCGCGAGCGTGTTGGTACTGCGACACAAGCATCCGCCGGATTTCACTCGTTCCTCCCGGCACGGACCAGACGACCTCGGCCGCTTCGCCGTATCGATTCTCGTGCCATATCGCAAATCCCCCTGCGAATTCGCGGCGAATCTGCTCGTTGTGCGGCGTGATGATGATGACGCGCGGAGCATTCTCGAACTGGGGCCGCCGGTCGCTGCGGAAGAACAACGGCACGCCAAGCAGAATTGCCAGACAGATTCCGACAATCACTGCGGCCCGGCGATTCATCGTACTGCGTCCGAAAGAGACTGAAGAGACGCGGACATTGCACGGGCCGCGTCGGCAATCGCTTGCTGCCAGTCATCGCCTTCGGCGTAGATCACACTTCTGCTCGCCGTCACGAGTACCCCGCAGCCATCAGCCCCGAGCGCGGGCACCACGCCTTGCGGCGTCCCACCCTGCGCACCGAATCCTGGCATGAGGAATAACTGGTGCGGCATGCGTCTTCGCAGCACGGCAACCTCGTCGGGCTTCGTCGCGCCGACAACTGCCCCGAGCGCGCTGTATCCGCGCTTCCCAAGCCATGCGTTCCCAAGTTCAGCGATGAGATCCGCAACTGACTCCGCAACTGTTCGACCGTCAGTAAGCGTCTGGGCCTGCACAGAATCGCCCGATGGATTGGACGTGCGGACCAACGCAAACACACCAAGACCCGCCTCAAGAAACGGAACAATGCCGTCCTCGCCGAGCCAGGGATTGACGGTAACCCAATCACAAGGTGCCCCATCGGCTGTCGCAGCGGCTGCGTAGTGGCCTGCGGAAATACCAATGTCGTTTCTCTTGGCATCCAGGATCACCTGCAACCCCTCCTGGTGGGCAAGTGATCGCAGTTCCGCGAGCAGCGACATGGCCTTCCATCCCAGTGCCTCAAAACAGGCGGATTGAAACTTGACCGCCGCTACTTCGCCGACCACGGCGTCGATGATGCCCCTGCAGAACACGCCAACTCCTTCGACATCCCGCGAGAGTGCGCTTGGGAGCCGCGACAGCACCGGGTCGATGCCAACGCATACCGGCGAACCAGCATGCTCAACTGCAGCGATCAGACGATCGGCGGGGTGTGATGCCTCAGCCATCGCCCCGCATGGTAGTAGAATCGCTGCCAGTGGACGCCGCACCCCGCCATCTCGACCTTCAACGGACAAAGGGGTTGGAGATCCAGTGGCAGGACGGTTCGCGGAGTTTCTATCCCGTGGCCTATCTTCGCCGCATGTCACCGTCGATTGATTCCCGGCAACTCCGCGAGAACCTCGAAGCAGATCCGCTGGCCGTATTGCCGCCCGAAGCGCAGGACAGCCAGGACCTCCATGCGGTTGATGCGGAACTTGTGGGTAACTACGCGGTCAGGATCCGATTCTCCGATGGACACGCCGCGGGCATCTATTCATGGGACTACCTTCGAGAAATTGACCCGGGCGGGGAGTCATCGTGAGCAATCTCGGTGTTCATCCGGTCGATGTTGACGGACCCGCCACCGCGCATCCAAGACCATTTCGATGCCGCATCGATGTGGCACCGAGTCAGGAAAGCGCCGAGGTATCGCACATCAATAACATCGAGTTCATGCGGTGGATCGATCGCGGGTCCGAGTTGCACTGCGATGCATGCGGATGGATGCGGCAGCAGTTGTTGGACGCTGGCGTCATGTGGTTTGTCGCTCGCCATGAGGTGGACTATCTCGCCGAGGCAAGTGCCGCTGATGATCTCCTGCTGACCACATGGGTTGAAGATGTGCGGCGGGTCAAGTCGTGGCGGTCGACGGTCATACACCGACTGGGGCCGGGTGAACCCGTACCGGTCTGTCAGGCACGCACGCTCTGGGTACTCGTCGATCTTTCAACCCGCCGCCCATGCCGCGTGCCCCTTGAGATGGCCCGGGCATTTGACCCGCTGGAGCGTCCTCGATTGGCGAAGGATACGCTCGCATGAGCGTCGCTCTTCTGTGCGGGCCGAGCCGGTGTGTTGAGGAGCCCGCCATGCTCCAGAGGCTCGCTGTGGGTCTCATGAATGAAGGTGTGGCAATCACATCAATCTGGCCGATCGGCTGCCCAGACACGCAGCGATCGTCCTTGGTTCCCCGCATGTCGATTGACATGCCGGTGTCGTGGATGATGAGAAGCCGCCGGCGAAGACTCGTCACGGAGGAACTCGCTGCCCTGGAGGTAGATCGGCTGGTTGCCTTTGGCGGACCAGCACAGCAGTTGGCGACGGATGTGGCGCCGACTCTTGGTGCGGCAGTGCTGGTGGAGGTTGCCTCGATGGCGGCGGCAGAGCGGTGTCGCCGCTCCGCGGCCGTGGATGTCTGGTTTGCCTCATCACCGTCCATCCATCGGCGGCTCGCAGAGCGAATCGACGCGCAGCGGACTGCGTTTGTGCCCATGGGTGTGGCAACCGGTGGGGAGAGAGTGCCGCACGGGGAGGCTGGGCCAGTGTCCATCGCAGTGCTCGATGGCGGTGGTGATGTTGCCACGATGCGGGAGGTGATGCAGGGGCTGCGGTCCGTCATTGCGCCGAATGACACCCGGGTTTTCATGGAGCTGCGGGGAGCCGGGCAGCATCGTTGCTGGCGAGCAGTGCGGGATGCAGGGTTGCTTGATCATGTCTCCTGCATCGCCTCGGCAGCCGCTGTTCGATCGTTGATCGCCGAATGCGACCTGGTTGTCTTGCCCACCCGGCAGCGTGGTGTTCGTACCGTCCTCCTGGAGGCGATGCTGCACGGCGTGCCCGTTCTCGCCCCTCCGATACCGGGGCTGGACATGTTGATCGATGGTGAAACTTCCATGGTTGTGAAAGATCAGTGGGCAGAGGCACTTGGGCGCATTCTTGAGGATGTCCCCCTGCGGCAACGGCTGGGTGAAGCTGCCTCCCATGTGATCGCGTCTCACTACAGTTCCACCGCGCAGGTCGAATCGCTCACCCGAGCGCTGACAGGCCGCTAGAGAACGATGTTGTGCTTGAGGTTGAGCACGTTCGTGCCCTGTCTGCTGCGGCGATTCGAAGGCCCAATCCAAAGTGTGGCGAGGGACAGGTCAAGAATCGACGGTTTGGACAGCGGGCACACTCGCCAAAGTCAAACCACCAGCGTTTCTGGAGCGGCCTGCCAGTTGGTTTTTCTGGCGAAACCGCGTTCCGCTGGTCGAGAACACAACATCTTTCTCCCCTCCCCCCCGTCGGCACGGCTTCGGTCGTTGTCGACGGGGGCTTTTTTCAACAGGGTGTCCCGGACCGGTCCCAAGGAGGGGCAGCGACCGGTCTCAGACACCACTGGTGATGAGCGAACGAAGGATTGAGAGGCCTTCGGCCAGACGCGGTTCGGGCGCGGCGAAACTCAAGCGGAAGTGCGTGTCTCGGGGGGAAAAGACATCGCCCGGAATCACGAGCACATTTCGTTCGATGGCAGCCTCGACGAAGGCTGTCGCTGAGATGCCCAGATGCTCGGGTACCTTGGGAAATGCATAGAAGGCGCCCTCGGGCATGACCAGATCCGTGACATCGCACAGCGCCGCAACAACCATGTCGCGGCGATGGGTGAACTGCCGAACAAGTGGATCAAGGTCAACATCAAAGGCTCCGTGCATGGCCCTCTGTGCCATGCTCGGCGCACAGACGAAGGTGTGCTGCTGGATCTTCGCCATTTCCTGAATCAACGACCGCGGCCCCGCCGCATAGCCAAGTCGCCACCCTGTACACCCATGCGTCTTGCCAAAGCCGCGAACCAAGAGCATGTCCGAGGTGTGCGATGCCGCAGTAGGACAGGGATCCGCGGCTGGCGGAAACACGAAGCGATCGTAAATCTCATCCGTAATCAGTAGAACGCCTCGGTCGTGGCACAACGCCACGATGTCCGCAACTTCCTCATCCGTCAAGACAACACCAGTTGGATTGGCTGGGCTGTTCAGAAAGACAGCCTTTGTTCGATCGGTGAGAAGAGGTTCGATACGCTCTGCAGTCATCCGGAAGTCCGGATATGTGTCGCAGAGAACCGCAACTGCCCCGGCGATCTTCGCTAGATTGGGGTAGATCACAAAGTAAGGATCCGGAATGATCAACTCATCGCCAGGATCCAACAAGGCAAGCGCGGCCAGCGTCAATCCGCCGGCGGTTCCACTTGTGACGAGCACATCCGATGTTTCCTCGCCCGGCTTCGGCCACCCTACCGTTGCATGCAGGTGGGTGGTGATGATCTGGCGAAGTGACTCGTCCCCGGTCGTCAGCGTGTACCCGTGACATCCGTCGCGGATCGCCTCGATGGCGGCCTCCTGAAGTTCCTTTGGAACCAGAAAATCGGGCTGCCCAATGGAGAGATTGATTGGGTCGTCGCACTCCTGACCAAGTTGCCAGATGCGTCGAATACCGGAAGCCTCCATGCCACGGACGCGGCTGGAGAGAAGCCGGTCAATGTCAGGTACGCCGCTCACACAGCACTCAGCCAGCTTCGCCCTCGGCGGGCGCGGCCTCCTCGGCCGTGGCGCCTTCGAGGCCCTCAGCACCCTCTTCACCTTCTTCATCCTTCTTCTTGCTCGCCACCTTCACAAGGCGCGAGGCGACTTTCGGCAGACCCAGCGGTGAATCCTCCGTAAGATCAAACTCCTCCTTGTCTGAGAGCGACTCGATACGCTCGTTCCGCTTCAGCACATTGCGGTGCTGATTCAGTCCGGATGGCTTTGTTCGCAAGCTCGAATGCAGGCTCATGGCACAATCCTTTGGGTTGCTCAGCTGCCTCGATACAGGCTGAGATACGCGTCGTGCAGATCGGTCGTTCCACCCCGCTCTTTCCAGAGCCGCCCGGCGGCGTGAATCCGGTCCTCCAACTCCCGAACGGCCGCGTCGCTGCGGTTGTCCGACGGAAGCCCCGGCAGGGCAATGACCCTGCTGGACCCCGCATTGTTGCCGGAAATCACATAGGTTTCAAGCCCTTGGTCGCGACAGAAGTCCACCAATGGCAAAGCCCACTTTCTGGGTGACTGAGCGACGACGAAGTAGTACTGGCCGCCTTGTCGCGGATCGGACTCCACCGCGCCCCAAGCAGGGGGCCGAATCGGCGCGGAGGGCCTGTTTGGAAGGCTTGCAACCGGCACAGCAGCCTGCACCGGATCGACGGGGAGATCTGCGAGCAGCCTGTTCGCGTACCCACTGCGGGCGGTCGCCTCGCCCCGCTGGTACCCCATCGCATAGATGACCACCATGATCGCCAAGATCAGCGCCCCGGCCACCGCCAAGCCTCCAATCGACATGCGAATACTCCTGCCCGGAGTCAGCAGGTTGCGATCCAGATCCGGGCCATCCCCGTCGCCTCCGCCCGAAGCACCCCCAGACCCAACAGATCCCTGCCCATCGCCGGAACTTGCCGGGCCGGGGCGAATCAATTCATAGAGGGCCGGTCCCTTTTTTCGCCGCATTCCATCATCCTCCCAAACCAATGACGCTCGCGATGGCCATGTCAGCCGTGTGCGAAAGACTCAATCGCCATGTTTCGATACCTGCCGCATCGGCCACCTCGGCAGCGCGGCCGGAAAGTTCTACCGCCGGAGCGGCGTCGCTCCGCACGACCCCGACATCCTGCCAGGTAATTCCCCCCGTGAGCCCGGTCCCGAGCGCCTTCAGTGTGGCCTCCTTGGCGGCAAACCGCGCGGCGTATTTCTGCGCGGCAACTTCCGGCGCCGTGTTGGCAGCGGCCCGCCGTTCCGGCTCGGTAAAACACCGCTCGATGAAGTGGTCGCCGTGCTCCGCAACCATCTCTGCAATGCGGGACACCGCCACCAGATCTATCCCGTGGACCAACACACTCACGACGCTTTCTCCGAGGCGCAGACAGCAAGCAGGTGCCCAAGTTGCGACATGATAAGTTGACCCATGGCAAGTTCCACGGCAGCGGGTGAGCCGGGGAGCAGAAAGATCGGCGTTCTTCCACCCTTGCCGTCGCACCATCCCGCGGATGCTCGGCTGAGCATGGCCGCCGGACCGATCTCCTCGTAACTGCGGTGCCGAAACAGTTCGCCAAATCCCGGGAGCGTTGCCGACATGAGTGGCGAAACAGCATCGACAGTCACATCCCGCCGTGAAGGTCCGGTGCCACCGGTGACGATGATGGCATCGACATTGGAATCGTCGGACCATGCCTTGACGATCTCGGCGATTGCCGGTGCATCATCGGCCACTATCAATCTCGACGCGGCGACATGCCCGTGTTGTTCCAGATGTTCGACGATGAGGTCGCCGCTTTGATCCGACGCGCGACTTCTCGAATCGCTGACGGTAAGAACGGCTACTGAAGCCTGTTCCACTTGCGTCTGGTGACTCATGCTGGACAGTCTACCCCCCTGTTACCATCGACGACATGACTTCCTCTGCAGCCATCACGGTCGATCTGATTGAAGGCGCCGTCGACAGTATCGCCCCTGATCCCACGCCGCCGCATGGCGGTGGCGGACACTGCGCATTTGCCGGGTACACCCGTGCGGAGAAGCATCCTGTGCATGGGGACCTCATTTGTCTGGACTATGACTGCTACCGGGACATGGCGCGTGATGAACTGAAACAACTCGCTGCCGAAGCGGCCTCCAGATTCGGAGCGGTGGCGGTCAGCATCATCCATGCGGTTGGGAGAGTCGATGTCGGGCAGGCGAGTGTTCGCATTGATGTTGTCTGTCCACATCGAGACGAGGCTTTTCTGGCCTGCCGGTTCCTGATCGATACGCTCAAGTCAAGAGTTCCTATCTGGAAGCGGGAAGTCTGGTCGGACGGCTCGACATGGAGGGACGGCGTGCCGATATGACCGCAACACGAAGCCAAAAGGCGCGGGCTCGCCGCCTCTACGACGAACTCATGGCGCGATACCCCGATGCACACTGCGCACTTGATTACTCCTCGCCTTCAGAACTGTTGATTGCGACGATTCTCTCTGCGCAAGCTACGGATGTTGGCGTCAACAAGGCGACGCCCGCGCTGTTCGCCGCCTTTCCGAAGCCCAGTGATTTTGCGGCCGCATCACCCCAGGACATTGAACCGTTCGTGTCTTCCATCAATTTCTATCGCAACAAGGCGAAGGCCATTCACGCAGCGATGAGGCGATTGGAAGAAGCGTTCGGTGGCGAGGTCCCCGACACCATGGAAGATCTGCTTTCGCTGCGAGGGGTCGCCCGCAAGACAGCGAATGTGGTTCTCGGCAATGCGTTCAACAAGAACGAGGGCGTTGTCGTCGATACGCATGTGTCCCGAGTATCACAACGGTTCGGGTTGACCGTCGAAACGAAGCCTGAGCGAATCGAACGGGATCTGATGGACCTCTATGCCCGCCCTCGCTGGACCATGCTCAGCCACCTCCTCATTCGCCACGGTCGCGAGGTGTGCAAGGCCCGCGCCTCCCTCTGCGCCGAGGATCCCATCTGCCAGCGGTACTCCATCTAGGGAAGGGATAGTCGGCCAACAAAGCCGGGTTGGGCGACAAAGGCAGCGGTGCCGTCGGGTAGCGGCACGATCTGGACGATTGGGCCGGCAAGCGCAATGCGGCCGCGGCGAACCATCATGCCATCCACCGTGGGTTCATACACCTCGATGCCGCCCTCAGTACCGACCCAAAATCGTCCGCCAATGGCGGTGACGGTCGTCGCCGGTGACGAAAGTTGCCGGAGGCTTCCCACCATCCCGCCCGGGCCCTCAAACGAAGCACCACCGTCCCCATCAAGAGCCAGCGACCAACCCAAGACAACCGCACGCGTCCGAGGCTCCGCGCCGGGGACCTCGTCGAGGCGAAACTCCGGATCAGTCTCGAAGTCATATCGCAAACTTCCAGAAGCATGCGGGACTTCCAACACCCGACGATCAAATCGACCCGGCCTCAGTTCGGTCGCCGCAGCAACAACGCGAAGCATCTGCCTGCCCACTCCGCCCTTGTCCGCTCGAATGCGATACACGGCACGGCCACTTTCCCCACACACCGCCAGGTAGTTGGCCGCAATGACATCCACATCCCGCGCCCCGGCCAGCGGAATCTCATGTAACAGGCGAATCTCCTCAGGGGCAATCCCAAGCACTGCAATCCCCAAATCGGTACACACCAGAATCCGACTCCCCACGACTCGCAGATTCCGCGGCTCCCCCGGGATGGAAACCGTGTCCGTCACGCCCGCAAACGGCCGCAAGAGGCCCACTTCCGTGGAATCACCCCGATCAAATGCGAACACAAGCGTTCCCGCGTCGGCATTGGCATCCACCCCCACCTCGGCGAGCAGCGTCGCCAAACCGAGAATCTCCCCGCTTTCAGCATCAAGAAGTTCTCCACCGGCCGCATAGACCAGACCCTTGCCCAGCGACACCGCAACACCGGTCACATCCCGTTCTTCCGCCAGGAGCATCGTGCCGTCGGACAATCGGACCACACCGCCGATGCCCATGGCAACGGGCCAGCCCGACACTGTCGCCAACCTCCGCGGCGTGATGCCGATTTCTTCGGCAGCCCACCTGTCAACGATCACCGGACGATCCCGCATCCGCCCCTCGCCATCCAGCAGATGCATGAGCACGACTTCCCGAGTGTCCATCACGGCGAACAACTGTCCGTTCGTAATGAGCAGATCCGAACAGATCGATGATGCGGGGGGACACAGCGGCACATCCGCAAGCCGCTGGCCCGATTGGCTGTCCATGACAAGGAGCCGGTCGCCCAGTGCCTGATACAACCGCCCTCCATCAACATCATTCGCCGTCGGGGGCCCCCCTGCAACATGATCCAACTGCACAGTGCCACCGCTTGCAGGATCGCCGCAGATGAGCATTGAAAAAAAGAATGCCAACATGACAACACGCATCCAAGCCATCATAATGCCGGGCATGGGCGACCGTCTCAGCCAACTTCGCAACCTGCTTGAACAAGACCCGGCAGATGCCTTCTGCATGTACGGCATCGCTATGGAACACCTGCGGGAAGGTCGCCGCGACGAAGCCATCGCATGGTTCGATCAGGCCATTGAGGTGGAACCCGGCCAAACCTACGCCTACTACCACAAGGCTCGCTGCCTCGGCGACGCGGGGCGTACCCAAGAGGCGTTTGCCACCATCGACACCGGCCTTGCGCAGGCTCGCGAGTGCGGCGACTCTCACGCCGAAGAAGAACTCCTCGCACTCGCGCGCGACCTGTCGTGACTGTTCCCAACGATGCGACCATCATGGCGATTCGGGTTGACCCGAAAGATCCCAATCTGCGGATCGTCGCTGTGCACGATCAACCCGACCGCACTTTGCTGGCCCGTGATGCCGAGTCTCTGGGCTTGACATCCGGCATGCGTTGGACCGAAGAACTCGCCAGCGAGATTGAACACTTCTCCGCCATCGCCAAGGCAAGAAACGCTTCGCTGGGGCTCCTCTCCCGAAGACCATGGGGCACCGCTGAGTTGCGTCGCCGTCTGGAACAGCGAGGGTTCGCACGCGATGTCGCCGCGATAGTCGTCACTGCACTTGTCGATGACGGCTGGATGGACGACCAAGCATTCGCGCAGGCACTCTGCAGGTCGTGGCTGAAGCGATCGCCCGCGGGGAGTCGGTGGCTGCTGCACAAACTCGCCGAAAAAGGCGTTCATCGGGAGTTGGCCGAATCGGTTGTCGAAGAGTTGCTGGCAGGAACCGACCAACAGGCTGAAGCCGACCGGCTCGCCAAGGATCGCCTGCGCAAGATGGCCAGTGTTCCCGAGGAGAAGGCCCGGCAACGCGTTGCCGCCGCCCTTCGTCGCCGCGGCTTTGATGCCGAGACGACTCGCGCCGCCATTGATGCTGCATTCGGCTAGCATGCCGCCCATGACCGACGCGACGCTGCCGCTGGAGATCACGCAGGAGCAACTGGATCTTCATGATCCCGATGCGCCGCTTCTCATCGACTGCCGCTGCGTCGAGGAATACGAGGAACAACACATTCCCGGAGCGATGTTGGTCCCCTTGCAGCACATGAGCGTCCGCATCGACGACCTTCGATACCTGCAGGATCGGCACATCGTGATCTACTGCCGAGTCGGGAATCGATCCTGGGCGGCTGCCGCCTACATGCGAGCCACGGGGTTCCCCAACTGCCAGTCGCTCGCTGGCGGCATTGACAGGTGGAACGGAGCGCTCGAATAGCGTGTTGCGGGCTCGGCTCATCACGGGATTCCTGCTTGTCGGCGGCCTGCTGACGCTGTTCGCTTTCGACCAGCGGATCGGAAGCGTGCAGTGGTGCTGCGGTTCGCTGCCGCAAGGCCTCCTGCTTGCGGCTCTTGGCATGATCGCCGCTCCTCTCGCCGCCATTGAATTCGGATCGCTCTGCCGCGGCGTTCACGAGCGGTGCAGCATGCCTGTATTGCTTCTTTCAATCGAAGCGTGGATCCTGCTGTACTTCATGCTTCCAGAGTCAACTCCCGCCTCCAGAGTGTTGGGGTTGGTCGGGACGCTGGTCATCTCCTCGATGGCGATCAGTATTCTTGTGCTCTCTCGCGGCAGGGATCTCCGCGGCGTACTCGCTGGCAGTGGTTTGACGGTCGGCGTCGCTGCGTACCTCGCCATCGGGCTCGGCATGCTGCTGTTGATTCGCCGCGAACACGCAGTGTGGTGGGTGGCGGGCATCATCGCCATCGTCAAGATGTGCGATACAGGCGCCTTCTTTGTCGGGTGCAACTTTGGCCGCCACAAATTGATTCCCTGGATCAGCCCGGGCAAGACATGGGAAGGGCTTGCTGGCGGGCTTCTCACCGCGGTAGGCACCGCCGTGTTGTTGGCGTTTGCCAGCGAACGATGGCTCCCCATGGAGCCTGTCATTCCCATCGGCGCCGCGGTTCTGCTCGGGCTCCTCTTCGGCTTTGCCGGCCAATGCGGTGATCTTGTCATGAGCGTCTTCAAGCGTGACAGCGGGCTGAAGGACACTTCATCCGTTCTGCCGGGACTTGGTGGCGTCCTCGATGTGTTTGATTCGCTGCTTCTTGTTGCGCCATTGGCCTATTGGCTGCTGCCAACGAGTTCCTGACCTGCTAGACTGATCTGAATGCCCTTGATTGACGACCTCCTGGCGCTCTATCACCTCGACAGACAGGTCCGCGGGCTGCGGGGCCGAGTTGAGTCGGCCGAGATCTACCTGCGGAGCCAGCAGCGACAACTCGACGAAGTCGAGACGCGGCTCGCAGAGAATGTACAACGGCAGAAACAGCACCAGGCCCATATCGCGACGCTCGAGACCGAGACGGGAAGTCTCGATGATCGGATCGACCATCTCCGCAAGGATCTGGCCAAAGCGGAAACGGACAAACAGTATTCCGCCTTGCTCGCCGAAATCAACACGCACAAGGATCAACGGTCGGCATTCGAGAACGAAGAACTCTCTGAAATGTCGGCGGTCGAAACACTGGACGCCACCGCGAAGGAAATTCGCGAGATGACCTCTGAGCGAACCAAACTTCGTGATGCCGCGGCCACGGAACTTCAGGAGCGGACCGAGGAAATTGCCGAACAACTTGCCGAACTGGAGTCGGAGCGGGCGATCGCCGCCGACAAGGTACCCGGCGAGGCACTGGCCACCTTCGACGAAATCGCCGACGACTACGACGGCGAGGCGATGGCGCCGATCGAAGTCATGGATCAGAAAAGACGAGAGTACGCCTGCGGCTGCTGCAGCCTGATGCTCCCGCTGGATCTGGTGACGAGCCTGCTTGGAAACAGCGAAACGCTCTCTCGCTGCACCGCCTGCGACCGCATTCTCTTCATCGGCACCGAGACCCGCGAAGCCGTGTCGCCCAAGGGGTAATTCTCCACCGCTGGACGACAGGGCATCTTCCGGCCACAATGCGGCCCACGTGCTCTGTCCATTCTGCGAAAAAGACGATGACCGCGTAGTAGACAGTCGTGGGATTGAAGGCGGCCGCTCCATTCGGCGCCGGCGCGAGTGCCACAAGTGTGGCAAGCGATACTCGACCTACGAGCGCATCGATCAGTCCGCCCGCTTGGCCGTGGTAAAGCGAGACGGCTCACGCGTGCCGTTCGATGCCAACAAAGTGTTGCAGGGCCTGCAGGCTGCCTGCGGCAAACGCCCCATTCCGGAAGACCAGAAAATCGCCATCGTCAGAGAGGTTGAGGAAGAACTCCGACGCCTGTTCGAGCGGGAAGTTCCCAGCGGCGAGATCGGGCGGTTGGTCGCGCAACACCTGCGTCCCATTGACAAGATCGCGTATATTCGGTTCACAAGCGAGTACCTCGACTTCCAGGACCTCGACGAACTGTCGGAGGAAGTCACGAGACTGCAGGATGAACCACCAAGCATTGCAGACCAGACAGATCTCTTCAACACCTGACTGATACCCATGCCCCGCATCACTCTTCCTGACGGCAGCGTTCGTACGCACGACGGCCCGGTCTCCGCACTGTCGGTCGCCGCTGACATCTCGCCAAACCTCGCAGATGCCGCTCTCGGCGCTCGCGTGAATGGATTGCTCTGCGACATCGGCACGATGATCGATGACGATGCCACGGTCGAATTGGTCACCACCCGTCCCGGCGAAAAGGAAAGTAGCGCCGACGCGCTGCATCTCATTCGCCACAGCGCAGCGCATGTCATGGCCGAGGCCATCATGCGGCTTCACCCGGATGCGCTGCTCGTGTACGGTCCCCCTCTGGACACCGGGTTCTACTACGACATCGCCTTCCCGGATGGCCATGAACTCAGCAGCGATGACTTCGAGAAGATCGAGAAGGAAATGGCGGCGATCATCGAGGAAGACCGCCCGTTCACTCGATTCGACATGCCGGCAGATGCAGGGCTGGAAAAACTGCGTTCCGAGGGCAGCAAATACAAGATCGATAATGCAGAGCGGGCAATTGCCGAAGGATCAACCTCCCTCAGTTGGTACGCCACCGGCGAGCCAGGGAGCGACTGGGAAGATCTCTGTCGCGGCCCGCACGTGCCTTCCACCGGACGCATCGGCGCTGCAAAGGTCCTGAGCCTTGCAAGCAGTTATTGGCACGGAGATGCCAACTCCGATCGACTCACGCGGGTCTACGGAACAGCATTCGCCAATCGAAAGCAACTGAAGCGACATCTCAAACAACTTGAAGAGGCCAAGACACGCGATCACCGACTCATCGGGCGGGAACTCGACCTCTTCCACATCGATGAGCAGGTCGGACAGGGGCTTCCACTCTGGATGCCCGCCGGTGCCATCGTCCGGCAGGAACTCCAGAACTTTATCTCCCATGAACTGCGGAGGCAGGGATACGAGCAGGTGTTCACGCCGCACATTGGCAAACTGGATCTCTACAGAACATCCGGCCATTACCCCTACTACAGCGAGAGCCAGTACCCGCCGCTGATCGACAGGGATTGTCTGCAACATCTCGCCGACGAAGGATGTTCATGCGGCGACCTTGCAAACCGAATGGAAGATGGTGACATCGACGGATACCTGCTCAAGCCGATGAACTGTCCCCACCACATTCGCATCTACGCATGCCGGCCACACAGTTACCGCGATCTCCCGCTGCGCCTTGCGGAGTTCGGTACGGTGTACCGCCGCGAGCAGTCAGGTGAACTTGGCGGGCTGACTCGCGTGCGAGGTTTCACACAGGACGATGCGCATATCTTCTGTACCGAAGAGCAAGTAGCATCGGAGATCGCCGGATGCCTGGAACTGGTCAAGGTCATCTTTGAAACGCTCGGCATGACCGACTACAAGGTTCGAATAGGGCTGCGAGATCCAGATGGTTCCAAGTATGTCGGTGATGCGGCCAACTGGGACAAGGCCGAAGCCGCATGCCGTGCAGCAGCCAGATCACTCGGCGCACCTTTTTCGGAGGACGCCGGCGAGGCCGCGTTCTACGGCCCGAAGATCGACTTCATTGTGAAGGATGTGCTTGGCCGCTCGTGGCAACTTGGCACGGTACAGGTCGACTACAACCTCCCGGAACGGTTTGAACTTGAATATGTGGGCGCGGACGGCAAGACGCACAGGCCAGTCATGATTCACCGCGCTCCATTCGGATCAATGGAACGATTCGTCGGCGTACTCATTGAGCACTTCGGCGGCGCCTTTCCCACATGGCTTGCCCCTGAACAAGTGCGTGTTCTTCCGATTTCGGAGAAGTCGAATGCATGGGGGGAAACTGTACTGGCAGCGTTGCATGACCACGGCATCCGCGCAACGCTCGATGACCAAAATGACCGTATTCAAGCCAAAATCCGCGAAGGCGCCGAGCGAAAGGTGCCGTATCTGGCCGTTGTCGGTCCGAGGGATGCAGAAGCAGGATCGGTCAGCATCCGCATGCGCGGTATTCGCGAAGACCTTGGTGCCGTGAATCTCGAACAATTCGTCGATTCGGTGTCGCAGGAAATCACAACCCGAGGCGAGGCCTCGGCTCTGCAGGCTTGCTTCCCGGACTATCAGGGCATATCCTGAACGGCCGCGGTCCGAAGACCGCATCTCAGCATGACGATGCAGGACATGAAGTCGATGTTGCTCCTTCCCGCCCTCGCCGCGGAGCATCGTCGTGTTGCGACCGCATGATTCGCACCTGCACCCTTCCAACACAGTCAAGTCAAACCCAGTCTCAGACTGCTCGCCGCTCTGTACCCACACGCACATGCGCCGCAGCGCGGTTCCTCAGGAGGTAACTACCTATCGCCCGACGACGCTACTTCCGGCCGAACGAGAGTGTTCGCCGACTCCCAAGAGCCAATGACCGTATCCGGGTACCCCGCGTTCGTCTGGTCGATCAGGACGACACGATGATCGGCGTCGTCGAAACTGACGAGGCGATCCGAATGGCCCAAGAAGCCGAACTCGACCTTGTTGAAGTCTCGCCGGACTCGGACCCACCAGTCTGTCGTATTCTCGACTTCGGCAAGTACCGATACGAACAGTCGAAGAAGGACCGTGCCAACCGCGCAAAGGCAAAGACGGCGGAAACAAAGGAAGTGCGACTCGGCCGCTCCATGAAGATTGATCCACACGATGTGGCGATCCGCATGCAGCAGGCTCGAAAGTTCCTGATGGACGGGCACAAGGTCCTCATAGTCCAGAATTTCCGGGGGCGAGAAATGGTTCATCGCCACAAGGGACAGGCGCGAATGACGGAAGTGGCGGAACTTCTCAGCGATATCGCCAAGGTTGAAATGACCCCCCGCATGGCCGGTCGCCGCCAGACCATGTTGCTTGCTCCAGATAAATCAAAGATCCAGCGAGTCAAGGCGAGGCTGGAGGAGCAGAAGTCTGCCGAGGTAGACGACACGGCGGACTCCGCCGCGGATTGATCCCCAACGTTACGTTCCTCTGCCATGGCCCGATACGCCATCATTTCGGACATTCACGGAAACGCCCACGCATTGATGGCGGTGTATGACCTCATCGGAGACATGGCCGTTGATCAAATCATTTGTCTCGGTGACATTGTCGGGTACGGCCCATCGCCGGCAAAGTGCCTTGATCTGGTTCTGGGGTATTGCAACGATGCGGTCCGCGGAAACCATGACGAGGCAGTCCTTGACCCGGACATGGGCCGATACTTCAATTCGGCCGCGCTCGCTGCACTGAATTGGACCCGCGAACAACTTGGCGCCCATCACCTTCACGCCATCAGCCAGATGAAGACGCGGATTCGGCTCGGCGATGCGTTGCTCCTGGTGCATGACACTCCGGTGCTGCACGAAACTGCCTATGTCAATGACATCGAACAGGCCGCGGCAGCATTCGCCGGCCTGGACCGCGGCATTTGCCTGCACGGGCACACCCACCTGCCATCGATCTTCGAGACGCCACCGGGAGACGCCGATGCGTCCAACACGACACTCCGAATCCCCGTCCCGGGAGACCCGATTGTGCTGGTTCCGGATCGCCGCTATCTCTGCAACCCGGGATCGGTCGGCCAGCCTCGTGATTCGGATCCACGAGCCAGCTTCGCCATCTTCGAGTACACCTCACCGGAGTCTGAGTCGATCTTCACCCTGCATCGCGCACCCTACGATGTTGAAGCCGCCCGCAATGAAACTGAACTTGCTGGGCTTCCGCAGATTCTCGGTGATCGGCTGACCATGGGCGCCTGACAGGCCGCTCATCAAAGAGCGCGAACCGCCCAACCGCCCTGCATGAAGCGGCCGAAGAAAAATGTCGCTCGCACGAGGATCTCTCCGCACAGGGCGAACCAAATCCCAATGAGTCCCCATTCCAGATGGATGCCGAGATACCACGCCAGCGGAAGGCGCACCCCGTAACTTGAGACGGTCGTCAGGATGAATGTCCAGGTGGTGTCGCCGGTTCCGAGTAGAGCTTGCCGCATCACCATCATCACGGCAAAGGCGGGTTGGGATGCGCCGCCGATGAGCAAGAGCGCCGGCACAATGGCCATGTGGATCGGCATGTCGGAGATGACCAGCGTCAGGTCGCGCCCAAAGAGCATCATGGCGACACCAAGCGATCCCATGACGATAATTGCAATGCCGGTACATGCCAATACCGCAAGCCTCGCGCGGCGGCGGTCGCCTGCGCCGAGAAACTGTCCGGCGAGCGTGCCGGCAGAGACGCCGATTGCAAACCCGGGAAGAAAACTGAATGACTCCCACTGCGCGGCAATGATATTGGCGCCCTGCAGTCCTTCCATCACCGGCTCATCGCTTCCCATGCGGACTGCCATCTGGGCCGAAACCTGTCCAATGAACTGCAGGACGAACAGGTTGGCCGTCCACATCGAAATGCCTTCAAGGAAATTTGGAATGCCGATTCGCGCCACCCGTCCGATGACGGAAAGATCCAGCCGCATGTCTGCCCACCGCAGGCGGAGATCCTTGACCCCGCGAAACAGCACCGCCACGATCAGCACTGCACCCACGACATAGGCAGCGGCAGTGCCTGTTGCGATCCCGATGACATGGAGATCCCACGACCATGGATTGATTACTGTGGTTTCGCCCAGCCGAATATCCGCTCCGGACAACACGAGTGACACGATGACATTGACAACATTGACAGCGGCCGTGACCAGCGCCGGTCGCAGTGTGTCGCCGCTGCCGTGCAGTGCCATGGCGCCCGCGTTCATGATGCAGCATGCGGGCATGGCAATGGACAGCACGCGAATGTACTGCACGAGATAGACCGATGCCTCATCGGAGAGTTCGGTGAGGATCGCCAGCGGCGATGCAGCGAACCACAAAGCGATGCCGACAAGAATTCCCCAAGCCCCTGCCAACACCATCGACTGCCCAAGCGCGCAATGGGCCAGATCGCGGTCACCGCTGCCCATGGCCCTGGCAATGAGTGCCTGGCCGCCAATGCCGATGCCCGATGCGGCAATGCCGATGAACCAGCCGACATAACTGCCGATACCGATGGCGTCCATGGCCGGGAGTACCACCCAGTCCGGCAACCCACCGGCCATCACTTTGTCGGCAAGCCCCACGCAGGCTGCGAGAAACTGCTGCACCAAAATCGGTGCCGCCAGCAACCAGATTGCCATCGGAAGGCTGCGGCCGACCAGTGAGCCGGCCTTGATGGCACCCGGCGGCTCGGCGGCAGCCTCTGGGAGATCCTCCGGCATCGGCTGCATCGAAGCAAGCCGCTGGCGGGTCTCATCCGAGTTGTCTCGCGGGGTCACGGGGAAGCAGTCGGCTGATCATCCGGCACCCACGCGTCCACATCAGGCGCGTAGATGAAGGTCGCCTCATCGTCGTCCTGTGCCTTCACGGCGGGCTTCGCCACCGGCTTCGGAGGTGCTGGCGGAGCCTCACTGACAACCTCGGTGATCTCGCTGATCTCCACGATTCCCGGTCCTTCATCCCATGTCTTTCGACGGGTCGACTCTCGGAGTCCGGCCGGAACACCGGGTCGCTCGCGGGGCCGGTTCTCCCAGAAGGCGAGCCTGTCCCACCAACGCTCTTGCCGCTGGTAGGTCGGGTATTGATAGGCCAACTGTCCGGCGAAGGGATTGATACCGCCCTCGGCCTGTAGCGCGTACCAGTCCACCCACGCATACCCGTCGATGCCGAATGACTGGCCGGTCAACAGGTGCAGCGACTCAGCCGCGGAGAGATTGATCGAGAGTTTGTTCGCCTGCAATGCCAACATCAACCCTGAGAGCACACGACCCTCTGGGTACTGGCCCAGGGCGGTCGCAACCGGTGATCGCACCTCGCCCTCCTCACCCTCGTCAGCAAGCGATCGCAGTAGATCGGGCACGACTGTTGGATTGTGAAGTCGTTGCAACGCGAGCGCCGCCTCGCGGCGGACCTGTACCGATTCGCTGGTGGATCGTGAGAGCCATGGGATGATGATGATCGCATCCTCAGGGGCACCGAATCGACCGAGCGCTTTGAGGGCCGCGGCGCGAACAAGGGGGTCGTGTTCCTCGACGACATACATGCGGTAGTACTCGACATAGGTCGGTGTTCCCCCGAACGGCGCGTTGGCGAGCAATGTCAGACCTTCTCGGCGTTCATCGGCGTCGTACCGATTCGACGCCATCCGGGCCGCCTCGCCCGGCGTCGGCGGCGAGAAACTATCGGAGATGGAGTTGAAGTCCTCGGCTACGCATCCGGCAAGCAGGACAACGCACAGAGTAATGAACAATGATCGTCTCACGCGTTGGCCTCCTCGGCGGCACGCTGGTTGATCGTGGGTTGCAGACCACGAACCTCCTGCGCCATTTTGGTATTTGGAAACTGGCGAATGATCGCGTCGCCGAATTCGATGGCCTCGGTCCAACGGTGGTCGTTCACCGCCATGCTGAAGCGTGTACCGAGCGTGTCTCGGTAGGAGTCAACGACGGCCTTGGCGGTGTCACGGAATCGACGAGCCTCGTCAGGTGTCAGATATCGGTCGAGTTCCTTGAGCAGCACCATCGCCTCCTCGACCTCTTCACGCTGCGCCGCGGAGAGAAAACGATCTTCCAAATCGTGGCGGTATGCGGCGCGGGCATCGGCGATTCGTTGTTCCAGATCGTGCAAGAGCGGCGAGTCGGGATACAGCCGCCGCAGGCGAGCGGCCTCCTGATACCCGGCCACCCACTCCTGCTTCGAAAGCAGATCGTCAAACTTTTCAACTTCGCCGCGAATCGTTGACTCGTGCCGCTGGTGCAGGATGGTCTGAATCCGAGAGCGGAGTTGTTCACCCTCCTCCACGGCACCAAAGACCGTTGCGAGTTGCTCGCAGAGTACCAGGGCTGCGTTGTACTCCCCTGCTTCAATGTCTGTTTCGATGGTGCGGCGGAGCAGGTCCACTTCGTGTTCCCGAAACAGCACACGCTTTGCGCTGTCAGAGAGTTGAATCGCCTCGATGAGCGTCTGTTGCCCGCTGCTGCCTTGGGAAGCAGTGCTCCGCAGCAATGCGCCGACGCAGACAACTGCAACGGCGACGATTGAACCACTCAACACGGGTGATGCCCAAAGCCCGGTTCCCATGCTTCCGGCGACAACACCGCCGATGGCAAGAACCAACAGCACAGCCCATGCGAACCATCGGCGAATGCGGGCGGCGGTCTTCGGGTTGCTGGGTGTGTTTGTCAACTTCCGGGTACCTCATCCCCGCAGAGCGAGGTCACAGGGACGACGCAGAGAAACTCCAGCGGCCCTTCTCCAGTATTCCTGAACTGGTGATCGCTTCCCGGTGCGATGTAGAGCGCATCACCGTCGGAGATCGAGTGTACCTGACCATTGTGCTCAAGTTCCCCATCTCCGGAGAGGACGACCACCTCATGCTCCCAATCGTGGCTGTGTTTCGGCGTGAATCCGCCGGGATCCACCGAAAAGTGTCGCGTGGCGAATGTGGGCGCGCCGTCCTCGCGGCCGACAAGCAGCCGCATCGTCACGCCGCGAATGCCCTCGCCTTCGATCCTGCGTCCCTGCATGTCGCCGACACTGCGCTTGATCATGTGCGGTATGCTCCTGCTCCGCTGGATTGTAGTGGATGCTCCCCGATGCTCGCAGGCCTCCTCCTCGCACTGTTGCCCACCGACCTCCCACCGCAGGCTATGACATTCCGGGGTCCACATGACTGGACCTTCGAGGCTAGCGTGCATGTGCCTGAGGATTCGTCCGGCCCGGCCGTTCTGCTCATCGGCGGTGGCATTGGAAACGACCTTGATTGGACAGCCCCTGGCACGCTGTTGATCGACGGAAAGTCTGAACAGATCACCATGACGGGAGAGGCCCATGCCGATGCCCCGCGCATCGCGAAGCCTCTGGTCGATCGTGGGTGCATGGTGATGCATTACTCAACGATCGCCCGCGATGATCCCAAGCGGGATCGGTACCCCTATGAACTCGGAATGATCGATCCAAGGGAGCACATGGATCTGGCGCGCGCGGCGATGGATGCGCTGGCAGCGCACCCGGAAGCCACCCAGCGGCCGCTTGTCGTGCTGGGTTTCAGCATGGGAGCTCAGCGGGCCGTGCAACTGGCGTGCGAGCGGGATGCGATCGCGGCAATTGTGCTGCTGTCGGGCGCGCAGATGACTGCGGCGGGTCCGCGCGATGGTGGTACGCCGCTACCAACGCATGACAAGTTTGGATTGCCGATTGGCGAGGCAATTCTCAAAGACTTGAAGCGACCCACGCTTGTCCTGTACGGCGACCTTGACGACACGCACCGCCGCCATGCGCCGCGCTTGGCAGACCGCTGGCCGTGGGTGGATGTTCGTCTGCTTCCAGAGATCGGTCATCAACTTGGCCCGGAACAGGATGGCCGAATAGGTCCCATCGACACATCGGTGTGCGACATGGTCGCCACTTGGGTTTGCGAAGCAGCAGGCGAAAGGAAGTAGTCGGACCCATGCCCACAATCACGCCATATGTTCTTGGTGACTACATGACGAACTGTCACATCGTGACCGAAGGCGGCGAGTGCTGGGTTGTGGACTGTGGGTATGAACCTCACTCGCTCATTGCCCACCTGCAGGACCACGACCTGCACCCAACCGGTGTGCTGCTCACCCATTGCCACGCCGACCACATTGCGGGGTTGGATGAACTTCGCGGCGCGATTGGTGATGTTCCCGTGCTTTGTCATGCCGCAGAGCGGGGTTGGTGTGAAGACCCCATGGCGAATCTCTCCGGCTTGGCCGGCCTGCCCATTGTGGTTCGGCCGCCATCGGGAACGATCACGCCCGGCGAGGACATCCAGATCGGTGGCTCTTCCTGGCGTGTACTGCATACGCCCGGGCATAGTCCCGGCAGCGTCTGCTTCGTGCATGATGAGAGCGGGCAGGCCATTGTCGGCGATACGCTCTTTGCGGGGAGCATTGGCCGCCACGACTTCCCCACCAGCAAGGTTGAAGACCTGCGGCACTCGGTTTTCGAGGTGCTCATGCAGTTGCCCGAC
The DNA here is from genome assembly GCA_964546585.1 of uncultured Isosphaeraceae bacterium. Classification (GTDB taxonomy): domain Bacteria; phylum Planctomycetota; class Phycisphaerae; order Phycisphaerales; family SM1A02; genus CAZJKE01. The sequence goes on along the minus strand of CAZJKE010000017.1, from coordinate 2,316 downwards.
GCCATGGACATCTATCCCGGCCACGGCCCCGCCACCACAATCGGTCACGAACGAGCCACCAACCCCTTCGTCCTGGGCGGCTTCTAACAAGAGGCGCAGGGACCGGTCCCGGACACCTCTGGTGGTACCATCAAGGCGTGCAGATTGCGGCCTTGTTGATCGTGCTATCGCAGTCGGTGGATGCCGAGATTATTGCGAACACACCGGAGGAACAACAGCCCTCGATGGCGTGGATGATCTCGCACATGCCACCGGGAGACCGCGAAAACCTCACCGATGCCTTCCTGATTGAGAATCTCGATCTGGCCTGGAACGCCTGGCAGGATGCACCGTGGCACGCCGAGATACCGCACGATGTCTTCCTCGATGCGATCCTTCCCTACGCCAGCATCAACGAGCGGCGTGATGATTGGCGAGCGATGTTCAACGAACAGTTCTCGCCGCTTATCGCCGATGCGAAGTCGCCCGGCGAGGCAGCTGCCATCCTCAACAACGAAATCTTCAAACAAGTGGGCGTGATCTATTCCACTGATCGCCCAAAGGCCGATCAATCACCGCTGGAAACGATTGAAGCGGGCATGGCATCCTGCACTGGCCTGAGCATCATGCTCGTGGACGCCTGCCGCAGCGTTGGCGTTCCCGCGAGATTCGTCGGCACACCGCTCTGGTCCGACAAGAGTGGCAATCACTCGTGGGTCGAAGTGTGGGATGAAGGCCAATGGAAGTTTACCGGCGCCGCCGAGCCTAACGGTATGGAACTCAACTCCGCGTGGTTTGCGGACCGCGCTGGCGGGGCTGTTGAGGGCGACCCGCAACACGCCATTCTTGCGGTCACATGGCGCGATGTACCCGGGCACTTTCCGCTGCCGTGGCTCAAGGGCGACACATCGGTTCGCGCGGTTGATGTTACGCGCACTTACACCAGCAGCACCGAAACGCTGCCCGAAGGGCACGCCCGCCTTCGTGTTCGAGTCATCGGCGAGAACGGCCGCCGCATCGCGGCGCCGGTGCAAGTCGAACACGCCGGCAACACACAACAGGGCGTGACAAGAGACGAGCGATTCGATGCCAATGACCATTGGACGGCGATCGTGCCGCTTGACTCCACGGTCACGGTAAAGACCGGCAAGCGGCAAACCAGCATCCTGGTCCACAGCGACCAACAACTCCTCACGCTGACTGCGGGTGAGTTGACGCGGGAACAGGCCGCGGCCGCCGTTGAGACCGCCGTCTCCCAGTGGACCACCGCAGGCATGGCCGCCGCCACCGCGTTGCTGGAGCGAGGCGAATTGGTAATGGGCGAATACACCATGCCGTTTTCCTACTCGCTGCACGGGAAGACAGCGGCAGGATCACGACCGCTTGTCATCTCCATGCACGGTGGCGGCGGTGCTCCAACCGAAGTCAACGACAAGCAATGGCGCAACCAACAGTCGCTCTACGACATTGATCAGGGCATCTACCTGGCGCCTCGCGCACCAACCGACACATGGAACCTCTGGCACCAGTCACATATCGACCCCATGTTCGACGCGTTGATTACCGCCATGGTGCTCGCAGAAGGCGTGGATCCAAACCGCGTGTACCTCACCGGATACAGCGCAGGCGGGGACGGCGTCTTTCAACTTGCCCCCCGCATGGCCGATCGGTTTGCCGCTGCGGCAATGATGGCCGGGCATCCCAACGAAACCAAGCCCGACGGTCTGCGAAACCTCCCCTTCACCATTCATGTGGGTGGCAAAGACGGCGCCTACGACCGCAACGCCAGAGCATCGCAGTGGAAGGCGTGGCTCGCCCGGATGCAGGAAGGCGATCCCAATGGCTACCCTCACTGGGTCGCCATTCATGAGGGCAAATCCCACTGGATGGATCATGAGGATGCCGCAGGTGTGCGGTGGATGTTCGGTCACACCCGGGACCTTCGGCCCGATCGCATCGTGTGGCTGCAGGATGATGTGCTGCGCAATCGCTTCTACTGGCTTGCAGTGGACGAACCCACTGCGGGAGATCGCGTCATCGTGCAGAGGGACGGGCAGGACATCACCATCATCGAAGCTGGCGCGCCCAAGAATCTGCGGATTCGTCTGGACGATCGGATGGTGAATCTGGACCAGCCGGTCCGGGTTCTCGCCGCTAACGGCACGGTGCTGTTTGAAGGTGTCGTGGACCGCCGCCTCTGGGTCATAGAGGCAACGCTGACCGAGCGAGGCGATCCGGATGGCGTCTTTGCCGCGGAGATCGAACAGCCGCTTCGGTGAGCGGAGGTGTCAGACACCTCTTCCTATTCTTCGACCTTGGGCTTGTAGGAGGCGACAA
>CAZJKE010000016.1:20528-39265 GCA_964546585.1 uncultured Isosphaeraceae bacterium | reverse complement strand
GGTGTGCCATGCTTTCAGGGACCGTGTCCAGAGATCTACCGCGAACAGGCGTTTGCCGATGCCGGCTTTGTCCCGGCGGATCGTCTGCCGGTTGCGAGGCACCTCGGAGAGACGAGTTTGCAATTCCTGACGCACCATACGATTGACGAGGCCTGCATGCATCAGGTGGCTGATCGCGTGGCGGAAGTGCTGGAACGCGTGTGAGCGAGCCAAGCGATCCACCTCGTTTGCTGCGGCTGACCTGTCCGCCGACTCTGGGTCCCTATGTGGAGGAGGAAGTGCGGTCGCTTGGGTTCGACCCCGAATCGGCTGATCGCACGGGCGTGGAAATCCGCGGCACCATGTCGGACGCCATGATGCTGAACCTGCGTCTGCGAACTGCGCTGCATGTGCTGCAGCGATTTGCGGATGTTCGAGCTCGCGATGCCGAGGCGATGTACCAGGGTGCGGTTCGTCTTCCGTGGGAGCGAGTAATCGCATCCGACGGATATGTCTCAGTCACTTCCACAGTGAGCAACGACACAATCACCAACTCGATGTTTCCGAATGTCAGGCTCAAAGACGCGATTGTCGATCGCATCAACAGTGTTGCGGGACGCCGTCCTGATTCGGGACCCAGAAGCGATCGCGCGGTTGTGCACATGTACTGGAACGACGATCGCTGCCGCATCTACCTCGATACATCGGGGCGAAAGTTGAGCGATCGCGGGTATCGCCGTATTCCAACGAGAGCCCCCATGCGGGAATCGCTTGCCGCGGCCGTCCTCATGGAAACGGGGTATGACGCCTCGCAACCTCTTGTCATTCCGATGTGCGGAAGTGGCACGATCGCCATCGAGGCTGCTCTCATCGCGACGGGCCGCGTGCCGGGTCTTCTGCGTGGCAACTTTGGATTCATGCACCTGTTGACTTTCGACGAAACGGCTTGGGGGCAGGCTCGCCTTGCCGCAAAGAAGTTGCGGCATGCCCGCCCGTGTCCACCCATCATCGCGACCGACATTGATCAGGAAGCGGTGGAGGCGTCGCGGCGAAACGCCATCACGGCGGGTGTGGAACACTTGATTGACTTTCGGGTCTGTGACTTTGCCGACACGCCGCTGCCAGATCAGCCGGGAATTATTCTTCTGCATGGCGAGTACGGCCAGCGGCTGGGTGGTGACGAGCTTGCTGGAACCTATCGGCGGATGGGTGATTTCTTCAAACAATCGTGTCCGGGGTGGGGCGGTTTCGTCTTCACCAGCCGCGATTGGGCCACCTCCGTGGGCCTGCGAGCTTCCCGCCGCGTCCCTTTCATGAATGCGGACATTGACTGCAGGCTGCTCCGCTACGAACTCTATGAGGGCAAGGGTGTATCCTGATGTCGTGGAATTCAGTACCCACGAGATTGACAAGGACATCATGGTGCTCGTTGCTGATGGTGGGTTGAACCGGTCGAATCGGGACGAGTTCGTTGGTCAACTGGAGTCTCTCATCGACGGAGGCATTCGCCGGATCATCGTCGACTGTTCGCAACTGGACTACATATCCAGTTACGGCATTGGCATCCTGATTTTGTTGCACAAGAAGATGGGTGAGAAGGGCGGGGATGTGAAAATCGCCTCACTGAAAGGCATCGTCGCGCAGGCGCTGCAGTTGACCGGCCTTGGCAGTTGGTTTGACATTCATCAGGATGTCAATCGTGCACGGCTGGCCTTTCGGAACGAAGAACCAACGCCGTAGGAAGGCCTCAAAAAATGCCGCACGGGGCTCAGGCGAACCTGGCCCCATGCGGGCGGGTGGATGGCGAGTTGGCTGAATCCTCAGGCGGAGTGCTTGTACTCCGCGGCGGCGGCTTGGAGTTTCTTGATGCCTCGGTACTTCCAGTTATTGACCGTGGACACCGGGACGCCAAGCGAGCGAGAGACTTCTTCGTAGCTCAGACCTTCGCAGACGACCATGCGAACCGCATCGGCTTCGTGGGACGGGAGTGAAGCGAGTGCTGCATCCACGTCGTAGTCGGGCGATGTTGGCTCGGGCCGCTGCTGGTTGCGAAGGTCGCGAACCGCATCGTCGCGAGCGGAATCGATGTAGCCGTTCTGCCGCTGGTTCTTGTGGTACTGCCGCTTGATGAGGTTGTCAGCGATCTTGATGAGATAACTGCACGAGATCGTCATTTCATCGAGCCGGCGAACTTCCAGGAGTCGGGTGAAGACTTCCTGAGCGATGTCCTCGGCCGCGGCTGGGGCGAGTGAACGCCGAGCGAAGCAGAAGACGCGCTTGTAGTAGGCGTCGAAGAGTTCGAGAACTAGGTTGGCACGTGTCGGGGTAACGGACACAGCAGTCTCTCCTTGTCTAAGCGGCTTGCGACGTTCTTGGTCACAAAGTCCACGGCTCTGACAAGACCCGAAACGCCCAGCGTCTCGGGGGCCCACGAGCACGGTCGTGGGCCGGCACTTCGGCAAGGAAGTGCCTTCAGGGTCCAGATTGTCAAGGGCTCACTGATGTTCCCCGGAGTTGAGCCCGTCGGACCGGCCTCCGCCAGTCCTTCAATCGGTCCGCATGTTTCATGTGGGCGGTTGCAACATCTTGCTGCTTCACGCCCACCATGCGGTTACATACCCCTCTACGCACTGTCTACGCATTCGTGAACTGACAAGTGCGGACAATTTTGGCTTCTTTCGTTATCGCTACACTGTGGAGCCAATGAGGAGGGTTATCACCCATGCGGCATCCTGACGCCCCGAAAAGGAAGAAGAAGCTCACGGCTGGTCATACGGTGCGACTGTTCTGTCTCTACTTGGTGACCTTTGGCACAATCCTCGCCTTTGTGGGACTGATCGGCGGCGACAGCCTCCCGGGCTCGGGTTGGTTCATTTGGGCACTTCTGGCCGTTGCATTCATCCTGGCGATCATTGCCACGATCTCCCATGTTCGCAGCGGTGGAAAAACGCCGGTGGACGAACTCGCGGACAAGTGGTGATTGCGTGGGGCATCGAGTAGTTGTACTGGGCGGGGGGATGGTGGGATCGGTCATTGCCGAGGACCTCGCCGCCGACGCATCGATAGATGTGACGGTGGCTGACATCGGGGAGGCGGCACTGGCTCGCGTCGCTGAGCGGTCCAATGGTGAAATCACTATTCGCCGGGCCGATTGCTCCGACCTATCGGTTGTCAGCGAACTGGCGTCGGAGGCGGATCTCGTCATGGGCGCGCTTCCAAGTTGGCTGGGTTTGGCCGCCCTCGGCGCAGTCATCGAGGCCGGCAAGCCCTGTTGCGACATTTCATTCATGGCCGAGGATGCGAGGCAATGGCACGAGGCCGCGGTGAAGAGAGGCGTTGTGTGCATCGTCGACTGCGGCGTTGCCCCTGGGATGAGTAACCTCTTGGCGGCCTGCGCAGTTGGGACGCTGGATCGTTGCGACAGCATTGACATCGTCGTCGGTGGTCTACCGAAGGTCCGGCGGTGGCCATTTGAATACAAGGCCCCATTCAGCCCACGCGATGTGATAGAGGAGTACATACGACCGGCGCGGTTGGTGGTTGACGGGCGTTTGGTTGTGCGGCCGGCACTCAGCGAGACTGAAGCGGTCGACATGCCGGGGGTTGGGACGCTCGAGGCATTCAATACCGACGGCCTGCGGAGTCTCTGCGACACGTTGGCCGTCCCCAACATGCGAGAGCGGACGATGCGGTATCCAGGGCACGCGGAACTGATGCGAGTCTTCCGGGAGACGGGTTTGTTCAGTGAAGAAAGTCTCACGGTGGGCGATGCCACTATCAGGCCGATTGATCTCACATCCAAACTCCTGCTCGGTCACTGGGCCTATGAACCGGGCGAGGAGGATCTCACTGTCATGCGGGTGCAGGCGGAAGGTCTGTTGGGCGACGATCTTGTTTGTCTGCAGTGGGATCTCTACGACGAATACGATCCGCAGAAGGATCAGACAAGCATGGGCCGCACGACGGCCTTCCCTGCAACTTCCTTTGCGAGGCAGATCCTGCAGGGTCATCGCAAGGTTCCGGGTGTTCATCCTCCCGAGGCATTCGGTGGCGATCCGGCGATTGTCAACAGGGTGCTGGATGACTTGGCGAAGCGCGGCGTCCACTTCCATCGTTCCTGTGAGCCCATCCGGTGACCGTTCGCATCGGCATGATTGGCGGCGGCATGATCGCCCGCGTACATGCCAAGGCGATTGCGGAGACCGGTGGCCGTATCGTCGCCGTCTTCGATGCAGTGCAAACCAAGGCACAATCCTTTGCTGAAGAAGTCGGGTGCGAGATAGAGGGCAGCCTGGAAGGACTTCTCCGCCGCGATGATGTAGATGCCGTTGTCATTGCGGTGCCGAATGATGAGCACGCGCCGACCGCAATCGCTTCCATTGAACACGGCAAGCATGTCTTGCTTGAAAAGCCCATGGCTACAAGTCTGGACGCATGCGACGCCGTGCTTGCGGCACGAGACAATTCGGATCGGATCCTGCAACTCGGATTTGTTTGCAGGTATGCGCCAGCCTCAGTTGCGGCGCGGCGGTTGATCGCGGATGGGGCGATTGGCTCGATCCACCATGTTCGTGCAACACTGCTGCGGCAGCGAGGCATCCCTGGTCTTGGCGGGTGGTTTACTCAGAAAACAAGGTCCGGCGGGGGTTGCCTGATTGACATCGGCGTGCACCTGATCGACCTTGTGCAGTTTCTCACTGAACCCGGTAGGGCCAAGCGTGCAAGCGGACATTGCTCAAGCCTCTTCGGCGGTGACTCGTATGTCTACGACGACATGTGGTCCGAACCACATCCCGGCGGTGTGTTCGATGTCGAGGACTCCATCCGCGCGACGGTGCATTTCGCATCCGGCCTTCGGCTTGATCTCGATGTTGCGTGGGCGACGCACCTTCCGGAAGGGGTCGTCTCGGATGGCATCGTTCTGCAGGGCGATCTTGGCGCGATGTCACTTGACATCTGGGGTGATGAACTTCTCTTGGGATGGGCCGAAGAGGGCCGCCCGGAGCGCCGTGTCGAATCGATTGATGTGTCCGATGCGTGGGATGACGCCTTTGTTGGCGAACATCGCGCATTTGCAGAGGCCATTGACACTCGACAACAACCCGTTGCCGGGGGCGAAGCGGGCCGCAGTGTGCAGGCAATCGTCGAGGCAATCTATGAATCCGACCGACGCAAAAAGGAGGTGGCGATCGTCAATTGACGATCGCCACCACGAGGGTTCGGATACATGTGCGCCGCGTGACTACTCGGTTGCGCTTGACTCCCCGGTAGCCATCGTGCTTCGATACTGATCGAGCGTCGCGCGGATCGAGTCGGCCATGGGACCATCATCGCTCGCGTACTCGACGGCTTTCTCCTGCCAGGCGATGGCCTTGCTGCTGTCACCAAGTTCCCAGTACGCCCGTGCGAGCGTGTCGAGAATGGCCGGGTCGTTTGCGCCAGTGAGCGTATTTGCTCGCTTGGCAACCTTCAGCGCGAAGTCGAGATCCTGCCACTCTGTGGGTGTCTCGTCAAGGATGGGCCAGGCGATGGCGTTAAGGGCCTGTGCATCATCCCAGTTTTTCTTGGCCAGAGTTTCGGCCCATGCGTATGCGCCTGACTTGTCGCCGGCCTTCAGCATGGCTTCGAACTTGATATTGCCGAGCATGCCATTGTCGCCATAGGTCGCAATGTGCTTGTCCACTGCATCGACGAAGGGCTGCCAGTTGCCGGACTCTTCCGCCGCGCCCCACGCGGTTTCAAGTGCGCTCATGGCTCGCTCGGATTTCTGGCTGTTCTCTCGCTCGCTTCGTGCGGCGGCGATGTCCCATGTCCCTGCGACGATCTCAGAGAGAGGCTCGTCCAAGCTCATGGGATGACCGATCCATGCGACGCGTCCATCTCCGTCGATGATGAATGCCGTTGGAATGCCGCGTTGTCCGGCCGGCTTCATGAAGGCGTTGTATGTGGAACGATCGGGATCGGTCGTCAGGGTGTAGCGGGTTCGGTCGTCATTGACCTTGCCGTCGCTCTTGTCCTTCTCGGTGAGGAAGGTCGTGACGGTGTCGAGATCTTCATCGCTGACACCGATGATGGTGACATTGTCGCCGTACTCCTCTTGAAGACCGCTGAGGTGCGGCATGGAGGTACGGCAGGGCGGGCACCATGTCGCCCAGAATTCCATGACATAGATGTTTCCGGGCTCGAAGTCGGAGATCGCTCCGCCCTTGACCCAGTGCTCGATGTTGTAGGACGGCGCCGTATCGCCGATGGTGAGCGTGTCCGGTGCCGGCCGATGTGGCCTTGCGGCCGCTGTGGCGGTGGCTGTCGTTGCCGACATCGAATCGTTGCCGGTACTTGCCTGTTGGCTGGAACAGCCGGAGAACGCGGTCGCCGCAAGTGCGGCAGAACCGATGATGAGTGTAATACGCATGATGGAGACTCCTTCTCTGTGGGTTGGATCCCAAGTGTACCTGTTTTTCTACTCGGGAAGAGGCACCATGGCCGTCGCCACGATGTCATAGGCCGCATGTGCCCCTGCCGCGATACCAAAGCCTCGTGTGACGTAAATCAGGGCAAGATAGAGCCCTGCGGTTCCATAAAAAACAAGTCGAAGGGCTGGCATGGTGCCCGGTGAAGGGAGGTCGTGATACCACGCGAATGCTACTGCTGATACACCAACGGCAATGCCGATGCCCCATCGTTCGCTTTGTCTCAACAGACTGCAAAGCACGGAATGCACGCCCCCGATGATCATCATTCGGAACAGGAGTTCTTCGTAGATACCGGCGCCGATGCTGATCGCGATCCGGTTCACCATGCCGAGTTCGGCCACACTGCTCCCGGATGCCGCGGGCTGAATGGCGCCCATGAGCAGCGATCCGATGGCAAGAAGAGGCAGCGCGAAGGTGATTGACTCCGCTGCCATGATGGCCGGGACGCGCGGGCGAATCCGCCATGGGAATCCGGCAAAGACATGCCAGAGAAGCAGGATTGTCGCTACTGCAATCCCGCCGAGCCACAGCCCACCTGTCAGCGGCATGTCCGCAATTTCCAGAAACCGCACAAGTGCGGCGTGCGCCTTTATGGTTACCCCGCCGCTGGACCCTCGCATGCGCAAGAGCGCCAATTCATAGAACAGGAGCAGTGGAAGAAGAAAGACGAGAATGTACAGCGGTTGCCGTGACAGGTCGCCATACCGTTCCGTCTGCCGCTGTCGTTTGATTGCAGGACGCAAGAGCGAGGACACATGGGGATGGTACCCGCCGATATCCATGAACCCGCAGTGCCTCTGGCACAACATGCCCGTGCGGCCCCGCGGAGAGTTGGTTGAATTACCCTTGCTTCAGTTCGCGAAGGCGGCGAGCGAGGCGGCTCTTGCGGCGAGCAGCCGTATTCCGATGCAGAGTGCTGGTGCAGGCGATCTTATCCAGCAGGCCGCAGACCTTGCGGTACTCCACTTCAGCGGTTTCGGCGTCCCGGGCAGCCAATGCGGCCAAGAAGGACTTGGTCTGGTCCTTGACCTGCCGTTTCCGCCATTGGTTCCTGGCTCGCCGGGTGGCGTTCTGCCGTACTCGCTTCTTGGCTGATGTGCTGGTTGGCACGTGCTGCGTCTCCTGAGTCGTTCTGCCTCATTGCGTTGGGGCGAACACGGCAGTATCCCAGAAGTCACGGGGAAGTCAACTCCAGCGGCCTGCTCGGTATGGCAGGTGTCGTGCGCGTGTGGTACGCTCCTCGGCTCAAAAAGCGGGCGGGTGTAGCTCAATTGGATAGAGCATCGGTCTACGAAACCGAAGGTTACAGGTTCGAGTCCTGTCACCCGCGTTTTCACTGCGGTCATCGTTCGGAAAGCACCCCCCAGTGGTATGATGGGGGTATTCAGAGACCACCTGCGGGGAAGCGTTACCGCGGCGAACATGACCGATACCACACAAACCACGACCCCGGTGGGCGGGAGGCAACCACAGGCCCTACCGGGACCCAAGGCGGCGTTGCCCTCCGGCCATGATCTCCTGGGATGGCTCCGCCAGATGCTGTTGATTCGCGAGTTCGAGATTCGCTGCATGCAGGCCTATCAGAACCGGCTCATTGGCGGATTCTGCCATGTCTATGTCGGACAGGAAGCGGTTGCCGTCGGCACCATTGCGGCTGTGCAGGGTGATGACCCGGTGGTGGCGGCCTATCGCTGTCACGGTATAGCGATCGCCCGCGGCATGGATCCTCGTCACTGCATGGCGGAGATGTATGGCCGGGAGGGGGGGTGTGCCAAGGGCAAGGGCGGATCGATGCACATGTTCGATGCCGATCACTTCATGTACGGCGGTCATGGCATCGTGGGCGCTCAGGTACCACTTGGGGCCGGACTGGCCTTTGCCACGAAGTACGAGGATGAGGTGCTCACGGCTGGGAAGTCAGACAAGGTCACGCTCTGCTATCTCGGAGACGGCGCGCTGAATCAAGGCGCCGTTCATGAGGCGATGAATCTCGCGGGGCTCATGGATTTGCCGTTGATTCTCGTGCTCGAAAACAACCGGTACTCGATGGGAACGGCGATTCACCGAGGGACAACCATGTCTCATGCCTTGCAGACGAAGGCGGAGGCCTATGGCATCAACTTTGCGAGCGTTGACGGCAAGAATGTTCTGGATTTGTATCAGAACTTCAAGCCTCTCGCCGACTGGTGCAGAGAGCATTCTCGTCCGGTCTTCGTCGAGGCGCGAACCTACCGCTACAAGGGACACTCGATGTCGGACCCTCGAAAGTATCGCAGCAAGGATGAAGAGGCTGCGGAGCAGAACCAGGACTGCATCGATCAGTTGGCGAACTACCTTCGCGAACACCACGACTTGACGGACGATGGATTCAAGCAGCTCACTGGGCAAGTGAAATCACAGGTTCGCGATGCTGTCGCGTGGGCCAAAGCGTCGCCAGAGACACCCTTTTCCGAGTTGTATACGGATGTCTACACCGATGTATGGGGCAAGTGGCCCGGGACAAGCCGTCCGCAGATGCTCCGGGAGGATTGCGATTGATGTCGACTCGCACGATCGAATATCGCGATGCACTTCGCGAAGCGATGAGCGAGGAAATGCGGCACGACAGTCGTGTATTTCTTCTGGGCGAGGAAGTTGCGGAGTATGACGGCGCGTACAAAGTCAGCCGGGGCATGCTTGATGAGTTCGGGCCCCGCCGAGTCATCGACACACCGATCAGCGAGAGCGGGTTTTCCGGCATGGCGATTGGTTCGGCGATGCGGGGGCTTCGTCCGATTGTCGAATTCATGAGTTGGTCATTCAGTCTCGTTGCTGCGGATCCCATTCTGAACAATGCTGCCAAGATGCTGTACATGTCCGGCGGCCAGTTCGGATGCCCGATTGTCTTTCGAGGTAACAATGGGGCCGGCGGTCAACTTGGGTCAACCCACTCTTGGTGCGTCGAGTCGCTCTATGCAAATGTTCCAGGATTGAAGATCGCGATTCCATATGACCCATTTGATGCGAAGGGCATGCTGAAGACGGCGATCCGAGATGACAATCCTGTGTTCTTCATGGAATCCGAGAGGCTTCTTTCCACCACGGGTGAAGTGCCGGAGGAGGAGTACACGGTTCCGTTCGGCGATGCCCTGATCCGCCGTCCCGGCACGGACTGCACAATCATCGGCTTTGGTAGGCCGTTGCACTTCTGTTTGCAGGCGGCCGATGAGTTGGCGAAAGAGGGTATTGATTGCGAAGTCATCGACGGCAGGACAATTCGACCTCTTGATCTTGACACCTTCGCTGTCTCGGTTCGGCGAACCAATGTTGCTGTCGTCGTGGATCAATCCTGGCCCATGGCATCAATCGGGTCGGAGATCGCCGCCCGCCTTCACGAGATTTGCTTCGACGATCTGGACAACTTCGTGCATCGGGTCCACAGCGCCGATGTGCCGGCTCCCTACGCGAGCCACCTTGAACAGGAATTCCTGCCAAATACCCGTAAGATCTGCGAGGCGGTACGAGCCGCCACATACAACGCATGACGATAGAAATCACCATGCCGCGGCTCTCGGACACCATGGAGACTGGCACGGTCATCCACTGGTATGTCAAGAAGGGCGACACCGTTTCAGCCGGAGATGTCGTGGCCGATGTCGAGACCGACAAGGCGACGATGGAAATGCAGGCGTTTGATGATGGCACCGTCAGCGAGATTCTCGTGGAAGAGGGCCACCAGGTGAATGTGGGTACACCGATCGCCATTCTCGCCGAGGACGACGAGATAACGGATGCATCTCCGGAAGGGACGGTGGCAGAGGATGAACAGGTTGAGGCGCAGAGCGGCGGCATGAAAGTCAGCCCGGTCGCGCGGAGGCTTGCTGATGAATACGACATCGATCCGCAGTCGCTCAACGGCAGCGGCCCGGGTGGGCGCGTCATCAAACGTGATGTTCTCGCTGCGGTTCAACCGACGGGCGAAACAGTTTCGGCGGCGCAGACGATTCGCGAGGCCCAGGTCGAGCAGTTTTCAGCACAACCCCCTTCGGCTGCGCAGCCGCTGGTTCCGGCAGGCCCGTGGCGTGGCGACCGAACGGAACCGCTGTCCAGTACGCGGCAGACCATCGCTCGGCGACTCGTCGAGTCCAAGCAGACCATTCCGCACTATCAGGTCAGCATGACCTTCGCGATGGACGACCTGCTTGCACTGCGATCGACATTGAACGAGCAGTTGCGAACGATCAATGTCAAGTTGTCCGTCAACGACTTCATTGTTCGGTGCTGCGCGTTGGCCATGGCCGAGCATCCGGCGGTCAATGGGTCGTTCGGCGGGCAGACGATTATTTATCACGGCGCGGTCAACATCGGCATTGCCATTGCACTTCCCGAGGAAAGGGGAGGCGGGTTGGTGGTCGCCACGATTCGCGATGCGGACCAGAAGAGTCTTCGGGCTATCAGCATTGAATCTGCTCACTTTGCGGAAAAAGCAAGGTCCCGCGGTCTTTCCATGGAAGACATGGCGGATTCCACCTTTACTGTCTCCAATCTGGGCATGTACGGCGTTGATTCCTTCAACGCCATCATAAATCCGCCGAACAGCGCTATTCTGGCGGTGGGATCGGCTATGGAAAAACCGGTGGTTCGGGACGGTGAACTGGTTGTCGGCTACGAAATGTCGGCGACAATGAGCCTCGACCATCGAGTCATCGACGGAGCGATGGCTGCTCGGTACATGAAGACGCTCAAGGATCTCATGGAGAATCCTGCGGCGCTCCTCGTGTGACGAAGGAGGATACGACGATGCACGCGAAATCCACGACTGACACACGGCCTCGAATCTATGACGGTGATGGCGATCAACTGCTCGAGGCGGACAGTCGATCTAATCGACTTGTCATCCTTCCCGCGGGGGACCCCAAGGTGGCAAGCGTCTGCCGGGATCGCCTTCGAATCCAGTGGGGACAGCACCTCTTGGCAGATGTGTTGGCATTGCGGTATCGATCGCTTGTGTGCGGTGTGAATGCTGATGACAACAGTGGCGGCATCATCAGTTCGCTGGCCGAACTGCTGCCGACAAGTCAATGGAACAACGAGAGCATTACCAAACACGCGAGGCACTTTGCCGAGTCGTCACCAAATGATGTGCTGGTGCTCAAGTACGACATGGATGCCGTCAAGGTGTTGGCGTTGCTGCGTCCACTCAATCAAGAGGCTTTTTCGCTTCCAAACCTGCAGCATGGATTTCAACTTGTTGCGGAAATGGTGGAGAAGCGGTGGGATCGCCGCCCCTGCGCGTCGGTGAGTTTCCTTGGCGCAAAGTCAAACGCCCTGCACAATGAGGACGGCAATGAGCCAAGTTTCGAATCGGTTCTGCGAACCATGTTTGATGCGGGTTTCCGCGGTGATGTGTATCCATCACTCAGCATGTGGGAATGTGCACCGACCGGTTTGTTCGCGGACTATCCATTTCCAGACAGCCTGAAGGTCATGCGTAGCGGCGGGTTTTGACGGGCTGGCGAGCAGGCCTGTTAGACGCCGGCGAGTCGGCGGACCGTCATGACGAACGATGTCGTCATGCCTCGAAGAAGTCCCCATGTCAGCAGTGACCATACGCAGCCGCCAATCACTGCGCCGATGACCAACGACATGCCAGCGGAACTTGGATCAGAACGCATGATCGAATCGAGTGGGGCGGTGGGGTCGATAGTGGCAAGCAGGAAATTCAGTGGCGACAAGGCGGCGACCAGGCTGCCGATATGACCCATGTCCGATGCGGGAACCAAGCAGAAGCCAAGGGCAACGGTAACGGGAAACAAGACGGCGATAGTGGTGACGATGGCGCCAACGGTGCCGCGACTACGCATCGACCACAGCAGGCCGACGGCAACGGTGAAAGCGAGGTACGGAAGCACGACAAGAGGCGTTGCGATCGCAGCTTCCCAGAGGACGAGCGGAATGTCCTGACCAGGACGATCAACGGCAGCGGATGGTAGGGCGACTGTGGTCCCCATGATGAGGACTTCCAGCCCCGTCGCCATGAGCGTGAGGCACGGGACAGCGGCCATCGGCAGAAGCAGCATGATGATGCCGTGTACTTTTCCCCGCAGATAGTCCGCGGGCGTGATGGATGTCGTGAGCAGCAGGTCCAGCGAACCATCTTCTCGCTCTCGGGCAATCGCGGATGCCCCAACCGTCATGGCCGCAAAGGTCACGATGATCAATTCGATGCCGACCAGCACCAGCACGATGCTGTTGAATGTGGTACCGCTGATCGTGCCCGTGCCGTGGAGCGAGAGTGCGATGATGGCGAGCACTACTCCGACGACGACAAATCCCCAACGGAGGACGGCGGATGTTGCATCGCGATGCCGAGTAACGCGCTCTCTCCACGCGATGGGATTGCCGCGCACGCTCTTGGCAGACCTCGCGCCCCCGGAAAGAGAGCCCCCGGAAAAACCGCTATCGGAAGCCGCTGCCCCGGAAAAAGCTGCCTGAAATCGTCGCACGGCCGAGGCCTTATGCGGCGCATCGGACATCCTGCGAACACGGAATGATGACCAAAGAACGAGCAGGAGACTCACCCCGGCACACAGCCAACACCACGCGGCCACAGGGTGCCTTGTTGCCCATCCCAGTCCGAGCGGGAGGTTACTTTGCTCTGGAATGAGATGGGTCCCCGGCTGCAACAACACTTCGAGAACGAGAAAGGGATTGAGTGGTGTGACCCAAGTGGTCCACCATGCAGTACCCATTGCGGCTGGCTGCCGCAGAAGGCGATCGGCGACGATAGTTGTCACCAAGTACAGCAGGGTGACTACGAAGAACCCGATGACCGCCCGACGGCTGGCAGTGCGCCGGACGCTTCGGGCGACGGCGGAGGCACCGACGACCAGTGCCAGACAGGCCGCAACAAGTTGTGTCAGGAAGATGACGCGGCCGGGGACGCCGCCGAAGAATTGGGTAACCGCCATCAACGGGATGGCCGCCAGGAGGAGCGCGGCAATAAAGAACAGTCGCCCGAGGAGGTTCCCGAGAACGATCTGAAGCGGACTCAAAGGTGTGCTGAGGAGAATGTCCCAGGTCCGTGGCTCGGCTTCCTTGGCGATGGCACCAGCCATGAAGACCGGGGTGAGCACGCAGATCAGCACCAACTGAAGGATCGCCAGCCACACAAACACGCCCGCACTGCCAGCAGCCAGTTCTCGCAGGGACAGGCCGCCGTCGGCCGTGACAGCAAGCATGCCGATCAATAGAACCCCGCTGAGCAACGCCAGATAGGCGCCCCGAAGGTACAGGTGGCGATGTCTACGCGAGGCGTTTTCGACGATCCGCAGGCAGATCGGATTGAGCACGGAGAGCCTCAGAAAACGGTAGAGAACGGTCGGCAACGGTGATTCCACAGACAGGAACTTGACGGAACCTGCTCCTCGGGGAATACTAGCAGTCCTGATGAGGGACCACGGCGTGTGCCGTGGCACAATGAGTTTACGGCCAGCCACCAGCGCTGCCGATCGCACCGGCTCTAGCCGGCAGTCGACCGTTGTTTCGGGGACCTCGCCCGCGGAGGAGATTCGGGAACGGCGGCTGAAATAGATTGATCGAGTCCAAGGCACGCACAGTATGCATCCGCACTGTCAGTCAATGAGGGAGTCAATGAGGCCACCTGTACTTCCAGGGCATGTGATTCGGCGGAGATAGTGGCCGGTGGGATAGGTGGCCGTTGGGCCGCCGGTGTGCGAGGATCGACCAATACGGGGCATGTCTCCTTTGGAGACGATGCGCGATCGTGCTGCAGGGTGGGTGGCGCTAAGAAGGAGGCGACCCCGCGATGCCGGAATTTCTTGCGCTTGTAACCGAATCGGTCATTGCCGCCGTGGCGTTGATTGTCGGCGCCGCGATCGGGTGGATATTGCTGAGGATGACCGCCGGAGGCACCGTGCGGCGTGCCCGCAGCGAGGCCGAGCAACTCATTGCCGCGGCGACAACCGAAGGCGAGGCGGAGCGGCGCCGAATAGAACTTGAGGCCGAGCGGAAGTCTCGGGATCGACGAGAGGAAGTCGATCGAGAAGTAAGCGAGGCGCAGGCGAACCTCCGCAAGGATCAGGAGAGGATGTCCAAACGCGAGGATGCGATCGATGAGAAGGGC
The DNA here is from genome assembly GCA_964546585.1 of uncultured Isosphaeraceae bacterium. GTDB lineage: Bacteria > Planctomycetota > Phycisphaerae > Phycisphaerales > SM1A02 > CAZJKE01. The sequence continues at coordinate 24,688 of CAZJKE010000016.1, read as the reverse complement.
GAGCAACTGACGCGGCGGGAGTCCAGATTGGACGAGCGAGAGGAGGGCGTGCAGGCCAAGGTGGCGGCCCTTCAGTCGGATGCCGAGCAACTGGATGTGGAGCGGAGTTCTTTGCGGACGCGGTTGGAGGCCGCGGCGGGGCTGAGTCAGGGTGAAGCACGGGAGCAACTGCTGGATGAAATTCGGGACGATGCAGAGCATGATGCCAAGGAACTGACGCAGAAGATTTTGGAGGATGCAGAGGACTCGGCGCGCAGCCGCAGCCGCGAAATCACGCTACAGGCCATCCAGCGATTTGCCGCCGAACATGTGGCGGATACCACGGTGCGGTCGGTGCGAATTCCATCGGATGACATGAAGGGCCGCATCATCGGCCGAGAGGGGCGAAACATCCGCGCCCTTGAACGGGCGACCGGCGTTGATATTCTTGTTGACGACACGCCCGGTGTCATTGCAGTGTCGTGTTTCGATCCGATCCGCCGGGCGATTGCTGGCGAGTCGTTGGAGAAACTCGTAGCGGATGGGCGTGTACATCCATCTCGAATCGAGGAGGTCGTGGAGACGGTGCGTCGCGACATGCATGAGAGGATTCAGAAGGCGGGAAATGACGCGGTCATGGAGGCAAACATCAGGGGGCTGCACCCGAAGATCGTTGAAGCGATGGGTCGGCTGCACTTTCGCACGAGTTATGGCCAGAATGTACTGCGTCACTCGATCGAAGTTGCGTTTCTCAGCCAAGTGATCGCCGACCAACTTCAACTGGATGGCGAACTTGCGAGGCGGTGCGGATTCCTGCACGACATTGGTAAAGCGATGGATCACGAGGCGGAGGGGACTCATCCGCAGATCGGCAAGGAATTCTGCGGTCGGTACGGCGAGAAGGCGGAGGCCGTCATCAATGCCGTCGCCGGCCATCATGGTGACATCCCAGCGACTACCGCATATACACCGATTGTGATGGCGGCGGATGCGATCAGCGGTGCTCGGCCGGGCGCCCGCCGAGAATCGATGGAGATGTATGTCAAGCGGCTGGAACAGTTGGAGGACATTGCCAAGGAGCAGCGGGGTGTGACGCAGGCGCATGCAATTCAGGCGGGACGCGAGGTGCGGGTCATTGTTGATGCCAAGGATGTGGATGATGCAGAATCATTCGCCATCTCAAAGCGCATTGCCGAACGAATTGAGGAGGAGATGACATTCCCCGGGGAAATCAAGGTCACTGTCCTGAGAGAAGTGCGTGCCGAAGCAGTGGCGCGGTAGTCAAGAACGGGAGATGCATCGATGCCTATCAAGGCAACTGAACTAAGGCGAGGACAAGCGTTGATCTGGGACGGCCAGTTGCAGATCGTGCTGGGGACCGACCATGTCAAGCCGGGGAAGGGCCCGGCGTATGTCCAGGCGAAGATGAAGAATGTGCAGACCGGGACGATCAAGATGAATCGCATCAACTCGTCGGACAAGTTGGAGGATGTGACGATTGACCGGCGCCCCATGCAGTTCTTGTACGACGCAAGTGGACAGGGGAAGGGCCCCTTTGTGTTCATGGATACGGAATCGTTTGAACAACTGGAGGTGGGCGGCGATGTGGTGGAGGCGGATCAGTCGCAGTGGCTTAAGGAGGGCATGGAGGTTCTGTTGATGATGTTCGATCAGAACCCGCTTGGCATGGATCTGCCCGCGGCGGTGGAACTTGCAGTGACCGATACGACCCCGCAGGCAAAGGGTGCGACGGCGACCAACCAGCTGAAGGAGGCGACTGTGGAAACGGGGGCGCGGGTGAGGGTTCCGCCGTTCATCGAGGTTGGGCAGGTTGTGAAGATCAACACCGAGACCGGGGAGTATCTCGGGAAGGCTTGAGGGCAAGGGGTGCAGACACTCACCGAGATCCGCCGGTTGTTGGAAGAGCGGGGGTTGTCGCCTCGGCATCGGCTTGGGCAGAATTTCCTGCACGATCAGAATGTGGTGCGCAAGTTGGTGGATGCTTCCGGTGTTGGGGACGGTGATCTGGTGTTGGAGGTGGGGCCGGGGACGGGGGTGTTGACGGAGGAGTTGGTGAGTCGGGGATGTCGTGTTGTGGCGTGCGAGGTCGATGAGGGGTTGGCGAATCTGGTTGAGGATCGTTTGGGGAAGCGCATTGTGTTGGTTCGCGGGGATTGCCTTGGCCGGAGGCGGATGAATGATCAGATAGTGGATGCGTTAGGTGATGAGCCGTGGCGGCTGGTGGCCAATCTTCCGTATCAGATTGCCACCCCACTTATGGTTGACATTGTGATGCACCATGGTGGGTGCCAGGGGCAGTTTGTGACGATTCAGTCTGAGGTTGCAGATCGGCTTCGGGCAGCCCCGGGGAGTTCGGCGAGGGGTGCGTTGTCGGTGTTGGCGCAGGTTCATGCATCCGTAGAAGTCATTGGGCGGGTTCCTCCTTCGTGCTTCTGGCCTCGACCGAAGGTGACGAGTGCATGCGTGGCGATCCGACCTGTGTCAGAGCACAGTGTTGACGACATCGATGGCTTTGCTAGCTTTGTGAAGCGGCTCTTCGGTGGTCGCCGCAAGCAGATTCGCACAATTCTCGGCCGCGACGCTTCGTTCCCCCCGGATGTGCCTCCCGTCGCTCGTCCGGCCACGCTTACGATTCCTCAGTTGCTCTCCACCTGGCACCTCAATCGTGGACACCCACCCATCTGATCGAAAAAGGGCAGGTGATTTGGGCTTCTCGATTCTGGTAGTTACCTTTCGCCGTTGAATTGGTGAATTTCGGAAGGGGGATCAGATGCCGACTCCACGATGCGAGATTGTTAACTCGTCGCAGCCCGGCGTGTATCACTGCATAAGTAGATGTGTTCGACGAGCCTACCTTTGTGGAGATGGCTATGAGCATCGCCGATCGTGGATGGAGCGACGCATCGCTGAATTGACCAATCACATGGGAATTGATGTGTTCGCCTACAGCATCCTCTCAAACCACTTTCATGTTCTACTCGCCATTAGGCCGGATGTAGTTGAGGCATGGTCAGATGATGAAGTTGCAGATCGGTATTTGCGAATCTGTCCTTGTCGGTGGAAACGCCGGATCAGAGGTATTCCCGTTGACTCGGATCCAACTGCAGAAGAAGTTGATGAACTGGTTACAGATCAGAAGAAGTTGAGTGCCGTGCGGAAGCGTCTTGGGTGTTTGAGTTGGTTCATGGCAAAGTTGAAGGAGCCAATCGCCCGCCGGGCGAATGTGGAAGATGACTGCACAGGCAGATTTTGGGAAGGTCGTTTCAAGAGCATTGCTGTATTGGATAGCGAGGCTCTTGCCGCCACGGCAGCTTATGTTGATCTCAATCCACTTCGCGCTGGAATGGTGGAGCGGCCAGAAGACGCAGCATATACATCGATTCAGGTGCGCATTGCCGAGGAGCGAGGTGATGAGCGACCGACAACAATTCGGCTGACGCCGATTGCCGGGATGGATGAAAAGGAGTATTTGGAATTCGTCGATCACTGGGCGAGGGTTTGTGTGCCTGGTAAGCACGCCATGGGACGCCTAACATCGCCGATCCTTAAGAGGTTGGGTCTAACGGGCAAGAACTGGGCGAGTCTCATTCGAAACGGATGGGACCACCTTGCAGGAACTGCAATTGGGCGACCGGATGCCTTGCGACAGGAGGCAAACAGAAGAGGCAGAAACTGGATTTGCTCACCCCTGCGGCCCGCAGCCACCTAGCAGTTCAACAAGAAAGACCGACACCACACGGTTCGCTGGCGGGAGAGTTGAGTCGGACCGTTTTTCGTTTGTCGCAGACAGATTTGGGGCTGCAGCTGAAGACTCCCCACACCTGTCCCTCGCCCAAATTTGGAAATGTGTGAGATCCGACCAGCACATCTAATAGCTCAGGTAATAGTAAAGCCGATCCGACTCACCACGGCATCTGATCCCGCTCGCGCTCGACGAATTGGATGGGTGTCCAGCGTCGTTAACAACACAGCGTTACAAGCGTTACAACACGCGCTCGACGAATTGGATGGGTGTCCAGCGTTCCCCATAGTAAAGCCGATCCGACTCACCACGGCATCTGATCCCGCTCGCGCTCGACGAATTGGATGGGTGTCCAGCGTTCCTGAATTGGATGGGTGTCCAGCGTTCCCAAATTGGATGGGTGTCCAGCGTTCCACAG
>CAZJKE010000016.1:0-20428 GCA_964546585.1 uncultured Isosphaeraceae bacterium | reverse complement strand
AATTGGATGGGTGTCCAGCGTTCCACAGCGTTCCTGCCACAGCGTTCCCAAATTGGATGGGTGTCCAGCGTTCCAAGCGTTCCAGCGTTAGAAGTTGAGGAGATTAAGATTCGCACCAAATTGCGTTTCGTCTTGAATCTTGTTGTAAGTAACAAAGGTGATGAAATCGAAGTCAGGGTAATGGCGTGTCAGGGACAGGCTGAGATTCTGCAAATCGTTGAACTTGAAGTTCCAACTCGGCCGTAACCGAATCGTGTACCGCTTCGTCAAGTCATACTGGAGCTGCGCCTGCAGAATCTGCGACTCATTACTTCGAATCTCCCTGTATTCAACCGAAGCCCTGACATCACGGCCATGATCAAGTTCCACCCCAATTGACGCCCGTTCGACATTGCCCCCGCCAAGCTCCCACACAGTGCTTCCGAAGAATCCGACCGCGTCACTGTACTGAAGCCACCCACGCACAATCGCCGCATCGTCCAGCGACGAATACTCTGGCCTCCAGTCGTAAAACGATGGGGTCGAGTACCGCTGCGTTGCGTTGTTGCTCGTCAACAACAACGCCGTATCGAGCGTCAACCAATCAACCTCATACCACCGCCCCGGCCCACCCCGCCATGTCTGCAGGCGATTGCGTACACCCAGCCAAGCCGCTGTCCCCTTGGAAATATTATCCACCTTCGCGTCGTACTGAGGAATCGCCATCGGATCGCCATTGGTATGCCCGTACCAAAGCGTCGCGTACGGTTCGATGACATGCCGCATGCGATGTAGATCCAACAGCCGATTCTCCACCCCGTTGTAGATCCGCTGAAACTGCGTGGAAGCACGCACTCCGACACTTGCCAACCATCGCGTACGGTCATCATTCTGCCGATTCGTGGTGTCCTCATTGAAGTCTTGGGATATGAGACCGGTAAAGAACGGTGTGACATTGATCGGGCCGAACGATAGCGGCATCGCAAACTCCTGCCGCGTTGACAACCTGTTGACATACTGCTGCGTCAAACCCGCCGCTTCCGGAATATCGCTGATCGGATCGTCGCCACCGAGCCGCGCTCCACCCGGCAGGACAAACGCAGCCGTGCGAAGACCGAGATCATTCGGCGTACCGTCCGGGAACACCATCCTCATGCGGCTGAATCGAAACTCGCTGGACCAGGTGACTCGACCATCGAGAAAACTATCTCCGAAGCGATACAACGCGAGTTCCGGCGTCTTTTCCACACTGTATTGACGCGATGCGAGTAACCAGTTGTTCGAAATGAATGTATTGAGGTCGTAGGTGCCGAGCGCAGTAAACGCACCATTGCCATCCTGGTATTTGGCATACACACCCGTCTCGAATTCACGCCTGTTTGCAAACTCAGTCCTCCGCCACACCGACATGAATGTTGGATCGCTGATCCAGCTTACTTGCGATTGAATCGTCCAGCTTCGACTCGGTGAAAACTCGTCGGTCCACATCGCGTACCCACGGTGATTCGTCTCGACAGCCATATCAATGCCCGATGTCGTTCGCTGCGTCCCCGAGTCTGTCATGCCATAGAGTTCAAGCGATCCGCGGTGGCCGCCGCGGTTGTAGTCGAAGTCCAGCCCCATGCCCGCGCCGCGTTTGGAATACACATCCGCATGCAGGTCGGCGGAAATGCCATCTGGCTCGTCCATCCCCATGAGGATGAATGGGTCCCACCGGGTCTCCAACATCATGCCAACATTTTTCCGGTACCCGACTCGCAATCCTTCAAGCGGGATCTCCGCTGCTCGCCCCTGGTATCGAGGCCAGTAGAACACCGGCATGCCGCCGAATCGGACGGTATTGTTCGCGCTGTCGACGATCACCTCCGTGCCCTCATCAGTCTCCACCTGCGTCAGCGTCATCCGCGACGAACCGATCGCAAGGTCGGGCGTCGTAAATGCAGTTGTCGAGACCTGCACGCTGCCAGATTCCCATTGGTTCGCCGCGACCTGCCGAAGCTCCTTCGCCCTCGCATAGATCGGGAGTTTCCCTCTTCTGGCATAGGTGCGAAGCACGGCCTCGAGCAACAAGGCTTGCCCCGTTTCGAAGTCGTAGTACGCCTTCGGCGCGCGAACAAGATACTTTCCGTTGTTGGCATCAACGACGACATTGCCTTCAAGGTAGATCCCACGCACCGCGCTGGCGTCAATGGAACCACTCGCCAGATCCCTCACTCCACCGGGAGCAGTAAATACGACGCACCGCTGCGCAGCCATCTGTATGTCCTGAATGTCGCCGGCCATTGTTCCGCCCCGAACGGCCAGAACAATCCCACCGGTCGCAGTGACGACGCCTTCCGATTCGCCCGGTTCAAACTGCACATCGCTGGCCGTGATCGACACACGACCTCGCTCGAAGCGCAACCAGCCACGCGATCCTTTACGGGCCGTGGCGTCCATGGTCATGTCGTCAAGCCCGCCGACGAGATCGCGTATGACCTGTGGGTGTTCCGTCAACGGGGGATGATTCGCAATCAACCTCCGGACATAGTTAGCCAGACGAGCATCGGCCCGCCGAACCAATCCGACCGCTCTGACCGGCCGACCGTGATTCATCAGCGCAGTATCAATGGTGACTTCGCCACGCGTACTGCCGACGACTAACAGGTTGCTTCCCTCCGCCCCGATTCCGGAAGGACTCGTGCTTCGCACATGGTCCGGCAAATACACGGCCAGTTGACTGACCGTCCCTTCCGCCGTGGGAAGGCGATTGATCCAAATGACCGCCCGATCCGACTGGAACGAGTAGGTGCCGATGGAGATGGTGACATTGCCCGCGAGTACGGCTCGCTTCGTATCGTCCACCGTCCACGCATCCGCCCGAAGGGAGTGGATGCGAATGTCCGAGGCACGCGGCAGTACCGGGATGACGACACCGGACAGCCGATCGCCTCGAACCGGGACTTCCGCATCAGCGTCCTGCGCCCCCGCAAGAGCACCCTGCATCATGAGCAAGATCAGCAGAAACTGAATGACTCGGCGGTACACAGGGGCCATGATACTCACGGCTCGATATCGAGGAGCGCCTCGACAAACGCCTCCGCATCAAAGGGTTCGACATCCTCAAGCCGCTCGCCGAGGCCAACGAGTTTGACCGGCAGGTCGAGTTCATCCTCGATGGCGAAGACAATGCCGCCACGAGCAGTGCCGTCCAACTTTGCCAGGAAAACACCCGTCACATCCGCGGCTGCAACGAAGTGGCGGGCCTGTTGCAGAGCGTTCTGCCCCTGCGTTGCATCAAGCACGAGCAGAACTTCATGGGGGGCGGCTTCGATCTTGCGGCCAAGCACATCATGAATCTTGGACAACTGCCGCATCAGTGGTTCCTGCGTATGCAGTCGCCCAGCCGTATCGACAAGCAGCACGTCTGCGCCTCGGGCAACCGCGGCATCCATCGCATCAAATGCGACGGCGGCTGGATCACCGCCCGGCTGGCCCTTCACAATGTCGACACCAAGTCGCTCCGCCCATGTCGACAACTGCGAGACTGCACCAGCGCGAAATGTGTCGGCTGCGCCAAGCAGCACGCTCTGGTCTCGATCCTTCATCGCCTTGGCGATCTTGGCGATGCTGGTCGTCTTGCCTGCACCGTTGACGCCGGTCACCAACATGACGGTCGGTCCGTTGTCGGCGTGGGCAAGTTGTCGATCGCGCGACGCCAGGCGGGCGACAAGTCGCTCATGCAGCACCGACAACACATCGCTGCCCTTCAATGCCCCTTCCTGCACCTCCCTGCGGAGGTCTTCGACGATCAGTTCAGTCGTCGTAACCCCGATGTCGGCGGCGAGTAGCAGTGATTCGATCTCCTCGATCGTTCCTGCGTCCAACGACCTGCCCCGCAGTGAAGCAAGAGAACCGCCGACTGCTGAGCGTGTTCTCGACAGTCCGCCTCGTATCGCGGACACAGTTGCGCGAAAGAGGCCCATCAGGATTCGCTCGCAGCCTCGCTGGTGTGATACAGACGATCGAGAACACCGTTGACGAAAGCGGGCGACCGCTCCGTACTGAATTGCCGAGCGAGATCGACCGCTTCGTTGATAGCGACCCGCGGGGGTGTTCGATGTGTCAGGACTTCGTGTGCAGCAAGACGAAGAATGTTGCGGTCGACCAGCGGTTGGCGATGGGTGGGCCAATCCGGCGTGAGTTCGCTGATCTTGCCGTCGTAGTTACTCCGCGCTTCCCAGACCGCGCGGGCAAGTTGCAGAACATCTTCACCGGGAACCGTCGAAGACGAGGCATCCTCTTCCACGGGACCGAGCGCAAGATCTGTCGCCACCTCGTTGCCAGCATCGAACTGACACAGCAACTGCAGCGCCTGCCGCCGCTCAAGATGCCGCGGGTCCATGCTCATGCGTCCATGCCCGCCAACTCAACGGCCGTCGCAATGGCTGCCACCATGGCCTCCTCGCCCTTGTTACCCTTGTCGCCACCAGCCCGGGCTGCCGCCTGTTCGAGATTGCCACAGGTCAACACGCCGAATCCAACGGCACATCGGAAGTCGATCGATACTCGCATGAGACCGTTCGCAATGGCGTCCGCAATGACGCGATCATGCGTTGTTTCTCCGGTGATCACGCAGCCCAGCGCAACAATGGCATCCATGCCCCCTTGGGCTGCGAGGGCTGCACACAACTGCGGCAGTTCCCATGCACCAGGGGCATCAATGACCGTCAGGTTTTCGGCGCAGCCGCCCGCTGTCACAAATGCTGTGCGAGCCCCGTCAAGGAGGTGCTCGGTGATCGCACTGTGGTACCCGCTCACCACAATGGTGGCGTGGAGACCTTCTGCGGAGGGGGGTTGGGTGGGTTCACGGTGCATGAGGGAGGGCATGGTACGAGGGATAGGCGGCGGGAGGGCAACGCATGCCCGTACCATGTGTGCTTCATGGCTTCTCCACGCCTCGCCGCCGCCTTTCAACTGACCCGATTCAGCGTCGCACTCGGAGCCATGGCCGATATCTGGCTCGTGCTGATCATTACTCGGTCGGACAACGGCTATGTCATGGTGCCAGCGTTCAGCGTGCCATGGATCATCGCCGCGGTTGCAGGCGCGGTCATCGCCCTTGGACTGTGTGGATTTGCAGCTGCACTCAACGATGCACTTGATGTGCGGCATGATGCGGCGTTTCATCCGCACCGGCCGATTCCAAGTGGCCGCGTTCCGGTTGCCCAAGCGGTGGTTCTGGTCATCGCAGGACTCCTTCTGGCACTCGCTGCCGCGAGCGCGCTGGGAACATGGCCGGTGCGCATGGCGCTGCTGACGGCAGCCGCAATCCTGTTCTACAACGCTGTCGGAAAGTTCGTCCCCGCGGTCGGCCTCGTTACGGTCGGATTGATCTACGCGGCGCATATGCTCATCCCCAACATCGAACTGACATTCGTGCTGCCGGTCTGGCTCGTGATGACCCATGCCATGGTCTGCGCGATGGGGATTCACACACTGGAAAACAAACGGCCTCGACTTTCCCCTCGCGGCTGGCTGGGCGTACTGCTCGGATGGTGTTTCTGGTCTGGCGTTCTCCTTGTTGGACCGTACGCGAGAATGGGTACGCTCTTGCCGGCGGGAATGTCCCTCATGGATCTGATGTGGCCGGCAGCAGCCATCCTCGGCTTTGCCATGACCGCGCGGTGGAAGGTTGCCGGGGCGGCGAGCCACGCCTCCGCGGCGGAAAAACTCCGTCGCTATGGTGCGCTCTGGGAGTGTCTCTACGCCGCTGCATGGCTGGCCGCGCTGGGACTGCATGGTTGGGCGATCGGTATGCTGGCCTTTGCGGCCGCGGGTTTCGGCACCGTGACGATCGTCAAGGAAATGATTGGCGCCAGCCATGCCGCCACAGCGTGGCGCGTTCGGTAGCCAACTTGCCCAAGTTGCCAAGTTGGCCGCGTAACATCCTGATGCTGAAGAACTTGGGGTTGGATGGCCACCTATTTGCGAGTATGGTAATCACCAGTGGCGGCTCGCCCCCGCGGTCTTGGAGGAGAGACCGTTGTGTGGCGAGCCGCCCTTGTTTCTATCTCCTAGTTTCCCCCGGTCGGTCCTGCATATGCCAGCGTGGAGTCGATGACATCCCGCACGACGGGGCCTGCGATCTCGCCGCCGTAATGACCCAGACGCCTGTCCGGATCGTCGATGACACAGAGCGCAATGATTCTCGGATCATCAAGGGGCGCTCCGGCAATGAAACTCGACACATACCGGTCTTCGTGATACCCCTTGCCATCGGCTCGCGGCAACTGTGCGGTACCTGACTTTCCAAAGAGTGCCCAAGTCTGCGACTGCGCTCGCCGTCCCGTGCCGTCGGTCATGACTTCACCCATGATTGACCGCGTCAGGATCGCGGTCTCTGTTCCGATTGCGCGAGGACGCGACGCCCGGCTCACACGCTGATCATCGAGTGTGAGGCGCAGATCTGGAAGTACGCCACCGCGGGAAAGCGCAGCAAACGCGCGAATCATCTGCAGGGGTGTGACCGCGATCTCATGTCCCATGGAGACGGAGGTCTGCGTATAGTCGTTCCAGTCCTCTGCAGCAGTTACGATGCCTGCGCTCTCGCCGCCGAGACCACACGCGGTCAACTGACCAAAGCCGAACCGTTCCAGTGCCGCCTGCATTTGCACATGGGTCATTCGTTCCGCGGCAATCGCCATCCCACTGTTCATGGACTTGACAAGAACTCTCCGCCAGGAAGACGGGCCGTAGTAGTGCGCGTCACGAATCTGCCGTCCGAAACTGGTGCGATGGGGACCACCAGCAGGTGTGGGCAGGATTTCATCAACAGAGACAAGTTGCAATTCCGTGATCGATGACCAGACAAACGGCTTGAAGGTGGAGCCCGGCTCGTAGGGATCGCTCAGACAGCGGTGCCGCCCAAGTCGCCGGTTCAAGAAGCGAGCCGCATCGTCAATCTGTTCATCCCAGCCCGGCCTCACGTTGATCAGATCCGCCATCGCAAGAATCTCGCCCGTCGCGGGATTGGCGACAATGATGCGACCACCACCGGCATTCCGACGCTCGATCTCCTCTGCGAGCCGGCGGGTCGCGATCTCCTGCACTACCAGATCGATGCTGAGTTGGACATCGCGTCCATGGGTTGCCGCCTCGTAGCCGCTGGGGTGAATCCACAGGGTTGCTCCCTTGGCATCCCGGACGCGAACCATTGTGCCACCTTGGCCCTTGAGATCCTCATCGAGCATGTACTCAACACCTGCGAGCCCGTAGTGTTCGCTCCCCACCAGTCCGAGCAGCGGGGCGGCTGCCTCACCATGGGGATAGTGTCGAACCGGTCGTTTCTCCAAAGCGATCCCGGGAATGGAGGCGGCGCGAACGAGATCAACCTGCCAACTTTCAAGCAGCGGCACAAGGACTGCATACCTGCTCGCGGCCCTTTGCCGAATGGGTTCTTCAATGATCGCAGGTGGAACATCGATCAGCTCGGAGAGTTGCATCGCCACGCCACCCGGGTCGTCGATCAGACTCGGATCCGCAAAGAGCCGCCAACCAATCGTGCTCGTGGCAAGAATGCGTCCTCTTCGGTCGGTAATGCGCCCTCGCTGTGGCGGCGAAGTGCTCCTGCTGCTGACACTACCAGCCGCGTCCCGCAACTGCGACGGGGGATCGAGTTTGAGGATCGCGACCCGCACGACACCGGCAACAAGCACGGCTGACATTGCGACCGCCGATCCCCAGGCGATGATCTTCGCCCGCACATTGCTACTGGTCACGATCGTCCTCTGTCGTATCAATCATCGCCGCAGGCGAACATCGGCGCTCTATTCGCACCCGCAACTGTTCCAATCGAACTTCGTCCCGGCCAATATCCTGATGCAGAGATGCCATTGCGGCGACGGCGTTGATCTGCGATTGGCGAATGGACAACAGCATCGCCCCAGCACAACCGCAGGCGATCACTGTCATCAACAACTTGCGAAACATGTCGATCAGCCGCCCACTCGTGGATACCGGAGTTTCATCCCCGGTTGAATCTGATCGATGCTCGGCAACTGGTCTCGATTGAGTTCAAACAGTCGCTGCGTCTGCGAAACAGAACCCATGAGCGACTGCGCAATCTGCGACAGCGTGTCGCCCGGCCGAACCGTATAGGTGACCATGCGTGGAGTTTCCTCCCGAGGCACCGGTGCAGTCGGCGTTTCCACTTGCACCGCCATTGCGTGAGCCATCAACGCGGGGCGTGGTGGCAGGGCGATGTCCTGACCAGCGTGTATGCGATCCGGCGAACCGAGTCCGTTGAACTCCGCCACCGCGGCAGCCAACGACGAGTCGCCGTACCGCGCCGCGCAAATGGAACGAAGGGATTCTCCCCTTTGCACGAGGTGCCGGTCACCTTCTACTTCCGCAACTGGTGGTTGCCCCCGCGGATCCGTTTCGTCAATCAACTCCGAAGGCATGAGAGGTGGTGGCGGCGCGGCTGCAGACACCAGGTGCGCAGCATCCCGCTGCGACGCAGTCGAAAAGTGGTCCGAGACCAACATGCCGACAAAGAGGATCAGTCCGAAGGCAACGACGATAGAGAGCTTGTGTTCGCGGTTCATACTTGCATCCGTGCAGGACTCTGGCAGCTCCTCGCCATGGGACTCGCGTCCATGCGAGTCTTCTTGCTACGCCTCGTCCGCCCCGACGTACGAGGGGGCCGGCGACGCCAACTCAACGGCCCGTAGCTTTCCGCTGCGGGCCCGCGGATTCACCGCGGTTTCCTCCTCTGTCGGCCGAAGCGGCTTTCGCGTCAACAGCGTCGCCGCATCGCTCCGACCCAGTTCGATGAAGACCCGCTTGACGCGCCGGTCTTCAAGGCTGTGGAAACTGATGATGGCGATCCTCGCCTCAGGCTCCAGCCACCCACCCGCCGATACCTGACGGGCACCTGACTCGATGTCCTCAAGCAGTGAATCCAAGGCGGCCAGTTCATCGTTGACGGCAATTCGCAGAGCCATGAAGGTCCGGGTGGCCGGATGGTTGCGAGACGAACGGGCTCGTGCGCCATAGGCTTCTCGCACGAGTGAAACGAGGCAGGATGTGCTCTGAATCGGCTTTCGCTGCCGCGCCAGTGCAATTTTTTGAGCAATCCGCCCCGCAAGCGGCTCCTCTCCGAAGTCTCGTATGACCTTGGCAAGTTCTGCCTCGGGCAGGGAATTGAGCAGGTCAGTGGCGGTGAGTCCACTTGAACGATCCAGCCGCATGTCCAGTGGGCCATCTTCCTGAAAACTGAAACCGCGATTGGGGTCATCCATCTGGGGGGAAGCAAAGCCCAGGTCTGCCAAGACACAGTTGCACCGGAGGCCGAGCTGGGCGATTTTCGAGGCTGCCACGGCAAAGTTTCCATGCACGGCGTGCAGTTTCGGTCCTTGCGTGCCAATGCGAGCCTCCGCGCGGGCGAGATTGTCGGCATCCACATCCATGAGGATGAGGGTGCCAGCGGGACCAATGACCTCGGCGAGGGCTTCGGCGTGCCCACCGAGGCCTGCGGTGAGATCGGCGACGGTGTCGCCTTGCTGCGGCCGCAACAGATCACAAACCTGCGTCAGCAGAACCGGGATGTGCTGTGTTGTCATCCGTCGACAGTCCTTCCCCGGCGGCGGGGGGGGCATTCTACCCCTGGCAGACCAGCGGACCATCACAACATCGATACGGGGTCAACATCAATGACCAGGTCGCGGCCGCTCCGCAAAATCCCGGCGGCTCGGGCCTCGGCGAGCAGTGCCTGCAACGGCCCTACGGTCGCAGCGCTCAGCACAACCTCATATCGAAATCGCTCGGCAATCCTCGGAAGCACGCAAGGCACGGGAGGCGCGACAGTGACCTCCATCCCGGCGATCCCGCGTAGCCGCGCGGCGATTGACTCCGCTCGACCCCGAGCCACAGCCGCCTCGCCGTCGCGGGAGACGAGTCGCAGCATCCGCGTCTCCGGCGGCAGGCCGGATGCTGCACGAAGGCCAAGTTCGCGGTCGGCGAATGTCGTGTACAGACCCTCGGCAGCCATCCGGATCGGCGGGGCATCCGGATTCCAAGTCTGAATGACGGCTCTGGCCTCTCCTTCACTTCGCCCGCAACGCCCACAGACCTGCGAAACCAATTGGCATGTTCGTTCCGCGGCGCGAAAGTCAGGAAGGTCGATGGAGGTGTCCGCGTCAATGACACCGACGAGCCGGACGCCGGGGATATCCAACCCCTTGGCGATCATCTGGGTGCCGAGCAGCACCTGGATCTCACCGCGGGCAAAGCGATCGATCGCAGCATGGAGATCGGCGGCACGCCGCGTGGTGTCCGCGTCGAGCCTGGCGATGCGATCTGCGTCGATCGGCAACTGCTGCCGGACGAAATCCTCGAGCCGCTGCGTACCCACGCCAAGTCGGACGACGGCCTGTCCACAGTCCGGACACGACTTTGGAACCCGGCACTCGGTGCCACAGTGATGACATCGAACAAATCCGGCGTCACTTGTGACGCGGCGTCTGTGATAGACCATGGTCGCGTCGCAATCGGCACATCGAAGTGTCCATCCGCATGTCCGGCTCGCGCAAACAAGGTACGGGGCGAAGCCGCGACGGTTGAGCAGCAACACGATCTGTCCATTGTCTTTGAGCACATTGCGAATCGCGTCATCGAGATGCCGGCTGAAGATCGGCGGCCCACCGCCCTCCATGGATCGGGCGCCTCGCATGTCCACGATTTCTATGGAGGGGGCAACGAGCCCGGGTGCTCGGCGCGACAGCGTGTGAAGCGTCGAGCGTCCAAACCGCTTGGCATTGGCCCAGGATTCCAGAGATGGTGTCGCGGAACCGAGAACCACAGGGCAGGCGCTCATCGATGCGCGGCGAATCGCAACATCTCGGCCGTGGTATCGCGGCGCACTGTCCTGCTTGTAGGAGGCGTCATGCTCCTCATCCACGATGATGAGCCGTAGTTCTCCGTCCGGAATAGGTGCGAACGCAGCACTTCGTGCTCCGAGCACAATGTCCGCATCACCGCGTGCCACCATCGCCCATTGCTGGTGTCGCTGCGCCGCTGTCAGTGACGAGTGAAGAATCGCGACTCGTTTGTCAGGAAACCGACCGATGAGTCTTGCGCCGGTCTGCGGTGTCAGGGCGATTTCCGGCACCAACACAATGGCGGTGCCGCCATCCTGCAGCGATCGCTCGATGAGTCGCATGTACACCTCGGTCTTGCCCGAACCGGTGACGCCCTGCAGAAGATGGCAGGAAAACCCCTCCCCGATCGCCGGAGCGATGCTGTTCACCACCGTCTCCTGCTCAGCGGTGAGCGTGGGGGGAGGTCGGCGATCCACCGCCTGATCGAACCACGATGCTTCGATGCTGCTCACACGGCGCGAAATCAGGATGCCGTGATCAATCAGCCGGTCGATCGGCCCGCGGCTGCCGATGCCCGCCGCCTTCTTGAGTTGTGGAATTGCCACGGGTCGCCGGGTTTGGGGGAGATCGGCTACGGCATCGATGACCCGTTGCTGGGTCGGCGTGATACGCACGTTGTCCGGAAGGTCCGGGAGGGAGATTGCCAAGTCCACCCGCTGACGCTTGGCAAGCCCGGTACCCAGTCGCACCGCGCCCGGGAGCATGGTTGCGAGGGTGGGGCCGATGGGCGCGGCGTAGTAGCGGCTGATCCACCTCGCAAGTTCGACCAGATTTTTGGGCAGCGCGACCGCGCTGCGATCGCGGTCGAGTACTTGCTTGGGTTCGCCCCCCCCCGGCACATCCGGTGGATCATCCAGTACATCGATGACCCATCCTGGGGTCGGCGTGTTCCCCCGGCCCAGTGGCACCGTGACTCGGTCGCCGATCTTGAGCAATTCCATGCTCGCCGGCACCCCGTACGAAAGCCCGTCGGGAAAGCGGTCCACGCCCCGCTCGACCGCGACTTGCACATGGGAAACCGACGGCTCGTCAAAGAGGCCCGGCATGAGCGGGATGGTAGGGTACACTTGCACCTGATGGACGGCGAGAAGACGGAGTTTCGGCTGGCATTGGAAGACGGGACGGTGGTTCTCGGGCAAGGATGTGCCGCGGCCGCGGATGTGCCAGTGACGGGGGAAGTCGTGTTCAACACGGCCATGTGCGGGTATCAGGAGGCGTTGACCGACCCCAGTTATGCCGGACAGATTCTGATCATGACCGCGCCGCTCATCGGCAATTACGGCATCTGCACCGCGGATGTCGAGTCGGGTGGACCGCAGGTTGCAGGATTCGTGGTCCGGGAGGTTTCGCGTTTGACATCGAATTACAGGGCGGTCGGCGATATCGGTTCCTGGCTGCACAGCAGCGGCATTCCGGCCATGACAGGGGTGGACACGAGAGCAATTGTCCGCCGCATTCGATCATCGGGCGCCCTTCGTGGAGCCATGACCTCGAACCGTTCCATCACCGATGAGGCATTGATTGCCGCTGCGGCTGCGAGCCCGGCGATGTCCGGCCGTAACCTTGCCGCTGGCGTCACTTCGTCTGAGGCTGGCGATTGGGACGAAGGACTGGGCCTCTGGGGGAGGGATCAAGAACCAGAAACCGCACGGTGGCGGGTTGTTGTGCTCGATTGCGGCGCAAAGCGGAACATCCTCCGACATCTCGTTTCCGCAGGGTGTGAGGTCACCGCACTGCCCCTGAGCGCCACAGCGGAGGAGATTCTGGCCCGGGAGCCACACGGCCTCATGGTGTCCAATGGCCCAGGCGACCCGGCCGCCGTCGAGGAGGTGCTGGAGACGCTGCGGGGCCTCATTGGTCGCCTGCCAATATTTGGAATTTGCCTTGGGCATCAACTGCTGGCACTGGCCCTCGGAGCGACCACATGGAAGCTCCCCTTCGGCCACCGCGGTGCCAATCAACCGGTTCGGGATCTGGATACCGGGCGGGTTGAAATCACGAGCCAAAACCACGGATTCTGCGTCGATGAGGGATCTCTGGCAGCCTGCGACTGCGTGGTCACCCACCGCCACCTGAATGACGGCACGGTGGCGGGTTTTCGGCATGGTCATCTGCCCCTCTTCGCCGTGCAGTATCACCCGGAGGCATCCCCAGGGCCACACGACGCGGCCCACCTTTTTCGGCGGTTCGTGGCCTCGATGGAGGCAGCGGCGAAAAGCCCGATTTGACGCTTCCTTGCGGGTTCCACCCCTCGAAAGTAGGCTACCATCTGCAAGAGGAGGGGGACGCGGCGGCGGAGTTTGGCACCACCTTTTCCGCCGCGGTCGAGAAGGACTGCAGCGACTCGGCCATCATGTCTCGGTGCCGCAATTGGAGTAGTTCATGCTTCGCCATCTTGATCGACTGGGTCTCGGGATCCTCTATTCTGGCATCACGCCTGCCATTGCGTTGGCCACAGCGCTGGGCGGAGGCGTGTTGGTGTTGTCCGCCGGTGTTGCCTTTGCGCAGGATGCCGATACGTCCGGTGACGATCCTGTGATCGAGGGCGATGATGGCGTTGTCATTCCAGATGACGGATCTGCTGTCGAGGAAACAGAAGACACTGATGTACCGGTGAAGGCGGAAGTCCTCGATGAGGATGAACCGGTCGAGGTCGTCGAAATCGAAATCTCAACAGCCCCTGCAGGGCCGTCTGCTGCGGAACTTGCGATTGAGGCAAAGTTGATGGAAGAGGCGATGGCGCAGGCGCTTCTCGATGCCGCCGATGCGGCTGCTGCGGCCGGCAAATGGCGCGAAGCTGCCGCCAAGTACCTCGAAGCAAATTCATTCATTCCGAATCACCCCGCGGTCATTCAAGGGTTGCAACGGGCCTACTCGATGCTGGATCAGGGGCCGCTGCTCGACCGCGTACAGGCCCGTCGCAATATGCAGCGTGAGGCAGCAAGGGCGAGGTTCGACTCGCTCCTGACCGAGGCCCGCAACAGGCTTGCCAGAGAGGACTTCGCGGAATCCCGGCGGCGGGCGGAAGCGGCGCTTTCGCGGCTTGATCGTGACGACCGCAGCCTCTTCTCCGAGGTGGAATACCAGCAGCGACGCCGCAGCGTCACAACGCTCTTGAATACGATTGCCAGAGACACCGATGCCTGGCAGCAACTCCGGATCCAGGAAGAGGCCGTCGAGGAAGAACAGTCCCGGCGGGACCGCGAAATGCAGGAGGGTCGAAAGCGCGACCGACTGATCTCGGAGAATCTTCAGCGGGTGCGTCAACTGCAGTTGGAGCAGCGATACGAAGAGGCGATAGATGTCGTTAGTGAGATTCTCTTCATCGACGAACACAATGCAGCCGCTCTGGCCCTTCGGGATGCCATGAAGGCGACGCTGATGTATCGCACCTACAACACCTATCAGGAACAGCGAGAGTACGGATTCGCGAAACTCGCTACAGAGACACAGGGCGCGCTCGTGCCGCCCCAGCCCAACATGCGAGGGCCGGGGGCGAGATCTACGACTGGCGTCATGAGTTATCCCGAAGAGTGGGAAGAACTGACAAACCGACGATACGGCGCCGATGGTTTTCGGGACTCTGTTGCAAACCGCCGGATTCACGTCGCGCTGGAGCAACCTATTGGCCACGATGTGGAATACCGCGAAGAAGGCTTTGAAAAGGTCCTGCTCGACTTCGAGGACATGACCGGCCTGACTTTCTATGTCGATTGGCCGGCGCTCATGGATGCAGGCGTGGACCGCAGTACACCGGTGGATATTCGACTGGGGAACATTCCGATCCAGACTGCGCTGAGCCGCGTCATGGACTCGGTGAGTTCGCGAGACAATCCTGTCGCCTTTGAGGTGCAGGATGGTGTCCTTGAGGTATCGACCATCGCCGCGCTTCGAACGCGGGTCACGATGGAGGTCTACAACATCACCGACTTGCTCTTTGAGATCAAGGACTTCGACAACGCTCCTGAAATGGGCACGCAGGGCGGCGGCGGCGGTGGTGCTGGCGGCGGTGGCGGCGGTGGCGGCATTGGCGGGGGCGGCGGTGGCGGCGGCGGTGGCGGCGGCGGGGGCGGTCAAGGCGGCGGCGGCTTCGGCGGCGGCGGCGTGACCTTCGGCGGTCCCGGCGAAGATCCCGAGGGCATGACCCGCGACGAGTTGGTCAACCGGATCGATGAGATCATCCGCGACAACATCGACCCCGGGCAGTGGAATGACACTGGACCCGGCGCGGGTGACACCGACATGAGCGGAAGCCCCCACAGCATTACCGAACTCAATGGCAATCTCATCATCAGCCAGACCCCGGCCAATCACCGCAAGATCATGTTCCTGCTCTCGAAACTGCGGGAAGTGCGTGCTCTGCAGATCAATGTCGAGGGTCGCTTTCTGAACATCTCGACAGACTGGTTTGAGCAGATCGGCTTCGATCTCGACCTCTACTTCAACACCAATGACGATGTCTTTCAGGATCTGCGGCAACGGGATCGCAACGCCCAGTTGAAGGACTTCTTCCTGCCTAACGGCGCGATGAAGAATCCTGTTATCTACACGGCGCCAGATCCCACGACGGGCGATCCAACTGACCCGGGCAATTCCGTTCCCTGGGGCGAGTACACGGGTACCGGGTCGCCAAACACACCCTTTGATGATGTGAACTACACCTTGACTGGTTCCCCGGGCCAACCCTACCGCATGGGTCCGAAGGATGGACTGAGCCCGATCGGCATCACCCAGAATCACAACCAGTTGCTGAAGTCGGTGGCGCAGTTCTCCACGCTTGGAGGTGCCATTGCGAATACTGGCAATCCAGCCTTGGGCATGGGACTCAGTTTTCTTGACGATGTGCAGGTTGATCTCCTCATCGAAGCGACGCAGGCCGACACCCGGAACACCGTGCTGACGGCTCCCCGCTTGACGATGCACAATGGTCAGATGGCATGGATCTCCGTCCAGACGCAGCAAACCTATGTGCAGAACCTCAATCTGAGTACCAATGCCGGTGCCATCGGCTTCACGCCACAACTTGGCAGTATCAACACGGGGTTCTCCTTCATGGTCCGCGGTGTCATCTCCGCCGACCGCAGGTATGTCACCATGGAAGTCGTCTTTGATATCGGCGATCTGGTTGATCTGAAAAAGTCCGACGCCTTTTCGGCGGTCGCTGCAGGACAAGGCAATGCGGCTGGATCGTCATCAACTGGAGCGGTGTTCATTGAAATGCCGACCACGCTCACCCACCGCATTCGGACGACTGTTTCGGTGCCGGACAAGGGGACGGCGTTGCTCGGCGGACAGCGGAGCGTGCGGGAGTTTGAGACGGAGGTCGGCGTGCCGGTGCTCTCCAAGATTCCGTACATCAACCGGTTCTTCACGAATCGAACAACCTCTCGCGAGGAGAAGACGCTCCTTATCCTGCTTCGACCGGAGATCATCATCCAACAGGAGAATGAGGAGATGCTCTTCAGCCGGCGGATCCTCGAAGTCGGGTCGTCGAACGATGCGTTCCTGCGGTAGGTCCTGTTGGATGTCCCCGTGGATGCTGATAAGGTATGGAACAGGGAGCCATGATGACTGACGGGATGCTACAGATCTTTGACCGCGACGGCATTACCAACGTCGAGTTTGTGGAACGCAACATCCTCGACGAGGCGTGCATTCGTCGCATTGGCGATGAACTGGGCAAAGTCATCGATCGGAAGGGACTGCCCCGCATCGTTCTGAACTTCGAGAATGTGAATGCGCTCTCCTCCTCCGCACTTGGCATGTTGATCACGATCAACAGCAAGATCGGCGAGAAGCACGGGAAACTGGCGCTTGCCTGCATCAAGGATCCCATCCGCGAAGTGTTCCGGATCACGAAATTGGACAAGGCCTTCCAGATTCACGACTCGATGGGACAGGCCTTGACCGCTGTTCGTTGACAGGTAGAGGGGCCGGGGTTTGGAGGGGAAGGAAACAGCGAGGCACTTCCTCATGGCATCAGGCAGCGACTGCAACGATCAACAACGACGGGTCGTCCCCGGGACGCGAGACTCCATTGACGAAATGCAGGAGTCCATTCTGGAGGAAATGGTGTTGAGGGGCTACGGCGAAGACGATCAATTTGCGGTGCGAATATCAGTTGAAGAAGCTCTTGCAAATGCCGTCTTGCATGGGCACCGTGGTGACACGACCCAGCCGATTGATGTGCAGTGGACGATCGATGACGATCGGGTGCAGGTCACGGTCAGCGATGATGGTCGTGGCTACGATCCCGAGGTGATTCCCGATCCGACGGCCGAGGAAAACCTGTCGCTCCCATCAGGGCGGGGATTGGCCATGATCCGCGCATTCAGCGACGAGGTTGAGGTGGAGCCTCCGGGCAACCGGATCTCGTTCATCCGGAACCGTCGGGCTTAGGACACCTTCCAGCTCTACCGTCCGCTACCAGCACTCGGCGGACCGTCCACGGACCAACCACCATGTCCTGGAAGCGACGCGGCACCGATACGAATTTGATCGATAAAGACGGGGAACTCTCCGAATCCATCATCTGCGCCGTTGATCGTCACGATTCTCGCGTGGTACGACGGCTCGGGCTCCGTTACATCGAGGAATCGGTTCGCAATGAGAATCTGGAAGTCCGCATCGGTCGAACCCGCAGGGAGAATCGTCTGCGTAACCAGCCACCACCGGTCCTCGTTGTAGTTCCACAGATGCAACTGCATCACGGTGTTGGTCGGCAGTGTGCCGAGCGTGGTTACATCTACCGCGAAGGTGTTGCCGGCAGGCAGACCGTCGGAGAACTTGCCCGTGACATAGAGATCGGTGATGTAGCCGGTCGAGTTGTAGTACACGGTGCCGCCAGGAACTCCAGCAGGCACATCGATGCCTCCATCGGTGAAAAGGGGTCGCAGGGCAAGATAGTCACCGTCCTGCGCAGCGATTGAATTGAAGTTGCCCATCATGAGATCGCCGCGAATGACCTGCAGCGACCCGAGCCGAGGGTTATCCCAGAGGGGGTCGACGATGGCTCGCTGACATGCCTGACGCGGATCGACGAAGTCGCCGACCAGATTACCCGCGCCATCATCGGCTTGGATCCAGTCCAATGTGTCCCGCAATTCCGCATCATCCTCGCCGCTGGTCATGTCCCGCTCGGTCGTGATTCCAGTATTCGGTGGCGCGGTCAGAATGGGGGTACCGGTGTCCGGATCGAAACCCTCGACTTGGCCGCCGCCCATGAGTTGCCTGGCAATCAATGGCGACAGGGGGGTTCCGAAGAGTTGCAGGGAGAATCCCTGTACTGCAGCAACGCAGCCGGCGACCTGTGCGGCCGCTGCCGCAGTGCCGTTGAAGTTGTTGGTATACGAGGCAGCGAAGATGCTTTGGAGGTCGCATGATTGCCCACCACCACCACTCTGGTTGTAGAGAATCGTCTTTGCGCCCAGCCAGCCATCACGGCCGGGTCCCATGCCGCAGGTTGTGACGCCCTGCCCCCACGCTGCGCAGGTGATCTTCGAAAGGTCAACGCTAGCGGCCGTGAAGCAGGATCCATCTCTGCCATCGACCCAGCGTTTGAATGGCTCACCCGGGGAAACGCCGGCGGCGACGATGGCAAGTGGGTCAGCACCATCATTGGGGTAGTCGATGGCCGAGAGATCGACGCCGCGGTCTCCGGCTGCGATGACAACCGTAATACCCATGCTCGTTGCCTGGGCGATCAGATTGTTGGTATCCACCCAGTATGCGAGATTTGGTTGGCCGGTGGCCGTGACAAGCGGGCGGTAGGCGGCACAGAGCACATCGCCGGGATTCAATACGGACATGGCATTGATCCAGGCAGTGTCTTGCCGCCCGCCAGTCTGTAGGGAATCTCGATCGACCAGCGGGAAGAAGTAGACCTCGGCCTCGGGCACGATGCCTCTGATGCCATGGGCACTGGTGGGCGCAGTGGGATCGTCCGGATCCCATGATCCTGCGATCACGCCCAGTACCGCCGTGCCGTGATCCGCCGAAAACTCCCACGATGCGGAGTTATCCGGGTCGTAGTTCTCCTCAAAGATCATTTCGACCTGCACACCGTTGTTGTGATCGGTGTCGCGGCCTTCGAGTTTGATGTTCAGGAGTCCTTCATGATCTGCCCCGAAGACATCACCGGCATCATTCGTATAGGTCTGAATGTAGGCGGCGTAGTCAATGACGGCCATCGTCACGCCGTCGCCGAATGTGGCATTGTCGATGTCGTTGAGATCGGCGAAGTACTGCCCATAGCCGTAGAGCCCACCGTATTCGTCGGACTTGTCGAGGGCGTCGTTGGTCGTCGCTGAGGGGTAGAGGTTGATGCCCTCACCGGAGTAGATACCGCCCTCCCCGCCGGTGAGACCGGAGATGTAGCGGCTCATGGACTGTTGCGCGGTCGCGACTGTCCCGGTCGTCGGATCAGTCATCGTGGGTGCCGGCGTTGGAAATGTGCCGTCGTCATTGCCCGGAAAATCATCGATGGCGTAGGCCGCTCCGTACCACAGGCCCGTTGCGCTATTGATTGCACCCACCGTGGCACCGCCCATCGGCCAAGACAGCAGGGGGCCGAGGTTGTTGCCCGCGGGGTTGGCGATGCCCCAATCGTTGAAACTGATAGCTTCCTTGGTGAGGTTACCTTGCAATCCGGCGGAGAAGTAATCAGGTGATCCCTGGCCTGACTGTGAAACCGGCTGGAAGGTGACGCCGGATGCTGTTCCCATCAGATTGGCAAAGGTCGCACATCCCTGACTCGGCACATCCTGAAAGAGGCATGTGGTTTCGTTGAGCATGACTTCACGCTGCGTACGATTGGGTTGCTGCGTGGGGCCAAAGGGAGCTTCGCACGGGGTCAGTGCCGTTGCTCGAATGCACCCAGCGATGCCACTTCGTGCGTAGGACGCGCAGATAACATCCCACACCACGGCATCATCTGCTGACGGATCACAGCGGCTCACAAAGGCGGAGACATCGGCACAGCAATCATTCGGATCGGGAATGGCACCGGACTGCGGCGAGGGGAACGAGGAGGAGTCAAAGCAGCCCAGAGAAGGGACGCGAGCAATCGGGAAGGTCGCTCCTGCTATCGCTGGCACTGCACCGAGCAACACCTGATCGATATAGCAATCGCCGGCGAGTTCGGTAATGAAGTCCTCCGCGTCGCCGCAGAGATTGTAGGCATCAGGGTCGGGAGGTCCGAGGCAGACATCCTCGATGTCAACGCAGGTGTTGATATCCGGGTCGTCGCCGAACCAGATTCCAATTTCCACAGTGAGGCACTGCGCCCGGGGAACCGAGATGCATCCAGAAACTGTGCAACAAGGACCATTCGTGCAGTTGACGCCGGCACAGACCGTACCACTGCCCTGAAAAGATCCGCCAAGGAACTGCGTGCACCAGACATTCGTTTCATTGTCCGAGTCGCAGGCAAAGTTGACGCAGCAAGCGCCGATGCCGCCGCAAGGAGCGGTTGCGCAGGTGCCACCGACTCCCTGGAAAAAGCCGCCCAGATTGGCACAACCATCCGC
>CAZJKE010000015.1:32859-40887 GCA_964546585.1 uncultured Isosphaeraceae bacterium | reverse complement strand
GTCGCGACGGGGGGGTCTGACCCCTGCCCGGGGAGATCCCTCCAGGACTTGACGCGTCTTTCACACTGGTCGAGATTCCGGGGGTCAGGCCCGTGGGATATGACCCGCGCCCAAGGCGGGCTTGGGTCACATCCTTTGGGGCCTGACCCGTTTCCCGTATCGTGACACGCCATGTCGCCAGCGAAGCAGTCATCCCCGAGCGGCGAGATCGGCGGTGGTCGAGGAGGACTCAGCGTCCTGTTGACCGTGCAGTTCATGGGAGCTGCCAATGACAACATCCTCAAAGGCCTTCTCAGTTTCAGTGTGATTCGCGGCATCTGGGCGGGCCGCCTTGGCGATGGTGGGCAAGGTCTGATCGCGCTCTGCCTCTTCGTGCCATTCATTCTCTTTTCGGGCTGGGCTGGCCCACTGGCCGACCAGCAATCGAAGCGATCGATCGCGGCGGCCATGAAGATCATCGAGGTGCCGCTTGCGGTCCTCGCAGGCATCGGGTTTCTCATCGGCAACCTCTGGCTGACGCTGGCAAGCATGGTGCTGCTTGCCACGCAATCGACCTTCTTCGGTCCCGCCAAATACGGCATGATTCCCGAGTTGGTGCCCTCGGCGGCGGTGAGCCGAGCCAACGGTATTCTGAATCTGGCGACGAACCTCGCCGTCATTGTCGGCATGCTTGCCGCAGGCTTTGTGAGCGATCACTTTGCACCCCCCCTTGTCGTGCCACTGGAGGTGCAGCAACCGTGGTTGCCGGGCATGGTGTTGAGCGGCGTTGCCATGGCAGGTGTAGCCGCAGTGGTTTTCCTGCCGAGGCTTCGGCCGCAGGAACCGACCGCCCGCATACCCATCAATCCATTTGCCTCCTATATCGCCACCCTCCGTGCCATGCGATCTACTCCATTTCTACCCACCGCTATCGCGTGGGGTTTGTTCTATCTCTTGGCGACTCTGTCACTGCTGATCGTGACCGAACTTGGAGACCCGCTGGGAGTCAGTGACACGGCCATTTCGATTCTTCTTGCCGCCATCGGTGTTTCAGTTGGGCTCGGCTCGCTTCTCTCCGGTTTCCTCTCTCGCGGCCGCATTCGACTGAACATCTCGCGGTGGGGTGCCGTGCTTCTTGCAGTGATCTTTTTCCTCTCTGGCGCATTGCAGATGAAGTACGGATGGACGCTGGCCATGTTCTGCGGCATCGGACTTGCGGCCGGCCTCTACGCTGTTCCGCTGCAGTCGTACATCCAGGTCCTCCCACCTTCGTCCATTCGAGGGAGGGTATTGGCGACCTCCGGGGCGATCTCCTTCGGGTTCATGGCCCTGGGCTCATTGTGCTATTGGCTCGTGCGTCCCGGTTTTGGTGATCATCCGCGGGGGATCTTCATGATCTGCGGCGTTATCGCAATCCTTGCGTATGCGACCTGCTACGCACTCCCGCGGGACCGGTAGAATCCGCGACTCCCTTCGCCTCTCCCATGAACCGAATCTACCTCGACAATAACGCCACAACGCGCCCGCTGCCAGAAGTGGTCGACGCGGTGCAGCAAGGGTTGGAACGTTGCTGGGCCAATCCTTCGAGCATTCACCGTGCAGGTCAAGAAGCGAGGCAACGGGTCGACCGCGCACGAGAATCGGTGGCAGCACTCGTCGGCGCCAAGACCCCGGACATTACCTTTACTTCCGGCGGCACGGAAGCGGCCAATCTGGCGATTCTCGCTGCGCTGCGAGCGAGGGCACCTCGCCGCCTGGTTGTAACCAGCGCCGTTGAGCATCCAGCGGTCGGGGAATTGCTGGAGACACTTCGGTCACGAGCCGACATTGAGCCCCTTGAAATCGAGAACGACGAGGACGGTGTCGTGTCCCCCGATCACTTGCGTCAGATACTGGAGGAGCGTGGCGACGAAGTTGCCCTTGTTTCCATCATGTGGTGCAACAACGAAACTGGCGTCATTGAGCCGATCGAAGAACTTGCAGGAATCTGCCACGAGCGGGGCATTCCGCTGCACAGCGACGGTACGCAGTGGGTCGGAAAGATGCCGGTAAATGTGACAGAAGTGCCGGTCGACCTGCTTTCCTTCGCATCGCACAAGATTCACGGACCGAAGGGGGTCGGTGCGTTGTATTCCCGCCCCGGCTTTGCGCCCACGCCCGCAGTCATTGGCGGACCACAGGAGCGGCGGCGGCGGGGGGGAACCGAGAATGTGCCGGGCATCCTTGGATTCGGCGTTGCAGCACAGTTGGCCAAGGACTGGCTGACCGAAGAACACATCGCCGAGCGAATGCGGATTCGCGACGACTTTGAACAGCAACTTCTTGACCGCATCGAGGGCTTGTATGTGCACTCTGCCTCCTCGCCACGGGCATGGACAACCTCGGCCGTGTCGTTTGCGGAATTGGAATCCGAGTTGATCCTGCTGATGCTCTCGGAGCGGGGCGTCTTTGCCTCAGGCGGTGCAGCGTGTACAAGCGGCGCCTTGAAGGAATCATCTGCCATGGACGCGATGGGGCGGCCTGGTGTAGGGCTGTGGGGCCGGGTTCGCTTCAGCTTCGATCGTGAGACATCCCCGCAGGTACTCTCCGAGGCGATCCCGATCGTTGTCGAGGCGGTAGCCCACCTGCGAGGCGTGCGGAGCACCCTCCATTCCGCTTGACGCATACCCCGGGGGGACTACACTGCCGCGTTCGCCAGACAGGCCCTGCTAGCTCAATTTGGCAGAGCAGCTGACTCTTAATCAGCCGGTTCCAGGTTCGAGTCCTGGGCAGGGCATTTGGCCGGGCCGGGATACCGAACAAAAACCTATCATCCGGGTGACATGGGGTTGTCAGTCCGGCTGTCGATACTGCGTGCGGCCCAGGATGGTAATGACACACAGAGAGGAGTTCCAGTCATGGTCATGCTCGATATTTCGCCCATCAGACCCGTGCAATCACCGTTGCGGCAGCCTCGTCGCGGCGTTCCACGGAGGTTGCAGCACACCCCGCAGCCACCGCGCCGAGACCGCAATGGCGGGCAACGCCGTCCTCATAGCCGGCCCGCCCCCAGCCCACCTGAGGCCGCGTTGATCGAGGGGTTCTCGCTGGATGCGCCGCTTCTCAGCGGCGATCTGGAGTTGGACATCGCCATTCTGGAGCGTGGCCGGTAGCGTCCAACCATGTCTCTACACTTGCCGCCTGATGTCAAGTGAACCAAGGAGCCTGACGACGCCAACCCTGCCAGCGCGAGCCGTGGAGCGATTCATTGCCATGTTTGGCGAGGAAGGGTACGCGGAGATTGCCGAATCGCTTACACCGCCGGGCCGCGGGCCGTGCACGTTCCGCCTCAATGCGCTTCGCGGCGATCCCTCGGCGACGCTTGCGGAGATCGAAGATGCCGGGATGACCGCCCAGCCGATTCATTGGTGTCCGCTCGGATACCGTGTGACAAGCGGCACGATCAGGTCGTTGCAGGCGCTGCGGTCCTACGAATCTGGGGCGTTGTACATACAGGCTGCTTCCAGCATGGTGGCTGCCCACGCGCTTGAGGCAGAACCGGGTGATGCCGTACTGGACATGTGCGCTGCGCCCGGAAGCAAGACTTCCCAGCTCGCCGCAGCCATGAAGAATAGTGGCGTGTTGGTTGCCAATGATCGCAGTCGCAAGCGTCTGTACAAGCTGCGGGAGATTCTTCAGAAGCAGGGCGCAACCTGCGTCGAGGTCCTCTGCGGTGATGGCGAGCGGCTCGGTAAGAGCCATGCGGATTGCTTTGACCGCGTGCTGGTCGACGCCCCGTGCAGCGGAGAGGGGCGATTCCGCCTTGACAGGCCAATGCGAATTGCTCGGTGGAGCGAGCGGGAGATCCGCACGCTCGCCCGTCAACAGGAACGACTGTTGATCGCGGCGTTGCGTTGCGTGAAGCCAGGCGGGCTGGTCGTGTATTCCACATGCACATTTGCGCCGGAGGAGAACGAACGCGTGCTCGATCGTGTTCTTTGTCGAGATTCAATCGATGCGAGCATTGAGCCCTTGCCCGACGCAATCCGTCCGCCATCAGCGAGGGATCCGCTGCAGGCATGGGAGTCGGTGTCTTTCCAGCACGATCTCCGCGGTGCAATCCGGATCATGCCGGACGACACGACCGGCGGATTTTTTATTGCGAGGATCCGCCGCAGGTAGGCGAGGAAGGTTCGGCTTGCAGGTATCGATCCGCCGTTGCAAGGGCGAGATCTCGCACTCGATCGGCGAGTTCCTGCGGTTTGATGACCTTGCAGTCGCTCCCCATCGAGAGTACCCACCAGACTATTTCATCGAGTCCAGAGACGGTGCACCTGAAGGTGCAGGAGTCGTCGTCGTGCCATTCGATTTCCTGTGTGTGATGCCACCGCGTATCGCTGACCGTCTGCGAAAACGGCGCCTCAAATCGAATCTCGATGTCCCAGTCCCGATCGCCCGGGATCATGATCCACGCATTGCCCAGGTGGTTGTCCAGGCAGAATCCCGCTGGAACCTCATAGGGCAGTGTCGTCGCTTCGATCTTGATGAATCGGCTCAGTTTGAGCGTCCGCAGGTCATCCCGACCTTCATGAAATCCGACTACATACCACGCCCGCGTGCCGAAGAAGAGTGCGTAGGGATGAAGCAGAAATACCTCATCGCCACCTCCACCCGAAGCGCTCTCATAGCGGCATCTGAGCATTCGATGTTCCAAGAGAGCATGCTGGACGGTGTCGTAGACATCGCCGTACCCCTCTTCATCCATTGTTGCGGCTGTGCGGAGTTGCATGGTTTGGAGCCGATCCGCCAACTCGTCGCGAACCTCAAACGGGAGTTGCGCCTGGATCTTGTGCATCGCCATCGCCGCGGGCCGCACGAAAGGAATGGCGCCGCTTTCCGCCATCGTCTCGCACAGCGCAGACACGGCGAGCGCTTCTTCAAATGTCAGGCGTACCGGTGGCATGAAGAATGTGCCATCGATCCGGTATCCCCCCGTTCCAGGATCATGGTGGATCGGGATGCCCGCTTCCTTGATCTGGTCGAGATCCCGGTAGATCGTCCGCTCGGTCGTTTCGCAGGACTCAGCAAGTGCCGCGACCCCAAGCCCCCGTTGGGATTGCACGAGCGAAATGATCCTCAGTAGCCGATGAACCCGCGTGTACTTCACATCGTTAGCCTACCCTCTCGCGGGCAAGTGCCCCCGAAGGGGCACCCACCTTGTCCGGCGAGAGAGGAAGTTGTGTTACCGCCGGCGGCGTGGCAAGGCCAGCGCCGTAAGGAGCAGTACGGCTGATGGTGCTGGCACGCTCGATGTGTTCGGCATCGCTGGCGTGCCAGCGACCCATGGCCGCGGCTGTTCCGGGAAGGGTGGCAACGGTCGTAAGACCATGTCATGTCTGGGTTTGACGGCGATGATTGGACTCCGTGGAGTCTCAAAGGGGGGTTCCAGCAAACTGGGAAGCCGATCGAGATCCCATGGGGGAATCCAGGCAAGCCGCTTTTTCGGTGCGGGATCCTGTCCCGTGTGTCCAATGATGCTGATCTTGGGTTTGCCTGAGAGTTGATCAGGCCCTGCAATGTCGGCCAGCGCCGCGCTCGAAAGAGTGATGGCGGCGGCGATCGTGGCCTTCATGAGCTTTCTGGTCGTCATGGTGTGCCTCCTCACGCCTCGCTGATGATGTTTGCCGCATTCAGGATTGACCAGCCGGTTTCACGGAATCGGGGAAACCGACCCATGGTCCCGGTAATGAGCCGAACATCATCGTTGTCGATGACGACAGGCACGTCCTGACCGGTCCAGCCAATAAGCCGCTGGTGTCCTTCGAACTGCATGGCGAACACTCGCTCCCGCAGTGCCCAGTGATCCAGGTGATCGGCGATCTCGTCGGCCTTGTTCGTAAACAGGGCCATGAATCGCTGCAGGTCACGCTCGTCGGTGATGTGCCGCAGCGTGATGTTGCATCCGAAGATGGACCACCACCCATGGCTTTCCAGCCAATCGCCGGTGAGCGAAGCAGCCGTATCGACCACTGAAGCGAAGGAGTCGACAATGCGTGCAATGCCGGCTCGCGGATCCAATTGGCCGAGTGACACCTTGGCTTCGAGGATTCCACCTCGACAGGTATGTGCAATGCCGCCGTAGGACTCGTGAATGTCGTCCGCAATTCTTTCGTATCGTGTAGCGGATTGCTCCAGCGCCTCGCACGCGGCAGCCGCATGCGTCGCCGCCCGATCAGGTTCCACATCCAGCAGCCGCCGAAGTGTGTGGCCCAGGACATACCAGGCATGCGCCTCGGCAACCCGACCCCGATCGGTCGCAGGCGGTCTTGTGTCGAACTCTGAAATCACACGGCGAGCCATGGCCTCCGCCTCGTCCAATTGCCAGAGCGTGTAGTACGCATTCGCAGCAGTTGTCTGCAGAAGGAGTTTCAGATCACTCGCGATTGGATGTTCGCGAAGGCCAGCCTGGGCGGCAAGGAGCACTTTCTGAAAGCGCCCAATCCCATCCCATCCACCCGCAGCCCGGTTATAGGCGCGGGCCCGCTCTTCTGTCGTGCTGGCGACATCCAGTGCTCGATGCGCCAGTGTGATCATCTTTCGATAGTCGCCCAGGCGGTGCGCCTCAAGCGCCAGTCCGTCGAGTGCTTCGAATGACTTTCCTTCCCGCGGTACCTTCTTTCCGCTGCGGCCACTGGACAACCACCCAGAAACCTCCTCCACGGGCCAATCGAGCGCATCGGCGAGATTGACAACGAGGTCCAGTTTCGGGTTGCCGCTTGATGGAATCAGTTTCGTCGGATCCCGGCCCAGCGATCGGGCCAGTTCGCGGCGGGTCCAGCCGCGGTACGCCTGTGCGAGGTTGAGCAACCGCTCAAGTCGCTCCTTCGGGTTCGCCGTCGCGCAATTGGTCATGTCTACCCTCCTTGATCTCTCCCGCACCACATTGTCTGTCTCAGCGGGTTGCCGTCGACGACGGCTGTCGCACGAGTGCGTTTCCCACCACCTGCTGAAGCTCGCCGCACCGTACCCCTGCACAGTGGAAGGTCAATGAAAACACGGCCCTTTTTCGTGCGGGTTTTTTTCTGCAATGAGAAAGCGAAACGGCCGCGGTTGGAAAAGTGGCAGTTCTTGGCGGCGACGTTCATCGCCTCGGGTACACCTCTCCTGCCAGCATCGGAGGAACGCCCTGGAGGGCAATGCGCAAACCGTTGCGCCAACCGGTGTTGCACGATTCATTGCACAGGTGTGCAGAAAGGACTTCGACATGAATGCATGGATGCGTTGGGGAACAGCGGCACTGACACTGCCCGCTTTGGTGGCTTGCGGGCGGTTGCTCATAGATACGCCTTGGTTTCGATTGGTGCTGGAGCCGGTGCAGTTGACATCGGCGGAGATCATGGATCTCGACGCGTGGCGCGGCGAGTCGGTTCGGCATGACGGGGAGGACGCCATCTTCTACCCGGACCGGGGGATTCTCTTTCACCCCGCTTCACGCCGGTTCTATCGGGTTGTTGACGATCCTGGTGTCCGTCGCCCCATGCGGTCGGCACCGCGGCGCATGTACCGGTCTCAGGAGAGTGGCGACGCGGTCGTTGCGGAAGGAAAGTTGCTTGATCTCAACCTTGACATGATCGACCCGGCTTCGTCGTCGGCAAGTTTCTCTGTGTCATGGACGGGTTCTTGGCAGATTCCACTGTTGGATGATCAGCGTTATCCGACGCTGCATCGCGAGCTCTATGTTGATCCTGACGGAACTGCCGGTACGCCCGATCCGGTCACGATGGTGTTGCACGGTCGTGCGGCGGATGTTCTTGGTTACATGGTGGACGGTGGTTTGGTTGAGGCAGGCGGTACTCAGGACGGTGTTCCGTGGTTTGTCTCGATTGATGGGCAGGTGGCGGACGTTTTCCTGCATGACATGCTTGCTTGCAGCATTGTGTTGGATTGACGCTGGTGGGAGGATTTGCGGTGGATGTTCTTCAGAGTGTGTTCGTTGGATTGGTTTCCGGGGGTTTCGGGGTTGCCGGGGTTGCCGGGGGTTCCGGGGGTTCCGGGGGTGGTTTGGCGATG
>CAZJKE010000015.1:0-32759 GCA_964546585.1 uncultured Isosphaeraceae bacterium | reverse complement strand
CGGGGTTGCCGGGGTTGCCGGGGGTTCCGGGGGTTCCGGGGGTGGTTTGGCGATGGTGGATCTCTTTCTGGTCGCGGCCGTATTTACGGCCACGGGTGCCGCCCGTCTCATTGTGAGTGGCAGGGGGCGGGGGGTGCCTGGGCCGGTGGGGGAGGTGGCGGGTTCTGTCGTGGTGACATCGGATGGTGGTGTGGTCATTACTGCCATCTTCGACGGTATTACGCTTGTGGCTCGGTTGGATGTGATGGAGGTGGGGGAGGAGCATCCTGCGTACAGGTTGACGCTCCTTGGGGTGGATCCGTCCTCTGCGCCCCTGTTGTCGGTGAGCGAGCGAACTGCAGAGTTCGACAATCCTGCGACGGCGAACCGGAAGATTTACGACCTCTTGCTCAAGCATGGTGTGCCGCTACAGGGGCCCGGGGCGCTGACCATTCCCTGCGCGATTCTTCGACTTTGGCAAACCCCGGATGTCTGCAAGTCGCTGATTCGCTCAAGACTGGAAAGTGGCGGGCTGTAGCACTGGCGGCGTGATGGGGCTATCGTGAAGTCGTGCGGGGGAGGCTCAAGCGATGAATCCCCAGATCTTTGCCAACACACATTTGTCCACCGCCTTTCATAATTTGCAGGATCGCGGGCATTGGCAGACGAGTGACATTACACCGAACGCGGCGACTGTCCTGGGTGTGCCTGCAGATCAGTTGATGGAAGATCCATCTCTCTGGGCAGGTCGTGTTCATCCTGAGGATCTTGATGCCGTATCGGCAGCCTTGCGATCGGCTGATCCGCGACGTGAACATTCGGTTACCTATCGGTTCCGCGATGCTCGTGAGCACTACCGGTGGATTGGATTCAAGTTCTTGCAGTCACAGCCAAACGCTGTAGTCGGCGTATTGAGTGATGCAACACAGTCAAGGGTGATGGCGTATCGCTCGCGCCTTCTTGGGGCAAGCCGTGATGGGCTGTCAACACTTCTGGCTGTTGATGACCTGTCCGAGGTGATCAACAGGCTTCTTGAACGACTGGGGATGGCGATGGCCGTTCGGCGTGGCATGCTGGTACGACTTCGGCGTTCTGGGAAGGCCTTCGTCACGCACGCTTGGGCTCGAGTGTCCAGTGACAATGTGAAAGACATGCCGATGGAGATTCCATCCGAAGGAGCGGACTGGTGGCTGGGTCGATTGCGCCGGAACCCTGTGCTCCTCATCGAGAACATCAATGCTCCTGACATTCCGGCGGAGGCAATGGCACTCTTTGGAGACGACTGCGACGGTGCAGCGCTCGTAGCGGGTTCGTTCGTCAACGGGAAGTTGGAGGCGTTCGCCTGTTTTCAGGCATCAACACCGATACGGCGATGGACACCTGAGGAGCAGGAAGCGGTGGCGATGGTTCTCTCGGGCCTTGGACGACGTATCGAGTTTCGCGTTGAAGACCGGCGGCAGCAAGCAGCGGAGTTGGAACTTCGCCGCAGCGAGGCGCGATACAGATTCGTCACCCATCACTCTCCTGTCGTGTTGTTCGGTATTGATGCGGCTGGGATGTTCACTTTGAGCGAAGGTCGCGGACTCGGGGCGTTGGCGACAAAGGCCGGCGATGTCGTCGGGCACAGCGCATATGAGGTGTACCGCAACCATCCAGACATGCTTCGCCTCATCAACGAAGCGATGACGGGTCAGGAAGTGCAGGGAACCGTTCCGGTGGGTGATTCCACCTTTGAAGTCTGGATGACGCCAGTTCGCGGTGCCGACAATGTTGTCTCGGGCCTGTCCGGCGTGGCTGTTGATGTAACGCGCCGACATGAACTTGAACAACAGCAGAAGTTCATGATGCGGGAGTTGGATCATCGCGTGAAGAACAATATCGCTTCGATCATCTCGCTTGTCGAACTCTCTCGCAGCGGCGATCAGTCAATGGACGAGTTTGCCGCAACCATCAGTGGCCGGCTCCAGGCGATGGCTGTGGCGCACGCGGCGCTTGCTCGAACCCGATGGGGCGGCGCGTGGATGCGTGACATTCTGCAACTGACCCTGCAACCGTTCATGCAGGGAAACGATGGGCGGATTCGATTCGAGGGCCCGGATGTGGAACTCGCTGGCGCACTTGCTCGTCCGATGTGCATGGCGATTCACGAACTCGCGGCCAACGCGGTCAAGCACGGTGCCCTCTCAACACAGCAGGGGATCATCACGTTGACAACGGAACTTCTTCAGGGGGACACTTGCATGAGATTCACATGGGGTGAGCAGGGGGGGAGCCCGCCAGCCACGATTGAACCGGGAACCGGCATCTCACTGCTCCGCGGTTTGGTCCATCATGAAATGCGCGGTGACATCGATGTGAGTGCCGACGGCGGATTGACCTGCACCATGGAAATACCACTTGAGCGGGAAGATACAATCGACTCATGATGGATCCTCAGGCCACGCCAGAGTCATGCAACGTATTGCTCATTGGGGGTGGTGGGCGCGAGCACGCGTTGGCGTGGCGGATGTCGAAGTCTCCTCGGCTTGGCACGCTGTATGCAACTGACACCCAGAATCCGGGCATCGCCGACCTCGCACAACACTGCGATGAGCCATGGGTTCCTTCGAGGGCGTTTTTCTTGCGGCGGTGGTGCGACCAACACGACATACATCTGGTTGTCGTCGGCCCGGAGACTCCGCTGGCGGAGGGAATTGCGGATGAACTTGCGCTCGATGGGCGGCAGGTGTTCGGCCCGACAAGAGCCGGGGCGCAACTTGAAGCCGACAAGAGTTTCGCCAAGTCTCTCATGAAACAAGCGTCCATTCCGACCGCCGAGTCGCGGTCGTTCGACGATGCCAACGCGGCCCGCCGATACCTCCTTCGCGGCCTTGATGAGGAATTGCGAAAAGAGGGCGAAATGGCTGTGGCGGACGAAGTCGACACCTTTCTGTCTGATACAGGTGCTGTGCGGGAAGACAAGTTCATGCCGTCAGAGAATCTCGGCATGTTCCTTCAGAATCGGCTGGACCCATGCGTTGTCAAGGCCTGTGGACTGGCGGCAGGCAAGGGTGTGATCGTGTGCAGAACGACGGCCCAGGCAATGGATGCAGTCGACCACCTCATGGACGACCGTGCTTTCGGCGACGCTGGTGGGAAAATTCTCATCGAGGAGTTTCTCGATGGACAGGAAGTCAGCCTGCTTGCCCTTGTGGATGGGTCGACCATTTGGATCCTTGATCCTTGTCAGGACCACAAGCAGGTTGGCGAGGGCGATACTGGCGCAAACACGGGGGGCATGGGCGCATACTGTCCAACTCCCGTCATCGATGCCGCAGCGCTGAGCCGAATCGAGCAGGAAATATTGGTTCCCACCATCGACGCCCTTCGAAGAGAGGGCATCGAGTACCGCGGCGTTCTCTACGCCGGCCTGATGCTGACAGCGGCCGGGCCGAAGGTGTTGGAGTTCAACTGTCGTTTCGGTGACCCGGAGTGCCAGCCGCTGATGGCGAGGTTTGATGGGGATCTGGTCGATGTGTTGTGGCGGACTGCCGTGGGGAATCTGAGCGAGGCGGAGATTGACTTCGACGATGACACGGCCGTGTGCGTTGTCATGTGCTCCGAGGGATATCCGGGTGGGTATGAGAAGTGGAAACCCATCACTGGCATCGAGGACGCGGAGGCGCTGGGTGATGTCGTTGTCTTTCAGGCGGGCACGCAGCGGGAAGGTGACAGGCTTGTCACCAGTGGTGGGCGGGTGCTTGGGGTGACTGCATGCGCAGCCGATCTTGGTGCTGCACGAGATCGTGCGAATGAGGCGTGTGGCCGCATCATCTTCGATGGCGCATTTTGGCGAAGTGACATCGGCGATCGAGTTCTTGTCAAGACCGGCGACGCTTGAGGCGAGGCCGCGTTCCGGGCGCACCAGCGGGCGTTTTCTTTGCCGGTGAAGGCGTTTCGCCTCGTCGCAAGGCGGCAATTCGGTCTCGCAGGACGGCGGCCTTTTCAAAGTCCAACCGATCCGCGTGATCCACCATCTCCTGCTCAAGCAATTCGATCTGCTCATCGACATCCAGTTCGTCGTCGCTTGCGTCCGCGTGAAATGCTGCTCTTGCAGTATGGCGGGCGCGGAGTTCCGTCTCGATACCACGGTGAATTGCCTTTTGTACTGAGACCGCCTCAATGCCGTGGGTTTCGTTGTATGCCATCTGCAACTCCCGCCGCCGGTTTGTTTCGTCCATGGCTTGTTGCATTTGGGAGGTGATCGTGTCCGCATAGAGGATAACTCGCGCATCAACATGCCGGGCTGCCCGACCGATGGTCTGAATGAGGCTGGTCCTGCTGCGAAGGAAGCCGGTCTTGTCGGCATCGAGAATGCAGACGAGCGATACTTCCGGAAGGTCAAGACCCTCCCGGAGCAGGTTGACGCCGACAAGGACATCGAACTCTCCGAGGCGCAGATCGCGGAGAATCTCCAGTCGATCCAGTGTGTCGATGTCACTGTGCAGGTAGCGGCAGCGTAATTCAGTGTCCGCAAGATATGCCGCAAGATCTTCCGCCAGTCGCTTTGTCAAGACAGTGGCGAGCACTCGTTCTCCCCGGGCAGCTCGCTGCCGAGTTGCTTCCACAAGGTCGGGCACTTGACCGGTCGCCGATCGAACCTCGATGATCGGGTCCAATAGCCCGGTTGGCCGAATGACTTGCTCGACGACTTCGCCGCCACACTGTTCCAGTTCCCAGTCGCTTGGTGTGGCCGACACATAGACGACCTGCTTTGCGATGGTGTCGAACTCATCGAAGGTGAGGGGGCGATTGTCCAGCGCGCTCGGGAGGCGAAAACCGTGGTTGACCAGCACTTGTTTTCGCGCGCGATCGCCATTGTGCATGGCCCTGATCTGTGGCACAGTCACGTGTGATTCGTCGATGAACACGAGCCAATCATCAGCATCCCTGCCCGGAACATGGTTGAAATAGTCGAGCAGGCAGAATGGACGCGATCCCGGCGGGCGATCTTCCAGATGGCGTGCGTAGTTTTCGATTCCCGGGCAGAATCCCACTTCCTGCAACATCTCCAGGTCATAGCGGGTGCGAGCAGCCAATCTCTGCCCTTCCAACAACTTGCCACTCTCCTGGAACATCGCCAGCTGTTCGGCGAGTTCCTCACGGATTCCCCTGCAGGCTGCCGACATTCGGTCCTCCGGCAGTACATAGTGCACTGCGGGGAATATGAAGGCATCCGTTTCCTCTGCAAGCGTCTCACCCGATACGGGGTGAATGAGTTCCAGCCGCTCTACGGTGTCGCCGAAGAACTCGATGCGGATGGCATGTTGCTCGTAGGCCGGGTGTACCTCAACGACATCACCCCGTACCCGAAAACATGCGCGATTGAGTTCGAGATCGTTGCGGCGATACTGCATGTCCGCTAGCGACAACAGCATTTTTCGACGATTGACTTCCTGCCCTTTGCTGATCGAAATCATCCGGTTGACCCATGAGTCAGGTGATCCGAGACCGTAGATACAACTGACCGATGCGATGACAATGACGTCATCGCGAGCAAGCAGGCTGCTCGTTGCTTTCAGACGAAGGCGGTCGAGATCGTCGTTCCTCGATGCGTCCTTTTCGATGTAGATGTCCCGTTGGGGAATGTACGCTTCCGGCTGGAAATAGTCGTAGTAACTGACGAAGTAGCTCACCGCATTCTGCGGAAAGAGTTCTCGCATCTCTTCATAAAGTTGCGCGGCAAGTGTCTTGTTGTGGCTGATGATGAGGGACGGTTTGCCTGTCTCAGCAATGACATTCGCCATGGTGAAGGTCTTGCCTGTTCCGGTGGCGCCCAACAGTGTCTGTCTCGGTCGGCCTTTCCGCACTCCAGCGACAAGATCGGCAATGGCTTGAGGCTGATCACCCGTAGGGTCGTAGTCACTGGTGATGGTGAAAGGACCGGTCATGCAACAGCGAATCCCCCCTTTCAACGAGCGTCAGGTGCTGAACTTCTGATCGTATGAGGCAAAGTCCTGCAGTGTCGATGCGTCGATACCGTCCGCCAGACGCATACGAACCAGCCACCCGTCGCCGTAAGGGTCGCTGTTCAGCAGCGAGGGGTCATCCGATACGAGCGGGTTGACCTCGACAATCTCGCCGGCTGCGGCAGCGAACACATCGCTGGTCGTCTTTACTGACTCGACTTCTCCGAGGGAATCGCCGGCGGAAACCTTGGTTCCCACAGGCTGCATCTCGACATAGGTCACATCGGTCAACTCGTTTGTGGCAAACTGGCTGATGCCGACAGTGGCTACATCGCCGTCGACGCGGTACCACTCGTGCGATTCAGTAAACAGGCAGGTGTTCGGGCTGGACATCTCGTACTCCCAATGTAGAGGCAGGGCGGTATAGTACCCCTCTCACCCCACTCTGTCGGGGGGAGATTGCATCCATGACAGTGCTGCTCACGCTCGCCGTGCATTCGCTCGACTCGTTGCTCGAAAGCGGCAAGGTCGATCTCATGGATGTACCAGCCATCGCCAGCGAGCAACTGGGGCTGCGGGGCCTCATGATTGACGCTGCCCACTTGTCCGGCTGGGAGATGAAGCAGTACGACCAGTTCCGCGATCGAGGCGACAAGTCCAACTGCCCGTGTTTGCTGGTTCGCGATACGACGCCAATGGATCTCAGCGGCGATGGGAGTGCAGCTGAGGAGCGCATTGATCGACTCGCCGCAGCCGCAGGACGGCTTGGTTGCAGTTCGATCACGATTTCGCCGGTGATAGAGGCGGGCGATCAGTCAGTTCAGGCCGCTGTTGGCACATTGCAGCGATCCATGCACCGGATCGACAGGTTGGAATTGAACCTGTTGCTGGAGCCATCCGAAGGCATTACGTTGGATCCGGATCAGCACATCGAACTCATCAAGCAGATCGGCGGCTTTCGCATTGGCGCGCTTCCGACCTTTGGACGCGCTGGGGAGACAGGGGATGGTAGTGCAGTGTTGCGGAAACTTGCGCCCTATGCTGGCGGCGTCGTTGCGGACTATCCGACAGGCCGAGGCAAGAAGGCGGTCAAGGCGGGGGATGGCCTGCGTGCGGTCGTCGAGGTCGGATACGCCCACACCATTTCGATCGATTATGTCGGCAAGGGTGATCCGATCCGCGAGGTTGCCAAGGTTCGTGACGAGATGGTCGCCGTCATCGAGTCGGAGTAGTAACCATGCCCTTGTCCATGATCGTGACCATTGACGGCCCTGCTGGAACTGGTAAGTCAACGGTTTCAAGCCAACTTGCTGACCGGCTCGGTGCAGAGTGTCTCGATACCGGGGCGATGTACCGCGCAGCATCCCTGCTTGCGGTGGAATTGGGGATTGCCCCGGACGATGGGGCAGCAATCGCTACTGCCATTGAGAAGGTGGGCATTGGGTTTGAATGGACAAAGACGCCTGCGCCGATTCTGCTTGGCGATCGGCGGGTGGATGGTCGGATCCGGGATCACGATGTCAGCAGCATTGTGTCAATTGTTGCGGAGCAGAGTGAGGTTCGCAAGGCACTCGTACAGCAGCAGCGTTGTATTGGGAGAGATCACCCATGCCTCGTGACCGAGGGAAGGGATCAGGGGTCGGTTGTCTTTCCGGATGCAACGGCGAAGTTTTATCTGGATGCCACTGTTGACGAGCGAGCAAAGCGGCGGATTCTGCAACTCGATCGGGCGGGCAAGCCCGCGGAGGCAGCATTGATTCGCCGGAATATCGAAGAACGGGACCGCATCGACTCGACGAGGGAGGACAGCCCGCTCGTGCGACCGGAAGGTGCTGTCACGATTGACTCGTCCGATCTCTCAATAGACGAGGTGGTCGACCGCATGGAGCAGGTGGTGCGCGATGAACTGGATGCCTTGCGGCAGGCATGAATATGTTTCGGTTTCTCCAAGTGAAACGACGGGCTCGCAACATTTCATGGTGGAACACGCTGTTTTGGTGGACTGCGGTCCCTGCCTTTCTACAGGCGATCGGCGTCCTGCTGTACCGACTTCGGATGCATGGAAGAGACAACTTGCCACGGACCGGTCCTGTACTGATCGTGGCCAATCACCAGTCGAATTTCGATCCCATGCTTGTGGGCATCGCCCTTCGAGACCGACCTTCCCGTGGCATCGGGCGCGCTTCACTTCTGAACTCCATGATTCTCGGTTACCTCCTTCGGCGGTACAGGGTGATCCCAATTCGCCGCGGTCAGATGGACATGGTTGCCATCCGGGCCGCTATTGAGGAACTTGAGCAGGGGAGGTGTGTGGCGATCTTTCCCGAGGGCACGCGATCGGAGGATGGAGAACTCAAGGAATTCAAACGCGGATGGTGGGTGATTCTTGAACGAACCGGCGCCGATGTGCTGCCCGTGGCGATCGACGGTGCCTTCGATGTTTGGCCGATCAACCGGCCGATGCGATTTCGAGGGTGGATTGAACTGGAGGTCGGCGAGCCCATTTCGGGGCAGTCGCTTCTTGACATGAAAGCGGAGCGGGGTGTCGTGGTTCTTCGCGATCGCATCGGGGAACTTCGAGGGCGGTGCAGGGCGCGGATCGCGGTGCGATCAGGCAATGGCTGACCAGAGCAGCCGCGCAGATGCAACCGCAACCAGCAACGAGAAGACAATGCGGATGACCGCCGCCGAAGCAATGGCGGTGATTCTCGCGCCCAACCAACCTCCCACAATCGCGCCGGGGATCAACCAGAGTGATCCGATGAGCGCATCGACGGCTGCCAGCGGTTCTCCCTGCGCACCCACGACGTTGGACAGCGAAGCATCCTTGACCGCCGCGCCCAGGATGGCGGTAAAGAGCATGATGGCCGAGGAGGAACCAATAGCGACCTTGAGAGGAAGCCGGCACAACAGGTGCAGCAGCGGTACCTGTGCGAGCCCGCCGCCGATGCCAAGCAATCCGGCGAGCGATCCCGTGACGCCGCCGGTCAAAGCGGACCGTGGCCATGTTGACTTCTCCCCCGAGTCACTGGTGGAATGGTTCTCTCGTGGGCCGCGAATGAGGCTCCACAGAACCCAGAGGAGAAAGATGCCGAATGCTCCTTCCAGCCACCGCGATGGGATGAGATTGCTCAGCCACGCACCCGCGGCAATGCACAGGAGTGCGATCGGCAGGACCCGCATGACGACCTTTCGAGAGATGTGGCCCTCCTTGCGATGCCGTAATGCGGACGATCCAGCGACAAGGGGGTTGACCGTCATGGCGATGGCCTGTGCCAGGTGGAAGGGCCATCCGAGCACGATGGCAATGCCCGGAATCATGATGACAGATCCTCCGATCCCGAGCATGCCGCCGAATGCGCCCGCTGCAAGTCCAAGCAGCAGAAGGAAGAGAATCTCGTAGAGGTCCATTGGGGGGGCATGGTAGGGGACAGGGCCTGGCGTATCATCCGTCGCCCATGACCTTCTGGCATCTGGTTGTAGACATCACGGTCTTGCTTGGCGTAGCGGTGCTTGCGGGCATCGTGCTTGAGAAACTGCGTGTCAGCGCAGTTGTCGGCTATCTACTTGCTGGAACGCTCGTCGGACCCGGCGTTCTGGACTGGGTGACTTCCGGCGAGAAAGTCATCGGTGACATGGCCGAGATCGGCGTTGCGCTCCTGTTGTTCACCATCGGGTTGGAAATAAGCCCACGGCGACTGCGGAGTCTTGCTGGCCGGGGTCTCTTGCTCGGGATTCTTCAGATTGTCGTTACCGGGAGCGTTGCGTGGGCGATCGCGCTGTTCATGGGCGCGGAACGGAAGGCTGCCATCGTGATTGGCACGATGGTGGCGATGAGTTCCACCGCAACGGTTGCCCGTGTGTTGCAGGATCGAAGCGAACTTGATTCGCCCCACGGTCGCGTCGCCTTTGGCGTGTTGGTGCTGCAGGATCTTGCACTCGTTCCGCTGTTGTTGCTGGTGTCGCTCTTGGGCGATGCCGGCGGCGAATCAGTCGCAGCATCGCTTGGCGGGGCCACCGTGAGACTTGTGGGACTGTTGGCCACCATCTTCCTCGTCGGTGTCTTCGTGCTCCCCCGGGTGCTCGGTGCGAGAGCGATTCGCCGGAGTGCCGATCTTCCAATTGTGCTTGGTGTAGTGACATGTTTCGCGGCGATGATCCTGGCCCATTCGCTTGGGCTGTCACCAGCGCTCGGCGCATTCGTGGCTGGTCTCATTCTTGCGGGATCGCCTTTCTCAGCCCAGGTACGCGCCGATCTTGCGCCGCTGCGAAGCGTCTTTCTCACGCTGTTCTTTGTTTCGATCGGCATGTTGGCCGATGTGCCCTGGCTGCTCGTTCAGGATCACTGGCTCATTGTTCTTGGGGTAGCTGCAGCGATCATTGTCGGCAAGACTGCGATTGTGTGGGTGGCTGCCCTTGTGTGTCGGCTGCCAAGGCGGGTCGCAATCGGCTCCGGACTCTGTCTTGCCCAGATCGGCGAGTTCAGTTTTGTCATTGGCTCGATGGCGTTGTCGGAGAAACTCATTGATGACGACGCATTTCAGTTGTTCGTCAGTGCGTCGTTGCTCACACTGCTTGCTGCGCCGTTGCTTGTTGGACGTGCTCGGCCGATTGCAAGGCGGATTGATTCCTGGCTTGGCGATACCGCACCGGAGGTCAAGGAGCAGGAGGGGCCTCGCATTGCCGCCATGCGCGATCATGCAATTGTGTTGGGGTTTGGCCCTGCCGGTACCCATGTCATCACGGCGCTGGAAGATGCGTGCATTCCAATTGTCGTTGTTGACATGAGCCGCCGTGGCGTGGATCGCGCCCATGCGATCGGCTTGGCGGCGGTGCTTGGCGACGCGACGAGGCGGGAACATCTGGATCACGCGGGCGTCGCGAATGCGAGATTGTTGGTGTCAACGCTGCCGGATCATCGTGCTTCGGCCATGGCGATTGGCCAAGCCAGAGCGATGGCCCCCGGGATTACGGTGGTGGCTCGGGCGCGGTATGCGATGCATGCGGCAGCACTTGCCAAGGCCGGCGCCGATATTGTCATTGATGAGGAGGATCGTGTCGGTGACGCCCTCGGCGCCTCCGCACTCCGACAACTGGGCCAGTGAGCGAGGTGTCCGGTACCGGACACGCTGCAGTTGGGCTCACAGCCCTGGGGCAAAGCCTCGTCGCATCGTGTTTTCGGAGGTGGCGCGGGGCTCGACAAACTGCAGCAGGTATTCGTTG
Organism: uncultured Isosphaeraceae bacterium; assembly: GCA_964546585.1. GTDB lineage: Bacteria > Planctomycetota > Phycisphaerae > Phycisphaerales > SM1A02 > CAZJKE01. The sequence goes on along the minus strand of CAZJKE010000015.1, from coordinate 21,609 downwards.
CCGCCGGCCTTCGAACCGACGCCGGACATGCCGAACCCGCCAAATGGCTGCCGGGCCACCAGTGCGCCGGTGCAGCCACGATTGAGGTACAGGTTGCCGACGCGGAATTCGCGGACTGCCCTTGCAAGGTGCGATGGCTTTCGGCTGAAGATCCCACCGGTCAACTTATAGGCAGTGGAATTGGCCACGGCGAGCGCCTCATCGAAGTCTCGCACACGCATGACCGCAAGCACAGGCCCGAAGACTTCCTCCTGCGCCAGCCGGTCGCGCTCGGTAATGCCGGAGAAGATGTGCGGTGGGACAAATGGTTTTCCGATCTGCTCCTCCAATCCTTCCGGGGTTGTCCCGGCAAAGGCAAGGTTGCCTTCCTGCATGCCAATGTCGATGTATGCGCGAATGTCGCCGGCCGCACCCTGGTCGATGATCGGTCCCATGTCCGTTGCGGGATCGAGTGGGTCGCCGACGACCAACGTCCGGGTCGATTCGACCAACCGCTCCAGAAAGAGGTCATGAGCGGAATCCACGACGATGGCTCGGCTGCACGCAGAGCACTTCTGCCCCTGGTAACCGAATGCGCTGTATCGCACCCCGAGCACCGCCTCGTCCAGATCGGCTGAGGCATCGATGATGATGGCGTTCTTGCCACCCATTTCGCACACCACCTTCTTGACATGCCTCTGCTCGGGCGGTGTATGTCCGGCAGCTTCAATGATGTCCAGACCGACGGGCTTTGAACCGGTGAACGCAATGACGGCTACCCGCGGGTCACGAACCATGGCCGCACCAATGATCGACCCCGGCCCGGGCGTGAATTGAAGGACATTCCGCGGGGCTCCAGCCTCCCAGAGAATCTCGCACAACAGTTTCGCGATTCCGGTTGTCTGCCCTGCGGGCTTGACCATGACGCTATTGCCCGTCACCAATGCAGCGACGGTCATGCCCATGCAAATGGCGGCGGGGAAGTTCCACGGGCTGATCACCGCGACGACACCCCGCGGCTGATGGAACTGCTGATCCAACTCTCCGATGAACTTCCCGAGCCGGTGGGGTTCGAACAGTCCGACAGCCATCCGAGCGTAGTACTCGCAAAAGTCGATTGCCTCGCAGATTTCGCCATCGGCTTCTCGCCAGACCTTGCCGGCTTCGCGAATGAGGACACCACAGAGTTCATCGCGCCGCCGACGCATGATCTGCGCAGCGCCGGTCAGCACTGCCGATCGGGTTCTCGGGTCGGCGTCGCGCCATGCCGGAAATGCTGCCTCTGCCCGATCAACGATGGCAACTGCCTGCTCCACCGTTTCCACGCGGTCGACCGAAGGAACCGATGCACGTCCGACCTCTGCTGCGAACACATCCCGCTGGGACATCTCGGCAAAGTCCCGCGGTGGCTCTGAGAAGAAGGGGCGACCATCGCCGACGCCCTCGACCGCGGGCGACAACTGGTGACGCTCGGGTGCGTCTGCTATCAACACAATGCCCGGGTCCGGACCTTCATGGAGAACATGCGGCGATGCCAACAACGCACTTGGGTCACTGTCTTCGAGGAAACTGCTTCTGAGCCACGACTCGTTGGATGTGTTCTCCAGAAGGCGGCGAACCAGATAGGCCATGCCCGGAATCATCTCACCGACGGGAACATACTCCCGAAGTCTGAGCCCTTCCGTGGTTACGCCATCCTTCAACTGGTCCGCCATGCCGCGGAGCATCTGGAGTTCCAGCGCGGCTGGCGGAAGATCCCGCCGTTCGAGAAGTGCAAGCGCCGCCGCAATCGAACGTAGGTTGTGGGAACCGAGTGCGAGGTTGACACCGCCCTCGCCACTTTCTCGCGGTGTCGATTCGATGAACGCTGCCGCCATCCTCTCAAAGCACGCGTCACTGTCCACCTTGCGGCTCCACACAGGTACAGGCCAGCCGAGTTCTTCCGCGTGAATCGTCTCGTAGTCCCAGTATGCGCCCTTGACCAGTCGTACGGTGATTGGCCTATTGACCCGCAGCGACCAGTCAATAATACGAGCGGCATCTGCATCGCCACTCCGCAAGTAGGCTTGCATGGCGAGGCCGGCGGGGAAGTCAATTTCCTCGCAGCATCGCATGAACAGTTCAAGGGTCAGATCCTTGTACTCAAACTGCTCCATGTCAAAGTTGATGAAAGTGTTGCTGTTCGCGGCTTCCTCAAGAATGGGCCGCAAGCCCTCCATGAGTCCGGCGATGGAAGTGTCGAAGGCAATGGCGTCGGTGTTTGCAAACAGCGACGAGATCTTGATGGAGATATTGGTTCGTGGAATTGGCCCCAGATGATCGTGTTCCAAGATCGGCTGCGATGGCCATGCATTGACCGTGGCAGGGAGGTTGCGAAGAAGATCGAGGTACCGCTCGCGATAGGCCAGGGCTTCCGCATCGCTGACGCACGCTTCGCCCAGAAGATCAACCGAGAACGCGGTGCCGTCTTTCCAAAGTGACTCCAAGCCCGGAAGCGCACTGGCCGCATCTGTTCCCGCAATGAACCTCTCGGCCATGGCGGTGATCCGGCCGGTCACCGTCTTTGTCAAGGTTCCTTGCAGCAGGCCGCCCGCCTTCAGCCCCAGCCCCATCCCCGGGGGGAGTTTCACATCCGGCTGTGTGAGATAGTCCACCAGATGGTCATGAACCTGCTCTGGCGTGACGAGCGAGGGGAACGCGTCAACAAACCTGAAGAGTTGGACCTTGAAGGCTTCATCCTGCATGGCCCAGTCCATCAACTTGTCGGACCAGAAGGCCGAAGAGAGCCAACTTGACCGCTGTGAGCGGGCCGCATCCAGAAGTTTGGTGCCTATGGCGAGAATCCGCTGTTCGGTCGCGGCGTCGAAGATGCTCTCGCCCGAGGGGGAAGGCAGTTCGGCAACGTCACTGCCGGTTGACTTGTTTCGTCGGAAGATCGCCATGAGGGACTGGGATTCTATCGAACTGCCGTTATGAACCGGGCATCCCCATGCTGGTCCCGCAGGATGTTCTCGTTCTGCAGGTTGGGGGATTCTCCTGCGAGCGACTGAGCGGCCTTCGCAGAGGAGGTGGCAATCTCCACGATCAACAGACCACCGTGCCGGAGGTGTTCGCCACCCCCTGTGATCAGTGGACCTGCGACCTCAAGCCCATCCGGCCCGCCGCAAAGCGCCGCCGGTGGTTCCCAGTCCGCCACTGAGGCATCGAGCGACTGAAACTCGTGATCCGGGATGTAAGGCGGGTTGGAGCACATGGCGTCAAAGAGTTCGCTGTCCCCCAGCGGATCAAGGCCCTTGCCAAGTCGGAATTCGATCCGATCGACGACGCCGTGCCGCTCGGCGTTGCGGCGGGCAAGGTCCAGAGCCTCTTCTGAGATGTCTGTGGCAATGACCGCAGTTTCGGGAAGGTTGGCTGCCAAGGCAATGGCGATGCACCCGCCGCCTGTTCCAATGTCGGCAATGCATCCGTCGTCGATGGTTTCTCGTGTTCGCCACCATTGCAGGACATGTTCGACCATGGTTTCTGTGGCGCTTCGAGGAATGAGCGCCGAGCGATCCACCAGAAAGGGCATGCCAAAGAACCACGCTTCACCAAGAATGTGTTGCACTGGTTCCCCTTGCAGGGCTCGCTGTACAAGGGGCCGGAGTGCAGCCCGTTCGGCATCGGTTGCAGGACGATCAATGTCGGCGTACATGTCGATGCGCTGCTGCTGCAAGACGCTTGACAGGAGCATTTCGGCGACAAGACGCGGCGGTTCGACGCCCGAAGTGGTGAAGCGTTCGTTCATCCAGTCGAGAAGCGCGCGGCTTGTCCAGACTTCTGCGTTGAGGGGTGCCATGGCGTGGATTGTAGAGGTCAGGCGCCAGGAGTCGTCAGCAGCCAGCCTTCTTTCGGCAAGCGACGCACACTGCGTCGATCAGTTGTTCCGTTCGGAACGGTTTGAACAGCACGGCCTGCATGCCGTCCTGACTTGCTCGCATGATGGAGTGGTGGGGGTCATACCCGAAACCGGTCATCAGGATGACCGGCTGAGAAGGATCGAGATCTCGGGCGGCTCGGAACACCTCATACCCATTGTGCCCCGGCATCCGAATGTCGGAGATCACCAGATCAAAGGTATTCCCCGTGGCGTTGGCTTCCTTCAGTGCCGCAATTGTCTGGTCACCGTCGACGCAATCCGTAACTGAGCACCCAAGCCTCTGGAGTACATCGACGACGCCTTGTCGTACCACGTCTTCGTCGTCGGCGACCAGCACCAATCGTCCCTCGAGTTCCGGTTGTCGTTGAATGGACGCAACGCGATCGGCGTTGATGATTGTCTGGGGACCGGCGGTGCATGTGTCCAGTCGTTGCCGGAGAGTGGAGGCAATCATCGCAATCTGGTCGGCAAGCGATGGATCATCTGTGCGCGCCTGCTCAGCCAATGCGACGAGATCCGCCAGCGGCGGTTCGAACTCGGAGAGCATGGTGCGGGACAACTCTTCGCTGGTGGTGTATCGCTCCACGACGAGAAGATCGAGCATGTGCATTGCGATGGCGATGTACTTGCCGAATGTCTCTGTGAGTCGGCGATCATCGTCATCGAATGCGCCAGGTTTCTCCGATTCCGCATTGAACACACCAATGACGCGATCATGCAGCCAAAGGGGAACCGTGAGCGAGGACGCGCCGTTTTCGATGCCGGGCCGATACAGGGGATCGCCTGCGACATCCTGACAGATATAACTTGTGCCGGACGCAACGACATGTCCGCAGATCCCGTTGTCATGTTTCTCTGCCAGGAGAACCTCGCCGATCTTGAGTGGCGAGATGCTCTCGGCGATGACCAGTTCCAGCTGGCCGGATCGGCGGTCCAGCAGGCGGATTTCAAAGTGGTCCATGCCCAACAGGTCCCGGGCGTGGTGCACCACCTTTTCCTCCAGCAAGTGGAGTCGCTGTGCGAGATTGAGGCTTCGGACATCCGAGGACTCGAACGCCGTCAGGTCCTGGCCGGCCTTGCCAATGGCCTCCAGTCTCGGTTCCAGTCCGGTCGGCGGGCCGAGCACCAGATCCACCTCTTTCTGGCCCGAGGGCTGCACCAGATTGAAGACGGACAGCAGTGCAGCCTCAACATCAGGTGGAATCGCTGCATCAGATGCGATGAGCAGGCGCGGTCGCTCTTCGGTCATGCGGAACTCTCCACTGCAAGCCTAGCCCCGATTTGCGGACAGGCAATCGGTTTGGCATCGGGAGAATACGCCTCCTATCTTGACAAACGGCCGCTCCGACGGAGAATCCACCCCTTCCGATGCTGCATGTTCACGGACTAGTCAAGAAATTCGGCAACCTGACAGCCGTCGATGGCATTGATTTGACCATTGAACGAGGGGAACTCGTTGGCTTGTTGGGTCCAAACGGTGCTGGCAAGACCACGACAATCCGGATGCTTTGCGGGGTGCTCGAGCCTGATGCGGGGGATATCGAGATAGACGGCGTCTCGCTTGCAGCCGCTCCGGTTCGCGCCAAGGCCCGCATTGGCTGGCTTGCGGAAGGGGCGCCACTGCCCGGGGAATTCCGCGTCTCGGAATGCCTTGCATCCGCGGCGGCGATCCGCGGTATTCCTCGGGAGGCGATCGGCAGATGGGCAGACCGGTGTCAGATCGACACCGTTCTCACGCGGCGGATCTCGCAACTCTCCCGCGGGTACAGGCAGCGGGTAGCGTTGGCCGCCGCGATGTTGCATGACCCATCGCTGTTGGTACTCGACGAACCCTCAAACGGGCTGGATCCTTCGCAAGCATCCGAACTTCGGGCATTGCTCGCTGAGATCGCACAGTCAGCCGCCGTGCTCTACTCCTCGCACAACCTTGCGGAGGTCGAGGCCACCTGTCACCGCGTGGCAGTGCTCGCATGTGGCAACATCGTGTTCGACGGACGCTTCGACGAGCGAGATACGCCTTGCGACCGCACGGCCGTCGAGGTGTCTCCGCATGCCGTTGCTGCGGCGATTGGCGGGGAACAGCAGCGGTTGATTGATGATGATTGGATTGCCTGCGTCGTTTCAGGAACGCCGGAGCAGACTGGCGAGGCGATTGCCGGGGCGGGAGGACGTTTGCGGCTGCTCAAGCCCCTTGGCGGTTCGCTCGAAGACGCCTATGCGCTTTGGGTTGGAGCATCATCGTCATGAGGGTTCTGGCCAGCCTGATGTGCCGTGAACTCCGGGTGCTGGTGCTGGTACCAGCCGGGCCTATCGTCGCCGCATTCATGGCGATGGCGATGGGTGTCGGTTTCTGTGCACATGTTCTTGGAACCGGCAACACCGCGACCTTGCAGAGCGTCTTTGAACTCGCCGCATGGTTGTTGCTTCTCCTGTGCCCGGCCATCACCATGCGACAGGTGGCAGAGGAGCGGCGCGCGGGCACTTGGGATATCGTCCTTGCCGCACCCGTGCGGGATTGGCAGATCATCGCCGCCAAGTTCTTGGCGGCTTGGGTGTTTCTCGCCCTGGTACTGGCGGCGACTCTTCCACTGCTCATCCCGCTGGAGTTGCATGCCGATCCAGATTACGGGCAAGTCCTCAGCGGGTACATGGGTCTCATGCTTCTTGGTGGCGCGGTGCTGGCGTGTGGCCTGTTCGTGTCCACGCTGACCGAATCGCAAATCGTTGCCTACCTTGCAACGACACTTTCATGGCTCGTGTTTTCACTGTCAGTTCGGGTACTTCCTGCCTATCTTCCGTCGGTCTGGGCTGATCCTGTCTATCAACTCGACCCACTGAGGCGGGCAGGAGAGTTCATCATCGGGCTGATAGACACCGCCGGGATCGTCTACTTTCTTTCAATCACTGTGGCGTTGCTGATCGCGGCCGCTTCCGGCGTTGCACGCACGCGAGGTTGCCGTGCGGGGCCTCTGGGGATCTGCGGCGGTCTGATCCTGCTGGTCATCTCTCTGGTCGCGATCAACGACATCGCATTGCATGTCCGAGGCCGTTTCGATGCAACACGCACGCGGGCATACCAACTCAGCGATCGAACGACGGAACTGCTCGATTCCCTCGACGGGCCATGGCGAATTGTCGTGTTGCTTGATCAATCGACGACCGATCGTGGCATCGTGCGACAGGTGGACGAAGTCCTTCGCAGATACTCAGAACGAAGTCCATTTGTCACCGTGGATCGACTCGACCCCTCCCAGCCGGAAGCAGTCACGCAGTACGAGGAACTGGTGCGGCGCCTCATCGATCGGTACGGTGATGAACTCCATGCCGGCGAAGAAGCTGTGGCTCATGCAACCACGGTCTTCCTGGATCTGATGCAGTTTGCCGGTGTGCATTCATTGGACGCAGAGGAAGCCATGGGGGTTGCCGATGCATCAGAGCGAGAGACGCTCGCAGCCATAGGCAGTGGACTCGGACTCCTCTCAGAAAAGGGTGGACTGATTCTGGATGAGGTCGACCGGGCGATGGTAATCGATTCATCGCAGCCAATACCGCGGCTCGGACTCGCACGCGACATTCTCGCAACGGCGTTTGATCGCTGGGGCGGTGAGTTGTCGCAGGTTGGCTGGTGGATGCAACAGGAACGCAGCGGAGGCCTCGCTTCATGGGCGCGACTGCAAGGTGGGGCATTTGATGACATGACGGCGGACATCAACGCTGCCTACGACAAACTTCGCGCTCTGGGCGACCTGCATCTGGGCGAACTTGCTGCCGAGTTGGTCGCAGGGCAAGGTGCGGTCATCATGTCCGAGGATGCCGCGACGATGATTCCCGCCCCCGTGTTGTTTCCCGCAACGGGCCTGAGAAGGGAGGCACATGGTGGGGTTGCATTTGACCAACGATTCCGGGGAGAAGAGGTCATCTCCGCCGCGATGCGTTCCTTGGCTTCCGGGCATACCCCGACGGTGGTATTTTTGCATGGCGAGGACACGGCGCTCCTGCAACCGCACGACGACAATGTGGATCTCCATGCTGCGAGGTTGGCACTGGAGGCCAATCGATTTCGTGTGGTGGAGTGGAGGTGCGCCGAGGCGCCTCGCCCGCTCATCACGTCAGGCCCGGTCGCGTGGATTGTGATTCCACCTTCCCGCCGCGCAGGTCTGGAGGCTACGCCGGGCGAAATGGCGGTGCTTGCCGCAGCGCGTCGCCTGATTGCAGAGGGTGAACCGGTGCTACTCAATCTGCAACCGAGCATGCTGCCGCGGTACGGCCAGCGAGATCCTTGGGCGGGGTTGGTGGAAACGCTCGGTGGCTTTGCTGACACGGGCCGTGTCGTGCTGGAGCGGGTGCCGGTGGGCCCAGGGCAACAGGATGTGCAACGGGGCCAGTACATCGACCGGACAGGATCAGAGCACCTTGTTGCCAGAGCCATCGAGGCCAGCCGCTGCTACCTGCCGCTGCCGATTCCACTCGATAGTGGTGCCTTTGGCGAACCGCTCATGGTGGTCGAACCGTCGGCGGACCGCTGGGTCGACGAAGACTGGGCAGCGGAGCATCCAGGTGGGTTCGGTGGCGGTGACTTCATCGAGCCGATCGCAGCCGCCATTGCTGTTGAGCGGCCAGGGGGCCAGCGTGCCGTCGTGATCGGCTCGGGCGGATGGCTGTTGTCCTGGGCGTCCGACCGCGCTGTGTCGATCGGCGGGTCTCGAATGGCGCTCATGAACCCCGGCAACACGGAGTTGTTGCTTGCATCCGCTGCCTGGCTGGCGGGATTGGATGATTGGGTAGCAGCGGGGCCACTGGGAAGGCAAGTGCCGCGAATGGGCGCGATTTCGCCGGCAGCGTGGCTGACATGGACAATACTCCTTGTGGTTGGATGGCCCGCCGCTCTTCTTTGCAGTGCCCTTGTGGTGTCGATTCGAAGGGGCGCGGCATGAGGGAGGTCGTGCAATCACGCTCGCTGGTGATACTGTTGTGCGTGGCGGCGGCGCTCGTGGCGATTGACAGTGCGGTGCGTTTCCGGGCGCGAGGTGACGATGCGCCGGGCGACCGTTCATCCAGCGTGCATGAAATAGCATCTGCAGGAGTCGACAACGCCGAGAGGATCGTGGTTGCGAAGGGGGATCAGCAGTTCGTGTTTGAGAAGCACAGTGGTTCGTGGCGGCAGGTTCAGCCGTTTGCATGCCGCGTGGCCCCCCGCGCAATCAAGCATCTGATCGATACGGCATCATCGCTTCGATCACTTGGGCCGGTTGCGAGTGAAACTTCGGCAGAGGTACTTGGCCTCGCGAAAGCGGCGGCGATCGTCTCCTTCGAGTCTCCTGGAGAGAGGACCGAGTTTGCACTGGGACGGGCAATGCTGGGAGATCGTGCGTTTGCGTCCGTAGACGGGGGCGAGGCGATTGTTGTGGACAGATCCCTCCACCGACTCCTGGTCGATGGAGACATGCGGCAGTGGAGGGATCGGCGGTTGTTTCCGGGCGCTGCGATCGAAGCAAGGAGGCTGGAGCGGCGGGCGGGCGATGACTACTTGTCGTTGGAACGACAGGAAGGGCGATGGATGATGTTGTCGCCGGTCCGAACACGGGCCGACAACGCCGTGGTCGGCGAGTGGATCGTGGAACTTGCAGGCGCCCATCGGGGTCAGTTCGTGATGGAGTTTCCTGATGACCTTGCTCCATTCGGACTGGACGATCCGGTGTTGAGCATTGCCGTCGAAGACGGTGACGGCGTCGCAGAAGAGTTGCGGATAGGCAATCGAGTTGCAGCGGGCACCCAGGATCGATACGCGATGATGGTGTCACAGCCGGTTGTCTTCCGCATGAGTGCAGCGGATCTCACCGGACTCTTTCCAATGTCGGAGATGCTCATCGATGTCAGCGGAAGTGGCGTTGCCGCCAGTGATATCAAGGGCGTTCGCGTGCGAAGCAATGGCGAAGAACGGCTGTTGCAGCGTGACCTTGATCGGTGGATTGGCGATGAGGGCCGTCTGGCGCCTCGCGAAGCGGTTGCTGCGCTGTTGAACTGGCTGCTTGAGAGCCAGCCTGCTTCAGTTGCCATTGCGCCGTGGCCAAGTGGTCAGGAAGCGGCGATTGTCATCTTTGAGGGTTATGACGGCAGGCCGCTTGACACGGTGCGGATTGCGCGGAGCGACGATGGCCAATGGCTGCTGGAAAACGGTGACGGCGTACTTCGCCAGCACGAGTCGAGTGCGGGCGAGGTATTGCTGCCCTTCATCACCGCTCCGTAGCGACAAGTCGGTAGCGGGAAACCATGTCGCTGCCGCGGCGTCTGCTGTCCATGAGACGAAGAGGGATGCCTCCGGAGATCTCCGACACATGTCTGCCGGTGATCGGGGAAGTGGCAGCAGCGTCACCCAGCAATAGCGGGGCGGTGAAGACCCATGCCTCGTTGACAAGGTGCTGTGCAAAGAGATGGCTCATGAGGCCGCAGCCACCCTCAACCAGTACCGTTGCAGCGTCATGCTCGCAGGCGAGGTGTCGCATCAGAGGAGCGAGGTCCATCGAACCGTCTTTCAGATCAGGGAGTGCGATGAACTCGGCATCGAGGTTTGAGGGGGAACATGATTCCCTGTGGGCGATGATGGTTGGAGCGGATTCGTCGAGCACCTTTGCCGATGCTGGGAGCCGCAGTGATGGGTCGACGATGACCCGCAGCGGTGTGCGACGCGGCCGAGGACACCGCGCTGTGAGGTTCGGATCATCCTTGAGCGCGGTGCCGATACCGACGATGAGTCCGTCAACGCGTCCCCGCTCACGGTGAAGCAGTTGTCTGCTCTTTTCGCCGCTGATCCACTGACTGTCTCCGGACGCCGTGGCAATGAACCCGTCAATCGTCTGGGCCCACTTGCATGTCACCCACGGTAGTCCGGTAGTGATTCGATGAAGGAAGGGCGCCGCGAGGTCATCGCAGACACTGTCGCCGGCGAACACTACATCGATACCACCTTGTTCAAGTACATTCCCGCCACCGCCGGCATTCGGATGGGTGTCGCGCGTGCCAATGACGACGCGTTTGACTCCGGATGCCATGATCGCATCGGTACACGGTGGTGTGCGTCCATGATGTGAACACGGCTCCAATGTGACATACAGGCAGCCGCCTTGGGCGCGATCTCCTGCAGTTCTCAGTGCAACGATCTCGGCGTGCGGGCCGCCACACACTCGGTGGTAACCCTCGCCGACAACTTTGCCGTCTGCGTCCTCTATCACGCACCCGACCAGCGGGTTGGGTTCGGCGCCGCCGTGACCGCGAGTGGCCAGGGAAGCCGCTCGACGCAGCATCATTGTGTCGTGGCAGTGCATCGCGGCACGGTACCATTCAGTGCAACTTGAGCACTTCCTGCTTGAGGTTCTCCGGCATGAGGCGGTATTCGGCCGGTTCCATCGTGCTGGAGGCGCGGCCCTGGGTCATGCCACGAAGCACCGTGGTGTATCCGAACATTTCCGACAAGGGCACTTCAGCATTGATGACGCGGACGACACCTCGGAGTTCCGAGTCGCTTATCTGGCCGCGGCGGCTGGCCAGATCGCCGCTGACCGTGCCGAAGAATTCGTCCGGTGTGGTAATGGTGACCTTCATGATCGGCTCAAGGAGAGCCAGCCCCGCTTGGGTGCACGCCTGCCGGAAGGCAAGGGCACCGGCCTGTTCAAATGCCACCTGACTTGAATCGACTTCGTGGTAGGACCCGTCGATCAGTTCGATGCAGACATTGACCATCGGGTAACCACCAAGAATGCCCGACCCGGCCGCTGCGCGGATGCCCGATTCGATCGAAGGGATGTACTCGCGAGGAATCGAACCGTGCGAGATGCCGTCGACAAAGATGACGCCGTCTTTCATGTTCAGGCCTTCGGCATCCGCCTCGGCCTGCGTCATAGGTTTGGCGTTGACGATGCAATCCCCGAACTGGCCGCGGCCGCCGGTCTGCTTGACGAACCTGCCCCGAACGCCGTCGGCAGTGCCTGTAATCGTTTCGCGGTAACTGACGCGGGGAGTTCCCACATTGACACCGATCTTCATGTCTCGCATGAGTTTGTTCTTGATGATCTCCAGATGGAGTTCGCCCATGCCCGAGATGATCGTCTCGCCGGTTTCGTCGTTGTATCGCGACTGGAATGAGGGATCTTCCCGGGCGATTGTGCCGAGCGCCTCACCGAGTTTCTTCTTGTCGTCGTTGGTCGCTGGTTCGATGGACATGGAGATGACCGGATCAGGAAAGTCCATGCGTTCCAGAATGATCGGTTCAGTGGTGGAGCAAAGCGTGTCGCCTGTTGCAGAGTGCTTCAATCCAATCACCGCGACAATCATGCCAGCGCCAGCGGAGTCAAGGCTCTGCCGGTCCTTGGCGTGCATCTCGTAGATACGAGAGACATTCTCCTTTCGGCCGTTGCAGGGATTCAGCACCCGCGTACCCTTTTCCAACGCTCCGGAATACACCCGCACATAAGTGAGATCGCCGTGCGAGTCGCTGACGACTTTGAAGACCAACGCAGAAAAGGGCGAGTCCTCGTCATGGGACCGCGTCAGTTCCTTCGAGGAGTCCCGTGGGTCCGTACCTTGTACCTCCGGCACTTCGGTCGGATTGGGCAGATACTCGATGACACCGTTCAGGACCCGCTGAATGCCGATGTTCTTGAGCGCTGCGCCACAGAAGACTGGAACGGCCCGCATGTCCAGCGTGGCTCGCCGGAGGGCTGCCTTCAACTGGTCACCGGTGATTGCCGATTCGTCTTCCAGATAGAGTTCGGTCAGTTCGTCATCCAGTTCTGCAATCCGCTCGACGATGTCGTGCCTCCACAACTCCGCCATCTCCGCCATGTCTTCAGGAATGTCTCGCTGCTCCACAACGGCGCCAAGTTCGCTGCTGTCAAAGTAATAGGCCTTCATTTCGATCAGGTCGACGAGTCCCGCCAGCGAATCGCCCGCACCGATTGGAAGTTGAACGGCGACGGCATTTGCGCCGAGTCGTTCGCGGATCGAGTTGAAACTGAATTCGAAGTCGGCTCCGACCTTGTCCATCTTGTTGATGAGACAGATGCGGGGGACATGATATCTGTCGGCCTGCCGCCAGACCGTTTCCGACTGCGCTTCCACGCCTTCCTTGCCGTCGAAGACTGCAATGGCTCCATCAAGCACACGCATCGATCGCTCGACCTCGATGGTGAAGTCCACATGTCCGGGCGTGTCAATCAAGTTGACGGTGTAGGCTTCACCATTGAACTCCCAGGGGCAGGTTGTGGCGGCAGACTGGATCGTGATGCCGCGCTCCTGCTCCTCCTCGAGAAAGTCCATCGTGGCCGTGCCCTCGTGGACTTCGCCCATCTTGTAGTTCTTGCCCGTATAGAACAGCACACGCTCGGTGACTGTTGTCTTGCCGGCGTCAATGTGGGCGCAGATGCCGATGTTTCGTACACGGGTCAGATCGGTAGGCATGGTTTCTCTATTTCTAGACCGACATGGCAGCATCGCCATGCGGTACTCCTCGGGTGGTTTGGTTCTCTGCAGGCAACGATCGCGTGATCGTTGGTGCTGTGCTGTTGGGGCCCGACTGCTTCGGGGCCCCATGAGTACGGGGGGGTTCCGTCAGCGCAGCCGGGCGATGTCTTCATCCTCTTGCAACGGTGTGCTCCTTCCGTCGCTGACTCGCTTCTCAAGCGGGTCATCGCCCATTCCGAACATTCCATCCGCGGCGACCGCCGCCGCAGGGAGTCAAGCCGTACATTGTATCTCGCAGGGACGAGGGGTCAAGAAGTGATCACGAATTCCGTACAAGCAGCGATCGGTCGAGCCCGTCCTCATCCAGCACCGGTTCGATCTCACGGAGGAACCGACGGCCATCCATCACATAGCCAGCCGTCGGTTGAAGGTCCGGCAGCCGTTTGTGGAAGAACCGATTGAGCCGCAGCATGTGTAGTTCCCGTACATACTTGGCGATCATCGAGGCAAGTGCCACCGGCAGGTATCGCTCGTCACATTTGGACTCGAAGGACATGGTGAACTCGACCTCGCTGCTCCGCAGTCGATACCGGCTCATCCGCTCGTCCTCGGCCAATACCTGAATCGACGCATCTGGCCAGCACTGTTGCAACGCTCTCAGATAGCGAGTCCGGCCGCCTTGACGATCGATGAGGATGCGTGGATGTTCGCTGCGATGGCGGCGGGCGATGGTGTCGGCGAGTTCCATTGCAGTCGCAAAGTTCACAGCAGCCTTGGACTCCAGCGATGTTCGTTCGTTGTAGGTGCCGGCGTCAATAGCGCGGCAGTACATTGCACCGATGTGTGCACCGCTCTCTTCGAGCGTTCTCCGCAGTCTGGCGGCATCGACACGAAGGGACGACTCGTCGTTGGACACGGGGATGTTTCGGGCTTCACCGGTCCATGGACGCATGGGCGTCTCCGCACCAAGAGACTGCAACATTGAGACATCGCTCCATCCGCGTCCACCGGCGATCGGATGATCACGGTCCGCTGCAGCCAGAAATGAAAGCACGCCTCGCTCAAGATGCCGCAGCGAGCCAACCCCACCGCCGGCAGCCTTCAGTTTCTTTGAGTCGTTGATGGCAATCCGCTTGCGACGATCACGAGGACTTCGACAAACGGACTTTCGAAGGAGTTCCCACACATCCGGAGGACCGTCCGCTGGATCACTGTTCTCGAGAACGATGGTGCAGGCCGCCACACAGAGTGGGCCAAACATGGGTCCGTAGCCCGCTTCGTCGATACCTGCATGCACAAGCATGGTCACTACGATACCACTGTGACCAACCCCGCGAACAAAGTACTTGTGGCAATGTCAGGCGGTGTAGATTCGTCGGTCGCCGCCGCGCTGCTGGTGGAACAGGGCCGCGATGTTGTGGGATGCTTCATGCGGCTCGGATCACCGGGCGAGGCACTTGAGGAGGCCACCGGTTTATCCATCGCTTCACGAGGATGCTGTTCCATCAATGACGCCCATGATGCTCGGGAGGTGGCGGGGCATCTCGGCATCCCGTTCTATGCGCTGAACTTCAAGGACGACTTCGGACGGGTGATCGATGACTTCGTAAGCGAATACAACGCCGGTCGGACGCCGAATCCATGCATTCAATGCAACAACTGGCTCAAGTTCGGGCGGCTGCACGAGTATGCGTCGCACATTGGCGCGACCCATGTTGCATCCGGACACCATGCGAGGATCATCCACGGCGACGATGGCCCGGAGTTGCGGTGCGGTGCTGATTCGGGGAAGGACCAAAGTTATGTCCTGTTTGGCGCACCTTTCGGCCGCCTTGGCGAGATGTTGTTGCCGATCGGACACATGACAAAAGATCAGGTGCGGGAGGAAGCGAGCAGGCTTGGCTTGCCTGTGCATGACAAACCCGACTCACAAGACATTTGCTTTGTGCCGGATGGCGACTACGCTGCGATGATCGAGCGCCGCGCTCCCGGATCGCTGCGGGAAGGAGATGTTCTGGACAGCGGTGGGGCAGTCATTGGTTCCCATGGTGGCCATCAGCGCTTCACGATCGGCCAGCGGCGGGGCCTCGGTATCGCAACCGGTGAACCGTCCTATGTCATTGCAAAGAATCCCGTGATGAACACGGTGACGATCGGTGGGGAATCCATGCTTCGATCCGCCGGCCTCTGCGCCGGAGGTGTGAATTGGCTGGTAGACGCTTGGGAAGACTGGCGGCTCTGCACGGCGAAGATTCGGTACAACGCCCCGCAGATGCAGGCGGAAGTGCGCGGAGATCATGAACGCCTCGAGGTTCGTTTTCAGGAACCCCAGTCGGGTGTTGCGCCGGGCCAGGCCGTGGTGTGTTATGCCGAGGATCGCGTCATCTGCGGTGGCTGGATCGAGGCGTCCCTGTGACAATTGACTGGTCGCTTCCGTATCCCTCCCAGCGAGAGGGCGTGCTTGGTGGGGCTGCCGTTGCTGCGTCGCAGCCCTTGGCGGCGCAGGCGGGTCTGGAGATGCTTCGGCGTGGCGGAACCGCAACCGATGCAGCGATTGCGACGGCAATCACACTGACCGTAGTTGAGCCCACCGCAAACGGTATCGGCGGCGATGCCTTTGCCATGGCTTGGGACGGCGGGACATTGCACGGACTCAACGCGTCGGGCCGCTCACCGGAATTGCTGACACGAGACGCCGCCGGTTCGTTGCCGTCCAACGGTTGGATTCCGGTCACTGTGCCGGGGGCGGTTTCGGGCTGGGTTGCCTTGCACGGTCGCCTTGGGCGACTTCCGTTCACCGATCTGTTTGCCCCGGCCATTCGGTATGCAACCAATGGCTTTCCGGTATCGCGCCAGACAGCCGAGGCGTGGGCCAGAGCGGCGTTGCGCTTCGAGGACATGCCCGCCTGGGCCTCTGCCTTTCCACTTCCCTCGCCGGGTGACATCTTCCGCGCACCGGACATGGCTGCGACGCTTGCCGAGATCGCCGAGTCGGGGGGAGAGTCGTTCTATCGCGGGCCGCTTGCGGATGCAGTAGACAACGCCGCTCGCCGAGCGGGCGGATTGCTGCGGCGCAGTGATCTGGAGTCACACACAGTTGAGTGGGTGGAGCCGATCGGGACGACCTTCGGACGCGGCGTCTTGCACGAACTTCCCCCCAATGGACAGGGCATTGCCGCGTTGATCGCCGCCGCGATTCTGCAGGAACTGGGCGTTGACGGCGGCGGTGACGAAGTGCCGGTCCTGCACATGCAGATTGAGGCCATGAAACGAGCATTCGCCGATGTGCATCTGCAGGTTGCAGACCCGGAGTACATGCATTGTGAGGCACATGACATGCTCGCTGCGGATCGAATTGAATCGCACGCCAGAGGAATTGGTCACTCGGCGTCGCGTATCGATGGCTGCGTGTTGCCGCGGTACAGTTCGACCGTCTACCTCGCCGCCGGTGACGAGCAAGGAAGCATGGTGTCCTTCATTCAAAGCAACTTCGAGGGCTTCGGCAGCGGCATCGTTGTTGATGGAACCGGCATTGCGCTGCAGAACAGAGGCCGGGGATTCACGCTTGAGGCGGGGCATCCCAATGAGGTCGGCCCAAGGAAGCGGCCGTTTCACACGATCATTCCGGCCTTTGTGACAGAATCGCGCGGGGCGGTGGGGGCGTTCGGCGTCATGGGGGGCCCGATGCAGCCGCAGGGACATCTACAGGTTGGCTATCGCATGTTGGTGGCGGCTCAGAACCCACAGGCCGCCATCGACGCCCCGCGGTGGCGATTGCTCGGTGGCAACAGGGTGGCCGTCGAACCGGGGTGGCCCGGCGATGTCTACGAGGGTCTTCGAGATCGGGGACATGATCTGGAAATCGCCGACGCTCGTACCGTTGCTTTCGGCGGCGGGCAGGCTGTATTCCGCCTCCGGGAGGGATATTTCGGCGCAAGCGATCCTCGACGCGATGGTCAAGCCGTTGCGATGTGAGCGCCTGGCAGGTGGTATCATCCGGCGTTTCCCAGTGCCCAAGAGCAGGAGCATCACCATGACGACCACCGACCTGTCCAGCATTGCAGAGGCCATCGTCGCCCCGGGAAAGGGGATTCTGGCAGCGGATGAGAGTGACGGCACGATCAAGAAGCGGTTTGACACCATCGGCGTGGAGTCGACTGAGGAAAGTCGCCGCGAGTACCGCGAACTGCTGTTTACGACCGCGGGTGCGGAGTCGAACATTGGCGGCGTGATTCTGTTTGACGAGACGATCAGGCAGATCGCTTCCGATGGGCGGAGCCTTGTGCAGGTGCTGCTGGATGCTGGCATTGCTCCTGGGATCAAGGTCGACAAGGGCGCACATCCGATGGAGGATTCACCAAGCGAGAAACTGACCGCGGGTCTTGATGGTCTTCCGGATCGTCTTGCGGAATACGCCGCTCTGGGCGCCGTCTTTGCAAAGTGGCGTGCGGTCATAACGATTGGGGACGGCATTCCGACCGATGCGTGCATCAAGGCCAACGCTGAGGCGCTTGCGCACTATGCGAAGGATGTACAGGACGCCGGGATGGTGCCGATCGTCGAGCCGGAAGTGCTCATGGATGGCGACCACACGATCGAGCGGTGTGAGGAAGTGACCGGTCGCACGCTTGATGCGGTGTACGACGCCCTGGCGTTCAAGGGTGTTGTGCTGGAGGGAACGCTGCTGAAGCCGAATATGGTGCTGAGCGGCAAGGACTGTCCGCAGCAGGCGTCGGTGCAGGAAGTAGCGGAGGCCACGATTCGCTGCCTGCTCGCGCATGTTCCGCCCGAGGTTCCGGGCATTGTCTTTCTCTCTGGTGGCCAGAGCGATGTGGAGGCAACGGAGCATCTCAATGCGATGAACGCCCTTGGCGTGGACTTGCCTTGGGAAGTCAGTTTCTCATACGGCCGGGCGCTGCAAGCGCCGGTTCTTGCTGCGTGGCAGGGGGATGCCACACATGTGGAGCAGGCGCAGGCCGCCTATCTCCACCGCGCGAGGTGCAACGGCGCCGCCCGCGATGGATCGTGGTCAATGGCGATGGAATAGAAGAGCGGGCACCCACTGGAACGCGGTGCGGAAGCATTGGGATTGTGTGGGTGTCATCAAGAAGCGGACAGTAACACTCAGCCAGCGAGTTGCCGCACGGGTTTGTGTACGCGGCTTGACTCGAGTTGATGCTGCGCCTGTACCTGCGCCGTGAAGTCATCCCCGAACCGAACGAGCCGCAGGCTGTTGGCAATGACGATGACATAGCCCAGCGCGTAGTAGAACGGCGTGACCCAGATGTTGATGTTGCCGGTTGCGGCAAGAGCGAGTCCGACCGAGGCGAGCAGCAGGGACGCGCCGATATTCTGGCTGATGACGCTTCGTGTCTTTCTCGCAAGGGCGATGAGGAACGGGATGTTCCGAAGGTCGTCGTTCATCAACGCAACACCGGCCGAGTTCGTGGCGATATCCGAACCAGACAGGCCCATCGCCACACCGACATCGGCGGTCGCAAGAATCGGGCCGTCATTGATGCCGTCGCCGACGACCATCGTCGAGTGTCCACGTTTGATGAGGTAGGTGAGTTCCGCGTGTTTTTCCTCCGGAAGGCACTCAGCCTCGATGGCATCGACCGCCACCAGCCGACCGACCCGCTTTGCCACATCCAGTCGGTCGCCTGTGAACATCGAGACATACCGAACGCCGTGTCGCCGCATGTCCTCAACGGCCTCTGCCGCGTGCGGTCGCAACTTGTCTTCAAGGCCAACCGCGCCGAGATACTGCGTACCTCGCATCAGGTGTACGCCGGACATGCCGGCAATTTTTTCTTCCACTTCGGCGACGGCATCTGCCGCGGCCGGGTTGAGTTCGCATATCCAGGCGCCGCGACCGGCAAAGATGTCCGCACCTTCGACATGGGCCACGACGCCACGGCCATGCTTCTCCTCGAATGACTCGATCTCCGCGGGCACAATGCGCGCAGCCTCAGCCGTTTCAAGAATGGACTTCGCAAGCGGGTGGTTCGAATGTTGTTCGGCATCCGCAGCGGCCTGCAGCAGTGCGGCGCCTTCCACGCCATCGGCCGGCGTGAGTCGGCTGACCGCGAAGTTGCCGGTGGTCAGCGTACCGGTCTTGTCGAGAATGACGGTATCGATGCCCGCGGCCGCTTCGAGTGTTCGCGTTTGCTTGATCATGATGCCCAGCCGTGCGGCTGCGGCAAACGCGGCCACCATGGCGGTGGGGTGTGAGATCAGCAATCCACCAGGACAGGTCACGACCAGCACGGTGATTGCGCGCACCGCTGCTTGGTCCCGAACAAATTCGTCGGCGCTTCTTGCGGTGAAGAACCAAACGACTGCGGCGACCATGACAACGATGGAGAAGTAATAGGAGGCGAGTTGTTCGATGAGTTCCTGCCGCCGCGTGCGAGTTGACTCTGCTTCGCGAATGAGCGACTCGACCTTGCCGATGGTCGTTTCGCCGGCGACCGCGGTGACTTGGACATCGATCTGCCCCGTGAGATTCGTCGTGCCTGCGTAGACTTCAGTGCCTTCGTTTGCTTCGATGGGAACTGCTTCGCCAGTGAGCGATGCCTGGTTGATGTCGCTGTGTCCCGCGATGACCACGCCGTCAGCCGGCAGGTTCTCGCCCGGCCGCACGCGGACGACCGTACCGATGGTCAACTCGGCAAGTCCCGCCATGCGTTCCTTCCCATCTTCGAGAATGCGGGCTCGGTCGGGGGTCAGATCAACGAGATTGCGGATGGCTCGCTGAGCGCCCCATGCGGTGCGGCTCAGAATCAGGTTGGCAGTCCAGAGGAACAGGGCCAGAAACCCGGCGGCCAGATACATGTTGGCAGCCAGTGCTGCGACCACCGCGAGCGATGCCAATGCGTCGCTCGATGGGCGGCCGCGTTTGACCTCGGTCCATGCGCCAGAGAGCAGGGGAATCACCAGAATGATGGCGCCAATGGCGGCAGGGATGTCTGATACGAGTTCATGGGCCGACAGGGATCGGCTGATCCATGAGACACCCAGCAGTACTCCGCCGCTGAGGGCGACGAGTAGACGGTGTTCCAGACGGCGTCCGCCGGCCTGATTGTCGTCTGCGATCTGGGCGTCGATATCTTGTGCCCCGGCTACGGTCAATTCAGACATGGGAAAGGCACTCCTCTCCTTCGCTACCCCACTATAGGCCATTTCCGGGTAGGTTGTTCGTTGTGATGAGCAGGCGAATCGCAATCATCGGTGATGGCCAAATGGGACTCGTGCTGGCCGATGCGCTCGCGGGACGAGGTTTGCAGGTGTCGCTGTGGGGGCCGTTCGAGGACGCGGTCGACTCATTGGCATCCGCTCGGCAGTCGCCCCGCTTGCCGGGGTTCGATGTATCGGATGAGATTGTGGTCAGCCCGGACGCGTCGGAGGTGCTTGATGGGGCGGATATGGCCATCAACGCCATACCTACGCAGTTCATTCGGGGAGTCTGGGAGCGTCTTTCGCGGCATGTGCCGCATGGCATGCCGGTGGCAAGTGTAGCGAAGGGCATCGAGTTGGAGACGCTTCTTCGTCCGACGCAGGTGATAGAGCAGATGCTTGGCGGCAATTCCTCGACTTGCGTTCTCTCCGGACCGACGATCGCCACGGAGTTGGCGCGGCACCAGCCGGCGGCGATGGTCGCATCATCTGATGACGACGACCTCGCCTTGGCGGTACAGGATCTCTTCGATGTGCCTTGGCTGCGGGTTTACACCCACGGCGATCCTGTCGGCGTGGAGTTGGCTGGTGCGACGAAGAATGTCATTGCCATTGCGGCGGGTATCTGCGATGGCATGCAACTTGGCGACAATGCGAAGTCGGCCATGCTGGCCCGTGGGTTGGCGGAGATTTCCCGGCTCGGTACCGCGTTGGGAGCAGCGATCGACACATTTTTCGGCATTGCGGGGGTGGGTGACCTTGCCACCACGTGTTTCAGTCCGCACGGTCGGAACCGGACATGCGGTGAGCGGTTGGGCCGTGGTGAGGATCTTGACACGATCACGGAGTCAACAGGCAGTGTGGTCGAAGGTGTTCCAACGACCAAGGCGGTCATGGAACTTGCCCGGCGGCATCAGATCGAAATGCCGATTTCAGAGGCCGTCAACGATGTACTTTTCAACGGATTGTCGATCGTCGATGCGCTCGAGCGACTCATGTCTCGGGACTTGAAGGCCGAGCGTCTCGGCTGACCCGCACAAGGGGTCACACCCCGGGTCAGACCCGGGGTCAGACCC
>CAZJKE010000014.1:13750-42592 GCA_964546585.1 uncultured Isosphaeraceae bacterium | reverse complement strand
CTGCAGGGGTACACGACGGACCCGTCCTTTGTTGATGATTCCACGGAGATCGGCTTGACCTACTACTACTGGGTACGCGCGGAGAACGACTGCGGTATTAGTTCGTTCCCGAGCAGTGGCGGTGGTGGCGAAGAAGGCTGGAGTGGCGATCTTGATGCGCCAACAACTGTGTGGGCAAGCGATTTCGAGGACTGCGGATTCGTTGCGGTTCAATGGAGCAGCGTTCTGAACGCGATGACCTATCAAGTGTATCGAGGCACTGAATCGACCGGCGATGACGCAGAATCGATCGGGCACACCTCGGGCACGACTTATTCCGATGCGAATGCGGATGCGTTTGTCGAGTACTACTACTTCGTATCGGCTCATGGCGAGTGCGGCGAGAGCGCGTGGAGCGCGCCGGATGTCGGTATGGCCAAGCCGCCGATTGTCCTTCCTACCAATGTCACGGCGACGAACCACGAACTGTGTGGACAGATTCAGGTCACCTGGGAACATCCCGGGGATGGCGCGGTCTACGATGTGTATCGAAATACGACGAGTGACACTTCCACATGGACGCTAGTTAGCAACGACCAGACGACGCAGTCCTATCTCGACAGCACAGGTGCCGTCGCCAATCCGATCGTTGCGGAACAGGTCTACTATTACTGGATCATCGCGAGCAATGACTGCGGCAACAGCGACCCGACCGAGGCTATCGTCGGCGCTGCAGTGGGCGATCCGGAGCCGGTGCAGGATGTCTTTGCGAACGGGAGTTGCGTGTCAATCACGGTGCAATGGACACCGGTCAACAATGCGGACTCCTACACGCTGCTGAAGTCCTCTTCAGGAAATCTCGGCAGCGCGTCGGTGGCGTACGAAGGCGGCCAGACCGCGTTTGTGGACTCCGATGTGGCAACCGGTTCGAGTTACACCTACTGGGTGCGGTCGGCCAATCTGTGCAGCGAATCCGCCGTGTCGTCACCGACGACCGAGCAGACAGACGGTGCCGCGACGCCCGAGAATGTGTCGGCAACGGACGGCACACAGAATTGTGGCGTTACGATTACATGGGATGCAGTACCCGGTGCCACCAGGTACTA
Source organism: uncultured Isosphaeraceae bacterium (assembly GCA_964546585.1). Taxonomy (GTDB): domain Bacteria; phylum Planctomycetota; class Phycisphaerae; order Phycisphaerales; family SM1A02; genus CAZJKE01. The sequence continues at coordinate 41,507 of CAZJKE010000014.1, read as the reverse complement.
CGTTTACCGGGACTTCGACACGGATCCCAGCGATGTGTCATGGTTCGCATCGACGACGGGCACCACTGTTGTCGATGAGAATCCCAACTCCTACGTGTGGCACTACTACGTCAAAGCGTGGAATCAGTCTTGCGGAGAGACTGAATTCAGCCAGGGCGATACGGGGTACGCGAGCACAGGGATCGGCCATCCGGAGAATGTATGGGCGTCGTGGGGCGACTGTGGTTCTATTAGTGTGACATGGTCATCTGTCAGCGGCGCAAGTTCCTATTCCGTGTGGCGATCGACTTCGCCCGCAGGATGGACGGCACAGTTGCGATCGACCGGTATCACGGGGCTCGCGTATACCGATACGGCTGTCACGACGGATATTTTGTATTACTACTGGGTAACCGCGGAGGCCAGTGGCAGTGATGCGTGCGAGAACGACTTTGGGTCAGCCACGAGTGGGTACGCCGACGACTGCGGCGTGAATGGGATGCCTGATGGTGGCAAGCCCCTTGACGGCCCCGCGACAAGCGGCGATGGATCAACTGATTCCATTGGTTCCGATCCCCCAAGTGGTGATACGACGCCGCCGGCTGACGATGACGCAGCGGAGGAAACCAGCGGCGATGACGCTGTAGATTCCACTGACGATGAAGACAGTCTTGTCGACTGGTCGATCTGCCTTGTCGGCGATACGAATGCCCGGCAGGCAGCGGCGATGGCGAATGGGGATGAGCGGTGGGTCCTGCCCATCGGCTCCTCGGTCATTGTCAGCGGCTCGACCGGACAGGTCGAGGTGTTCTTCCGTGACAAGGCTGGTTGGAACTGGCTGCATACGATGCGGCGCGACGAGGTGCTTGATGGCACGGCGGCCGCACTGCTGCAAGGTGGCCGGACGACGATTGTTGGAGAGCAGGGAGATCGGCCAATACTCATGACCGGCATCTCCGCGGACGACTGCGATCGCAATGGCATCGCTGATGGATGCGAGGTACTCCTCGGTGTGGCGATCGACAGCGACCGCGATGGGGTGCTCGATGTGTGCGAGGCCGACCTCAACCAGGACGGTGTTGTTGATGTCATCGACTTCATCGTGGCCATCGATTCCTACGGCTGTAGTGGCGAAAACCTCGCGGGCGATCTCAACGGTGACGGTGTTGTTGGGACGGCAGATCTCATTGGCGTGCTCGGACATATGTCGCCGCCGGCGTTCGGAGTACACTGATCGCCACGGATGTTTCGAGTCGCCGCTATTTCGGTTCCTCTGCTTGCCCTCTTGGCGGGCTGTCAAGGCGCGGGATATGCGCCGTCTCTGGCGACCGCGGCCTATCCCAGGTCACTGCACTCAGGCGACTCGGTGCCGATAGAGGTCTTTCGCGATGGCGCCAGTATCCAAATCGTCAACAGCACCGCGGTTGACTACGACCACGGTGTGTTGTGGCTGAATCAGCAGTTCACCTTTCCGGTTGGAAGTCTCCCCGCCGGGGGAAGAGCGACGCTGGATCTCTGGTCGTTCCGCGACCACCTTGGCGAGCAGTTCAACGCGGGCGGAATTTGGCGAACCGATGAGCCGACGCCGTTGGTGATCGCCGAGTTGCAGGTCAGTGATCACGAACCAATGGTCGGACTGATTGTCATACACGACCGGCAGGAATGAATCCCTCCGCAATTGCGAGCGTGCAGGTCGACCCACGGATTCCTGCTGCGGTGCCCGGATTCGATGCGCCTTTCTTTCAGGCTGGCTTGGCCGGGTATAGCGATGCCGCCATGCGGATCGTCGCTCGCAGGCATGGCTGTCCATACTGCGTCACGGAAGCGCTGTTGGACCAGACGCTGATTAGTGGCGGAAAGGGGCGACGGCGAGAGGACCCCAACATGCTGCGCAAGGAGCGGGGGCTCGCATGTGATGATCATCCGATCGGCGGTCAGATCATCGGCACGGATGAGAAGGAGATGGCGGAAGGGGCCGAGATTCTCTGCGGCATGGGGTATGACGCCATCGATGTGAATCTTGCCTGTCCGGTGAAGAAGATTCGGAGAAGAATGCGAGGCGGGCACTTCCTTGGCCAGCCGACGGAGGCGGTTGCAGTGCTGCGAGCAGTTCGCGAGATCGTACCGGCCTCACTGCCGACCACGGTGAAGTTGCGCCGTGGATTTGATGATACGGATGAGTCGGTCGACAACTTTCGCCGCATCCTTGATGCTGCATTCGACCTCGGGTACGCGTGGGCCACCGTGCATGCGCGGACGGTCATGCAGAAATATGTCGGCCCGTCGCAATGGCCGTTTCTTGCGGAGTTGACGGCAAGCATGCCGGACGCCCTTATCTTCGGCAGCGGCGACATCTGGACTGCGGAGGACATCTTCCGCATGATGAAGGACACCGGTGTGAGAGCGGTTTCGGTTGCGCGGGGTTGCATTGGAAACCCGTGGATTTTTCGGCAGGCGAGGGAGTTGATGTCTGGGAAGGAGATGTCGCCGCCAACGCTCGCGGAGCAGCGATCGGTACTCCTGGAGCACTTCGAACTCTCCATGGCGTTGCATGGCGAGCGGGCCGCGTCGCGCATGATGCGGAAGTTCGGCATCAAGTTTTCGCAGCATCACCCGCGGCGGGAGCCGGTCCGAGAGGCATTCATCGCTGCCCGAACTGCCGGCGAATGGCACGAAGCCATTGACATGCATTATTCCTGCACTTGATCGAGGTACTCGCGGAGTGCCGTGCGATCCTTCTTGCTGAGCAGCGACTCAAGCCGAGACATGACTTCGTGGGCGAGGAGTGAGGCCTTGGCAGATGTTGCGAGCAGGTTGTTCCGAAGAGTGATGGCTGCGCTTGAAGTTGGTGTGCCGCACCCCGGCGACCACGGGTCGAACCCGTATTTCACTCTGGCTGTGCGGATGTCTGCGATCTCCCGCTCATGGTGGTGTGACAGTGCGGCCTGCCATCGCGAGAGTGCTGTTGTTGTTGCTCGTTGCACCTCGGGGTCATCAACATGCTCCATGATCCACTGCGCGGCACGTGGGGGTTGGGGATCAAGGACGAGCCCGGGATAGGCGGCAGTGCGGTAGGCAAGTTGTTGCGTCCCTGTCAAAGGCGGTGTTGCTGACTGCATCAGGTGGTCGAGTAGATCCTGCCATGTCGACCATCGTTCCATGGCTGCGGCCGTTTGTGAGCGGCAAGCGTCGAGATCACCTGCGGCCGATGCGGTGCGCTGGGCGGCGCGTGCGAGGCGATCGCGATGGGCCTCCTCGGTGAGGAATGCGTACATTCGATTACTGACCTCTGCCGGGGGATCCAGGAGGGCGGGGTCGATCCATGGGCATCCGGGCCAGGGGTTGTTGGATTCCCGTTCCTCCAGGAGCACGGTGGTGTGGAGGGATTGGCACGCCTGTGTCCATGTCGGATCTGCTGCGAGGGCCCGCAGTGAGGCGATGAAATCGTCGAGCAACGCAGCTGCTCGGTGGCCATCTTCGTCATCGAGTGCCCCGGCGCGGTCCAGATAGTCACTCAACACGGATTCGGCCACGAGCCGCTGGCCATCATCCAACAGCGGACCCATTGCCGCCTGAAAGTGCCCTCGTGTGCACAGCGGCTGAACTGCTGCCAACGCTATCACCACGACCGCCATCGCACCACTATAGCCAGGGTGTCCGGGACCGGTCCCGGACACTCTGGGGTTGCCCTAGGGGCGGGGGTGGTACCTGGCGACGACCGCGCGGAGTTGGGAGCGATCAATGTGGGTGTAGATCTGGGTAGTGCCGATGTCGGCGTGCCCCAACAATTCCTGCACGACGCGAAGATCTGCGCCACCGGCGAGCATATGCGTGGCGAAACTGTGGCGGAGCATGTGCGGGTGCACATGCTCCAACCCGGCCCGCGCTGCAAGCCTCCTGATGATCTGCCAGACCGCCACACGCTCCAGCGGCCTCCCCGTGTTCGACAACAACAGTCGCTCGTCATCCCGACCGTCATCAAACCGCATCAATTCCGGCCGCAATTCTCCCAGATACTGCTCCGCCGCCTGCTTCGCTGGCTCACCCAACGGAACGAGCCGCTGCTTGTTCCCCTTTCCCGTCACCAGGACAACCCCCATCGCCTCCTTGAACTCATGAAGGCGAATGCCGACGACCTCGCTTGCCCGCATGCCACCTGCATACATGAATTCCACCAGCACTCGGTCCCGCTGCCACAGCCGCCCTGCCTCTTCATTCGCCGCCTCGATAAGTGTTTTCATCTGTGATGGCGAGAGAACATCGGGCAACTTTTTCCACCGCGTCGGCGTCTCAAGCAAGTGGGCTGGATCATCCTCCAACCGATTGGATGCCGTAAGAAACCGAAAGAACATTCGGATGGTCGAGAGATGTCTCGCAACGCTCGACGGCTGCATGCCGCGACTGCGGTGCAGTTGTCGAATGTGCTCGGCCAGATGCGACGGCGCAATGTCTGCCACCGAGTCAATGCCATCAGCAGTCAAATCATCTTGAAGGTCGCGCAAATCGCAGCGATACGCTTCAAGCGTTGCGGCAGACAGACCGGCTTCGACGCGGAGATACCCGAGAAAGTCACGAACCTGTTGGTCGTAGTTCAGTGGAATACCCATGCAGGGTCAATTCAGGCGGTGCCGCTGACACATTGACACGCACCAGACGGCGGTAGACCGGACACACTCGGTACCCACCGAAACACACATCGCATGCCTGCTCCAAGTGTCCGAGCGTGAAACGGGTACTGCAGGCAGGGTTGCCCTCCTCGACGAAGGGACAACACTCACTAGCCGGTGTCTGCACCATCATGCCTGCCGATTGCGACACGGGACTGCTATCGGCCCAGCAGTTCCAAATCGGCCAAAATCAGGCCTCTCTGGACCAGATCTCGAAGGTCATCGCGTGGTCATGCCGCTCGTCGGCAGGATGTTCGACCCGGTCAATACACGCCCAGGATCCCCCGTCAAGTGCTGGAAACAGCGTATCGCCCTCGATGTCAGCGTGAACAACCGTCAGGTACACACGGTCTGCAAGGGACCGAGCGGCCCCATACACTTCTCCGCCACCAATGACGAAGGCTGTGCCTTCTGCCGCATCAATCGCATCCTGCAGCGAAGCGACCACGCAGGCCCCGTCGGCCTCGAATCCAGCCTGCCGCGTCAGCACAATGCTCTTCCTCCCGGGCAACGGCCGGCCGATCGAATCCCATGTCCGGCGGCCCATGATCAGGCTGTGCCCCATCGTCAGATCCTTGAATCTCGCCAGATCATCAGGCAAGTGCCAGGGAAGCCGGCCGTCAACGCCAATGACGCCGTGCGTACTTGCTGCAACGATGAGTGCTACGGACATGGAGCCTGCTACACGGCCACGGGCGCCGAAATGTGAGGATGCGGTTCGTAGTTGGTCAACGAGAAATCTTCGAACGAAAAGTCAAAGATGCTTTGTCCACGATCGGCAATCGCCATCGTCGGCAGCGGCTGCGGCGATCTCGAACATTGTTCCTTTGCCTGCTCCAAGTGGTTGTTGTACAGGTGAGCATCACCAAGCACATGTATGAACTCGCCCGGCTCCAAACCGACAACGCGAGCCATCATCATCGTAAGCAATGCATAGGACGCAATGTTGAACGGCACGCCAAGGAAGACATCGGCGCTCCGCTGATACAACTGGCACGATAACCTTCCGTCTGCCACATGAAACTGAAAGATGCAGTGGCACGGCGGCAGTTTCATCCTGTCGAGATCACCAACGTTCCACGCGCACACGACATGTCTTCGCGAGTCTGGGCTTGATCGCAACTGCTCGACAAGTTCTGAGATCTGATCGACGGATCTCCCGTCCCGGGTCCGCCAAGATCGCCACTGCGCGCCGTAGATGGGACCGAGATCACCATCTTCATCAGCCCATTCGTCCCAGATCGACACGCCGTGCTCGTTCAGGTACTCGACATTCGTATCGCCCCGAAGAAACCAGAGCAGTTCATGAACGATCGACCGGAGGTGGAGTTTCTTCGTCGTCACAAGCGGGAAACCGTCCGCAAGGTCGTACCGCGTCTGCCAGCCAAAGACACTGCGCGTGCCGATACCGGTGCGGTCGGCCTTCGCCGTCCCGTGGTTCATGATGTGCTGGAGAAGGTCGAGGTATTGCTGCATCCGTGCGAGCGCCGAAGATACCATGATCGCCGTCAGAACTCATGCCAGAAGCAGCACATTTGTTGGAAGCCAGTGATCTCCGGGTCACCTTTCAGGATCGCGGGCAGGAGATCCGCGCCCTGCGTGGCGTTTCCTTTTCACTTGATCGGGGCGTGGCTCTGGGGGTGGTTGGTCGCTCGGGCTGCGGCAAGTCCACCCTTGCGAGGGCCATCCTGCGGCTCCAGAGGCTTGAAGGGGGAGTGGTCGAGTTCGACGGGATGGCTCTGCATCAACTCGGTGAGCGGGCGATGCGGCGCCTTCGCCGCCGCATGCAGATGATCTTTCAGGATCCGGGTGGATCATTGAATGAGCACATGCGGGTCGGGAGCATCATTGCCGAGCCCTTGCAGGTACACCACCTCGCCCGCGGCAGGCGTCTGCGTGAGCGAGTTGCGGAACTGCTGGAGCGAGTCGGTCTGGAGGAAAAGGACGCCACGAGGCGTCCTCATGAGTTTTCCGGAGGGCAGAAACAACGCATTGCCATCGCCCGCGCAATCGCCACCGAACCGGACCTGCTTGTCTGCGACGAACCGACCTCGGCGCTGGATGTGCGGGTGCAGGCACGCATTCTCGAACTGCTGACCGATCTTCGACAGGATCTCGGGCTGACGATTCTGTTCATCTCGCACGACCTCGCGGTAGTCAATCAATTCTGCGATGAAGTGATCGTGATGGATCAGGGGTGCATTGTCGAACAGGGATTGGTCGCTCAGATCATCCACGAGCCTACGAGCAACGCCGCGCGATCATTACTGGCTGCTCGCTACACATCAACATAGAGGTTGTCGAGCGTCACGAGGATTTCCAACTGTTCCGCGACTTCTCCGTCCGCATTCCATCGCAGCAGCCGAACCGTGACGGTCGACCCGGGGTGTCGCGACGAGATGATCGACCGCAACTGCGACATTGTCGCCGTCGAATGATCGTCAATTGCGAGGATGATGTCCCCACTCCGGACTCCCGCCCGTCCGGCAGGCGCGTTTGGCGGAGCACCGGTGACCAGCACGCCATGTGCTACCACATTCGCTGACTCGAAGAGAACATCGCACCGCTCATCGACCGGAGCGATGTATACGCCCATGAATCCCTTTTGCACATCGCCGTTGCGAATGAGTTGTTCAACGACGGGCAGGATCATGTCCATGGGGATGGCCAGCCCGACACCGGCGAACCATCCTCGTTCTGCCACCTGCACTTCTCGACTTGCAATCGCCGTGTTCATCCCGATGACTTCACCACTCCAGTTCGTCAGTGGACCGCCACTGTTGCCCGGGTTGATGGCCGCATCCACCTGAATGAAGTTTTCGTATCCGCCGCGGCCGAGCAGGCCTGCGGTGCGCCCGAGTCCGGAGATGATCCCTTGCGACATTGAGAATCGGTAGTCGAAGGGTGACCCGAACGCAAAGACGATGTCGCCTTGCGCGGGGGATTGTTCGGAACGAATCGCCGGAATGAATGCACCATCGTCTACCTTCAGAACTGCAATGTCGGTGGTCTCGTCAAAGCCGGCGATCTCTGCCGGCTTTCGCGACCCGTCATGAAACAACACATCGATTTGATCCGCGGCGTGGATCACATGCAGGTTGGTAATGATGTGTCCCTGTTCATCCCACACCCATCCGGATCCGGTGCTGATGCGGGCGACGCGTGGGTTGTTCAGGTCGTGCGACGCGCTGATGTGTACAACCGACGGCCGCATCCGCGCGGCGACATCCCGAAACGACCGATTGATTTCTCCAATGACTTCGCTCTGAGAGAGGCGGTGTGCAGCCTGTTGAACAAGTACTTGCGGTGGCTCGGCCGTTGGTCTCTGAAGAAACCAGGTCGTGATCACCGCAGCCGAAATGAGACCGCACACGAGAACGATGGCGGGGCCGTAGCCGCCGAGCGCCGGTGGATTGTGCTTTGTGAAGGACACCTACCCTGTACTTCGGAAAAACCGGGCTCCAAGTTCACTCTTTGGCGAGTCGATCGGCTTCACCTTCACGCATGGCGTAGGGATGATCACCAAGATCGCTCGTGGAGACCCTGTCCATCCATGTTGATGCAACGGAGGAAAGTGCGTTGCCGAGGTCCGAAATGGGTCGCGCAAAGGAAGGCTGCCAGCGGGTGAGCCCCGCGAGGTCCTGTAGCACCACGACCTGCCCGTGGCAGACCGTGCCCGCTCCGCACCCAATGACCGGAATGGATGTTGCATCGACAACCGCCACGGACACTTCTTCCGGTACCGCCTCGAGCAGGAGCATGGACACCCCGGCATCCTGCATCGCTACAGCATCATCCACGATGATCCGCGCCGCATCGGCGCTTCGTCCGGCCGTGACATACCCGCCGGTCTGTTTGGCCTGTTGCGGCCTTGACCCGAGATGCGCTACTACGGGGATTCCTGCGCGGCAGATCAACTCGACGCGGGAAGTGAACTTGCCGTCCACCTCCAGTTTGACGGCATCCGCGCGGCCGTCAGTGATGAATCGGCCGGCGTTGCGAATTGCCGAAGAGTCATCGACCTGATAACTCATGAATGGCATGTCGCCCATGACAAACACATCCGGTGCACCCCGTTTGACGGCGGCAGTAATCGTCAACAGAAAGTCCAGCGGCGCATGGATCGTGCTGTCATGACCGAGGATCACTTCACCTGCGGTGTCACCAACGAGCATCATTGGCAACCCGGCCTCCGCCAGCCACGACGCGGTTGTTGCGTCATAGCAGGTCAGGCACGCGAATTTTGTTCCGCGGCGTGCCCACCGCCGAACGGTACGCAGCGTCACGGCTCCTTCAAGACAGGTGGCCTGTGGATCGGGTTTGATTTCAATGTTTGCCATTGGGGGAGGAACATTATACGCCGACATAGCGGGCGTGAATCGCTCTGGCTCGATTGATGTCGCTTGTGCCGTGCACAACGACTCTCCCGTCGCGGAAACAGAGCAGTTCCAACTGCTCTTGTTCCAGCATGCCGCGTACGAGGTAGGCGTTGTCTTCGAAGTGCCCGTGCGGTGTGAGTTTGTCCTTCAGCCTCGGCAGGTCGAGTGCGACATTGCCAGACGCGGGAATCTGTACAGCGTCTTGGCCGCACAACGCAGTTGGTTGCGCGACCGTGGCGTCATCCAGAAATTCGAAGTTGCCTGTTCCGCAGCAGGGACACGCTTCGTCTGGGGAAGAAGTGCCCATCCTGTTGCTTTCGCTACGCCACATGTCGAAGACGAGCAGCGCGCGGCGAACAGATTTGATATGGCCCGCAAGGAGTTTGATCGCGTCCATCGCCTGACAGCCGCAGACGATCGCGACCGCTGGGCCAAGCACACCGGCTGTGTCGCAGGTGTCGTGCGTTCCTGGCGGAGGCGGCTGGGGAAAGAGGCATCGGAGACAGGGTGTTGACTGCTCGCTGGTCCACCGCACGCGAGTATCCCACGCTTCTCGCACTTGATTGTGGGACGGAAGAATGGTCATGGTGTTTCCCTGCGCGGCAACAACACCGCCGAAGAGAAATGGGATGCCGTGCGCGACGGATATGTCATTCAGCAGATAGCGGGTTTCGAAATTGTCCAGCCCGTCCACGATGAGATCAGTGCCCATGAGAAGTTGCTCGGCGTTTCTGGGCGTGAGATCTTCGACATGGTGTGTTATGGCAATGTGGCTGTTGATCTCCTCAAGTCGCGCTGCCGCCGCCGCCGCCTTGGGCCGGTGCTGGACGGCATCATCTTCGTCGAACAGAACTTGTCGTTGCAGATTCGTTTCTTCGACGATGTCACGATCGATGAGGGTGAGCGAGCCGACGCCAGCTCGTGCGAGTAGATCCGCTACGCCGCAGCCGAGTGCCCCTGTGCCGACAATCGTAACGCGGGATTCTGCCAGGGATTCCTGTCCCGCATCACCCAATGATTCCACAAGCCGTTGTCGGTGATAGCGGTCGCTCACGGGTTGTCTCCACCGAGGTCGTGGCCGAGGAATCCGTCACCACTGCCGCTTGCTCGTGGAAGCAGTCGGCGGAGCAACCGGCTGAGGGCGAAGTCGTCAAGTGCCGTGTCGGCCCACTGCACGGTGAGGCGACCCTCTTCGAGAGCCAGATTGGCGACCATGAGTCGCTGCATGCCCGCGAGTTGTTGTGCGACGGATGACACATGGGGCCATGCATCGAGTGGTATGCCACCTCTACCACCGATGTCGCGGAATGCCTCTTCTGTTTCTTCCGCAGCCTCATCCATGGGCCACCCGGCTACCGCGAGTGCCATGAGGTACTCCAGGCGCGCCAACACGTGTTGTGTGGGATTGTCCGCTCGCTGCTCGATGACCCACTGTCGCAGGGAAACACCTGGCAATGTGAGCCGCGCGATCTTCCGCCTTTCGCTGCGTGCGTTCTTCCACCACTCTTCAATCACTCCTTGTTCTGCTGGGCCGAGCGATCTCTCCGCGGATGCAGCGTTAGACAGATCGCGAACGATGTTCTGATCTGCCAGTGGGTTTGTGGGCAGCGGTGGGAGGTTGTCGAGGAAGCGGCCAAAGGCGACATTCGACATGTCAGGAAGGGTGGCTTCGAACCCTGTCATTTGCCAGCGAACATATGCGTCGGCAATGGGGTTCTTGTCCAGCGGGCGGAGCAATCGAGTGCTTATCAATGCGCCGCTGATTGGCTGCGAGAACGAGTGTGCAAAGGAGAGGCTGCGGCGCGGCAATGCTCCCGATTCGGCGATTTCGCGCGCCTCGGATACGAGCAGTCGCTCTGCGTCGCGCACAGAGGATGCGGGTGTTGCATCAACGCTGCCCAGCAGGGCAACCAGAGTTGTGGCGAGGAGTACCACCATGCATGCATGGTAGGACTGTTTACCAGGCGAAGTGCGAGAACGCTTTGTTGGCTTCGGCCATGCGGTGTGTCTGTTCGCGAACAGTCACGGCCTTGCCCTCGCCCATGGACGCGTCCCAGAGTTCCTTCGCCAGCCGATGTGCCATGGGCTTGCCCTTGTCTCCGCGGGCTGCCTGGATGATCCAACGAAAGGTCAGGCTCTGCCGCCGGCGGGCGGTGACAGGCATTGGGACCTGATAGTTGGCCCCGCCGACCCGCTTTGAGCGGACCTCGACATTGGGCCTGACATTTTCCAGTGCCTTGTGGAAGACCTCGATGGCGGTTGCGGGGCCGTCCTCCTTCTTCTCTTTCTTCAAACGCTGGTCGATGCGATCGAGTGCGTTGTACATGACGCGTTGTGCGACGGCCTTCTTGCCGCTGTACATGATGCAGTTGATGAACTTTGCGAGCACTTTGTCACCGTACCGCGGGTCGGGACGAAGTTGTTGTTCAGATTTGGTGATGCGACCTGACATTGCGTTCTTCCTTTCGGCTCATCTGCTTCCCGGTGTGTGCCGGGGTTGCTGTTGTTCACCGCGATCGGCGTATTGCCGTTTGGTCGTGACCGCGATTACTTGCCTTGATGGGTTTCTTACTTGACTCGCTTTGTTCCGTACTTGGATCGTCCCTGTTTTCGTCCATCGACACCGAGGGCATCGAGCGAGCCGCGAACGACATGGTAGCGGACGCCGGGGAGGTCGCGGACGCGTCCGCCGCGGACAAGGACGATGGAGTGTTCTTGGAGATTGTGTCCTTCGCCGCCGATATAGGCTGTGATTTCTTTGCCGTTGGAGAGGCGAACGCGAGCGACTTTTCGGAGGGCCGAGTTCGGCTTCTTGGGGGTGACGGTTCTCACTTGTAGGCAGACGCCGCGTTTTTGGGGGCATCCGTCAAGGTCACGGACCTTCGATTTAGCCTTGGGTGAGCGGCGGGGTTTTCGGACGAGTTGGTTGATCGTTGGCATGCGGTTCGTTCCGGGGTGATTCCGGGAGGGGAAATCCGGGGGAGAATTCCGGGGGGGATCCGGGGGTTGAGCCGCGTATGGTAGAGGGAGCGGTGGTTTCGGGCAAGCGTTGGTGTTCTTTATCCGGTCCAGGCTGCCAGCAGGGCGAGTATGTCGGTGACGCCTACGGTACCGTCGTGGTCGATATCGGCTGTGCAGCCGCTGCAATCGCCCCAATTGGCGACGAGGATGAGCAGGTCGAGGACATTGATGGTGTTGTCACCGTTGAGGTCGCCGGGAATGGTCATTTGGAGCCAGATTGGGTTGCAGAAGGCGTGTCGCTGGCCGTCGCTGCGATCGATGCGGAGGGTGATGAAGCGGCTGTCATTGTTGATCCCGAGTCCGTTGACCTGCATGTCGATGGCGTACAGGGGGATGCCGGTGGGTTCGATGACTTGGCGGACTTCTCCGTTGACGAGGATGGTGACTTGGTAATCGCCGGCGTAGCCGAGGGATTCGTTTGTTCGCAGGGAGACGGTGACGAGGTTGTAGCCGTTGGGGAGTAGGGCGACGGAGCCGGGAATGGCACCATTGACTCGAAGCCAGGCAAGTGGTCCATTGGAGGCAACGCAGCGTCCATGCAGCATGGCATCTTGCACGCTTTCGCGGGAACTGTCGGGCATGGCTGCGTAGGTGAGGGTTTGGCCGATCAGGCCGGGTTCGTGTGCATCGCTGTTGCCGATGGCGACGGGAAACCGTGTGGGCCACCCACTTCGGTCGGGAAGTTCGCCATTGGTGGGCGGGCTGATGGAGTTGAGCAGGTTGTGCCACGTGTTCAGTGTGTCTTGATCGTCGTCTTCGAATTCGCCGTGGGCGTCACACCAGATTTCCATGCCTGCCCAGCCGGTTGTGCCGTTGTTCCAGTCCCATTCATAGAAGGTGAGGTAGGCCCAGTCGTAGGGGTGGGCGATGAAGCCGAAGGCACCGGTGTCGTTGATGCGATCGATGATGACTTGTTCGCTTTCGCACTCGGCGTGGCCGAACACCAGTCCGTCGGATGGGTTGGGGACGATGCCGGGAAGGTCCTCTGCCAGCGGCAGCATGAGCATGTGGGAAGGTAGATCCCAGAATCCCTGCTGGCCGAGCCCCATTTCCTGGCTGTAGATGGCAAGCCAGTCATGGTCTGCGCGGTAGGCCTGTGCCTCTGCCTGCCCTTGGTTGAACTGTTCTTCCGTGTAGTAGTCTGTTCCGAACCAGGATCCATGGATGTTGGAGTGGTCTGTGAAGACGATCCAGGAAAGTCCCATGGCCTGTGCGGTTGCTGCGTATTCGTATGGTCCTTCTTCGGTACCGTCGAGTACGGCGGCGTCGATCGAGAGCGTTGTGTGAACATGTTGGTCGCCGGCCAGCCACCAGAGAGTTGTGGCGCCGCGAGGCGATGGGATGGGTTGGATGCCACCGTCGCGATCAACTTCTACTGTCAGTTGAGGCGGTCCTCCGGTGGGAAGCGGGGGATTTCGCGGCACTGTGATGGTCCGCTCAATCGTGCGGTCCGCGAGTTGGACTTCGATCTTGAGGCGAATGATTTCTGGGTAGTCTTTGGGATCGACGATCCATGCGGCGGTTGCTGCGTGTTGCGTGAGTGACCGAAGCGCATCGGTGTACGATTTGGCGAGGCGAAGTGTGCCGGGCCGATCGTGTCTTGATGCTGTTGTGTGCAGTGATTCCTGGAGCAGGCGTGTCTTTTCAAGCAGTCCGTTCGGGGCTGGAAGTAACTTTGTGGCGGGGGTTTGCTTGGTGTTTCCGTCGAGTCGGAACGACTGCACCAGAACATCGCCGGGTGCATCGATGTTCCGCACTTGCACGCTGAGAGGGAATGGGCGGTCTGTTCGGAGGACCGAAGGTGCGTGGATCACGATCGACAGACCTTTGTCGAGCGATTCCCCGCTCAACCATGGCGGTGCGTGATCGTGGGCAGATGTTGTTGAGGACCCGAGAAGGGCGAGGAGAGAGATCGCTAGTCGCCACATCCGTACATCGTAGTCCGGTTTCTTTGTGACGAAAGGGGCTATGGCCCACTTTCCTTGACTGCCTCTGCGGCGGCGAACGCGAGTTGGTCGCATCGTTCGTTTTCGGGGTGTCCTGTATGGCCTTCGACCCAAGTGGTGGCGATCTCGTGTCGCTCGCGTTGTTCCGCAAGCGGCTTCCAGAGGTCTTGATTCTTCACTGGTTTGCGGCCTGCGGTTCGCCAGCCCTTGGCAATCCAGTTCTCCAACCACACGGTGAGTCCGTCGGTGACATACTTGCTGTCGGAGAAGAGGTGAATCCGGGAGGGTTGTTCGAGGGATTGGAGTGCTGCGAGGACGGCAGCAACTTCCATGCGCTGGTTGGTTGACGCAGGCTCGCCACCGCTGTGTTCGATTTCCGCTCCGCTGGCATCGCGAAGAATGTAGGCCCATCCTCCGGGGCCCGGGTTTCCCAGGCATGCCCCGTCGGTGAAGAGTTCGAAGTGAGGAAGTTCTGACATCATCGGTCATGGTATCGCCGGGAGCGTGCAGGTGGTGCTACCATCGCGTTACATGACGGTGCACCGCATCGAAGTCAGGCCGGCGGATGGTCGCAGTGATCCTCGCGGGTACGCTGCGCGGGTGCAGGCCATGTCATCCGGGCTTGATTGTGTGCCGAGGACAGTGGCAACGGCGCAGGTATTTCTTGTAGAGGGAGACCTCAACGAAGCATCCCTGCATCGGCTCGCGAACGAATTGTTATGTGATCCTGTCACGGAGTCCATGACGATTGGTGCGAGTCCAATGCGATCGGACGCGATTGTAGAGGTGCACCCGTTGCCTGGTGTCATGGATCCGGCGGCGCAGGCGGTCGAGCGTGCTGTTGAACATCTTCTTGGCACACCAGTGGCTGTTCGAACGGGTGTGCGATATGACATGCATGGGGTGACATCGAATCAGGCCCGCACCGTCGCCGAGCGGTGTCTGGCGAACACGGTCATTCACGGCATTCACGAGCGGCCACATCACCCCGCCACTTTTCCCGGGGGCCATGAGCACGACATGGTCGTACCTGAGGTTCCGCTTGCGGATCTCGATGACGCTGCGCTCGAGAAACTCTCCCGAGAGGCGCACCTGTTCTTGGACCTCTCCGAGATGCAGGCAATCCGTGCGCACTATTGTGACCTTGGTCGTCATCCTCGAGCCATCGAACTGGAGACGCTGGCGCAGACCTGGTCCGAGCACTGTGTGCACAAGACGCTGAAGGCGACGATCAGATATGCCGGGCCGATTGCAGATGTGCGGCGGCCGGGATACGAATACCACGAAGATGGCACCGTCACGATTCACAACCTGCTCAAGTCGACTGTGGCGGCTGCAACGAGGGAGTTGATGGACGACGGCATCGACTGGTGTCTGAGTGTGTTTGTGGATAACGCGGGCATTGTGGCGTTTGATGACAATCACGCTGTGTGTTTCAAGGTCGAAACACACAACCACCCTTCAGCGCTTGAGCCATATGGCGGAGCTGCGACGGGCATTGGTGGCTGCATCCGCGACATTATTGGCACGGGGTTGGCAGCGCGGCCCATCGCGGCGACGGATGTGTTCTGTGTTGGGGAACTCGGGAACGAATCACCGCCCGCAGGCTGTCTTCGACCGCGGCGCATTCTCTGCGAGGTTGTTCGCGGTGTTCGCGACTATGGCAACCGCATGGGGATTCCGACGCTGAATGGTGGTGTTTGGTTTGATGACGAGTATGTGGGAAACCCGCTGGTGTACTGCGGATGTGTAGGCGTGATGCCGCGAACGGCGATCGAGGGCGATCCTCGCCCGGGTGATCGGATCATTGCGCTAGGTGGCCGCACTGGTCGGGATGGCATACATGGGGCGACATTCTCATCCGCGGAGTTGACTGACATGCACGCCGACGAGTTTTCTCACGCAGTCCAGATAGGCAACGCGATCACCGAGAAGAAGATGCTCGACGCGATCCTTGAGGCCCGCGATCATGCAGAGGGCTGCATATTCACGGCGATTACAGATTGTGGGGCGGGCGGGTTTTCCAGCGCGGTTGGCGAGATGGGCGAACATCTTGGGGCCACAGTGCAGTTGGAGCGAGCGCCGCTGAAATACGCCGGTCTCACACCGCATGAAATCTGGATCAGCGAGGCGCAGGAGCGGATGGTGCTCGCTGTGTCTTCGCACCGCGTGCCACTGCTGCAGTCCATCTGCGATCGCCATGATGTGGAACTCTGCGATCTCGGCGAATTCGGCACTCCCAACAGCGAACTCATTCTTCGATTTGACGACACCGAGGTTGGGCGGCTTGACATGGCCTTCATGCATGGTGGTTTGCCGGACACAGTGCGGACGGCACGATGGTCACCTCCGGCTACCTCTCAACAGCACGTTGATGTGGATGTGCAGGGGGTGCTTCCGCAGATGCTCGCGATGCCGAACATCGCCTCGAAACGCTGCATCATCGAACAGTACGACCACGAAGTGCAGGGGCGGAGTGTGATTCGGCCCTTTGCGGGACCGGGCGGCGGCGGGCCATCGGACGCTGCAGTTATTACACCTGTTCGCGGTTTGAGCCGTGGTCTTGCCATTGGCAATGGGCTGGCGACTGGGCTGCGGGATGACCCGTGGCTCATGGCGGCTGTGGCGGTGGACGAGTGTGTTCGCAACATTACATGTGTTGGCGGTGATCCTTCTCGCATTGCCATCCTCGACAACTTCTGTTGGCCGGGTGTGAAGGATGAGGAGAGTCTCGGGGCCCTGGTTCGATGTGCGGAGGGATGCTACGACGCGGCAATGGCGTATCGCACACCGTTCATCTCGGGCAAGGACTCACTCAATAACCAGTTCACGACCGAGGACGGTTGCACCATTCGCATTCCGCCGACGCTGCTGATCTCGGGCTTCGGCATTGTGGCGGACGTCGGTGGTTGTGTGACCATGGACGCCAAGTCGCCGGAAAGCGTGCTGGTGTTGATTGGTCGCAGCGGCGAAGAGTTGGGCGGTTCTCACTTGGCGATGTTGTTGGGCTTTGCGGGTTCGCTTCCACCATCTCCGCTGGAGGACGGTCCTCATAACGCCGCGGCCGTGCACAGGCTTATCAAGGCTGGGCTCGTGCGGGCAGCGCACGACTGCAGCGAGGGCGGCGTACTTGTGGCGGCGGCGGAAATGGCGTTTGCGGGGGGCATTGGGTTGGACCTCGACCTGCCCGCCGATGCCACCTGTTTCACGGAGACCCCGGCACGCTATCTACTGGAGATGAAGGAATCTGATCTTGCTGGGATAGGCGATGTCGATTGGACAATCGTCGGCAGGTTCAATGGTAGTGATCGCCTCTCGAATGGAATCGCGTCCTGGAGCCTGGATGAACTGCGATCCGCCTGGGAGTCTGGGGTATCGGTATGACACTCCGCGCACTGGTCATCACGGCTCCCGGTATCAACTGCGACCGTGAATTGGCGGAAGGGTTCGCGCTCGCTGGTGCGGAGCCGTTTTCTGTCCACATCAACGCACTGATGGAGCATCCATCTCTTGTGGAGGAAGCGGATCTTGTCGGGCTTCCCGGCGGCTTCAGTTATGGCGACGCGGTGGCGGCGGGAAGGATCATGGCGCAGTTGATGCGTGCATCGCTGTACCCGGCACTGTCGGCCGCAGTGCGACGCGGCGTTCCAATGATCGCGCCATGCAACGGTTTTCAGGTTGCAGCGCAGCTCGGGCTTCTGCCCGGTCCTCAGCCGGGAATGGACTGGCCCGCAACTGCGCCGAAACCGACGATCGCGCTTTCCCAGAATGCGTCAGCTCGGTTCATCGACCGCTGGGTCGAGATGCGGGTGCCGCAGGAGACCCGTTGCATATGGACGCGCGGAATGACTGCCGAAGCCGGCACATCTTTGTTACCAATTGCACACGGCGAAGGCCGATTCGTTCCGGGTTCGGACGAGTTGCTTCGGGATCTGGAGGAGTCCGGTCGGATCGCCTGTCGATACGCTCCTGACGACAATCCGAATGGATCGATCGGCGATGTCATGGGCATCTGTGACGCCAGCGGTCTCGTCTTTGGTTTGATGCCGCATCCGGAGCGATACCTGCGGTGGACGCAGCATCCGACCTGGACAAGAATGGAAATGCCGTCGTACGATCCACCGGGCCTGCAGATGTTCCGCAACGCCGTTACACATGCCGAGAAATCAACATCAGGTCGCCGCGCCTGTTCCGCCTGACCGGCTCAGTCCCAGTTGGCTACGACGATGAGCAGGTCATGGATGTTGACGACGCCGTCTCCGTTCAGGTCGGTGCCATCATCACCGCTTGTCTCCCAGGCGGCGATAATCGCAAGCAGGTCGTCCAGATCCACGATGCCGTCGTTGTTGACATCGCCGTCGACTCCGCTGTCGCAGGACAGCGTCAGGACACCCGTGCCCATGTCGCCATCCCTCCACCCTCCCACGCGGATGAGGTAGACATTCCCGGCGATTACCGGCGCCTCCACAAGAGAGGTGAATCCCTCACAACCAAAGAAGTCGTCGTTGCAGGCGAGATTGGCGTCGTCTGAGCAGGAACCTTCGTAGACGACCAGGTCTGTGTCGTAGTCTGCTTGATCGCAGGTGCTGACTGTGAGCGTGCCGCTGCACGGTGACTGATAGGTGTACCAGATGTCGTGGTAGGTCTGCCCGTCGTCGGCACACTCGGCATGACTGACGCCGTCGGTGGTTGCTCCGAGTGTACTGAACGCTTCGTCACCATTGCCAATGGGCAGGGCGTCCTCGCAATTGTCGTTGACCGGGCGGGTATGCACGACGAGTTGTGCTGTACCGAACCCATTGGGGTCATACGCCCCAACGCGAATGAGCACACTCTGCCCGACCTGCACAAGTGCGGTAGCGGTGCTCTGGTAATTCGGTTGTCCGCCGCATGGATGATCCGGATCATCTTCATTACAGGCGATCATCTGCATGGAGTCGCAGTAGTCGCCCAGGTACAACACAATGTCAGTGTCAAAGTCGGAGTCACCGCCAAGGTCTGAGCATGTCGAAACTGTGAGTTGCCCGTCAAAGGGGACGATGTATCGGTACCAGACATCGTTGTAGGTGGTTCCGTCGAAGGCGCATTCGGCATGGGTTGCTCCGTCGGTGGATGCTCCGGTCGTGTCAATTGAGAATGTCCCATCTGGAATCCAGGTGGCACTCTCACAATCGTCGTTGGCCGGTCGATATGCGACGGAAAAGGTCGAGTTGGACGCAACAACATTGTTGGACGGATTTGCATCGGTTGTCGAGGATTCGATGGTCAATCCGATGAAGTATTCTCCGGCGGGGAAGTTGGCGGGGATGTTTACGCTCGGCGAAAGAGACCAGTTGCCCAAGCCGGAGAGGGTGCCGATGAACACATTGGCCAGAAGGGGGTCAGCATCCGTGATGTTCTGATCAGTCGACGCTCTGACGACCAGCACTGGGTCGAATGCACTGGCGGCACCGTTGTTGGCGAAGTCCAGTTGCACATCAAGCGACTCACCGGCATAGGCCACACTGGCAAGCGGCGTGGCGTCCACGGCTTCCGGGTCGGCGGAGGCCACGACGATGATTCCCGTGCAATCCCAATTGTCCGTGTCGTTGTTGCTGGTGTCAGAGTCTGTTCCGGAATCCAGCAGGTGCCCTATGAAATAGATTCCATCCGGAGTGTTCACCGGAATCTGAATGTTGTTGACCTCCAGGTCAGCGTGGGTCATTGCGGAAACATCCCAGTCGTAGAACACCGAACTCAGGAGTGTGTCGCTTGCGGAAATGTCCTGATTCGTGGAGAGATAGACTCGTGTGAGCCAGCCGCCGCTACCGATGCCGTTGGTTGCATTTGCGAGGCGGACAAGTGTTGACGGGATGGATGATCCAGCGGTGTAGACGATCGGGCTGCCAGCGGGCTGCCGCATCCACATGGCCTGGAGATCCATGGTGTTGCCACGAGCGGCGGGAATGATCGTGTCCACGATGTCATCGCTCACTGCCTCCCACAGGTGTACCCATCGCCCCCATGTGGCGCGGTCGGATGTCGAACACGCGCCCAGAACTCGTCTTGTGCCGGCACCATCAATGTAATACGCACCGCTACCGCTTTGCCCACCCCAGACGGCGGTTGTGCAACCCGCTGTCGTGTCGATCTGAAGTTGGTTATTCGGGCAACTGTCAAACGCGCCGCTCCAGAAGTACATGTCGTTTCCGTTATGAAGCGGTCCGCCGCCGTCGCAGTCCTCTCCCGGGTAACTGAAGTTGAAGAAGGTCTGATCTTCCACCCAGCCACAGTCGCCGCCGAACGCCCAAGCGTGCCACCCCGTCAGCATGCCTGCTGCTCGGTCCACTGCGATAAGTCCGACATCAGCATCCAAGTCGCCGCTGTTCATCCACGCTGTTCCGGCCCAGTAGGCGGTTCCATTGGCCACGCCCCAGTTGTCCGTGCCAAGGTGAGTTGCGGGCCGTACAACGCACCAGTCGGGGAATGCATTGAACGTCCACAGGACACCCGTGGTCGGACTGGTCCAGGTGTTCATGTAGATGACATGGCCGGCGGTCAGAACCGTCTCGGCGTCGATGAGCGTGCCGGATCCCTGGAATATGAACGATCCTGAGGTGCCTGATGGATTTGTGCCGGTGAACTGGGCGCGGATCCGGCAATTGACACGTGCGGGATAGAGCGACGCACCAGTGGCGAGTCCCATTGTGCCGAATCCACGGTCAACCTCCCACTCGATTGGACCATCCACGCCGGTGAAGTTCGTGCCCGCGACACCGCTTCGCCCCCGGAGTGGTCCTGGCCGTCCAACAGGCGTGGTGATACCGGTGGAGGCATCGTGCCGCATCATGATGTTGGGTCCGCGGTGTTTGCCACCAGTGCCCTCTTCAGGCATCGCGTGGTAGATGTCCAGCGGCCAGTCCATGTCCCAGTCAAGATCATCACCATCTATTCCGGGGCCATTCCACCACGGCACGAAGTCCCGATCGACGGGCTCAGATTCGATGATCGGAGCGGGGCCCTCAGGAGGCGTTGGAAGGGGTGACGCTGCGGCGGCAAGTGCCACGAGCGGGCCTAGCCCGATCGCAAGTGATTGATGTGTCATGGTATTGCTCCTCCACAAGCAGACCCGCACCTAGGGTATCCCGAGAGAGGTCCTCCTCAAAGGGAAAAAGGGCGTATTCTGGAGAGAAGGAGGCCTGACATGCCCAGAGGCGGTGATGACGAGCGACTTGATGGGCGACGGCGTGCCGCGAGCCTGTTCAACCGGACCTGGGAGTTGCTCGATCTTGAGGATCGCACGCCGGACCAGGATGAGGAAATGGTGCATACAACGCACGCCTCGAGGTACTTCTGGGGCCTTGTGGGCCAGCCGATCAATTTCGCCCGCGGTGACTGGCAGATCGCCAGGGTGTACGCAGTGCTCGGCCGTGGTGACCCGGCCATGCACTACGCAAGGCGATATCTGGAAGCGTGCGAATCGGAGGACTTTGGTTCGTTCGACCTTGCATTTGCTCACGAAGGCATGGCTCGATCACTTGTTGCCAGCGGTGACTTTGCCACAGCGACGGAACAGCTCGGCCTTGCGGTACAGGTTGGCGCAAAGATTCCGGAAGAGGACGAGCGGGCGTGGCTCATCAAGAATGTCGACGAGGTCAGGGGTCTGATTGATGGATCCTGAGTACGTGGCGGTCTGTCGCAAGTGTGGATACGACTTGCGTGGTCACGATGATGAAGATGCGCCTTGTCCCGAATGCGGAACGGAGGCAAGGGAACATGCTTCTCCAATGGATGATGCGCCTCGCTCCTGGTTGGATCGGCGCGTTGCGGAATTCCTCGTGCCATCGTCGCTTGCGCCGATGCCCGATGTTCGCCGCCGCGTTCGCATCTTTGGGCTGCTCGGCGGCACCTGTCTGCTGGCGTTTGCTGCCGTGCAAGCCCTGGTCATGCTGTCGGCGCTGGAACCCGAACTCCGCGGACTCGCCAATCTGGTCTTGGCCGGGACATGGATGGCGGCGACCTTCGGCCTGACTATTCCGAAACTCGACCCTGCCATGTTGCCGGCGCATCGCGCGCTGCGGCAGGCAAGCCGGTGGTTGCAATGGTGTTGGCTGGGCGCCGCAGCGATCCCACTGGTCGTTGATGGTGGCGCCGCCGTGTCGTTCTTTCTGCAGGTGATCGGCGGACTGGGTACGGCAGCGATGGCCTTCTGGCTCTGCGGTCTGGCTATTCGTCTGGACAGGTATGCATTGGCCGGTCCTTTCAACATCGTCGGTTGGGCGATACCAACGCTTGGCTTTCTCGTGCTGGTTGCGCCGTGGACACGGGCCCAAGCCATGGAGTTCACTGGACCATCTGCCAGTTACATGTACGGTTGTTTCATGTTCCTTGCACTCGTTGCGTGGTTGGTCGTGCTCTTGATGTTCGCAAGATCTCTGTTTCTGCTTGGAGTCAGCGAACACCTCTCATTGCATGGCGAGGATGCGGGCGGGGAACGGCTCGACCGCATCCGGGCAAAGCGGGAGCGCATGGATCGCAAAGCATCGATTCGGAAGCCCGGCGAATGACGCCGTGGCAAGGCCAACCAACACTTGAGCAGGGAAGCACCTGCCGAGATTGCGGCTATGACCTGCGGGGATTGCCCTGGGGCGGAACATGCCCAGAGTGCGGCGCATCAACTCGTGTTACCTATGCGCCGGATGCGCCTCTGTCTCAAATGCCCGAGCCGCTGGTACGTCGTCTTGCGACATGCTGCGCGGCTACCAGCCTGGTCATTCCGGCAGTGCTTGCCAAGGCGGCATTGGGCGGGAACTTTGAACTCGGCACGAATCAACGGTTGGTGATCGATGTCGTCATAGCCATGGTGTGGATCGGTGGCTCGATGCTCCTGACCCGCCCCGTGCTTGATCGCGAAGCGGTGCGGTACGGGTTTGGCCCAAAGGGCGTGCTGAGGCTTGTTGCGCGGTGGGCGTCGCTCGGCGCGGTCTTGATTGCTGCAACCAATCAATGGCCCACTGGCGGCACTGGCGCGGCGATCGTGCAGGCCGCATGGTTTTCCGGATGGGCATTGGCGGTTGCTGGGGGCTTCTGTCTTCTACTGCTTCTCTCTGAACTCGCCGATTGGGTTCGGGACCAGACCGCTCGGCGGTATCTGGAAGCGGCTGCATGGGGACCACCTGCATTGTTTCTGCTGGCGATGGGTGTGTCGGTGACGCCCTTGCCCGGCATTGTGGTGATTGGCATCCAGATCGTGGCGGCGGTACTCCTGCTTGGGGCACCGCTGGGGATGCTCATGCTCACATCCTCTGTCATGCAGGCCATTCACCACGCTCGGGAGTGGCAAGAATATGTCGAGCGTCGCGATCGGGGTCGCGAGTAGAATCCGGGCATGGCAGCGGGAACAGAACCGATCCGATGCGGCGTGGTGGGCGTGGGTCGCATGGGTCGACACCATGCAAGGATATATTCCCAGATGGATGGTGCTGAACTCGTGGGCGTCGTCGATCATGATGCAGACCGCCGCAACACCATCGTGGAGGAGTGGGGTGGCTCGTCGTTGGCGACTGTCGAGGAACTTCTTGCGGCGGGGGTGGACGCAGTGACAATTGCCACGCCGACGGTCCATCACTTCGAAACCGCCGAACCCCTCTTGAGAAGTGGTGTTTCCTGCCTCATCGAAAAGCCACTGGCCCCTGACAAAGAGACCGCTGTATCGATAGCACAGGCAGCAGAGGGTGGAGGCGCCGTGTTGCAGGTTGGGCATGTCGTTCGATACGACCCCGTCATGCGCGCGATTGCATCGGTGGAGGGATTGCGACCACGGTTCATCGAGATGACTCGGATCAGTCCGATGACGTTCCGCAGCGTGGATGTCGGCGTCGTGCTTGACATGATGATTCACGATCTCGACCTGCTGACAATGTTGCTCGGTGCCGAACCACAGGAGATTTACGCCAACGCGGTGAGTGTGCTCGGCGAGGCGGAAGATGTGTGCAATGCGCGGCTTGTGTTTCCACCAGACACCAATGGTCTTCGCTGCACCGCCAATGTGACGGCAAGTCGCCTTGCGATGAAGACGGAGCGGAAGATGCGGATCATCAGCGAGGACGCGTATCTTTCGGCGGACTTCGTCAAGCGCGATGTCACCTTGATTCGAAAGACAGCGAACGAAGTGCAACTCGCCGATGTCCGCCAGCGGCTGGCCGATGGCGAGGACCTGTCCTCGATCGACTACCTCGGGCTGGTCGATGTGGAAGAGATGGAGATTGGCGATGAAGACGCGCTGACGCTGCAGGCCATCGACTTCCTCGACGCAGTTCGCAGCGGTCGAACTCCCGATGTCGATGCGGAGGCAGGGTCCATGGCCATCCGAACCGCCGAACGCATCATTGAGGCGGCGGATGCTGCCGGTGCGAGGATGGTCTGACTACCAGCCGCTCGCAGGCGGAGGCGGCGCAGTTGGCGGTGGTGGTGCGAGCGACTCGAAGCGCCGGTGGCACACGATATACATCTCCGTCGATGCGTTTCGCGACGCCTTGGGTTTGAAACCCTTGGCGGATTCGAAACACTGGCTGCACTGGTCGAGCAGGTCGCGGTAGGACTCGCCTTCAAAGACTTTGATGACAAGGTTGCCGCCGGGTCGGAGTATCGTGCGGCAGAGGTCCAGTGCGGTGTTGCAGAGTCGCACGGACCGATGGTGATCGATAGTCCGGTTGCCGGTCGTCGAGGGTGCCATGTCGCTCAAGACAACATCGAAGGGGGCTTCGGGCAATGCGTGGGCGTCATTGACATCTCCAGTAATCATTCGAACATGACTCGGTAACCCGGCGTCAATGTCCTGAAGGTCGATGCCGACGACACATCCGCGATCGCCCACGCGGCGACTTGCGACCTGTAGCCAACTGCCGGGAGCGGCTCCGAGATCCAGCACCTTGTCACCGGTGGCGATGACATCGCGGCGATCGTCGATCTCGATCAACTTGTAGGCAGCGCGTGCTCGGTATCCTTCCCGCTTGGCTTCCCGGAAGTAGTGGTCGTGCAATTCACGTTGGCCGGCCATCCTCAGCCCATCACCATTGCAGCCAATCGCCGCCCGTCCAAGGAAGCCCGATCGTCGGGGTCTTCGTGATGGACACGCGAACATCGCCGTCGGTCGTTCGAAGGCGAATGGGGTTCTTGCCGCTGTTGAGGACAGCAAACAGGCGACCTCTCGCCGTACCGGGAAGCAACTCGAGGCGGCCATGCTCGGCGTCGACAGCTGTTTCGCCGCCACTGGTCGTGCATTCGAAGTGACCCGTGGACTCCCCACGTACGCGATAGAACACGTCGCCGCGGCGGTTTTGCACGGAGACCGCGCCGAGTAGCGGGTGGTTTGATGCGATTCGAACGATTCCGTCGCTGGTGATCACGGAAATGTTGCCGGTGACATCGACTGCTTCGACACTTCCTCGCTGGGTCTTGATGTACAGGTTCTCGATGTTCTGGGCGACGATTTCGATGTCGGCATACAAGAGGTTGAGGGGGTTCTGCTCGCACCACGCTTGGACGCGGAGGACTTGGCCCAGGTCACCTGGCTGGATGCGGGCGGACCACTCGATTCCCTCCATGGCCTCCAGCCCTTCGCCTCGTCGACCGACTCCGTAGTCGGCCCGGCGATGCACGCGGATGGTTGTACCTGCGGCCATTGGATTTGCGGCCACACGAACATTGCCGGCGAACGACTCGACATCAATAACCAGCGGTCCGGCTGTGTCAAGGTGAATGGTCTTACCCGCGAGCCCCTGCGAGGAGAGGCATCCCGACAGGATCGTGGCCGCGGCGATCAGAACGGGTGCAAGGATCAGGCGACGCATCAGTGGCTTCGATTGTAGCGGGGGTACACTGCGGCGATGCAAGAACACGACAGCCGCATCGGCGCCGCATCACACCCCCTTCCGGTCCACGGTGCGGCCAACCCGTCGACTGATCTAACGGGCACCACCCCCGGGTCGTTTGCGGCGGCGGCGGATGTGGGTGGACCGCTGACATATTCATCACCGGATACGCCGGGTATGCCGTCGCCGTCGGCGAAGACAGCGTGGGATTTCATCGGCGAGCACAATGGTGCTGCAGTGACTCAATTGGAGCATGCGCGGGCAGGCACAATTACGCCGCAGATGAATCGCATTGCGCAGCGGGAGCCGCACCTGAGCGGTGAGCAGGTGCGGGACGAGGTCGCAGCGGGTCGCATGATCATTCCAGCGAACACGGTTCATCTGTCACACAACCTTGAGGCCACCGCGATCGGCCGGGCATCGTTGACGAAGGTCAACGCGAACATGGGCGCTTCGCCGGTGTCATCGGACATCGAGGAGGAACTCGAAAAACTTCGGTGGGCTGTTCGTTGGGGCGCTGACACCGTCATGGACCTGTCCACCGGCGGCGATCTCAATGCATGCCGCGAGGCGATTATTTGCGCATCGACGGTTCCAATTGGAACAGTGCCCATCTATTCGATGATCATCGGCCGTCGCATCGAGGATCTGACCACATCGATGATTCTCGATGAGTTGGAGAACCAGGCGCGGCAGGGTGTCGACTACTTCACCATCCACGCGGGAGTCCTGCAACAGCACATTCCGTACATCAAGGATCGCCTGATCGGCATCGTTTCGCGCGGCGGTTCGCTGTTGGCCAAGTGGATGATTCATCACGGTCGGCAGAATCCGATGTACGACTGCTTTGACGATATTTGCGACATCATGCGGGAATACGATGTCTCGTTTTCGCTGGGCGATGGGTTGCGTCCTGGCGGGCTTGCTGATGCGACCGACGAGGCCCAGATTCGCGAGTTGGAAGTTCTTGGCGAATTGACGGAGCGGGCCTGGAGCAAGGGTGTGCAGGTCATGGTGGAAGGGCCGGGGCATGTCCCGTTCGATCAGATTGAATACAACATGAAGTTGCAGCGGTCGCTTTGTCACGGAGCGCCGTTCTATGTACTTGGTCCGCTTGTCACGGATATCTTTCCCGGCTACGACCACATCACCAGTTGCATCGGCGCTACGGCAGCCGCGTGGCATGGCGCTTCGATGTTGTGTTACGTCACGCCGAAGGAACACCTGGGTTTGCCGAAGATGGACGATGTCAAGCAGGGGTGTGTCGCCTATCGCATCGCAGCGCATGCCGCCGATGTTGCGCTTGGCATTCCGGGTACGCGAAATGCGGACGATGAGTTGACCAAGGCGCGAGCGGCCTTGAACTGGCAGAAGCACTTCGACCTCAGTTTCGATGCGGATCTGGCCCGGGCGATGCATGATGAGGATATGGATGTTGATACTGACTTCTGCGCGATGTGCGGACACGACTGGTGTTCGGTGCGGATCAGCAAGGAGATTCAGGAGTTCGCGTCGGGTAAGGATGCGGAGTATGCGTGGGACAAGCCAAAGGTGACGGCCGCGCTGACGATTGAACAGAAGGAGATCCTCGATCAGCGGGGCGTGTTGAGTCCGGAGGAAGTACACCGGATGGCCTCGAAGATGGGAGCGGGGGAGGGGCAGCCAATCTGTCACAGCGATGTGTCGGATGCCGAGCGAGCAAAGACGTTGCAGCAGAATCTCTGATCAGCCGTCCGGCAGATTGGTGCCTGCGAGATACTGGTGAACTTCGGCAAAGCGTTCCAATACGGGATAGGTGTGTGGACTCTGCTTCTCGTTCAGTGTCTTCTCCGTAAAGAGGAGCCGGTGGACACCATCGAGCGAACTGGCGGTTTCGACATCAAGCCGATGGCTGGGTCGGATGCCCAGTAGCA
>CAZJKE010000014.1:0-13650 GCA_964546585.1 uncultured Isosphaeraceae bacterium | reverse complement strand
AGCGAACTGGCGGTTTCGACATCAAGCCGATGGCTGGGTCGGATGCCCAGTAGCATCGCGTAGTTCGCTTCGAGAATGAAGGTGTACGGCGGATTGTCCTTTGCATGGTAGAACCCGTAGTATCGCTCCGGCGGCATGGCGGGTGCTCCTCATGGAGATCCAGGTGCAAGCTGGTCAATTGTCCAACGACTGACTCTGTCTCGTCGCATTGCACGATGTCGGAGGTATCGACGCCGTAGATCCGCTCAAGCCGCATCTTCTCCATGCAGTCGGGATCTTTCGAATCCATGCAAAGCAAGTGGACCTGCCCGTTGTTCTCATACGCCAGGGCGATGGCTCGCAGGCCCATTTCCGCTGCCCCCTCAAGGACCCACTGGCTGCGGATTTCAGGCAGTTGGCCCGAGCCCGGCATGAAGACATGGAGATACTCTGCATCGTTCATGGCAGTATTCCACATGACCCAGTGATCGCCGTGGATCTCCAGAGTCAGGTGATCGGGCAGGGGCGAGCTTCCCATGCCGATCATCAGAACACCAATCGCGATGGGGATGAGTTTCACCACACAGTTTCCTGCCATAACTCTATGTGAATCAAACGGCAATGGTGCATCGAATCCGAAAAAACAGGATATCCGCCTCTTGATTTATATGGCATTCTGGCCGATCCTGCGTGCATCATCATGCAGGACAAGCAGACCCCCAGAATCGACGCGGCAGGTGAGTGGCGATCATCTCTTACGGGTGTCGCCAGCGGCCTGCTGCTCTACGAGACTGCCACAGGGGCAGCCATCCTGCTGTTGCCATTCTCGCCATTCAACCAGTTCAATGTGCTGCTTCACACAGTGTTCGGACTGGCCATGCTCTTTCCAGTTGCTTGGTATTGCTGGCGGCACTGGGCGGTTCGCCGCAAGGGAAACCTCAGTCACTATCAACTGCTGGGCTACGTCTCGGTTGCGCTGCTGGCGGCGTGCCTTGCAAGCGGGCTGGTTCTTACGTGGCAGGGAGTTTTCGGCCCCGCTATTGGCCGGACGTGGGATCTTGTGCACTTGATCACCGGCGTGGCCATGGCCATCTTTGTGGTGATCCACCTCCTCTCGATAGGTATTCGAAAGGTGAACAACCCAGGCATGATCAATGCCCTTCGCCAGAGTCGCAGGGTGTACTACACATGGTGTCTCGGTGTTACAGCAGTGTTGATGGGCTGCGCGGTTGTCTGGGCGGCCCTGTACAGCGATCCACCGCTGCGAACGCATTTCGCCGCCGAATACGACTGGAAGTATGGCGAGGATCGCCCCTTTGCACCGAGCCTTGCCAGAACCGATACAACACAGTGGCAGGACCGCGTGCGAGAGTCGGCCATTGACATCGTCGGACTCGACAAGAAGGCGGCATTCCTGGCATCGTTCGAGGAAGCAAGGGGGGAACCGGTCGGCTTGTTCTCGCACATCAGGACTGCTGCGAATGCCGTTGATGCCAACTCGGATTCCATGGAAAAACTGGATTCGGTGTTCGACGAAGCTGCGGAATGGATGCAGGATCATGGGGCTGTTGATCCACGCCTGTTGACAGGATCCGCGGGGTGCGGCACAAGCGGATGCCACAGTGAAATCTATGCGGAGTGGTTGCCCAGCGCCCACAGGTACTCGTCGCTTGATGACATGTTTCAGCGGGTACAGACGCTCATGGCGGAAGAGACATCGCCCGCCCACACGCGGTACTGCGGTGGATGTCACGATCCCATTTCGCTCTTTGCTGGCGCTAAGAACAGTGCGAACAATACGCTGGGAGTTGCCGGCGGAATAGACGAGGGGTGTTCGTGCCTTGTGTGTCACAGCATTGTGCAGACAGATGTGCAGGGCAATGCCGATTACACCCTGCAGCCACAGCAGAGGTACGCCTATGAACTACATGATGGTCCGACTGCGAAGTTCGTCAGCGATTTCCTGATTCGCAGTTATCCCCGGCACCATATCAGTGCATACTCCAGGCCGCTTTACAAGACCCCGGAGTTTTGCGCTGCATGTCACAAACAGTACCTTGACAAGGAAGTGAATACTGACATCGGCAAGGTGCAGGGGCAGAATCAGTACGACAGTTGGAAGAACAGCCGCTGGAACCACGGCCACGAAGATCCCAACACGCTCTCGTGCCGGGATTGCCACATGCCGCTGACTGTTTCAGCCGATCCTGCCGCCGGCGACATGACGGATCAGAATCGCTCAGTTGATGATGGAATGCATCGAAGCCACCGAACTCTCGGTGCCAATCAGTACATTCCAATCCTGCAGAATCTGAAGTACGGTCGGGAGCATGTCGCACTGGTCGAACAGTGGATGAGGGGAGACCTGAACATTCCAGAGATTGCTGCAAAGTGGACCGAGGGTCCCGTCATTCGCATGGAGGTTGTCGCACCGGAACAGGTGCAAGTTGGCGAGGATGTCAACATTCGCGTTCTGCTTACGAACAACAAGACGGGACACGATTATCCGACGGGACCGTTGGACATGATTGAGAGTTGGGTAGAGTTGGAGGTTACGGACGACGCGGG
Organism: uncultured Isosphaeraceae bacterium; assembly: GCA_964546585.1. Taxonomy (GTDB): domain Bacteria; phylum Planctomycetota; class Phycisphaerae; order Phycisphaerales; family SM1A02; genus CAZJKE01. Next base: position 11,103 of record CAZJKE010000014.1, on the reverse strand, counting down.
GAACATTGTGTATGAGACTGGCGGTATTGATGCATTGACCGATGAGCTCATTGAGCCGCAGGTTGTGTTCAAGGCAGACGGGTTCGATCGCCGTGGGGAATACATTGATCGGCACAACCTGTGGGATCTTGTTGGAGCGAGTTACAAGCGATCGATGTATCCAGGCGTAACTGACGCATTCGAGGCGACGCTTCAGTGTCCATCAATGGCGCGAGGCCGCGTTGCCCCTGCACCCAGAGAATCGCTGCCTGGCGAACGCAACGAGGAATACACATTCGCCCCGGGAACCCCCGGTGCACTGCATGTTCGCGCGACACTTTGGTATCGAAAGGCCAATCCAGAGTTTTTGGACACGGTGTACGGAATGGAAAACGATGTCCGGTCCCCCGTGACCAAGGTGTCAGAGACCATCAAGAGGATCAAAGTTCTTCCGCATGAGCAAGCAGCGGCTGAATAAGCGCCATCAACTCATGCTGCGGTGGGGGATGCCGTCGATCCTCATTGCCGCTGCGCTGGTTGCGGTCGCGGCGTTCGTGACTGTTCGCGAGGATCCGATGGCTCGCAACGAGGACGGATCTGTCGAAGGGCTTACGAGCGTGCTGGAACGAACGATCGATCCAGCGATGGTTACCCTCGCATTCGAAGAGGTGGCTCAGGATCGGGGGTTGACATTCGATCACTTTCCGTCGACTCGATCCTCCCTTCTTCCTGAGGACATGGGTAGCGGTGTTGCCTGGGGTGATTGGGACAACGACGATCGAATCGACCTGTTGGTGGTGGACTTTGGGGGGCGCCTCCTGGATGGCGAACCGCACGGGACATGTCATCTATTTCGCAACGAAGGCGATTTGTTTCGCGATATCACCGGTGAGGTTGGTTTGGACATTCCCGTCTTTGGGATGGCTGCGGCGTGGGCAGATTACGACGACGACGGCGATCTCGACTGCTATGTCACTGCATACGGGAACAACCTGTTGTTTCGGAACGACGGTGCGTCGTTTACCGAAGTAGGAGAGGAGGCCGGTGTTGGGGATGGACAGTTTGGTGCTGGCTGTGGCTGGGCAGACTTCGATCTTGACGGTGATCTCGACCTCTATGTGTGTAACTATGTGGATTTCATCTATCGCCCCGGGGACTTGGCGAAATTGCAGCAGCAGTATGGGTCTGAAGTACCGCACACCTTGAACCCATCGTCCTATTCACCGGCGCCAAACCTGTTGTACCGCAATAATGGTGACGGCACTTTCACCGATGTGGCGGCGGAAGTCGGTGTGGATGATTCGCACGGGCGGTCGCTGGGGGTGGCATGGTTCGACTTTGAGGGGGATGGCGACATGGACATGTATGTGGCAAATGATGTGTCAACCAACGGTGTGTTTCGCAACGATGGCGACGGCACATTCTCCGATATCGGCGCTACATCGCTGGCAGCGGACTACCGAGGCGCGATGGGCATGGCCGTTGGCGACATCGATGATGATGGTGATGATGACCTGTTCGTGACCCATTGGATTGCGCAGGAGAACGCGCTCTTCGAGAACATGGTGAGTGAAGGCTGGACGAATGACGATGGTTCCTCCCATGTTGCATTCACCGACCAGGCAGAAGTGCATGGGCTAGGCCAGGTATCGCTCCATATGGTGGGCTGGTCGGCGGGACTTGTCGATCTGGACAACGACAAGTTGTTGGACTTGTGGTTGGTCAATGGACATACATTCGAGAAAACTGACGACCGAAAACTCCTGCAGGGGCAACAGATGCAGGTCTTCCGCCAGATTCCCGACAGGGGCTTCTTCGAAATGTCGGTGGAGGCATGCGACGATCTGGTTGAACCGATTGTTGGTCGTGGCGGAGCACACTGCGACTTTGATGGTGATGGGGACATGGACATCGCAGTGCTGGAGAATGGCGGAAAACTCATGCTTCTTGAGAACACTGCAGATGTTGGAAGTTGGTTGACGGTCCGGCTGAGTCAGCCACCACCCAATCGCCGTGCGGTTGGGGCGGTTGTCAAGGTCCGCAGTGGGGATCACACACAGTCGCGGCACATTGGCGTTGACGGCAGTTACCTCTCACAGCACCAGTTGGATGCGCACTTCGGCCTTGGCGATCAGGCGACGTTGGACGAGGTGATTGTGATGTGGCCCGGGGGCGAACAGACCGTCTTGGTGGATGTTGCCTGCAACCAAGTGCTCAAAGTGAACCGCTAGCCCGCCAGAAGCAGCCCGATGGCAATCCACAGGGCGGCCGCCACCATGACAATGGCGGTATAGCCGACTATGTCACGGGCTCGAACACCGGTGATTGCAAGCAGCGGCAACGCCCAGAAGGGCTGCAACATGTTGGTCAGTTCATCGCCGTAGGCGACCGACATCACCATCGTGCCAGGTGATACGCCCGCCTGCATGCCACTCTCCAGGGCTATGGGTGCCTGAATGGCCCACTGCCCACCGCCGCTGGGGACAAAGAGGTTGACGATGCCCGCCGAAACCATGGTGAGCAGGGGCATGGTGTCTTCGTTGCCGATACGAACGAAGAACTCGGTCAGATCGGCCATGAGTCCAGAGGCGATCATCATGGCCATGATGCCAGCGTAGAGCGGGAACTGGATGATGATGCCGGCGCATCCCTTTGCGCCTTCGGCGACGGCGCGCATGTATCCGAGGGGCGAGCCGTGAAGTAACAGTCCGGCCGCGAGCATGGCGACAGTGATCTCGTTGAGGCCGATGCGGTCCACGCCGCTGACGGTGATGTATCTCAGCAGGGCGAGCAGGAGTGGGACGCCAAGCAGCCAGGCGATGATTGGCGAGTTGTTCAGGCGGTCGGGAAAGTGCTTGGTGTCCAGGCGATCGTGTTTGGGATCGCCCGGGTCAACGCCGAATTCGTCGATGGTGCGTATGTGGTTCTTGGGAGCCAGCAGGGCAAGCAGGACGGGAACGAGGATGAGCAATCCGCCGCTCACCAGAAGGTTCATGGATGAGCCAATCGTGTCGGAGAGCGCGATGGCTTCGATCTGCTGCAAATACTCCGCGGGGACGACCTTGGCTGCGCCTTCGGCGGTGGTCATGGAGAGTGGTGCCGAGCCGCTGAGCCCTCCGTGCCACACGATCAGTCCGGTGTAGCCGGCGGCGACGATCAGGGGGTAATGGCAGGGGATATTCCGCCTTTGCATTGAAAAGCCGACTTCTCGGGCCAGCAGTGCGCCGACGATGAGGCCGAGTCCCCAGTTGAGCAGGCCGAACAAACATGCGACGAATCCGACGAGTGCCGCGGCGGATGCGGTTCCCTGAGGAATGCGTGCCAGGGTGTCGATGAGCGCTCGGATTGGCCGGGTGGATGCCAGGGCGTGTCCGGTGACGAGGATCAGGCACATCTGCATGGCGAAGGCCAGCAGTGACCAGAGTCCGGGGCTGCCTCCCCGCCACGAATCGAGCAGTGCGGTGGCGCGGTTCTCGTCGCCGAAATCGCCGAAGAGGAGTGCGGCGACGGCTGTCACCAGTGTCAGGAGGATGGCGATGACAAACGGATCCGGAACAACCCGTTCCACATGCCGGCTGAGTACCAATCCCAATCGCCCAATCATCCCCGAAGCATAACGGTGTCCGGGGCAGGTACCTGATACCGGTTCCGGACGCCCCTGCTAATCGGTGTGCCAGGATCGGGCGAGGGTGTCGTAGATCACGGAGTGGTCGGCGGGGCCGCTGCCGCCGGGGCTGAGACAGATCCCGATGTCGATGAATGTCGAATACACCGAGGTTTCAATCGGCCGAATCGAGAGGTGATGGCTTCGCGAGATCAGGGAATCGACCAGACCCAGTTCGGGCGATCCCACATCGCCTCCGGTAGGCGGTATCTCCGCGGCGTACTGCCGCAGCGCCTCGCCGATGACGGCAAGCGCATCGTCTTCGAGCCGCAGCCACGCCCGCATCGCCGTGCCATCATGCGATGTGATGACCGAATCGAGCCGCACATCCGACGCAAGCGGGTCGTTGCCGGCCCGGATCCCCGCGGCGATCGCATCAGCGTCCCGCGCTTCAACCGGACCTTCCATGCACGCCACCCATTGCGGAGATCCCGCCCCGCAGAGAATGGTCTGCTGGTACTCCAGCCCACCACTGGTGAGCGCCATCATGGCATCCCCCGGGCCCAGCGTAGACACATCCACGACATATCCGCCCTTCCGCTCCTGCATGGCGATGCGAAGGGGACGCACCAGTTGTGTAAGGCTGGTTGCCGAAGCATCCGCATCGGGCGGGTCAAGGTAGGCATCGGATTGATCGGGCCAAGCATTCATATGGTGTCTCCATCAAAGAAAAAACCCCGTCCTGAGAGGGCGGGGCGGTTCGGAGTTCGATGTGGCTTTGCTGCCAGTCTCAGGTCCGATTCACCCCTTTTCGGGAGCAATTGAGGGTGGTGATAGCCGTCATAAACGCCGCGAGGGCATCGGCAAACTGTCCCTGCCATACACAGCGACAACCATGCATCCACACACTCCTCGGCGACACCGGCACGGTTCGCACCCGGGCATCGCCGCGAATCGGCGTTCGTAGTCGCCTCTTGGTTGTGTCAGGTCCGGGTGTCATGGTGTTCAACTATGCTTCGATCTCCGGCGGTGGTCAACGAAACCGGAGTCTTTTTTTCCGAGTCCTGCTGCGGAGATACGAGAACAATACCGCTCAGGTTCGATGTCTTTCACTACCATTACCACTGAAAGACCCTTCCCATGCCATCCATGAAGACAATCCGGAATCTCCCCAGGCTTCGAGCCATCGTGACCGTGGCCGCCAAATTCGGCTTCGGCGAGGCCGTCCGCGACACCAAACTTGGAAATTTCCTCGACCACATCCACCCTGACAAGGCCATGGAGCAGCGATCGCCTCAGGAGCGATTCCGGCTTGCTCTGGAGAGCCTCGGCCCCACCTTCATGAAACTGGGGCAGGTCCTCAGCATGCGGCCTGACATCATCCCACCGGCGTGGTCAGACGAACTGAAGAAACTGCAGGATGACTGCCCACCCGTCCCTTGGCCCAAAATCGCCGCTGAATTGCAACACGAATACGGTTGCGACCTTGATGAGGTGGTCGCGTCCATCGATGAAAAGCCGCTCGCTGCCGGCTCAATCGGTCAGGTGCATCAGGCGAAGACCAAGGAGGGCCGCGACATTGTGTTGAAGGTTCTGCGACCCGGCATCGACAAGATCGTCCATGCCGACCTGCAGGTCATGTCAACCATCGTCTCGCTGATCGAGAGTCGTAAGAAAAACATCGGTGTCGACCCCAGCGAAGTGCTCGACACATTTGCCGAAGCGCTGGACCACGAACTCGATCTGAGCCGCGAGGCGGAGAACACACGCCGCATGGCGGAGGCGTTCAAGGATGACGATGTCATCAGTTTCCCAGAAGTCATCGGCGACCTATCTACGAAGCGCGTGCTCGCATTGGAGAAGGTGCAAGGCGCTGAACTCACTAAGTGGCGATCAGCTGGCTGGTCCGACGACGAGCGACTTCGCATTGTCGAGAACGGCGCGCACGCCGTCATCAAACAGACGCTTGAACTTGGTTTCTTCCACGCCGATCCACATCCAGGCAATATATTCGTGCTTGAGGAGCAACGTCTTTGCTTCATCGACTGCGGCATGGTGGGCCGTGTCGATGACCTCACTCGGCGTGACCTCGCCATGCTCCTCTACGGCATCTCCAAGCATGATCTGGACAGTGTCATGACGGCCTTCCTGCGGCTCGGCGATGTTGACGCGGACGAGATGGATGACCGCGACCTGCGAGAAGACATGCAGGATTTCATCGGGCGATTCGCGATGGAGTCGCTCGGCGATATCGACATGGGCAACATGTTGAACGCGTTTCTCGAGGGGCTTCGAAAACACAACATGCGTTGCCCCGGCGACCTCGTATTGCTCATCAAGGCGCTGGTCACAATCGAAGGCGTGGGTAAGGAACTCGCCCCACAGTTTGATCTCGTTGCATTCGCAAAGCCGACAATCGAGCGACTGGTCAAGAAGGAAATCGGCCCGGCCGCTCTGAAGAAGCGTTCGGTTGCGGCGATGGCGGGCTGGGCAGAACTGATTGAACGCCTTCCCCGGGAATCACAACTCCTCCTGGACCGGCTCCGCCGCAATCGGCTTCGGCTCAATATGAATGTCGAGTCCATCGAAGACCTTGCCGACTCGATCGATCGCTCCGCGCGGAACATGAGCTGGGCGATGGTCATTTCTGCCATTGTGGTCGGATCATCCATACTCGTTCTTGCCAATCGCGGCGACACGTTCGAGGGCCTGTCTATCGTCGGATTGGCGGGATACCTTGCGGCCGCAACACTCGGCCTTTGGCGGCTCTGGCGGGATCATGCGTCCCGCAGATAGGATCAACCCATGACTGACGCAGCGACCGAGCATCCTTCTTCGCCCCTCTCGCCCTCCGGCCGCGGCGGGCCTTGGCTCGCCGTCGTCATCGCAGCGATCGGCGTCGGCATTGTTCTTTCAGGCATCGTCGCCGGTTCACCCGGGCTCTTTGAAGGTGACGGGACCTTGACGCTTGGAGACCGGCTGACCGAAACCAGTCGCGTCTCAGTACGAATACTACTCTTTGCCGCGCTTGTCCTCGCGGCGATGACGGTTGATGCGATGCGTCTTCGTCGGCCGCTTGGTGACTGGCTTCTGGCGGCGGTTCGCTGCCTCGCCATTGTCGCCATTGTCGAGGCGATTCGCATTGTGAACATGCCGCACGGTGCGGAGCGCATCGTCGTCCTCGGCGCAGCGCAGTATCTCGCGTTCGCAATCGCGTGCATGGGGTTCTTCCGACTCGGTTTGCGAGAGTCAGTCGTCTTCACCACCGCGTGTACGATCGGCGCCGTCATCCTGTGGCTCGGTGCGCAACTCGGCACTTGGCTCGCCTGACGACCGGCGTTCAACCGCTCCCGCAAAGTCGGGATCCCATCGCTGGTGGTAATGCGCAATAGGCAAGTTGCTGTACCTGCTTCCACAGGTGTAACACTCGAGTCGTGGACGCATGGCGAGCAGAACAGCGATGTCCAGACCAAGCAGGATGGCCATGGCGGAGAGCATCCAAGTCGTATTCGCGAATCCGGCGATTCCTGCAATGCCGCCAGCGAATGCGAGTACGACGATGACGCCGGTGAGGCGAGGAAAGTGTCGCTGGCGAAAGAGATCCCCGCCGCAGGAGACGCATCGCCGCAGATTCTGCGAGTCGTCCAGAGCGGAGTTCCAGTCGAGGACCACTTCACGGCCCGCTGGCTCCAACAATACTTTGGTCGGGCGAGCCTCAAGATCAATCTCGAGGCGCCCGAGCCGGCGGCCTGATTCTCGGAGGTCCACCTGCATCTGCGTGGCATGGTACGCAGCACCCCTTGCAAGGGCGGGGCAGCCCGGCGATAGTGCTCGTGTCTTGGATGCACTTGCACACCAACTCGCCGGGCGGTTTCTTGCGTTTGATGGGCCGGACGGGTGTGGCAAGTCCACGCAGATTGCGAAGTTCGTTGATTGGTGCCAGGGGAAGGGGCTCGCGGTGCAATGCGTGCGGGAGCCTGGGGGAACACCTGTTGGCGAGGAGATTCGGACGATTCTGCTGGACCCCGCGCATGCCGACATGGATGTGGTGTGCGAGATGCTGCTCTACATGGCCAGCCGCGCACAACTCGTTGCACAGGTGGTTCGGCCCGCTAGGGAGCGAGGCGACCTCGTCGTGGCGGATCGTTTCGTCAGTGCCACGCTCGCCTATCAGGGCACGGCGGGGGGACTGTCCATGGCGTGTATTCAGGCAGTTGCAGAGGTCGCCGTGGGGGACTGCTGGCCGGATCTGACGCTGATTCTCGATGTGGATGACGATATCGCGGCAGGCCGGGTGGGCACGGATCCTGATCGCATGGAGCAAAAAGGTTCCGAGTTTCAACGCAGGGTTCGGGCGGGCTTTCTGGAGCAGGCGACGCGGTGGCCGCAGCGATACCGGGTTGTGGACGCTTCTGGAGCCGCAGAAACTGTCTTTGAGCGGGTCTTGGAGGCTGTTTCCGACTTTGTGCAGGGGCTGCCTTTGGCCCGCTGAGAGACCGAAAAGGCAAAAAAATGCCAATAAGCCTAACCCGTTGTCACACAGTGGGTTGCAGCCGATCCACTCTGTCTTGTGGGCCCGATTCAACGTGATCGCTGGGGGTATTTGGCTACGGTTGCCGATAAGGGGTGAATCCTGCGGGGCACGCGCGTGCCTCGATGTGTCACGGACGACCAGAAAGAGCCACTTGGCTGGGTAGGAAACAAGGAGTCAGACATGAAGAACGCACTCGACACTATCAAGACATGGGCTTGGGGCTTTATTGACCTCATGCTCATCTTCATCGCAGTTGGCGTGTTGGTCCAAGTCATCTTTGGCGGCGACACGACAACATTCTTTGACGGCATGGTTGCCAATCTCATGGGCCTCGTCGCACAACTCGGCAACGGCGGATTTGTCGGCCTGATCGCCCTGGTGATCATCATCGCTCTCTTCAATCGCCGCACGGCGTAAGACTGAGGTGAATTTTCCCCGCGGAACGAGGGATAGCGGCAATCATGGCTGCGGGATCCTCCCCTAGGCTTCGCTCTTTCTGATCTTCGAAGCCCCAAGTCCCGTTCTCTCTATCGAGGAATCATTCCCCCTCGCTCCGCACCGCTCGCCGCCCACCCCATGGATGAGGGTAGGAGACGGCGAACCACAACAGTCCCTGGCGGGACACACATGACTCAGCCGCGACGGCCCCCGTGGAGACGGGGGCCGTCGTTTCTTTCTACCGAGGGAAGAGCAGGGAGACGCCGAGTCGAAACCCGAAGTCATCAGCGCCGCTCTGGGGACTTGCGGCCCAATACTTGATTCCGCCGAAGATGTTGATCCGTTGTTCGCCGACCGTCAGTACCTTTGAGACGACGCCAATGATTGGAACGGACCAATCGCTCGTCTCCCAGTCGTAGGTGGACTCCAGTTCCAAGGTGTATGTCCACGCATCAGAAGTCGTGTAACTCACAAACGGCTGGAGAAAGGTGGCGTTCGTGTCTGCGCGGTCGCTGGCTCCTGCGAACGACCAGACGTGATTCATCAACGCTCCGTAGGTCCATGGACCTGTCTGCTGAAGGGCAACGAATGTCGGGCCTGCCCCCCACTTTTCGCCGCCCAGCAGATCATCCGTCGCTGAAGGCAACAGAAAGACGGGGCCGGCGCCCCAGATCCAATCATCCTTTGTCGGTTTCACCGGTGAGAAGAACAGGCTTTGCAGAATGTCGCCCATCCCGCTTTGGTCGCCCATGCCAGGCAGTACATCGCTCTGATGCACCAGCGGTACAATCGTGCGACTGATGAGGTTCCAGTCTTCGTTCAAAGAGATGGGGACGACCGGCTGGACGTTGATGAGGAAGCGATCGCCAGCACCATCGGGCCCGATGTGCTGGTCATAGTTCGACTGAATTGGAACGCTGATGAGTGAGGCAACCGGGTTTACGAGTTTCTTCGCCAGCTCTTCACTCGACAGGGACGCATTCTGCGTAACCTCATCCCCGAATCGCATCCGCATGGCTTTATTGTCCGCCGCCGACACGACAGCGCGGACGAGCGAATGGGTTTCCGTTGCTCGCTCGCGGATGATCCACGCATCAGCATCGGTTGAGGTACCGGTGGCGGCAGTGATCAGGGTACAGGCGAGCGCGAGCATGAGTTGGTAGTGTATACCAGACCCGGTTGTCCATAAATGGCCTGAGAGGAGCGATTCCATGTCCCGTCAGTTCATGATTCTGTCCTGCCTGTTCACCGCGGTTCTTGCTGCCTGCCGGCTGAGCATGGCCTGCACGCAGGTGCAAGTGACGGCAAAGGATGCATCGGTGGTTGTCGGCCGCACAATGGAGTTTGCGGTCGATCTTGACTCTCACATCATCACATCGCCAATTGGAAGAACATTCCAATCACCGTCGCCAACGAAAGCCAAGGGCTTGGCGTGGACGGCCAAGCATGGATACCTCCTTGTCGATTTCTTCGGCACTGGCCGCGCAGTCGATGGGATGAACATGCAGGGACTGTCCGTTGGACTGCTCTACCTTCCGGGATATACGCAATATCAGGAGGTGCCGGCGGGCAGGGAGAAGGATGGGCTGAACTACTTGTTCGTTGCCGACTGGGTGCTTGGCAACTTTGCGACCGTTGGCGAGGTGAAGGCGGCCATCGACGATGTCTTCGTCTATGGCTCGGCGGAGTCGCTTGGCGGCATGAAGAATCAGATCTTTCCCATCCACATGGTTGTGGCCGACGCTGCCGGCAAGAACATCATTGTGGAGTGGGTTGGTGGTAAGACAAACGTGTACGACAACCCGCTCGGTGTGCTTACCAATTCGCCCGAGTTTCCGTGGCAGTTGAACAACCTCAAGAACTACGTGAACCTGACGCCCTACGCGCCGGATCCGGTGAAGGTTGGCGGTGTGGCGTATGCGGCAACCGGCCAGGGGGCCGGTGCTCTGGGTCTGCCCGGCGATTTCACCCCGCCGTCACGTTTCGTGAAGATGGCATACCTCGTTGGCACTGCGTTGGAGGTAGACACAGCAGTGGAGGCGGTGGTACTCGTGGAGCACATTCTCAACAACGCCGATATCCCTGACGGGGCGGTTCGATCGACTGAGGGCGGGAAGGGCACGCTGACGGACATCACCCGTTGGTCGGTCTTCAAGGATCTGAAGGATCTCAAGTTCTACTACAAGTCGTACACCAATACGACGCTGCAGGAGATCGACATGAAGGAGTTGGACTTCTCCAAGGGTGCGAAGCAACTCTCAATGCGGCTTGATTCGAAGCAGATCATGGTTGATGCAACAGACCGCTTCCAGCACAGCGGTTCTTCGAAGTAGACCGCGGTTCAGGTGTCGAGCACGCTACGCCCACGTCACCACGATCTTGCCAAATTGCTCACCACTTTCAAGGCGATCGAATGCGGCTGGGGCATCGGCTGGGTCGAAGGTCGAGTCGATGACAGGCTGAACGCCGCAGCGCAGCAACGCAGCGGCGGCAGCAAACTCATCCATGTCGCCCATCGTGGACCCAAGCACCGACAACTGGTTCCAGA
>CAZJKE010000013.1:25402-44745 GCA_964546585.1 uncultured Isosphaeraceae bacterium | reverse complement strand
ACATCCTCGATGTTCGATGCCTGCGCAGGCACTTGATGGGTGAACTTCTCAAACTCGGTGCTGCCGTTTCCACGGAATGTCAATGACGGCGGCACATCGAGGTCATCACCAAACGCCGCCGTGATCGCCTCGACAATGACCTTTGTCGCTACCTGTTCGTCATCGAGCCCGGGCGGGTTTGCGACCTTGATCTGGAAGCCGTCGGCCACCAATGCACCGTGTTCATTCAGCGTCGGTTCGCCGAGCGTAAGCACAGTGGCAGTCCCGAGTTCTGCAAGTACCTGATCCTGCACCGAGTCACCCGATACAGCATCTCCAATAGCGTGCACCCGCTGCTCCACCGACCCCTCGCCGGTATGGGAGAGCAGCAACCGGGAATCCCCCTCCAGGAGACGGGTCCGCATTGTTACCGTCACGCCGCCTCGGAACTCGGTGTCGAACATCTGCACGCCGCGGCTGTACATGAGCCAACCCGACAAGAGGCATGCGAGAACGCTGCATGTCCAGAAGGCCTTGCGCAGTCCGACCCAGTTGATGTTCGGATGCAGTGCTCGCCCAATGGCCGGCACAACGATCGGCAGCATCGGAAGGCTGCGGCGATGCAAGACCTCCGCATAGATGGTGAAGATCACCCGCGTTACGAAGAGCGCGGTGAACAGTGTCGCAATGATGCCAATGGACAGCGTGACGGCAAATCCCTTCACTTCCGTCGTAGCAGTTCGGTAGAGAACAAAGCACACGATCAGATTCGTGACATTGGCATCGATAATTGTCGAGAACACCTTGCGGTATCCCTCACGCACCGCCTCGCGCAGATCACGCGCGCCAGCAGCCATCTCTTCGCGAATGCGCTCGTAGATCAGAACATTCGCATCGACCGCCATGCCCATCGTCAGCACGACACCGGCAAGACCCGGCAGCGTGAATGTGCCATCGATCAACGCCATCACCCCGAAGATGATCAGACCATTGCCGAGCAGCGCAAAGTCTGCGACCAATCCGGCGAAGAAGTAATAGAGCAGCATGAAGACGGCAACGGCAAGCACCGACCAACCGAAAGCGCGAAGTCCGCGGCCGAGGTTGTCCTGACCGATCGTGGGGCCGATGATGTTGACGGCAATCGGCTCCGGACTCAGCCTCGCCTCAAGTGAGCCAGCCGCCAGTACGCGGAGCAGGTAACTGATCTCTTCCTGCGAAAAACTGCCCATGATCTGGCCACTGTTGTTGATCTGCGAGTTCAGATTCGGTGCTGAGTAGACCTGATCGTCAAGGACGATCGCCATGAGCCGGCCAACATGCGGTCCCGTCAGGCGGCCCATGAGACTGCCACCGCTCGGGTCGAGATTGAACGCCACCGCTGGGCGACCAAACTGGTCCGCGGACTGGTAGGCCCCCGTGACTGACCACTTCTTCCCGGCTCGGTGGGTCATGCTCCGAGCGTCGTCGTCGTAGAGAAGCAGGTAGATGTCGCTGTCATATTCCGCCGCCTCAAGCCTGCTTCCGGCAAAGTACGCCCGGGGGCTCGCGAGCAACGAGGCCAGTTCACTGGGCTTCTCGTACCACTGCTCAAGATTGTTGACCGCATACCAGCGGGCCACGGTGGAATCGGTATTCTCCGGACCTACTTTGGCCAGTTGCCTCCGAAGATCCTCGACATCGATGCCCTCAGACTTGCCTGGCTCCACCGCGAGGCGGAAGTCGAGCACACCTGCGCCCTTGAGCATCCGGACCAGATCCTCCGGATCGTCGAAGCCCGTCCGCCTCACCTGATAGTCGTCGAATGCGCTCACGAGGCTGCGAAGGCGCTCGCCAAGCAGCGGATAGGACGATTGGAGCTCAGCAAGCGCTGCGGCTCTCGGGGCTGGGCCGCGGAGCGGCTCGCCAGAAGCGGGATCTCGCTCGATCAGTCCCTGGCTGTTCCTGAGGACCTCGCCCAGGGCGTCCAATTGCAGCAGGCGGGTCACTTCACCCCGTTCCAGACTCATGGCCAGTACCTGCTCCCGCAGATCCTCGACCTCGATTTCAAGATCCGCCGCTGTCTGTTCCAGCGCCGCGTCCCCGGGGGATTCCTTGAGAGACGCCTCGACTGCGATCAATCGAGTGTGGGCGTCCTGCAGGTTGGCAATCAGCGTACCGCGGTGCGTCGTGCTTCCGCCAAGTTCTTCAACAGCCGTTCCCTCACCGAGCACGCGGTCCAGCGTGCCAGGGCGGACCTGCGCCTCGTCCAGCAGATCTTCCAAGTGACCTCGCCAGACTGCAGCCAACTGTTTGACCTCTTCGTTTGGCAGCGGCATGACGACCTCGATGCGGTCGGTGCCCAGCGGCGTCATCTGGATGTCCAGCACGCCATCTGGATTCACGCGCTCTTTCAATACTTCGATGGTCTGGGCGAGGACCGCTTGCCTGTCCGCGTCTTCGTCCATGCGAACTGCATAGATCAGGCTGACGCCGCCGCTCAGGTCGCGGCCGAGGCGAATCTTCTGTTCCGGCGGCACGATGGCCAAGCCGCAACCGACAAGGACAACCAGGATCAGGAGGATCTTCCAGGGAAGGTTCTGCATGGGTTCGCTCGGTGGTTCCTAGGCCTGCTCGCCAAAGACGCGGTCGATGCTGTCGCGAACGACGGTGATCCGAGTATTCGATGCCTCGTCAACCTTCAGCACGACGCGATCGTCATCAATGTCGACGATGGATCCAAACACACCGCCGCGGGTCAGGACCGAGTCGTGCTTCTTGAGGCTGCGGAGCAGCGCCTCGCGCCGCTTCCGCTGCTTGCGACCGCCGAATACGCTGAAGGCGATCATGACGACCATCAGAATGATCAGAAAGTAGAAGAAGCCGCCACCGCCGAAGGGCGATGGAGATGGTCCTTCGCCAGCAACCCCTTCTGCTGTACCGCCAGCAAGCGTGCCGGCGGATTCCGACCCCGGTGGGGGCGGGCCGCTGGGCGTGCCAGTTGAGACAGCCGGTTGCTGGCCGACAAGGAAGGGGAAGATCACTATTGGCGTGGTACCTGTCATGATTGGTGCAATCCGGGGTGGTTTTCAAGGGAGGAGTCACCGTCGCCGCCCAGTACAGGCCATGCTTCGGCGAGCGAGAGCCACGAATCATCCCGTATTGCAGCGCGGATGTCCAGCATGAGGCCTTGGAAGTGGTGCAGGTTGTGGAGGCTGACCAGTGTCCCCCCCAGCATTTCCTTCGATTGGTGCAGAAACCGGATGTACGCCCTGCTGAAGCCCCCCCGGCACACCGGGCAGGTGCAGGCGGGCTCGATGGGGCGATCGTCCTCCTTGAAGGCGGCATTGCGAAGATGCAGGCGACCGCTTCGGGTGAAGGCCTGAGCATTTCGGCCATTCCTCGTGGGCAGAACACAGTCAAACATGTCGATACCGGCGGCCACCGCCGCGACAATGTCCCGCTCGTACCCGACACCCATGAGATACCGCGGTTTCTCCTGCGGCATCAAGGCGGCCGTATGGGCGACAACGGACGTTATCTGCTGCGGCGATTCGCCAACGGCTACACCCCCAATGGCGTAGCCCGGGAGATCGACGGAACACACCTGCTCCACGCTGCGGGATCGGAGTTCGAGTTCCGTCCCACCCTGCACAATGCCAAAGAGAGCCTGATCCTCGCCTCGGGCATGCGCCGCTGCGCATCGCTCCAACCAGCGGGCGGTTCGATCCATCGAAACAAGCAGCCGATCTCGGTGATCGGATGGGGTCAGCGATCCTTCCCTGGTTGTCATCGCATGGCGGCGTCGAGCAATGTTCATCGTCTGTGGCTCGACGCTCGGAGGGCAGTCGTCAAATGCCATGATGATGTCCGCGCCGAGGTTGTTCTGGACCTCGATCGATCGCTCGGGCGTCATGCGGATACGGGAGCCGTCGATAATCGAGGTGAATGTCACACCGTCATCGTCGACGCTGTTGATGTCGGCCATGGACCATGCCTGATACCCCCCACTGTCGGTGAGCATGGGGCGATGCCAACGAGAAAAACCGTGGAGTCCGCCTTGGGCGGCAATCAACTCATCGCCCGGCCGCAGCATGAGGTGATACGCATTGCCGAGAATGATCTCGGCACCGGTCGACCTAACCTGCTGCGGCGTCAGCCCCTTCACCGTAGCCCTCGTACCTACCGGCATGAAGGCGGGCGTCTGAAACGATCCGTGTGGTGTGGTGACGCGACCGCTGCGGGCGAAAGCGCTCCGGTGCTCAACCTCGAAAGACAATGCCTGCATCAGGAGTCCCCGCGGCGTGTCCGCGATGCATCGTGCAGAAGACGCTTCTCTTTGGCGGAGAGGCTCTTCAGACCCTTTCGGTGAATCTTGTCAAGAATTCGATCGACATCCCCGGGACCCGAAGGTGTCTGGCGCAGCGCAAAGTGTTCGGAACTCGGATCGACCCTTCCAAGAAAGTCGAAGAACCCCTGCAAGTGCCGCGGATGCCTGATGAAGTAAAAACCTGCGATCGCGCCGCCCAAGTGCGCCGCTTCGCCGCCTGCGTTCTGGCCTCCGAAGAGTATCGAAAATACAGAGATGGCAACGAGCGCCCATGCGAGTGTTGCCAACTTCATCGGAAGAATGAAGAACACCAGCACGCGAACATTGGGGGCAAGAAAGGCCCCTGCAAGAAGAACGCCGAATACGCCCGCCGATGCGCCGATGAGCGGCGTCGCCGTGTCGTTGAACAACAGCCCGGGGACGGTCGCGCTGGATTGCATGACATCCGAAACGATGTACCCGGCAAGATTCAGCGCAAGGTAGAGCACGGCGCCGCAGATGCCGCAGAGCAGATAGAACGCCAGATACCGCTTGCCCCCAAGGTACTTCTCGACCAGCGGGCCAAAGAAGAACAAGCCGATCATGTTGAAGACCAGGTGCGTCAGATTCGCATGCAGGAACTGAAAGCCAACGAACCTCCAGAACTGGACGGCCAGAAACCCCCGATCCGTCGAGAAATGCAGCCACTTCTGCAACAGCGGCGTTGGAAGCACGGGCTGCCACGCCACAGTCTGGCCTTGCTCCGTCAGCGGCAGCGCCAAGAACCGCTCGCCACTCACATCGTGTATGACGCTGGTGTCCCCGCCGCCAACGACGCCTTGCAGAGCCTTTGGTTGCACCGCCACGACATCGCCGGTGGCGATTGGTGGCCCATCCATCATGAGGCCAAAGGGCAGGAAACCCCCGATCACGAAGACGGCTACGCAGGCAGCGATGATCCAGGTATTGACGGACCACCCCGGCCGCGGCAAGCCACGCCCACGCGGAGCCCCCGGGCCGACGCGCCGGGTACCAGCCCGGGCATAGTCTCGGTCATGAACGCCCATGACCCCTCAGGGTACCACGCCGCGTCTGAAGGACGCGTCGGTAGACCTCAACTGTCCACGACAACGATGTCGACGCGGCGGCTGGCGGCCTTGGTGCCCAGCGGATGGGTCGGGCCGAAACTCTCGATCGCCATGCGATCTTCGTTGATGCCTTTGGCCACAAGGTAATTCCGAACGGCCCAAGCGCGATCAAAGGCAAGATGCCAATTGCTCTTGAAGCCGCTCTTCTTGATCGGGTCGGAATCCGTATACCCCTTGATCACGATCGACTTGTTGGGATAGCGTGACTGGAGGGCGTCAGCGACATTCGAAAGCGTCGACTTGGCCGATGATCGCAGAGACGCGCTGCCCGAGTTGAAGAGTAGATCGCTCGCGACGGTGAGCGTCAGTTCCTTGTCCGTCAAAGATGCATCGACACCTTCGATCTGCTCGAAGATCGTCATGGTCACTTCCGGCGGACGATTGGCCAGTGACTCGGCCAACTCCCGCTCCGCACGCAACTCTTCATAGGATCGCTGAAGATCCTGATCAGCGGCGCTCAGTGCTTCTACCGCCTCGCTGTACTGCGCACGGAGTTCCGTGTTCTCCTCCTTGAGAAGCGAATTTTCTTTCTTGATGTTGTCCTGGCACCCGACCATCGCGCAGCCAAGTGCAAGCCCCGTGCAAGTCATTATCCATCTGTGTCGCATCATGCGTGTCCTTTCTCCGTTTCAGAGGACCATGGATCGTGATCAGGCGGGACCTCGTGTCCAGCCCTGCCGCTGCGTGCGGCGACGATTACCACACGCATTGAATCGAACATTGCTCCACTTGTCCAGTCATCCCGCCTCTCAATTTCGCCCGAATCCTGGGATTCGACAAGTCCGTCGCCGGGCAACGATGTTCCCGGAAGCAGGATTCGCCAGCCATCCATGACCCACGGATGAAGGAAGATCACCGCAGCAGCGGCCACAGCCAGGTGCGGGCCGTAGGGAATCTCGCGTCGCGGTCGGTGCAGCGCCGAGGCGAGAGCGGCCGAGACGGCCGCCCAGAGGAGACCGCTGAAGGGAGCAATGAAGAATATGAGAATCGGATCCCACCATCCCAGCACTGCTCCGACGCAGCCCAACAGGTGGACATCACCGAGGCCCATCGCCTCGCGGCCAAATGCGAACGTTCCAAGGATGCGGATTGCCCAGACGAGCCCCCCGCCAACGAGATACCCGAGCAGGCTGCCGCCGATCGCCTGCATCGCCAGGGGCGGAGCGCCGCCTTCGTATCCGAGCATCCATCCGGCAGCAAATCCAATGACCGCGGGCAACAGGAATACGCACTCGCGGAGAACTTCACGCCTTGCGTGGGGGTACTCGCCCAGCACCTCACCCTCGTCGACGAAGTCCTCGTAATCGGCAAAACTCGGCTTGAAAATGCCCGCTCGCAGGAGCAGCGTGGAAAGAAGCACGCCGATCCAGCCGCCGATCGCCCCGCCCGCCCAAGTCCAGTCCACCCCGGGCATGGGCCAGGTCTGTGCGGTCGTATGCGCAGTGTCGATCAACGACTGCCACACGCTGCACACGAGAGCAATGAAGGTCACCACAATTGGAATCTGTATTGGGATCGTGAAGGTCCTCGCATCAATGAGCGTCATCGCGAGCAGGCCGCAGAGCAAGCCCATCAGTGCGATGTACATGGGCAGGGATCGGGCAAGCCCGTTGGCATGCCACCATTGCCCGAACACTTCACCGAAGAATGGTGTGCCAGTGGGAATCCAATACGCCAGCGCATAGACAAGAAGAAACATGCAGGCGACCGTTGCTTCGATGACCGGATACTCGATGGAGATCCGCTCGCCGCAATACCTGCAGCGGCCTCGCGATGCAATCCAGCCGAGAATGGGTAGGTTTTCGCGGAAGAACCGAAGCCGATGGTCGCAACTGGTACATCTGCTCGGTGGAATGAGCAGCCGCATGTTTCGGGGGAGGCGATAGACGACAACATTCAAGAAACTGCCGACACAAGCGCCGAACACGAACAGAAAGACTGCGGCGGGGAGATGTTCGAGCATGGCCGCTCGAAAGAGGTAATCGTCGGCTGAGAGTTGCGTAAACAGCAGCACGCCGCTCAGGTACCTTCGATGTCATCGACATCGACGCTCTTGAGTTGCTGCTCAGCGTCCTCGAGCAATTGACCGCACCTCCGCACCAGCGCCTGTCCGCGGGCGTGCTCGGTCATCATCTGCTCCAACTCGAGTTCGCCATTGTCGATTCGCCTGACGATGGCATCCAATTCGTCGGCCGCTGCCTCGAACGAGAGTGTCTCGGGAGGCGGCAATTGTGGTTGCTGTGCCATCTATGGACACTCTACTCGCGACGCGATGGATCCGTCGGCGAGGATGGTCGTGATCTGCTCGCCGTCGGAAACACCTTCTCTCGACCGCACAATATTCCCATCGCTGTCTCGGGTCAGGCTGAAACCCCGCTGAAGGACAGCCTGTGGCCCAACGGCCGCAAGCGTCCGGGCAGCCCCTTCAAGCCGCCGCTGGGCGTTGGATACAGAGGTGGACATCGCCGCTTGCAACTGCCCGAGCGTTCGCAGCAGTCGCTCCTGCCGCCGCCGCAGAACCGTGTGCGGGCGAGCTCTGGCGAGCGATGCATCACGCTGGGCCACTTCGCGGCCCCGCGCATGCAGTGAAGAGGCAACGGAGCCGGCAAGACGCTTCCGCAAGTGATCGATCATCTCCGCAAGTTCCTCAGCATCCGCAACCAGCAGCATCGCCGCCTGTGTCGGCGTGGAGGCTCGCCTGTCGGCCACCAGTTCAATGACCGTAGTGTCGATCTCGTGCCCGATGGCCGCGACAATCGGCGTCGTGCATTCGAATGTCGCCTTCGCCACGAAGCGATCGTTGAAGCACCAGAGTTCCTCCGTGGAACCGCCGCCGCGTGTGACGATGATCGCGTCGATGCCGAGACGCTCGGCGTTCTTGTCGACCGCGCGGATGGCACGCGCGACCATGGCCGGCGCCGCGTCCCCCTGCACTGGGACATTGACGACTGTGAGTGGAACAGCAGCCCATCGCTGCGCGGCAGTCTTGATGACATCGGCGGCGGCCGCCGAGGTTGCGCTGGTAATGACCGCAATACCACGCGAGTACTCCGGTAGCGGTTTCTTTGCCGCATCATCGAACCAACCCAGTTCACAGAGGTCCTTCATGAGGGCCTCGAGTTGCAGTTGCATCACGCCCTTTGTCTCAAGCGGCTTGATGGAGTCAACGATCAGTTGGGTACGGCCGCCCTTTGGATAGTGGTCCACTTTGCCGGCAACGATCACCTCATCCCCGTCCTTCGGCTGATCGAAACCTCGCGTCCGCGAAGCCCACATGGCGCAGTCGATCCTGCACTCGCCATCGGTCAGCGTGAAGTACCAGTGCCTGGTGCAGTTGGGACGATTGACCTGCCCCTGAACAGCGACCCGGGGGATCGCTCCATCCAGCACATCCCTGATCTGTTCGCTGAGTTGCGAGACGGTCAGCGGCTTTGCGTTCGTATCAGACACCGCCTCGATGGTATCCTGCCTGTGGGGAAATGACACACACTTCGCTTGATCTTCGCACGCCACTGTCCTCGCTTCCCGGGGTCGATCCTCCGAAGATCGAGGCGTTGCAATCGCTGGGCCTGACAACGGTTGCAGATCTGATAAAGCATGCACCGAGGGGGTACGAGGAGAACCACGGCGGCATCACTATTGCCGAGGCCGATGCACTGCTCGGTGAGCGAGAGCGGTGCGGTGATCTGGTCACCATCGATGCAGTCGTCACCGCCATGCGACCGCGGCGTGGGCGAACTCGTCGAGTGGAGGTCGATGTCGAAGACGACAGTGGCACCATGACGGTCAACTGGTTCAACCAATCCTGGGTGGCAAGGAAACTGCACCCCGATACACAGATTCGCCTGCACGGCACGCTCTCGCGATACAAGGACTCGCTGCAGATGGCGAATCCTCGGTTTCACGAGATTGACATTGATGATCCGCCGCCTTCACCGTCCGAGTGCTTGGCGTCGGTGTATCCCGCCGGGGACGGCGTGACATCGCCCTTCATTGCGAGGTTGGTAGAACAGGTACTCGACGATGCGCTTCCTCACATCGAAGATCACTTCCCGGATGACTTTCGCCGCGAACGATCGTTGCCGACGCTCGCGGAGGCGTGGCGTCTCATGCACCGACCTGCCGGCGAGGAGGACGTACGCGAGGGGCGTCGGCGGCTCGCCTACGACGAACTGCTGATGCTGCAACTCGGCGTCATGCGAAGGAGGCATGTGCGGCAATCCACGTTGCACGCGCCACCACTTCGGTGGGATGACGAGATTCGCAGCCGCATAACCGCCCGCGTGCCCTTCACGTTGACGGAGTCGCAGGAGCGGGTCATCGAAGAAATCGCTGGAGATCTGGTCGGCCAGACTCCCATGAATCGATTGCTGCAGGGAGATGTGGGATCGGGCAAGACCGTGGTTGCCATGCATGCAATGCTCATGGCCGTCGCATGCGGCCATCAGGCTGCGATCATGGCTCCGACCGAACTACTTGCGGAACAGCATTTCCAGACACTCTGTGAACTGCTCGCAGGGTCGAAGGTCCGCCTTGCGTTGCTGACAAGTTCGCTCCCGGCCGCTCGGCGCAGCGAGACAATTACAGGCATCGCTGATGGATCGATCGACATCGTTGTGGGCACCCATGCACTATTGACCGGCGATGTGGCATTCCGTTCGGTTGCGGTCGCCGTCATCGATGAACAACATCGTTTCGGTGTCCACCAGCGAGCGACACTCCGCAGCAAGGCCGGTGATGAACACGGTGTCCCGCACGCACTGGTCATGACCGCGACGCCGATTCCCCGAACGCTGTCACTCACCATCTTCGGCGACCTCGATGTGTCGACGATCTCCGGCCTTCCTCCCGGGCGAACGCCCATCACGACCCGGCTGGTCGACCCTGACAACGCAGTGAAGGTCTACGGCCATCTGGCCGATCTCGTCAGTCGCGGGCAGCAGGGATATGTCGTCGTGCCCTTGGTGGACGACACGGACTCGGGGCTCAAGGCAGTCACCACGCACGCTGACATGCTGCAGGACGGGTATCTTCAGGGGTGCAGGGTTGCGGGTGTCCACGGTCGCACCAAGGCGGATGAGCGAGAGCGAATCATGAGGCAATTTCGCGAGGGCGAACTGGATGTACTGGTCGCGACGACCGTCATTGAAGTCGGCGTGGATGTGCCGAACGCGACGATGATCGTCATCGAACATGCCGATCGATTCGGTCTCTCTCAGTTGCACCAGTTGCGGGGACGAGTCGGCCGCGGAGAACTGCCGGGTGTGTGCGCGATGATCGCAGAGTCATCGACCGAAGATGCGCAGAAGCGGCTGGATGCCATTGTGGAAACCACCGACGGTTTCGTCATCGCTGAGAGGGACCTTGAGATTCGTGGACCTGGTGAACTGTTCGGAGCCCGCCAGAGCGGGCTGGCCCCCTTCCGCATCGCGCGGCTCCCCCGCGATTTCGACTTGCTGCGGATGGCACGCCGCGATGCAATCGACTGGATCGCCCGCAACCCCGATCTCTCCGATGCGCCGTTGCTGCGGGCGAGGTTGTTGAAGGCGTTCGGCGAAGGGCTCGGTCTGGGGGATGTTGCCTGATGACTGTCAATCAAGAACTGGCCGGACTCTTCCATGAGATGGCGACGCTGCTGGAAATCACCGGTGCGAACCAGTTCCGTATCAACGCCCACTCGAAGGTCGCCGGCATCCTTGAGGATCTCCCGCAGGGCATTGGCGATTTCGAGAAACCGTCGTCCATTGCAGGGATTGGCAAGGGCAGCGCAGCGAAGATCGCAGAGTACCTGGAGACCGGCCGCATCGAGGCGCACGACGCCTTGCTTGAGGAGATTCCCGACGGCCTGCTCGAGGTCATGGCGGTGCCCGGGCTCGGGCCCAAGACCGTGCGCCTGTTCTGGCAGGACGGCGGCATTACCGACATTGCGTCACTCAAGGCGGCGATCGATGACGGTAGCCTCGAACTGCTGCCTCGCATGGGCGCGAAGTCGGTGGGCAACATCGCCGACTCGATCGCATTCATGGAGAAATCGGGCGGGCGAATGAGGTTGGGTGAAGTGCTTCCGTTGGCCGAGTCGATCGAGGAAATGTTGGGCAAGAATGCAACTCGTGTTGCGCATGCGGGCTCGTTGCGGCGCGGCCGCGATACAGTCGGCGACATTGATCTTCTTGCCGTCGGCGATGCGCAGAAACTCGCGGAGTCCTTCTGCACAATGCCGGGAGTTACGAAGGTCCTTGCCCGCGGTGACACGAAGTGCAGCGTGCGGCTCGAACGGGGCATGCAGGTTGATCTGCGGATCGTTGAAGAGGAAGCATTCGGCGCCGCGATGCTCTACTTCACGGGAAGCAAGGACCACAATGTCCAGTTGCGGGAACGGGCGCAGACCCGGTCGCTGCGCCTCAACGAGTATGGACTGTATCCCGACGACGGCGGCGATGGTCCCCCGCAGGACCGTGGCGTCGTGGCTATCGCCGCCCGAACCGAGGAAGAGTTGTACGCCAACCTCGATCTGCCGTGGCAGCCCCCGGAGGTGCGTGAGGGCCGGGCTGAAATGGAGCAGACATCAACACTGGAGCTCATCGAAGTCGGTGACATCAAGTCCGACCTGCACTGCCACACCACGGCGAGCGACGGCCAGATGTCCATCGAAGAACTCGCCGCCGAAGCAATGCGACGCGGATATCACACGGTTGCCGTTACGGATCACAGCAAGTCATCTGCGCAGGCCGGCGGGCTGGATGAGGATCGACTTGCTCGGCACATCGACGCCATTCGCGAAGTAGATGCTGCAACGCCTGGTATTCGGCTTCTTGCGGGAAGCGAAGTCGACATTCTTGCGGACGGGCGTCTGGACTACGAGGACGATGTGCTGGCGACACTCGACATCGTTGTGGCGTCGCCGCATGTTGCATTGAGACAATCGCCTGACAAAGCGACGAAACGTTTGCTTCGGGCGATCGAGCATCCACTTGTCCACATCATCGGGCATCCGACCGGCAGGTTGATCAACGCCCGGCCGGGTCTGGAGCCGGATATGCCAACGCTCGTCGCTGCGGCGGCCGAACGAGGGACTGCACTTGAGGTGAACTCGAACAGTTGGCGGCTCGACCTGCGGGACACGCATGTGCGAGCCGCCGTCGATGGTGGCGCGTGGATAGCCATCGATACCGATGCGCACGCCCCGATCGACTTCGACCAGTTGCGGTACGGCATCATGACTGCTCGGAGAGGCTGGTTGAATTCAACTGGGTGCATCAACTGCATGAGCGCCGAGGACCTGACAGCCTGGCTTGCGCGGTAGACTGGTCGCTGCCATGTTCCAATCGCTCTCCGACAAACTCACCGGGACATTCCGAAACCTCGCAGGCCGCGGCCGAATCAGCGAATCAAACGTTCGAGAGGCAATGGAGGATGTTCGCCGCAGTCTGCTGGATGCGGATGTCAATGTCGAAGTCGTTCGAGACTTCTGCGATGCGGTGGTAGACGATGCTCTCGGCGCGGAAGTCACCCGGAGCCTCAAGCCGGGCGAGGAAATGGTGGGCATCGTCCACAAGCGGCTGGTGGATCTCATTGGCCCGGTGGACAGCCACGTCATGCTCGTCGATCCCGGGCCGACGATCATCATGATGTGCGGCCTTCAGGGGTCGGGCAAGACGACAACCTGCGGGAAGTTGGCGGCCTATCTCAAGAATCGCGGCAAGAAAGTGTGCCTTGTTGCGGCCGACCTCCAGCGGCCTGCGGCGGTCGAACAGTTGCAGGTCGTCGCCGAAGGTGTCCAGAGGGACGGCCGCGGAAGCGGCGAGGTCGTGTTCTATGCCGAGCCTGACCGGTGCGCCGAGTACGGCTCTGCGACCGGTGTGGCGGTTGGTGTCTGCAGTCGCGGCATCAAGCATGCCCGCAAGGAAAAGGCCGATGTCGTCATGCTCGACACAGCGGGCCGACTCCATGTGGACGAGGATCTCATGGGCGAACTGCGCGGTGTGCAACGCAGTACCCAGCCGCACCAGATCTATCTCGTTGTCGATGCAATGGTCGGGCAGGATGCTGTCAATGCAGCAGGTGCTTTCCACGATCAACTTGCCGTCGACGGCGTCATTCTCACAAAGTTCGATTCGGATACTCGGGGCGGTGCGGCGCTTTCGGTCAAGGCCGTTACTGGCGTGCCGATCAAGTTCATCGGAACGGGTGAGAAGTTCGATGCGATGGAGGAATTTCACCCCGAGCGGATCGCTGGCCGCATCTTGGGGATGGGCGATGTCGTGTCGCTGGTCGAGAAGGCTCAGGAGGAGGTCGATGAGGCAGACGCTGAGAAGCTCGCCGAAAAGATGGCGAAGGGGGCGTTTTCAGTCGGGGACTTCATCAAGCAACTGAAGTCGATCCGGCGGATGGGGTCGATGAAGAGCATTCTCGGCATGCTGCCTGGCATTGGTTCGGCGCTGAAGAACATCGATGTGGACGACAAGCAGTTCGATCAGATCGAGGCGATCGCCAATTCAATGACGGAGAAGGAACGGGATGATGTCGGTCTTCTCGGCAAGAGTCGCGTCAAACGAATTGCTCGGGGCAGTGGCACGAATGCGACCGAAGTAAATCGCTTCGTCAAACAGTTCGAGATGATGCGGAAAATGACCAAGCAGATGGCTGGCGGGGGACTCGGGGGCAAGATGCGTGCCATGAAGGACATGGCCAACGCCGACCCGGGCTCCATGGACCCAAGTGCGCTTGCCGGCATGGGCCGCGGCAACACCAAGACCCGCAGCCACAAGCAGCGATTCAAGAAACGAAGGCGATAACACGGTCCCTGGGACCGGCGCCGGGCACCTTATTTTGGCGGCCGGTGTTCAATGGGCAGCGGATCGCTTGCATCGCCGCGGGCCCAGGCACGCAGGTTGGGCAACACCTCGTCCTGCAGCATAATCTTGACACAAGCGGCAATGGGAATCGCCAGCAACATGCCGTACGCTCCGAGCACGCTACCGCCGGCCAAGACCGCGACGAAGATCGTCACTGGGTCGAGATTCGTCGCCTTACCCGCAATGAGTGGTGTGAGTACCCAGCCATCGAGGGCCTGCACGATGCCGAACACAAGCGACGGCCACAGGATCATCGCCCACCACGCCATGCGATGCGATTCGGCAACACCCATCTGTTCCAGAAACAACAGTCCAACCGACAATGGAATGCCAATCAGACCAAGGAAGGGCACCGCACAAAAAACGCCGACCACAATCCCCAACACAATCGCGTAGGGCACGCCGACAATCATCCAGCCAATGGCGAGCAGCACACCCATGATGAACGCTATCACAATCCGGCCGCGCACGAATCCTGACACTGCCGCGTCCATGCGGCCGAACAGGCGTTCGATGCGGTCCCTTCTTTCATCCGGAATGAGGCCGCGGCAGAACGCCACGACATCGGGATACCAGAGGCTGAAGAAGAAGAAGTAGAACGGGATCAGAAATGCCAGAAGTCCGAACCGCAACACGGTTCCGATGACATACATCGCCATGCTTCCCGTGCGCTTCGCAAAGCCAAGCCAGTCACTGTCTCCGCCCGTCGCAGTAGCGGCGCTGAGGCTCGTCGTGGTCGTCGCTGTCTGCTGCGTCGTCGCCCCACTGTCCTCCGCCCCGGTCGGCAAGAGGCCAATCACCCCAAGAGCCTCCTCCTTGAAAACATTTGGACTGTACTTCGCTGCCACATTGGTCAGTTGCGTTCGAAGTTGCCCCGTCTCCACATCTTTGGCAATTTTCATGGTCTGCGTCAACACCATGGGAATCACAATGACCAGCACGACGACCACAATCGCGCCAAGCACTGTCAGCAATCCCGCAATGGCGGGCATGCGACCGAAGGGCAGCCCGTCATGTCGATCAATGAATGTAATCAGCGGCTCAAAGAGATAGGCCAACAGGAGCGCCACCAACAACGGCACCGTAATGTCGCGCATCGCGTACCCGAGCCAAAGTAGGAAAACGAGGACGCCGATCAACAGCAGGTCGCGTACCCACTGGATCTGCCAGAGATGTAAATGACGCGGATCGCCGTCCGCTGGGTCGTCAGCCATCGCCGATCACCTGTCGACGCCGATGCGATCAACCAACTCCTGTCGGTGAAACGCCTCGTCGAACACAAACACCGCGCGGAAATCGTCCGGCGAGTCCTGCATGCTTGTTCGCAGGTGGCCGTGGTCGACCATGTGGTAGACGATGGCGCCGAAGTCGTCGGTGCGATGAACACCCCATTGGCGCAGGACAACGGGTGCCAGCAGACCGTACTGCTCAATGGCGAAGTCCCGCAGCCCAAGGCAGAGTTGCTGGCCGGTGACATGTCGATCAAGTTCTTCCAGACCAAACCGATCGCCAATCATCAGATCCGATGTATATCCCAACCCTTCCTGCACGAAGGCAAATGCCTCCGCCGGATAGGGGGAATCCGCCGCGACGGCGGTCCAATCCAAGATGGGGGGTATTGAAACTACGCTCATCCGTGCATCCACCCAGTGAGTCCGGGACATCATATCGGCCTTCAGGAGCCTGTTTCCCCAGTTTCGCCATTCTGCGGCCGGAGAATCCACTTTGGCGGCTCGTTCGATCCCATCGCCTGCTCCCAGGTCCCCCCGGATACGGCCAGGAGACCGGCTATTTCCCCGGGTTCCAGCGTCACGAGCGATCGGTCCACACCCAGCGCCGCCGCGCCGTGCGTCGTCGCCATCGTCAAGAGGTCCGCTGCGGAAGCCTTGTGTCGCTGCCACAGATACCGCATTTCATCCAGCACGCTGATGCGATGGGGTGTGTCAAGGCAGAGGAGCGAGTCGGTGCCGAACGCGACGGGTACGCCGGCATCCAGCATGTCCCGCCACCTGTGGTTGTCATGGCCGAAGTAGGCACTGGCGCGGGGGCAATAGGCAACCGTGATGCCGCTTGACGCCAGTCGATCGATGTGTCGTTCCTCGACATGGTTGCAATGGGCCGCGAGCAGCGGACGATCGCCGAGCATGTCGAGCAGTACATCGATCGGATGTCCTCCCCATGTTCGCAGTGGTTCAAACCCCGGAAGACTCTCCAGCCACGCCGCCATCGCCCCGCCGCCGGACATCGTGAATTCGACCTCCTCCGGTGTCTCCGCAAGATGCGTACTCAGCGGTCGACCACTGGCAAGAGCAGCCTCAAAGACATCCCGGTCGCAGGAGTACAACGCATGCGGCTGCAACCCCCCCGGCATGCGAGGCATGTGTGCAATGACCGCGGCCCCCTGATCACCGCTCCCGATGCACTCACGAAAGGAAACACCGCGCAGCGGCGACTGTTGCACAAGTTCGACGGCCAGATCGCTTGCTGCAATATCTCCGATGAAAGCGGTCCCTCCGGCAAGGGCCATGTCTATGCCCCTTGCAATAGCCGCGGCGTCATCACCCCGCCTGCGAATCGGTAGCACGACATCCTCTATCCAAGCGGAAAGAGAAGCCGCCGCCGGCTGTGGACCGACGCCGCTGAGATCCAGGTGGGCGTGCGCGTTGACCAGCGGCGGCAGCACGAAACCGGGCACCTCAAGAGGCGTTGTATCACCGGCAGAGCCAACTGTTTGCGGCGTGCCGATTTCCAGGATCCGCCGCCCCTCCATGACGATCGCACCCGGGCTCGCAAGCACGCCCCGGTAGTCGGCGATGGCTCTGGCGTGGATGATCCGTCTTGGCATGGCAGGCTTTCCCATATTCCGCTGCGGCTGCTGTACACTCTAGCCAAGTCGGGACGGACCCTGACATGGAGCGACACGAGGAGGAATCAGATGCGCTGCACCACACTCATTACCTTGACCGGGATTGTCACGCTGTCTGGACTGTCGTCCACCGGCTGCGTCCGCCACGATCGTTATGACACGCTCCGGGAAGCCAACAGTTCGCTGACCGAACAACTTGTCCGCGCGGAGACCGAGCGGGATGCCGCGATCAACAGCCTTGAAGGCAAGGACCGCCAACTGGCACAAGCCAATGCGAATCTGGCCGGGTTGCAAGATCAATACAAGCGACTCTCCGGTGAACTCGACAGCATTGCGACGCGGAATACTGATCTGCTCGATCAGGTGACGGGTATCAAGATCGGCCCGCTGCCAATCGAAGTGCAGCGGCAGTTCGCTGCGCTGGCCAACGCATATCCGGATGACATGTGGTTCGACGCCGAGAGCGGCATGGTTCGCTTCGGCAGCGACTTCACATTCTCCAGCGGCGTTGCAACCGTCAAGCAATCCGCCACTGCAATGCTTCAACGCGTCTCGGACATTCTCAACTCGTCTGGCGCCGCATCCTTCGAAATAGTGATTGTCGGCCACACCGACAATGTGAAGCCGAAGTCGTCGGCCATTCGCTATCCATCGAACTGGGATCTTTCCGCCGCACGGGCGATCAGTGTCGCCAAGGCGCTGAGCGGCAACGGTGTCGCGCCGTATCGAATTGAGGTTGCCGGCTACGGCGAGCACCGCCCGCTGGTGGCGAATCGGCCGGACGGGACGCCGGAGAATCGCCGCGTCGAGATCTACCTGCAGCCGATGACCGAGGCCATCACTTGGACATCGACGGAGGAGACAAGCGAAACTGTCGACGCCACGGAAGAACCAATGAAATGATGGATTGCCTTCGCTGGTCCCGATGTGGGGCTGGCCGGGCTGTTGGAACATTTCTTCACCGGCCTTCGTTCCGCGGAGGCCGGTGTTTCATTCTGGCGATGCTGCTGGCCGCGGCGCCGGTCCCCAAGGACGAAGCGCCTCTGCCGCCATTGACCCGAACCAGTCCGCGGCTGTACGACCTGACTGTATCGATCGCAATCCCCTGGAATCAGACGATGCCGCCTCGCAATGGCGGACGCCTACCGTTGCGGTGGCCCATGCTGCCTCGTAGCAACTGGAGTTTCATGACTCCAGAGACGCTTTGGGCCGAATTGACCCATGGTCCGAGCAAGCAGCAGGATGAGCATGCTTGGTCCATGGCAGAGGAATCGACGCCGCCTGGTCAGTGGTCGCTCGACATTCCCATGCCGGCACGGGTGCAGGGATCGCCGATCGAGGTGCAGATCCGCTATCGCACAAACACCTTTTCCTGCACACTCGATGAGGCTGCCGCACGCTCGATTGCGTGGCCGGATGCATGGCCGAGTGCGGTGTCGCCGTTTCTGGATGCATCGGAGTTTGTCGAGTCGGACAATCCACTCTTTGCCGCTGCCGTGCAGGATGCGTTGAGGCAAGAACCACGGTCCGCGCCGCTGCATCTGGTAGCGAAGTCATGCATTCGCTATTGCCTGCAGCATGTGCGGAGTACGGGTTCATACATGGACACGGGGCGCACCGGCATTCGCGGCTTCACCGTGCAGGGTGCCGTTGGAGCGGCAGAGGCGGGCACCGGATCTGCGTGTGATCTGGTATGCGTTTGCGTGGCGACGCTGCGTGCAGCCGGCATCCCCGCACGCCCGGTCATTGGCGCAACGAGTGCGGACACGGTGGGGCTCAACTCAACCCAGCCAAGGTACATGGTCTGGGGCGAGTACTACCTGCCGGGGGCGGGCTGGATTCCCTTCGATCCGAAGCGACTGCAGGGGACGGTTGATCGCGTGCCGTTACAGGATGTGTGGCAAGGGCTCGGCACCATGCAGTTTCTGAATCGCCGCGTGCCGCTGGGGTATTCCTTCGTCATTGGCGGTACGAAGCGGGCTTATGACGCCATCGGCCCGTGGAGTTGGGTGCCGATCGTGCCGGGGCGGCCGTTGCCGGTGCCGCTGGATCTGGAGAAGTTGCAGCTTTTCGTTGATGATGATGAGGAGATCTACACCTACATTCCATATCTCCCGACGGTGCAGGATCTCAACCTCGTTTTCGTTGGCAGCGGCCAGATGCAGCCGCAGTAACCCACAGCCCTAGATTTTGCTCATGTGATGGGTGGC
>CAZJKE010000013.1:14127-25302 GCA_964546585.1 uncultured Isosphaeraceae bacterium | reverse complement strand
AGTAATTGCCGACCGTTTGATGGGTGTCCACCAATTGCTACCAATTGCTGCATCTGCATTCAGAAGTGAGAAAAAAGGCCGCTGCTCAATTGCTATATGTACATCGTCGGTATATCGTATGGATGAACGAATCCAACTACTCCTGGGATGAGTCCAAGAACCAATCCAACCAAGCCAAACACGGCATTTCGTTCGACGAGGCGTGCCATGTCTTTCAGGATGATCAGGCATTGCTTATCCATGACCCCGATCACTCCACCAGGGAGGATCGATTCGTGATACTGGGTTTCAGCTCGCACAGCAGACTGTTGGTCGTCGTCCATTCCTGGGAGATGACCGGCGACCGTATTCGGATCATTTCTGCTCGCAGAGCGACGAGGCGGGAATGGCGGCACTACTTGGAAAGGCACCAGCCATGAGAAAGAACTACGACTTCTCCAAGGGGAAGAAAAACCCGCATGCAGCAGCGAAACAGCAGGTCACGATTCGACTGGATTGCCAGAGCGTGGCCTACTTCAAGGATATGGCGAAGGATGTGGGACTTCCCTACCAGACACTGATCAACCTCTATCTCCGCGATTGCGCATCAGCAGGACGAGTGCTCAACCTGCGGTGGAAGAAGTAGCGGCGATCTCCCGGTGCATCACACCCTATGATTTCGCCCATGCACGACGATGGGCCGAGCCCGGAGGACATTGAGCGGTTTTCAGGGGACGAGACCGCATTCTGCCCGCACTGCGGAGCGGAGATCTGGGACGAGGCGCCACAGTGCTCGGCATGCGATGCATGGCTGCACGAGGGGCCATCTCGGCATCACCCTGTCGAAGCGTCACTGCAGAAACGAGTCATGATCGTGCTCGTCGCGATCGTCTCCCTTGCGTTCCTCTGGGGAATCCTCCGCGTACTGTTCTGAAACGCGAGGCAATCAGATGGGTAACGACTCCTTCGCGCTGCACGCGCCCATGCACAATCACCACCGCCGCGTGCCGAGCCTCGCGGCGATACCGCTCGTACACCTGCGGCCGCACCATGATGTTCGCGCTGCCGCTCTCGTCCTCGATAGTCATGAAGATCAGACCCTTCGCCGTCGCCGGCCGCTGACGAAGCAACACCATCCCCGCAACAGAAACTTCGTCTCCATCGGCGCACCTGTTCGCATCTCCGAATACCTCACACCGCTGCACACCACTCGCGTCAAGTTCACCTCGCACAAACTCCATTGGATGTCCTCGCAATGACAAGCCAACAGATGCGTAGTCCCTCGCAACTTCATCAACTGCATGCACACCCGGAAGCCTTGAGCGTTCGCCGTCTTTCTGCTCACATCCATCAAACAACGGACACGGCGCATCACGAAAACGGGCAATCGACCAGATCGCCTGCTGCCGCGACAGCCCCATCGAACCAAATGCGTCGGCCCTCGCAAGGTGCCGCAGACTCCGCACACGCACCCCGCTCGCACGCCAGAGCGCCGTCACCGTCGTGAACCGACCTTCCTTGCGAACCGCCCACGCAATACGACGGGCCTCCTCCTCACGCAACCTGCGCACCTGCCGCATGCCAAGTCGCAGCGAGCCATCTTCAAGACACGCATCCCACGAACTGTAATTGACATCGACACCGCGAACTTCGACGCCATGATCTGCCGCATCTCGCACGATCTGCGCCGGAGCGTAGAACCCCATCGGCTGACTGTTCAGGATCGCAGCAGCATACGCCGCTGGATAATGACACCGCAGCCACGCCGAGGCGTAGACGAGCAACGCAAAGCTCGCCGCGTGCGATTCCGGAAACCCATACTCACTGAAACCGTGCACCTGGCGGACACACCGATCGATGAATTCCTGCTCGTATCCCCGCACCTGCATGCCGGAAACCAACTTCTCGACCATGTGCGTCATGCGGCTGCCGCGACGCTTCCAGGCAGCCATCGCCCGGCGAAGTTCATCGGCCTCCTCGGCGGTGAACCCCCCTGCCACCATTGCCAGCGCCATCGCCTGTTCCTGGAAGAGTGGCACGCCAAGTGTTCGCTCCAGCACATGCCGCACATCCTCGTTCGGATACTCAATGGACTCGCGACCACTCCGCCGCCGCAGATACGGATGCACCATGTCACCCTGAATCGGTCCGGGACGTACCAGTGCAATCTCAATGACAATGTCGTAGAAACACCTTGGTCGCAGCCGTGGCAGCATGTTCATCTGCGCCCGTGATTCGACCTGAAACACCCCGACCGTATCAGCCCTGCACAACATGTCGTAGACCGCTATCTCCTCTGGTGGAATCGATGCCAGTGCCATGCCACCACCCACCATCTCCATGCACTTGCGGATGCAACTGAGAATACCGAGGCCAAGCACATCGATCTTGAGCATGCCCATCGCGTCAATGTCGTCCTTGTCCCATTCGATGACCGAACGCATGGGCATCGCGGCATTTTCGATCGGCACCAGTTCGTGCAACGGACTGCGGGTAATGACAAATCCGCCAGGATGCTGCGAGAGATGCCGCGGAAACCCCAGAAGATCGGTCGCAAGTGATACGGCCATCGCAATAAGCGGGTCATCTTCCCGCACACCCGCCTCCTCCACACGTGGACGAGCCGTCCGTACCGTCCACCAATCCACCGACTTGGCGAGTTTCTCCACGCAATCAAGCGACAACCCCAAAGCCTTGCCGACATCGCGAATGGCACTACGCCACCTGTAGGTGATGATGACAGCCGTCAACGCCGCGCGGTCGCGGCCGTACCGCTCGTAGATGTGTTGAATAACTTCTTCGCGGCGCTCATGCTCGAAGTCAATGTCGATGTCAGGAGGCTCACCCCGCTCGCGGCTGATGAATCGCTCGAAGAGCAGGTTTGACCGCTCTGGGTCGACCTCGGTCATGCCCAGGCAATAACACACCGCCGAGTTCGCCGCCGCGCCGCGGCCTTGACAGAGGATGCCGCGGCCACGAGCAAATCTGACCACCTCATACACGGTCAGAAAATATGGCGCGTAGGACAATTCGGTAATCAGTGACAATTCGTGTTCGAGCATGCTGCACACACGCGGCGGAACTGTCCCCCCGTAGCGGCGAGCCGCGCCTGCAAATGTCGCCGTTCGAAGCGCGGTATCCGGGTGTTCGCCAACCGATGGGTACTCGTACCGCAACTGATCAAGTGAGAAACCGGACGCTCGCTCGGCAATCGCCAAACCTCGCTCAATTGCCCCCGGCCCCGCCACCGGAACAGTGGAAAACAACCTGCGAACCTCTTCCGGTGGCTTCAGATACCGCTCCGCATTTGGATACAAGTGCCGCGCCTCCTCAAGCGTACACCCAACACGAATGCACGCAAGCACATCCTGCAACACCCGGCGACGCGGCAGGTGATAGTGCACATCGCCAAGAGCAACAAGCGGCATGTCGAACGCACGCGACACGCGCTCCATCGAGATCAGATGCGCACCGTCATCCTCGCCGTAGAGTTGGCGAACACCAAGCGAGATGCGATCGTCATCAAACCTGTCCCGCAGTATCTCCATTGCGGCACCATCCACATCACTCACAATGGCAAGCATGTCCGCGTGCAGATCGATGACATCCTGCAGAAGCAGATGACACGACCCCTTGTCCGCTCGCATGCGTCCACGGGTAATCAAACTGCACAGGTTTGCCCAGCCGCGGCGGCTTTCCGGGTAGAGCAACAACCGTAGCGGTGTATCTCGCAAGCGGATCGCCGCCCCGGGGAGGAATTGCAGATCGTATTCTCTGGCCGCAACATGTCCGCGAACAACGCCGGCGACGGTGTTTTCATCGGCAATCCCGATCGCCGCGTAGCCGAGCAGTACAGCCTGCTCAACCAGTTCGTCTGGGTGACTTGCGCCGGTGAGAAAGGTGAAGTTCGATGTGATCTCAAGTTCGGCAATCAACTCCAGACCCCTTCCACATGCCACTGCCCGGTCGTGCGGTTTCGAGTGATCCATACCCACTGGCCGCCCTCGCACTGCACCTGAAAATGCTCTGTCGAAGCGAGGTCGCGCCAGCGCACAGGTCCGTCCTCCCGCAAGCATCGCCACCACCGCGAAGCAACCCGCCGCGGACCGCGGCAGGTAATGATGCGCCTGTCGCGGCCGTTCCATCGCATGCGACACGGTCGCTGATGGAATGTGCCGTCGCAGGCAACTGCGATCGACTGTGGCGGGTGCAGGTGCAGCAACGGCCTGGCGTCATGCGGCGTTCGCTCCTTCTGCGGCATGGGCTCCGCCGCAGCGTCACCAAGACGAGCGCGAAGCCGGTCGAGCAACGCAGCGGCATCCGGAGCCGGCGGTTCGTTTCGACCGGGAAGTGTGTGCTGTTCGTGCCGAAGTCGACCGGCGCGGCGAGCACCTGCGCTGATGGCTTCCACGCCAAAGCCAAGATGAACCGATTCGACAACCGGCTGCAGCAGGTGCCAGAGGTGCGTTGCATCACGGCTCGGCCGCGTCAGTCCGATGGTTTCCGTCACCGCCTCGGCATCAACACGCTCGAAGCGGATCACCAGGTGCAACACCCCTTCGCCGCGAGAGGCCAATTCCTTACACAGTCTCTCCAGCAGCCCACATACCGTCATCGCGATGCTCTGGTGGTCGAGGACTGGCCCGTCGAACTGCCGTGAGACAAGCAACGGTTGCTCATGCGGCACCGCGTCATTCGATGGCGTGCGTGACATGGCGCCAAGACGATCGGCAAGTTCGCCGCGGTCAAGGTGGCGCAGATCATCCACAGTCCGAGCGCCGATATCCGAAAACAACCCCGTGTCGTCACCATGGATCACGGCAAGGGGCAGCGGCGCCATGGCGTGCTCTTCCTGACCATCTCTCACCACGGTGCATGTGTGCCCGCTGAAGCGAGCAACGGCTTCTGCGCATCGCGCCGTGGATGCGACTGCGCAGCGGGCGGCGAACCCCATCGATGCAAGGGTCCGCACCATCGAGTCGCCATACGCCTGCAGATCGGGGTGCAATCGCTCCATGCCGGATAGATCCAGCAGCACCGCATCATCACCGCATACGGCGACCTTCGGTGAAAACCGGTGCATCCACTGTGCCAGTGCGCGGAGTGATCGCCCATTGCGGCGGGGACAGTGCGGCGTGTCGAACAGATCTTCAACCAGCGCCCGGGCGTGCGCAAGCGTCATGCCGGGCGTGATGCCCGCCTTCTGCGCCGCTGCGCATGACGAGGCCACGATGCGGCGCCCCGCTGTCACATCGATGGTGACGATCGGACATGTCCGGTTCGCGGCTCTTCGCCGCACAAGATCCGTGGGCATGTGGGGTAACCACACGCAGGCCGTGCGTTTCATGATCCCATTCCACCTCCACCCGGGGCAGGGTTTCGACGCTGCCTGCCAAGGGTTGACGTCCCTTGGCTCGCTGCAGTGTCATGGCCCAGCGCGGGCACCTCTCATTCGGCACTGGTGCGATGCGCCACCGCGTCGTCGCCGCCGAGCGACGGTGCAGGTCGTCCAGCGTGCAAAGCACAAACACGGCGCTGTCGGTTGCGGCCAGATGCAGGCGGCGACTGGCGGTCATCGGCATCCTGCGACCATCGAGAATGACCGTTGCGCCGCTCTGCGCGGCGACCTCCGCAGCCCACCACCACGATGCGCTGTCTGGTGCCTGCACACGCAGGCTCGCACGCATCAGACCCGGAAAGGCTTTGTAAAGCACGCCTGCGTCCGGCCAACACCAGCTGCCAAGCCAGAGCACAGTACCGTTGCCTCGCAGGCGATCCGCCAGGTGCGTCACGATCGACAGCGGCGGCCACGCCGCGGCACACTCATGAACACCGCCCACCACCAAGCCGCCTGCGAGCAGGCTGTCCACCGCAGCCAGTCCACAGGACATCTGCCGCGGAGGGTCCGCTGGTCGATCAATCCATCGCATGGATGCATGTTAGGGTTTTGTTTGGTTCCTGTCAAGGGCCCGGATTGCGTGTCCCCTCATCGCGTGCAAGACACGATGGATCGTCATTGGTGGGGCTGTTGACATGCCGCGAAACGCCGAAGGCACGCATGTCCCCAGAATAGGGGCACAAAATGGCTGACGCATCCTTCGCAGGGTCCAGCCACCGGCCCCACGCATGCCGAGGAACAATGACCGGCATTCGGTTGTGAATCGGGGCGCAAAGTTCGTTGGGTTCGGTCGTGAGAATGGTGAAAGTCTCCAGCGGCGATTGGCCCCCTTCCCAACGCTCCCACAACCCGGCCATGGCAAACACCCCGCTATCGGCCATCTCGATGCACATGGGCTGCTTGCCGGATGTCGTCTTCTGCCACTCATAGAACCCGCTCGCCGGCACCAGGCAACGGCGTTTTCGAAAGGCGTCGCGAAACGAGGGCTTCTCGGCGACCGTCTCGCTGCGGGCGTTGATCATCCGATTGCCGATTGCGATGTCCTTCGACCACCTCGGTACAAGGCCCCAGCGGAGCATGGAAAGCCTGCGCAGATCGCCCTCGCTTCGAACGACAGCCGCCTCCTGGGTCGGCGCAATGTTGTAGCGAGGATCAACATGCACCGTCTCGGCGAGTCCAAATGCCTCGGCAATGATATCGGCAGGTGTGGTGAGCAGGAATCGGCCGCACATGAGAAACATTCTACGACCTGCCCAGCCGCTACAGACCGAACGGGGAAGGTCCGAGAGCATCGCTCATGGCGCTATTTCCACCAGCAATCCGCTCCTCGCAGTGGACATCAGCAAAAACCGGCGCAGGGTTACGGCGTGGCCATTGGAGAGTAGCCACCCCATCTGAAGAAGTGACAGAGAGCGAGGCAAGAGAGATGAACGAGCGACATATCGAGAGCCATTTGAGCGAACTCATCGACCACGTACAAGCGCTGCCGGATGAGCATCGGCGGCCGCTTGAGGAACTCTGCAATCAAGGCCGCGAGCAGCGATCACGCATCGAGGAATCCATGGCGCAGTTGCAGGACTCACTGGACTACCTGCGGTTGAGCGTCAAGTATCTCGTCTTCGATCTGGAGGCGACCCGCAGAGAAAATGTCTACCTTCGAAAGTTGGTTGAGCAGATTCGGCGGGATGGATCACCGCGGCGCGACTCAGACGACAATTACTACGGCGGACACGGGGCCGACTGACCAGCAGGCCGCTGCGGATGAGCAGCCTTCCAGGCGTCAACGCCCGCTGCGGATGCGATCGACCGCGCGGCGGGCAGACGGTGGCGCGGAGCGGAGCATCGCATCGACTGCCGGCTTGTCGTCCCGCATGTCATTGAGGATGCCCGCGAGCACATTGTTGCGCTCCAAGGACCATCGCTTCAGCCATGATTCCAACTCGGTTCGGTTGAACCGGGTCAGCGGATCGTGCATGCCGGTCTGCATGATCGCCCAATCCATCAGCCCTCGACCACTCAGATCGAAGCGGTAGAGGTCGAGTGTTCGCTTCAATCGATACTCTGGTGCATTGAACCCATCGCGGCACGGGAGGGGAATCGCCAGCATCATCTCCTGGATCTTTCGCTCAACCGCGGTGGTCATGCCTGATCGTTCCAGATCCTCGATCTCCGCAATCGGCGGGCGACGGAGGCCGCCTTCGCCTGCTGTCGCACGATTCTCGGCGATGGGTTCCAGCGGGGTTCTTTCTCCGGTGAGTACCTTCAGCCCTTCGGATGGAAATCGAACAGTGATGCGGGGGACAGGCTGACCATCGGTATGAACCGATTCGACCTTGACAACATCACCGATACCCCACTCTGGACGAGCGTTGTGGCGAACACGATCACCAAACTGAAGTGTTGGCATGATGGTCAATGGAGGCATGCTCCGGTGGCACGGCGGCGTGTGTGCCTTCCCGCACCAATTCAATTCGCTACATTCCCAAGATCCCGGACCCCCCACCTGAACATCACTATAGCACGAAATCCCTTGGAATCACCGTGCAACTGCTGAAAATCAACGCCGCTCAGACGACGCCCTGCGCCATCATGGCTTCCGCAACCTTGACGAATCCAGCAATGTTCGCCCCGTGAACATAGTTTCGGTCGCAGCCGAACTCGGCGGCTGCGTCGATGCACTTCTCATGGATGCTACGCATGATTTCGCGGAGCCTCTTGTCGATCTCCTCCCGAGTCCATGCGACGCGTTGGCTGGACTGCGCCATTTCGAGACCCGACACCGCGACACCTCCAGCGTTGGCTGCCTTGGCCGGCCCGTAGAGAATGCCTGCTTCCAGGAAGGTAGACTGGGCATCGCAGTCGCTGGGCATGTTGGCCCCTTCACTGACCAGCATGACACCCCCAGCGAGCATGTTCGAGGCGTCCCTGCCGTTGATCTCGTTCTCCGTCGCAGCGGGAAACGCGCACTCAGCAGGCACCGACCACATTGGGTTGTGATCGAGCGAATCGTCGCGGGGGTGGAACTGGGCGGAAGGAAATTGCTCTGCGAATTCGTGGATGCGACCACGGCGATCGTTTTTCAGTTCCATCAGCCAAGCGAGTTTCTCGCGGCAGATACCGTCTCCGTCGAAGATCCACCCGCCGGAATCAGAAAGCGTCAGCACTTTGGCACCGAGATCAATGAGTTTCTCAGCGGTGTACTGCGCCACATTGCCCGACCCGGAAACAATGCAGGATTTGCCTTCGATCGTGTCGTTTACATCGGCAAGCATTTCACAGCCGAAGTAGACGCAGCCGTATCCCGTTGCTTCGGGGCGAAGAATGCTGCCACCCCACTCCAGACCACGGCCTGTGAGCGCGCCGACGAAGGAGTTAGTGAGTTTCTTGTATTCGCCAAAAAGGTATCCGATTTCGCGGGGACCCACGCCGATGTCGCCAGCGGGAACATCGGTGTTGTGCCCGATGTGCCGAAAGAGTTCGCTCATGAAGGACTGGCAGAATCGCATGACTTCGCCGTCGCTTCTGCCCTTGGGATCAAAGTTTGCGCCACCCTTGCCCCCGCCCATGGGCAGCGTCGTCAGGCTGTTCTTGAAGATCTGCTCAAAGCCGAGGAACTTCAGCACGCTGAGGTCGACAGTCGGATGGAAACGAAGGCCGCCCTTGTACGGGCCGATTGCGCTGTTGAACGCAACGCGGTATCCCCGGTTGATCTGGACATCGCCGGCATCATCGACCCACGGAACCCTGAACTGCACGACACGCTCAGGCTCGATCAGTCGTTTGAGGATGCTGGCCTTGCCGTATTGCGGCCGCCTGTCCATGACCGGCTCAAGCGACACGACTACTTCATGAACGGCCTGGTGAAACTCCGGCTCGTGCGGGCTTCGGTCCACGACCATCGCCATGAAGTCATCAACGAATGGTGTGCTTGAAACCTTGGCGCTACTGCATATTGTCATTGCGCTTGCTCCGGGTGAGGAATTCGTCGGGAAGAGAACATGGTACTCTCCACACCTCCCCCATGACCACCCCCAAAGAGCCGAAGAATCAGGGCCAACTTCCGGCGGGGCTGCAGGAGTTGCGGGACCGGATTGACGATGTCGATCACCGCTTGATCCAAGCGCTGGAGGAGCGAAATGAACTCATCGAACAGGTGGCGGCGATCAAGAGGCGATCGGGGTACGGCATTCGCGACTTTGTTCGGGAGCGGCAGTTGTTGGCTGACCGGGGACGGCGGGGCGGGGAGGCCGGAGTCCGCCAGGAGGTCGTGGAGAGCCTCTTTCGGGTGATTCTCTGGGCGAGCCGCGACAGGCAGGCGGCGCTTGGCGCGGAGTTGCCCTTTGAGATGGCGGCCAAGACCGTTGCGATCATCGGCGGCAAGGGCGGGATGGGGTCCTTGATGGCCCGTCTGTATCGGGAACTGGGGCACGAAGTGCTTATTGCAGATGTCCAGACAACGCTCAGGGCTGCGGACGCCGCGGCGGAGGCGGATGTCACGCTGATCAGCGTTCCCATCGAGGAGACGGTCGCGGTGATCGAACAAGTCGGTCCGTGTTGCAAGGAAGATGGGCTGCTGGTGGATGTCACATCTATCAAACGTGCGCCCATGGTTGCGATGCTTGGTGCCACGAAGGCCAGCGTCATCGGCATGCACCCACTCTTTGGCCCCAGTGTGCACTCGCTGCAGGGTCAGCGGTTGGTATTGGTGCCGGGGCGGGATTCCGATTCGTGGATGGAGTGGTTATCGACGCTGATGCGGGCCCGCGGACTTGTGCTGCTGGAGACAACGGCGGAGGAACATGACGCGGCGATGGGCGTCGTGCAGGTATTGACCCACCATGCCACGGAGGTGCTGGGGCGGTCGCTGCAGTTGTTGGATGTAGACATCCAGAAAACGCTGCAATTCACCTCACCGATTTACTTGATGGAACTGCTGATGGCTGCACGGCACTTTGCGCAGTCGGCCGATCTGTACGCGTCGATCCAGATGCACAATCCGGAGACATCGAAGGTGCTGGATGCACTTGTATGTGCCGGCGAGGAGTTGCGCGGCATCGTCGAGCGAGGCGACCGGGAGGAATTCGCTGCACTCTTTGCGAGCGTGCACGACCATTTCGGAGATTTTTCGGAGCAGGCGCTCGAACAGTCTGCGTTTCTTATTGATCGTTTGGTGGAGCGGGAGTAGACGGCCGGGGCTCCGGCCTGTCAATCCATATCGTCGATGGCGTCTTCGATGTCGCGGCCGTGACGGTTGTACTTGTCCTGCACACCGCGGGCTGTACCTGTCGCACGGCCATAGGTGGATTGTGCGCCGCTGCCGTATCCGGTGGTAGTTCCGCCCTGCTGCATGGCCGGTGGGGTAGGCTCTTTGGCCGCCTTCGGTGCAGGCTGCGCCTGCTCGCTATAGGGTTCGCAAGCGCCGAGCAGCGCGGCCAAGGCGGTGATTGCGAGCGCGTTTCGCATGCGAACCATCATTCCGCCGGCACCAAGGTTGTGCCGATTTCGGCGGTTTGTGTGCGGACTCTCTTGCCCACGAGGTAGTCGGCATCCCAATTCACGCAGACCTTGATCCGCTGCGTCACACCGCCCTGATCCTCGATCTCGGCGGTGGCCGCTACCGGCAGGGAAAGGTCCATTTCGACAGTTGCGCCTGCCATGCCTTCCGGCCAGTGCAGCGCTACCAATCGTCCCTCCACGGCCTTCGAATCCGTCATGTTCACATTCTACTCCCCCCGCCGCCCTAGCGGGCCCCAGGGGTCACACCAGGGGTCACACCCGGGGTCAGACCTAGGGACAGA
>CAZJKE010000013.1:8537-14027 GCA_964546585.1 uncultured Isosphaeraceae bacterium | reverse complement strand
GTGACCCCTTTGGCGGTATGCTGAACCTCGCCGGGGGAGGCGGCGTAGGATCGCTCATGACCACCTCTGAAGCCCAGCGAGGCACTTGTGACCCCATGACTGACACACCCTCAACTCCTTCCCATGGCGACATTCGCCAGTTGTCCACCCGAGTCGAAGCTGCCAGCGAGCCCTTCCGCGTCCTTCAGGACACCATGCATGAGGTCATCGTGGGGCAGGACGGCCTGCTTCACCGCATGCTCATCGGGCTTCTCTCCAATGGACATCTCCTGATCGAAGGCGTACCCGGACTGGCCAAGACGCTTGCGGTCAGTTGCCTGGCCAATGGCATCGACACCACCTTCCAGCGACTGCAATTCACGCCTGATCTCCTTCCCGCCGATCTGGTCGGGACGCAAATCTACCGCCCGGACAGCGGCACCTTTGTCGTGAACAAGGGACCAATCTTTGCCAGCATTATTCTGGCCGACGAGATTAACCGCGCCCCCGCCAAGGTACAAAGCGCACTGCTCGAAGCCATGCAGGAGCGACAGGTGACGATTGGCAAAGAAACTTTCAGCCTCCCTGAACCATTCCTGGTCCTCGCGACGCAGAACCCCATCGAGCAGGAAGGCACATACTCTCTGCCCGAGGCTCAGGTCGACCGATTCATGCTCAAGGTCGTCGTGAACTATCCAAGCCGGGAACAGGAGCGGGAGATTCTTCGCCGCATGGCTCGGACGCATCAAGACACGAGCATCTCCGCTGTCATGCACCCAGATTCCATCTTGGCGGCTCGCGAGTTGATCGACGAGATTTATGTCGACGACCGCATTGCCGACTACATCGTCAACATCGTGCTCGCCACTCGTGAACCGGCAACGGTAGGCGAAGAACTCGCTGAGTTCGTGGAATGTGGCGCATCTCCCCGCGCAACCCTCGCACTGACACTCTGTGCCAAAGCCAATGCCTTTCTCGATGGCCGCGGCTATGTCGTTCCACAGGATGTCAAGGACCTCGCACACGATGTTCTACGCCATCGCATTGCAACCACCTATGAGGCCGAAGCAGAGGAGAAGACGAGCGACGACATCGTCTCCGCCATCCTCGACTTCGTCCCGGTTCCCTGACGGAGGCAGTACGAATTGGTTCCGCAGGAACTCCTGAAGAACGTACGACGCATCGAGCTCCGCACTTCGCGGCTAGTGGACGATGTCCTCGCCGGAAGTTATCACTCCGCGTTCAAGGGACGCGGCATGGAGTTCGAAGAGGTTCGGCCTTACCAGATCGGTGACGATGTCCGCTCTATCGACTGGAATGTCTCCGCGCGCTTTGACGAACCGTTCATCAAGTTGCATCGCGAAGAGCGAGAGTTGACCGTCATTCTTCTGGTGGATGTCAGTGGTTCGCAGCGATTCGGCACGCACGAACAGTTCAAGGACGAACTTGTCGCGGAGGTTTGTGCGACGCTGGCGCTCTCTGCCATTCGAAACAATGACAAAGTTGGCATGATCTGTTTCACAGACAAAGTGGAAAAGTACATTCCGCCGCGAAAAGGATCTCGCCATGTCCTCCGCGTCATCCGCGAACTATTGACCGTTGAAGCATCGGGCGAGGGGACCGACATTGGCACTGCCATTGAGTTCCTCAATCGCGTACAGAAGCGAGGCGCGATCGTCTTTCTCGTCTCCGACATGATCGATCACGACTGGTCGAAACCGTTGCAGATAGCGAGGCGACGGCACGACATGATCGTGGTCCGCACCGGCGACGCGGCTGAACACGACATCCCCAACATCGGACTCCTTCAACTGGAGGATGCAGAAGGAGGCAACACGACCCTCGTCGATACCGCGAGCCCACGTGTTCGGCGAGCATGGCGGCAATTGGCGGCAGAGCATTCCATTGCGGTGGAACAGACACTGCGTCGATCCCGTGTTGATGAAATTACGCTCCAGACCGGCACGCCCTTTTCGGAAGCTCTTCATCGATTCTTCCGACGGAGAGAGACGCGGCGATGATCACACTTACGCTGATGACCGCAGCCGCGCTCGCCCAGGTGCCGGCAAGTGCTTCAGTCGAGCAGGATGGCATCCGAGCCTCCGCCACCCTCTTTCCCGCCGCCTTCACCGTCGGCGAGCCGTTGACACTTGTCATTGAAGCAGCCGCAGAGCCCGGCACACTCCTTGTTCTTCCTGCAGGCGGAGAATCTGGCTCATTCACGATCACTGGCCGAACCGAGCGGCTTGACATTCCCATGGAGGATGGTCGCCGCCATTGGCAGTGGGTGCTTTCGCTCGACACCTTCGACGACACGGCAACGGCCATCCCAGAGTGGTTGATTGGTTGGTCGCGAGGAAGTGATGAAACTGGCACCGTCACGCTTGGACCG
Source organism: uncultured Isosphaeraceae bacterium (assembly GCA_964546585.1). Taxonomy (GTDB): domain Bacteria; phylum Planctomycetota; class Phycisphaerae; order Phycisphaerales; family SM1A02; genus CAZJKE01. The sequence goes on along the minus strand of CAZJKE010000013.1, from coordinate 11,656 downwards.
ATCCCCGTTGATGTAGTGTCCGTCCTCGCCGAGGAAACAACCATGCGGGACATCAAAGGCGAGGTCCCTCTCCCGGGTGGGTACTGGTGGATATGGAGCATCGCAGGCGGATTGGTCATCGGCATGGTCGCTGGGTGGCTCATTGTCCGGCGCCTACGCCGATCGCAATCCATGTTGCCCCACGAACAAGCGCTTACCGACCTTCACTTGCTTCGAATGGGTGACCTGGCACGCGACGACGTACGCCTGTTCTATGACCGACTCAGTTGTATCGTCCGGCACTACCTCGAAGACCGCTTTTCGATTCGTGCGCCGGAGCAAACGACGGATGAGTTTCTGGCCGATGCGCGAACCAGCCCACAGTTGAATGTGGCGCAGCGTGATGAACTTGGCAGGCTTCTTTGCGCAGCGGATATGGTGAAATTCGCTCGATTCGAGCCTGGCAACAGCCACTCCAGTGCCGCCATTGATGAAGCGGAAGTATTCGTGTCCTCAACCGCGGCGACGGAAGCGGGAGTAGCGGCATGACATTCCATACTCCATCCATCTGGTTCCTCCTGCTGCTCGTTTCGATCCCCTTTCTCTGGTGGCGATGGCGGCGACCAATCATGCGAACGGGCATTCTGTTCAGCAGTACCGCCGATGCAAATATGCTGCCGTCCACCATCCGCATTCGACTGGCATTCCTCCCAGCCGTTCTGCGCGTGATTGCACTCGCCGCCGTCATCATCTGTCTCGCCCGCCCTCAGAAACTCTTCGAACACACGCAAGTTGACGCCAAAGGCGTCGCGATCGAAATGGTCATCGATCGCTCATCAAGCATGCTCGCCCAGGACTTCACGATTGACGGTCGGCCGGTCGATCGACTGACCGCCGTGCGAAAAGTTGCGGGGGATTTCGTCACCGGCATGGGAGAATCCGAAGGGCGTGCGGGCGATCTCATCGGTCTGGTGACCTTTGCGGGTTTCGCCGACAGCAACTGCCCGATGACCTTCGACCACGACTTCCTCGTCAGAGATGTGCTTGGCTCGGTCCAGATCGTCAACGATCGATCAGAGGATGGCACCGCAATTGGAGACGCACTTGCGATGGCGGTTGAACGACTTGCATCGCTCGACCGGCGAGTTGAGGCTGAATCGGGGGACCACATCCAAAGCAAGGTCATCATTCTGTTGACGGACGGGGAGAACAATACCGGCGAAATCGACCCATTGACCGCCGCCGACATGGCCGCTGCGATGGATATCACCGTGTACACGATCGGTGCCGGCACAAAGGGCTGGGCGAATGTTCCGCAGACCGATGTCTTTGGTCGCCGCCGCATGATCAAGCAACCGGTGAATATTGACGAGGAGACACTGCAGGCTATCGCGGATGCAACCAGCGGCGCGTACTTTCGTGCAACGGATACCGAATCTCTTGAGGCGATCTATGCCGCAATCAATGACATGGAGCGGTCGGAAATCACCGAACGAACCTATGTCAACAAGGTTGACATGGCGGTGGAAAGCGTCTCGATAGCCGGCGTCCGCCTGCCGCCCATTCTGCTCATTGCCTTCCTGGCCCTCCTGAGTGAGGTCGTATTGCGAACCACCATCTTGAGGACCACCGATTGATGGACATTCGCTTTCTCAATCTTGATGCTCTCTATTGGGTGTGGGCCGTGCTCATTGCATCTGGCCTGCTCGCGTGGGCGGTGGGACGACGCAACGCACTGCTTCGTCGATTCGCTTCGAGTCGATTGATTGGCCGCCTCTCGCTATCCAGTTGCAATGGTCGCCGCCGATGGCGAGGTATTCTGATTGCATCTGCGCTCGCATTGCTCTGCCTGTCGATGCTCGACCCGCGATGGGGCACGAGGTATCGGGATATCGAGCAATCGGGCATTGACACCTTCTTTGTTCTGGATGTATCGCAGTCGATGCTTGCGGATGATGCCCGACCAAACCGGCTGGAGCGTGCAAAGACAGCCATTAAGGATGTGCTGGACATCATGGGCAGCGACCGCGCAGGCCTCATCACGGTCGCGGGCAATGCGACGATCACCGTTCCGCTGACGCTCGACTACGGATCAATGCGCCTGTCGCTTGATGAAGTTACAACCAGAAGCGTCGGGCGAGGCGGGTCGATGATCGGCGACGGCGTTCGCGTCGCTGCCAGAAGTTTCTCGGACGAACTCCCAGATCACAAGGCCATCATTGTGCTCACCGATGGAGAGGACATGGGGAGTTTCCCGGAGGAAGCTGCGGCCGACGCGGCCGACGCGGGAATACGCGTCTTTACGGTGGGGCTCGGCGATGAGAACCGTGGCGCGCGCATTCCGATTCGTGACGCCTACGGAACACGATACCTTCAGCACCAGGGCCAGGATGTCTGGACAAAAATGCACCCAGACGCACTCGAGCGTATCGCTCGCGCCGGAGGCGGCGCATTCGTTCCAGCCGGTACGGCCAACCTCGACCTCGCTTCGATCTACGCTCATGACATCGCAACCATGGCGGGGCGATCGATGGACAGCGTTCGGCTGGAACAGTTCGTACCGAGATTCCAGTGGTTCTTGATCCCAGCCTTGGTACTGCTCATCATTGACTCGGGCATGAGCCTCCACCGCCGTTCTCGCGCCCGTCCACTTGGACTTGGAGTTGCAGCATGATTGTTGCAATGACGCTTGCCATTGCCGTCGCATCGGCGCCGATCTCTCCGGAGGCCATCTACAACGAGGGTGTTGCGCAGTATCGCAGCGGCGATCATGCTGCGGCCGCCGAGTCCTTCGAGCGTGTCGCGGCAAACGACATCAACGATGAACTCCTTGCGCGGAGTGCGTACAACTTGGGAAACACTGTGTTCCAAAGCGCGATGGAAGGCGTTGAAGGCGCCGATACAGGCCAGGTTACGCAGGAAGCGATCGACGGGCTGGATGGGGCGCAGGACATGCTTCGCGGAGCGATTGGCCGCTATCGCGATGCGATCAGAGCCAATCCGCGGGACGACGATGCTAGAGCGAACGGCCAACTTGCTTGGCGGATGCTGCAACAGTTGAAGCAGATGCAGGATCAGATGAAAGAGCAGCAGGATCAACATCAGTCCGGTGAGCAGGGTGAGCAGCAGCAGGATCAACA
>CAZJKE010000013.1:0-8437 GCA_964546585.1 uncultured Isosphaeraceae bacterium | reverse complement strand
CCGGTGAGCAGGGTGAGCAACAACAGGATCAACAACAGCCCGGTGAACAGCATGATCAGCAGCAACAAGAGAGTCATCAACAGTCCGGCTCACAGAGTGAACAACAACCGCAAGACACGCCGGATGTCTCTGAGGGCGATCTCCAGACCGCCGAGAGTGATTCAGAGAACTCGCCATCAACAGGCCAGAGTGCCTCGCCACGAACGGGCCGCCTGACCCGGGAGGAGGCAGAGCGGTTGTTGCAACTTGTGAGGGACAGGGAGAAACTCCGCCGCGCCGCACGCGCCCGGGCAGCCGCGGCAAGACGACAGACTGTGGAGAAGGACTGGTGACAAGGCTCTGCACGATGTTCATGTCGGCGTTGATGGTGTTCGCTTCCATTTCCGCTGCGCAGTCCGTCTCCATCAACATTCCGACCAGAGATGGGTTTGTCAATGTGCCAATGCAGATACAAGTCATCTTTGAAAACACAGATGCATCAACCGACATTCAATTTCCAGAAGTCGATGGTCTCGACATTCAGCGGGTTCCAGGCGAGCGGGCATCGACCAACACGACCATCACTGGCGGTCAGTTTTCCACGACGACCACACGAACAGTCTTCTTTTCGATGACCCCCCGCCGGACGGGTTCATTCACTATCGAGGCATTCGAGATCATGGCTGGTGGTCGAAAGTTCCGAACCAATCCAATCACGATTGATGCGCAGGAACCGCCGACAGGAGGTGTCTTTCGAGTTGAAGTCATTGGCAATGAGCGAGCGGTCTATCTTGGAGAACCGCTCGAACTCACCCTCCGAATCTACATTGAACCATTCACCGACCAAGCCACGGGTTTCACGCTTGAGCCACGGCAGATGATCGGTCTCATTCGCGGCGACAGCCGATTCGGCGTATTCACCAAGGCGCTCGCCACAGAGCAGTTGTCCTTTCGAAGCATTCGCGGAACCGACGACGCGGGACGAGCGGCGACCTTCTACCTCTATGAGATTTCAACCATCATTTCGCCGCAGGCAGCCGGGCAGATTGATGTGGGAGACATACAGGTCCTGATGGACTACCCAATCCTTCTCTCTCGGCAGCGCCGCCGCGACCCGTTTGAAGGGTTCTTCGGCCGCACTACTGGACCGCCGATCGAACAATCGCAACTACTCGCCGCAGAAGCGACGGTCGCGCCCATCGATGTGTTGACTCCGCCGCTTGAAGGTCAATCAGGCTGGTACACCGGCGCGGTTGGAGACTACGGCTTTCATGTGTCTGCCGAGCCGCTCGTCGTGCATGTCGGTGATCCAATTACGCTCACGATGCGTTTGACCGACCGCTCGGGCGCGACACCCAATCTTGACTATCTGCAGTCACCCGCGCTGAGCAGAGTGCAGCCACTGGTTGATGACTTCCGCGTACCGGATGATCCCATCGGGGGCATCATCAATGGCCGGGCAAAGACCTTTACGCACACGATTCGCGCAAGGGATGATCAGGTCACTGAGATTCCGCCGATTCCGTTCTCGAGTTTCGACCCGGCCAGCGGAGAGTACCGAACCGCATGGAGTCAGCCAATTCCCCTGCGGGTCGAGAAGACCGCCACCATTGCGGCAGGCGATCTGATCGGCTCGTCATCTCCTCATGCATCCTCGCCCGAGGAAGCGTTGACAGAAGTGTCCGGCGGAATCCTCGCCAATTACTCCGGTGCAGACCTTCTCAAGTCGCATGAGGTTCGCCCCGGACTGGGTGTAGCAGTGATCATCGGTATCGGGCCCATTGGATTCCTCGCGACCTTGTTGATTCTGCGGCGAAGCCGCGGCGATGCAGGTGTTCGCAGGCGCCGCTGTGCCGCCAGCCGCGCCCGCAGCCGACTCGCGAGTGCGGAGAACTGCGTGGGTGTCGATCGCGCACAGGCGATTTCGACGGCTCTGCTGTCCTTCATCGCCGACCGAGAGGGCATGCCCGACGCCAGTGCGACCCGTGAGGATGTTCTTGCCTCCGTCACAGACCCGGCGTCTCGAACACAACTCGAGCAACTCCTGCGTTCGTGCGAGTCGCTCCAATATGGTGGTTGCGGAGATGAAGTCCTGCTTGAGGATGCCCGCGATGTATTGGCGCGGCTTGGGGGGCCCGCACCATGATCTTTGCTGCACTTCTTCTCGCAGTGGCCGGTGGGATCGCCCCCCTGTCGCCTGCCCAGCAATCCGCAGTGCTTGACGAAGCGCTGGCGGCCTATGATCGCGGCGTCGAATATCAGACAACGGATCCCATTGCGGCTCGTACCGCGTTTGAGCGATCTGCCAATCGATTTCAAGTGCTGGTGGATGAAGGCGTCGAGAACGGCAGGCTGTTTTATGATCTTGGCAACGCTCAATTGCAGGCCGGTGCAACGGACAAGGCCATTGCTGCTTACCTCGCCGCAGAACGATACATCCCGGGCGACGGCCGTCTCGCGGCGAATCTGGAGCACGCCCGTACGCTTGCTGGAAAAACTGACGAAAAGGCGTCCTCTTCGTGGCTGTCCCGTCTTGCGTTCTGGCACCGCATGCTACCGACACGAACACGGCTTGGTCTGGCTGCAACTGGTTGGATCCTTCTGTGGCTGGTTCTCTCGCTTCGATTGATCGGAAGTTTCTCGGGCTGGCGAATCCTCGCGATCATCGGTGCGGTGACATCACTTCTCTTTGGAGCCAGCGTGATCGCCGATATCGCATCCCAGCGTCAGTTTCATGGGGCACTGGTCACCAAGCAGACGCTGACGGACCGTGGGGACAACGCGGACCATGAGAAACGGCCCGCCGAAGCGGGCCGTCTCGGTTCATGAGGGGACCTGTCCTCTCCGCTCCGACCTCCCGGTCAGCAGGGTCCCCACACGCCGATAAGCATCAGAATGTCACCGATGCCGACCGTGCCGTTTCCGTCAAGGTCGTGAGTCGGATCGTTGCCGCCATACCCGCCGATCAAGATAAGTAGGTCACCAACAGCAACCTGACCATCGCCATCAAGATCGGCCGGGCAGTCGCTCGGGCAGGCGGGATTCTCGCCGCCTGGCGTGTCCGCAGACTCCGGATCCCACGGGTCGTAGGTCCCCATGGCGAAGTTGCCGCAGGCACTGGTGTAGCGATAGACATGTGATGGAGCATATCCGTCGGCCGTCGGCCCGACCTCTTCGTCCATGAGGTAGGTCCAGTCGCCACCAGCAGGATCCGCAATGATCCGAACACCGTCGATCGTGTCCTGCCAGGGCGTGAAGTCCAGAATGCCATCGTCATCGGTGTCGAGATCGTCGCCAACGGCTCCTAGGAAATTCACCAGGAGAACATGCGTCACATTGTCGTTGTTCTCGAAGTTGAGCGCACCTGGCAACACATAGTCTGCCTGCACGCCAAGCGTGTCGTCGTCCTCGGCCACCAGGAGCGTCGGGCTGTCCACCGGGAACACCATGTTCGAGAGGTCAATGGCGCACTCGACGACACCGCTACCGCCGGTTCCATCTCCGATCACGACATACCAGACACTATCGAGTGACGGGCCTCCATAGCCGTGAATCTCGAAGTACTCGTCATTGTCGGCACCCGGCTGATCCGTACGAATCTCCTGCAATTGAATCGCAGGAACCGCAACCTCACACTCATCCGGGAAACCGTTGCCGTTGTCGTCATGGAGCGTGCCGTCAGCGAGATCGCACGAATCGGGGACGCCGTTTTCGTTGCAGTCCGCTGCGTCACCGTCTGCGATCTCACACGCATCGGGCACACCGTTGGCGTTGCAGTCGATCGCATCAGGGTCGCACACATCACCTTCGCCATCCCCGTCACAGTCCTCCTGGCCCGGGTTGTAAACATCGACGCAATTGTCGTTGTCATCCGGCCAGCCATCACCGTCAGTGTCGGTCGCAGCGCCGTCAATCACATGGATCGAGCCGGTCATGCCGTAGGTTGAACAGTGCACCGCGACGTCGCAGAGGTAGTCGATGTCCTGGGGGGCGTCGGGTGGAATGACAAACTCGACGACCGGGTTACCGCTGTTGAGCGATTCATAAAAATACATGCCCTCAGGCACGCAGTTATACGGATCACCGTCAACGACGGAGTGATTGCCGCCGGTCCACTCGAATCGGATCGTGTCACCGATGTGCGCGTCCACGATCGGGGGATCGAAGCTGAATCCAACCTGCTGCACGACATGCGTAACAGGACCGCCGCCGCCATCTGGAAGGACTTCTTGCCCGACATTGATCTGTCCGGCGGAGTTCACCTTGAAGACTGCCCATGTGAACGCCTCATAGTCCGCCCCCGTGCCGATCAGGCCAAGTGATGCACCAACGGGCGTGCTGCTGCTCTCCGAGACGCCGATGTCCTCGCTGGTCATACCCATCGCAGGACCATCCGTCGCCGTCATCGTGCCTTCATAACTCAGGAACTGCACAACGACGCCGGCAATGTCAATCGCCACGCCATCCGGTCCACCATTCTGGAGACCGTTGGCCGGAAGGAAGGCCCAGTAGAGCGTCATGTCGCCCTCGCTCTCGCCGAGGTCCATGTCCGCAATGGGATTGAGCGATCCGTACACGGTCCCGTTACTGCCGTTGTATTTCGAGATCGTTATGTCGGATGGCGTAATGTTCGAACCGACCGCGATTTCGAGCAGTTCCCCCGTATCGCCGCCCGCATTGTCGTAGTGGATCTCGTTCAGCCAAACATCGTTTGGGCCTGCGGACGCTGCCGCTGTCACGGCACACGTAACACCGCTCATCATTGCCTTACGGAACATGTCTCTCTCCTCCTAAGGTGGCGCAACTGCGCCGCGATTACCGACTTGTTGACTCCTCAGACTACGACGAAAACGCCACCGGTAACAGTGGAAATAGGCGAACTGGACTTGTTTTTTGAGGGCGCCCTCCCTACGGGCAGGGTCCCCACGCACCGATGAGGGCCAACAGGTCGTGAATGTCAACAATCCCATCTCCCCCGTCAGGAGCCATATCTGCCCCTCCCCCCGCTTCTCCCCAATCAGCGATGACCATCAGGAGATCGTGAATGTCCACGACGCCATCGCCTCCGGCCTTGCTCCCGGCAATGTCGCCAAGGCATGTCGCTGCACCTGTGATCTCGATGCGAACCACGAGCATTGACACATGTCCGGCTTCGCCGGGGAGATCCTCATCACTGGAATCCAGTGGAATCGATGACTCGTAGACACCCGGCAACACCGCATCCGTGTCGATGTCAAAGGAAAGTACGCCCGGAATCGATCCGACTTGATTCGTCGAGATGCCTGCAAAGGTAATCGGAGGATCCGGCGTTCCGATCGCGTCCACATCCAACAGTGATTGGTAGGCGTTGAATCCACGGTTGAAGAGCGGAACGGTGCAGGTCTGCACGCCTTCGCCCGCTTCGTATGCGCATTCGATGATGGCCCAGTCGAGATCCTCGCTCCCGGAGAAGGATGGATTGGCGTGGTCAAGCACGGCACCTTCCAACTCCACAACCTCGGGCGCCGGCTGCGTGCCGTCGCTTGTTGCGGTCAGCGTGAGCGTACCGGTCCATAGCCCCGACACGCTCGTATCCAAATCGAACAACTCCACGATTGGTGCCGACAACGCGGGAATTGCGTGACTCGCCGACCCGCTCATGTCACCAGCAGCTTCCATCAGAACATCCAGCGTATCCGCCCCTTCGGCAACCACGACATCCGCATCGTTCGACACACTGATGCTTGCGCTTGCGGCGCTGCCAATGATGAGCCTCGCCGGCACACCGGTTGCATCCCAAGAGAGCACTGCGGGAATTTGGTAATCCGCAATCAGCGGAAGGTGATCTGAGGCGACGATCAAGTCATCTGCAAGGGCATTGGAACGAACGGTGTCGAGTGGGAAATACGTGTTGTTGCCGGTGTTGATGGCGTCATTGTAATGCTGGCCGTCGTTTCCAAGCGACCTGTAGGTTCCGTCGATGGCGGAGAGCCCGTCACCATCAAGCATGTTTGCGGAGAGGAACTGAAAATCAAAGCGGTCGTCGAGGCCGCCGCCGATGAGGCCGCCTGCACTGGTTGCAAGAGGGGATTGCGTGTGCTTGATCGCATTGGACGAACCCGACCAACTTCCCGAGCCGAGTGGATCGATGACTTGCCCGTCACCCGGATCAGTGAACCAGACATACCCTGGCTCGGATGGGCTGTAGAAATTCATATCGCCAGCCACAATGACATGACTGCCTCCCGGCAGCGTCATGATGTCGTCGCGGACATTCTCGGCCCCGGCGCGGCGGGTTTCCTGGTTGGACGATCCGGTCGACGACTTGAGATGCATGCTGTAGACCCAGATCGACTGGTTCTCATACCCAAGCAGGTCCAGCCGCCAGCGATCGGCGTGCCGGCTGGCGTAGGTGTAGATGTCCGCATGTGATGCCGTATGTTCAATGACTTGATCGCTGCGGTAGTACATGGCCTGCGCGCCACCCCAACTCGAATCGTTTTGATCCGTGAATGTCCCCATTGTGTACTCGGGGCCAAGCAACTTTCCGATCGTGCCAATGTCGTTCTCATCCACTTCCTGAAAGAGATAGATGGTGACCGGGCTCGCAAACCCATGACTGTCATCGGCACTGGCCTCGGCAAAAACAGCAGTCAACGCTGCGTGATCGCCGGCCAGGTCCGCGATGTTGTAATTAACAACACGAACCTGCGCCGCAGCGGGCATCCCAATGATGCCGGCTGTCAAGATGGGTAGGAATCCTCTCCGCATCGCCGGTCTCTCAGTGTACGCCGCAAAGTGGCGAAACCCAATCAATTCTCCGCAGAGGGAAGAGGAATGGATGCGGGTTTCTGATGCACAGAATCGAGATAATCAACGATAACCGGCAAATGGTCGGATGCCTCGTGCAACGCCTCTGCAAGGCCGACCGAGTCCGAATAGGAATTGGTACCGGCGTTGATTGCCACATCGAAGTGCAAGCCGTCATTTCCCAGAGCACGATAGGAACCCTCAATGAGGAGAAGCCCCGGTTCTTCGAGGATTGAGGTGGAAACCAACTGGAAGTCGAATCGATCATCGAGCCCCCCGTGCACCAGTCCGCCGCCTCGCTGCGTTCGCGGTGATTGCGTGTGCTTGATGGCGCCGTCCTCGCCCGCCCATTCGTCGCTGCCGAGCGGGTCGTGGAGTCCGCAACCCTCGGGCGATGTCAGCAACCCATAGGCGGGTTCCTTATTTGTATAGAAGTTCATGTCACCGGCCAAAATGACCTCGGCGTTGTCTGGAAGCGTTGCCATGTCTTCGCAAATTGCCGCTGCACCACTGCGGCGAATTTCCTTGTTGTCGGTGCCGCGGGAGGCTTTCAAGTGCGCGCTGTAGATCCAGAGCGACACCGACTCTTCCGTGCCGAGCAGGTCCAATCTCCATCGATCGGCGTGGCGTCCAGCACCAGTGGCAATGTCGGCATGTGACTCGACATGCTCCACGGCCCGGTTTGCGCGGTAGAACATCGCTTGCGCGCCACCGAATCTCGAGTCGCCTCCATCGGTGAATGTAGCCTGCGTGTACTCCTCGCCGAGCATGTCGTGCAGGGCGTCGAGATTGCGAGGAAGAACTTCCTGAAACACAAACACTGTCACAGGGATAGAGGAGCCCTTCACATCATCCCGGGACGCTTCCTGCAAGACGAGTTTCACAGCATCCCGGTCGCCCTGCAGCTTTGCGATGTTCCAGGTCACAACGCGAACGGCGGCATCGGCTGAACCTGCCACCATCAGCAACAGAATCAACGTGGATCGAGTGATCATGCAACCAGTGTAGCGCATGAAAAACCCCCGCGCCTATGCGCGGGGGTTCACGGACTCCGTGAGAGATGAACAGTTGGGTATACCGACTCCCCGCGCCTCGCGACGCAGGTACCCCACCTCACCCGAAGGTTTGGCAGGTCGAGGAAATGCTGACAACCGGGGACAGATCGCTCTGCCTTCCGGCCTAAGGAAATCCCTTAGAAAGGAGGTGATCCAGCCGCAGGTTCCCCTACGGCTACCTTGTTACGACTTAGTCCCAGTCACCAGTCTCGCCGTGGGCACCACTGAATCGTGGCGACTTCAGGCGCTACCAGCTTCCATGACTTGACGGGCGGTGTGTACAAGGCTCAGGAACGTATTCACCGTGGCGTGCTGATCCACGATTACTAGCGATTCCAACTTCATGCAGGCGAATTGCAGCCTGCAATCCGAACTGGGGCGAGTTTTTGCGATTTGCTCCACCTCGCGGTATTGCATCGTTCTGTACTCGCCATTGTAGCACGTGTGCAGCCCTAGGCATAAAGGCCATGCGGACTTGACGTCATCCCCACCTTCCTCCGGTTTAACACCGGCAGTCTCGCTAGAGTCCCCGCCATTACGCGCTGGCAACTAACGATAAGGGTTGCGCTCGTTAAGGGACTTAACCCGACACTTCACAGCACGAGCTGACGACA
>CAZJKE010000012.1:0-46748 GCA_964546585.1 uncultured Isosphaeraceae bacterium | reverse complement strand
GTGATTGTGATGACCGCTCATACGATTTCTCTCATGATCAGAGGTTCTCGAACGCCATCGACTCGTTCAGTCGCGGATCCTGTACCGGCACGATGGCGCACTTGCGCAAGTTCAAGAGCGTGCCTCCGAGCACCAGTGACACGACGCCACCGATGCATGTGAAGTTGATGATGTGCCAACCGTACCCCAAAGAAACGGCGCCCGACTTCACCGCCGCCGCCAGTTGGTTGTAGGTGCTGGCGTCGGCGATGGCCTGTTCCGGCACGACCGGCATGACCAGCCAGTATATATCCAGACAGAACATCATCACCATCCAACATGCAATGAGGGGAAGCACATTGTGCCATCGCTTCGGCCACCGCGAAATCAGGAGGAGGAAGGGCAGCACGAAGTGCCCGAACAGAAGCAGGAGTGAAACGCCTGCCCATCCACCGAGTTGTCTCGCGATATACCAGTTGGTCTCCACCGGGAGGTTGGCGTACCAGATCAACATGTATTGACTGAAGGCGATGTACGCCCAGAATACGACACCGAACGCAAACAACAATTTTCCCAGGTCGTGGTAATGCTCGGTGGTGATCGACTTCCGTGCGTGTCCGGTCCGCTGAAGAAACCAGCAGAAGAGGATCATGAGCGAGAAGAACCCAGCGGTACATGCGCTGAAGAAATACACACCGAACATCGTGCTGAACCACTTCGGTTGCAGCGTCATCATCCAGTCGATGGAGGCAAAGGTTTGCGTCAATGCGTACAGGATCATGCCGATTGGCGCCCACCGCTGCATGCGGTGGGTCCATGACACATCACCACTGCCGTCCTGATTGACGGACCACCGGAAGTAGAGCGTACCGAGTACAACCCAGACCACCAGATATGCCACCGAGCGAATGGACCAGAAGGTCACCGACAGGTAGCCCGCCTTCGCGTGGAGCATGTGATCGTGCTCCATCAACTCGCGATCACCCCACTGGTAGAGCAATTCTCCATGACCTGTCAGGACAAGGATGAGGATCGGGAGAAACAGAATCCATATCCAGGAGAGGTTGCGGGCGATCGCCTCGGCCAGCCGCCGCACAACTACGCTCCACCCTGAGCGGGTGAGGTGTTGCAGAAGTACAAAGAACAGTGCGCCCAGCGACAATCCGGTGCCAATCATGAACGCAATCAAGTAGGACTTCCAGAATGTCGTCCAGCCGGCACCACTGCCCATGGCCGCACTGATGCCCAGAAGCAGCAGTCCCATGACAGCAAGCACCGGACCAGCCTTGGCCGCGCCGCCCCCCAAACGGAGACGATCGCTGGTGACATCGGCCGTCGTCATTCGCCTGCTCCTTCCGTGCGATCAACTCGCGGAAGACCGTTGGAGTCCTTCACTGTTTCCGCGGGTGCATGCTGAGAGAGCTGCAGTGCCTTCATATAGGCCACGATCGCCCATCGATCCTGCGTTGGCATTTGCGATCCATATCCCGCCATTGTCCGGACACCATTGGTGATCGAGTTGAACAACTGTCCAACGGGTTGTTGGCGGATGGCGTCCTCATGGAGATTCCTGGCCACTACCCAGGATGTTCCGTTTTCACCAGTTTCGACAAGTTGCATGGCGCGGTGGTTCACAAGCCCGTCGCCAAAACCCCCCGCCCCGTGGCACGGCTGGCAGAAGATGTTGAACCGATCTCGCCCTCGATCAAGAAGCGCGCGGTCGACAGTCACTTGTGAGGGGATTTCCGTCACCCACGCCTCGCCAGTAACGCCCTTGAAGAATTGCGTATCCCCCACCATGTCGCCGCGGGCCACTGCGCCGGGAACCGGCGGACGCAGCGTTCGGCCGTCGAGGAACAGTTCGTTAGGTTGTTGCCCGACGAACTTCGGCTGATTGTCCATGTTCTGGATGATGTGGATACGGGACTTCGGGCTGGTGGTCGTTCGTGCGCGATAGATGACCGCCAGTGGAATGGTCGCCAAACAAGTCATGACGACCGCGCACCACCAGATCCATGCTGGTGTTTCTCGAAGAATGGTGTGGGTCGATCGTGGCATCCGGTCAATGCTCCAATGGAATCACGGAGTCCGGGTTGAGTGTCTTCAGAAAGGCCTCCACCTCGTCGCGGCGGAAACGGGGGTCCCTCGCCTCAATGACGAGATAGAAACGATCGTCGGTTGCCCGGGCCAGTCTGGGGGATTTCAGCACCGGGTGGTACAGCATGGGCAACTTGTTCAGCAGGAGCACGCAGGAGACAGCCGTCAATGCTGACAACAACACTGTGAGTTCGAACGCAACGGGCACGAATGCCGGAGCACTGATCAGCGGCTTGCCCGAAACATCGAACTGATATCCGATGACAGGCACAATGGCCCAGAGATCGATCTGCAGTGAGTTTGTGAACACCTGCAGGAAACAGGCCAGCAGCAGGCCCGTCAGGCCACCGAAGAACACGATGACCGGAAGAATGGTCATCTTCACGCCCATCGCGTGATCCAGCCCGTGCACCGGAAACGGTACATGGCAGTCGAACCACTTGAACCCTGCTTCGCGCGTTTTCTTCGCGGCATCATAGATCGCCGGCGTCGAGGAGAACTCGGCCGCCAGTCCATAGAGGTCGTCGCGAAGAATGTCGTGACTGAGGGTAGTCATCAGCCTCCGCCCTCCTCGCCGTCCGGTTCACCTTCGAACTCGTAATAACTATGACCGTGACCGTGCGGATCCGCCTCCGGCATGACGGATTTCAATTCGGCGATGGCAAGCACAGGCAGGTATCGCACGAAGAGCAGGAACAGCGTCATGAAGAGGCCGAAGCTCCCGAGGAAAGTCAACACATCAACCCATGTCGGCTCGAAGATGCCCCAACTGCTCGGGAGGAAGTCGTTGGCCAGTGAACTGACCACGATCACGAATCGCTCGAACCACATGCCTACATTGACCAGTAGCGACGCGAAGAACATGATCCAGATGCTCTGCCGTGCCTTTCTGAACCAGAAAATCTGGGGCGTGATCACATTGCAACTGACCATGATCCAGTAAGCCCATGCGTATGGTCCGGTCGCCCGATTGATGAATGCAAATGCTTCGTAGATTTCGCCGCTGTACCAGGCGATGAAGAACTCCATCGAGTACGCATACCCGACCATCGAGCCGGTCAGCAGGATGATCTTGCACATGTTCTCAAGATGGCGAGGCGTAATGAAGTTCTTGAGCCCCCACAGTTCGCGGGCTGGAATGGCGAGTGTCATCACCATGGCGAAGCCGGAGAAGATTGCGCCGGCTACGAAGTAGGGAGGAAAGATCGTCGTGTGCCAGCCAGGAAGTTGCGCTACTGCGAAGTCGAATGAAACGACCGAGTGCACCGAGAGCACAAGCGGCGTGGCCAGAGCGGCCAGCAGCAAATACGCTCGCTCGTACCGGTGCCAGTGCCGCATGCTGCCCCGCCAGCCAAGAGAAAACACGCCGTAGGTAATCTGTCGAACGCGGGTCTTTGCACGATCCCGCAGCGTCGCAAGATCCGGAATCATGCCGAGGTACCAGAAGAGCAGTGACACTGTGAAGTATGTGCCGACCGCAAAGACATCCCACAACAGCGGTGAGCGGAACTGCGGCCACATCTCCATCTGGTTTGGAATCGGAAACAGCCAGTACGCCAACCAGATGCGGCCAACATGTATCCCGGGGAACAGGCCGGCGCAGATCACTGCGAAGATCGTCATGGCTTCCGCAAGGCGGTTGATGGCCGTCCGCCATCGCTGCCTGAAGAGGAAGAGGATGGCGGAGATGAGTGTTCCGGCGTGGCCAATGCCAACCCAGAACACGAAGTTGACAATCGGGTATCCCCACATCACGGGGTTGTTGTTGCCCCAGACTCCGACACCGGTGAAGACCAGATAGCCAATCAGGATGCCGAGCATCGCAAGAAGCGATGCAGAAATCGCCAGTGACAGGTACCAGGACCGAGGCGGCTTGGGCGATTCATTCCCCTTCAGGATGTCCTTCGTGACCGAGCCAAAGTCGTGGTGATTGAGGATCAGTGGCGGCCGCCACCGAGGATCCTCGCTTGTCACATCAACATGGCCTTTGGCGGGAAGGGTCGTCATCAGTGATGCGATCCTTTCCCACTGCTGTGTCCGTCCACTGGATTGGTCAACCTTGCGAGGTACTTCGTGCGGGATTTCAGGTTGAGTTCTTCAAGCATCTCATAGGAGCGTGGCTCGGCATGCAACTTGGCAACACGGCTGTCCTTGTCCATGAGGTCGCCAAAGACAATGGCGCCAGCGGGACACGCCTGTTCGCATGCAGTCACGATAGCGCCGTCGCGAAGAGCAACCCGCTGGTCCGCCGCCTTGGCGTCGCCGCCATTCTTGACCCATGCGTTCTTTGTCCGAATCTTCACGGCTTGAATCCGCTGCGTGCAGTAGGTGCATTTTTCCATGACGCCGCGCATGCGGACGGTTACTTCCGGGTTGAACTGCATGGCGCGAAGCGTCTTTCCTCCGGATTGACGCTTCATGTAGTAATCCGGCTGCACCTGCAGGAGGCCGGAGGATCGCAACGGGTCGCGGCGGAAGAAATCAAAGTAGTTGAAACGCCGCACCTTGAAAGGGCAGTTGTTCGAGCAGTATCTGGTCCCGATGCAGCGGTTGTAGATCATCGAGTTCAGGCCGTCGGTGTCATGTACCGTTGCCGCCACAGGGCACACTTCTTCGCAAGGAGCGTTTTCGCAGTGATGGCATGTCACAGGCTGAATAGCGACGGCCGATGGCCGATTCCCGTTCCATTCGCCGGATGCGTTCTGTTCGAACGCGAAGTACCTGTCGATCCGGATCCAGTGCATCTCGCGGCCCATCAACACCTGATCCTTGCCCACGATCGGAATGTTGTTCTCGGCTTGACAGGCCATGACGCATGCGTTGCATCCGGTGCAACTGGACAGATCAATCGACATGCCCCACTTGTACTTCGCGCCGTCAAACTGCTGCTCTTCCCACATGGACAGCGTGTGCACACTGTGACCGGCTTCGCGGGCAAAGTGCGGGTCCTGCTGGTAGGTATCGAGTGTTCCCTCGCGGTACAGCAATGGCAGCCGCTCGTGCAAGCCCTTGCCAAGTGTGCTGTCGACGGGGAAGTGCATCTGCGTCGTCGCAAGCGGATAAGTTTCACCCGTTTTTCGAACGCTCTTTACGGTATCCACCCAGGTCGCCGAGGTCGCCCGCAGTGGATACACATCCGTGCCGCTTCCCGTGCAGACGCGGCCCGCGAACTGCCTGCCGCCGCCCATCGGGAGGACGAGGACGTCATCAGCCGTGCCGGGGACGGGTAGAACCGGAAGTTCCACCGTCGCAGTGCCCACGGTGACTTCAATGAGGTCGCCGTGCGCCAACCCGTTGGACTCGGCGGTCGCCGGAGAAACGATCGCAGCCGTGTCCCAGGTCAATTTCGAAATCGTGTCCGGAAGTTCCTGAAGCCATCCGTTGTTGGCGAACCTGCCATCCCAGACACTTGCGTCAGGAACGAAGACCGCCTGCAGGCCCACTCCGGTCATGCCCGCAGGCAAGGCCGACGCGATCGCACTGGAAATCGGAGGCGCTTCCGGATCAGCGGCTGAATCGCGAACAATGCCGTCGTGTATCGCCCCTCGCCACGCCTGGTTCCACTCGTCCTTTGCGCCATGCGTTTCTCGAACGAGTGTGTATCCATCCGTCTTCGATTCACCAGCGAGCATCGCGAGGAACTCGCTGGCCGTGACGCCATTGAACAGCGGACGGATGAGTGGCTGCTGGATGCAGATCGTGCCGTCAGCAAATCGCCCGTCGCCCCACGACTCCAACCAATGGGCGGCGTTGACATGCCAATCGGATTGCTCGGAAGTCTCGTCATCGAACAGAGACAGGTGGGCGATCTTCTGGACTCCCGACATCGCCGTGGCGAAGTCTGCGCCGCCGGGAGCATCAAAGACGGGGTTGCCGCCGAGGATGATGAGCGTCGCCACCTCTTGCTTCTTCATGCGGTCGGTGAGATCCTCCATCGTCGGACCATCGACGGTGACCGCTGGCACAAACGAGACGGTGGTGCCAATTGCACCTATGTGATCATTCACGATGGCGGCAAGATGATGCACCAGCGGTGGTTGGCCGCGGCCTGCGACAACAAGGCCGTGTTTCCCGGCGGCGGCGAGATCCTCCGCCATCCTGGCGGCCCACGCCTGCTGGTCGGTGGACAACTCTACGAGGCCATCAATCCCTGCGCCCGCCAGTTTCGCCGCGAGCGCAACAATCTCTGCCGGTCGCATCGCCTGCCGCTCGTCGGCGTTCGCGCCGGTGAGCGTCATGGCGGTCTCCGCCACCCACATGCGATTCATGTGTCCGCTTGCAGCCGTTCGACCTTCCGCCCAACCTCGCGTGTTACGAACCTGCCCGGGACCCGCCCCGAGCAGGTCGGCTCCGAGCGAAACAATGACGCGGGCGTGCGAGAGATCGTGCAACGGTCGCCATGCGCCGCCCGTCGCAGCCTGCATTCCCTGACGCTCGTTCTGGTCGTTGATTGGTGTGTATTCGGACCACGAAGCCTTCGGATAGGCGGTCATGAATGCCCGTCGCATTCGATGAAATGTCGGCGAACTGTTCGGCTGGGCGAGCACCGCGACGCCCGCGCCGTCACCCATGCGCTCCTGGATCTCAGCGACGATGGTCGCAACGGAGTCGCCACGGCGGACCGCCCTGCTGCGATCCGGGTCGTAGAGTTCCAGAATGCTTGCTTGCGTGAATGCATCCGTCGCACCACGACTGTCCGTTTGATCAGGATTGCCTTCGATCTTGGTCGGCCGCCCGTCATTACTCGTAACAAGCACGCCCTGCGCTACGCCGTTGAACTCCATGCAACTGGCGAAGAACTCCGCGACCCCAGGCATCGTCCCCTCGGGCCTGTGGGCATAGGGTGCGATGTGTTCCGTCGGCCATCGCCGACATCCGGCAACGCCAAGGCCGGCCATTGCCATCGATGCGCCCATGATGCGAAGGAAATGGCGTCGGTCATGTCCGTTGGCGATCATCTCCGCGGCCCCGGTAGGGAATTCCTGCGACAGGTGGTCGGCAAACGCGGGCGACTCGACGACTTCGTCGAGCCCACGCCACCAGATCCGTCCGCTCTCGCCTACCGATGACATGTCGAACAGTCCTGTGATGGGTTCAGATTGTTGTGCGCTCGCCACTTCTCGCTCTCGGCCAGCCGCTGCGCCTCGCTCATGTCCAGCCCCCACTCCAACTGCGTGACAAGGTCAGGGTTGCGGACATGCGGATCGGGTTCGCGGTGACAGTTGAGACACCACCCCATGCTCAATGTGGCAAACTGATACACCGTCTCCATCGTGTCCACACGACCATGGCATTCGACACAACTGACACCTCGGGTGACATGCGCCGAATGGTCGAAGTAGGCGTACTCGGGAAGATCGTGTACACGCACCCACTCAATGGGCATGCCGGATTCGTAACTCGCAAACAAGGGCTGCAGGTCACCACTCTGGGGGTGAATCTGCGCGTGGCAGTTCATGCATGTTTGGGTTGGTGGGACAGCAGCGTGGGCCGTGTACTCAACAGTGTTGTGGCAGTACCGACAGTCAAGACCCAATTCCCCGGCGTGCATTTGATGACTGAACGGAATTGGTTGCGAGGGCATGTATCCGACATCCGTCGCAACAGGACTGAACCCATACGCCACGACAAACACGACATACAGCGGCGCAGTCAACGCAAAGAGGACCATCGCGGGTAGCAATAGATTCGTCCAGCGGGGAAAAAAGTACCGAGTGTCCGACATGCAGGGTTCCGACCACCGCCGAGGGATTGTGCCAAGACGCACAATCACGGGATGAAGGCGGCAATGATAGTGACCAAACCATCGCTGGCAAGTCGGAAAAGCGGGATTTGGGGGGGCTTCCTACCGATTCTCTAAACCGAAACATTCGATGGCATTGTGATCGAGCGTGGGTTCAAGTTCAGAGAGCGGAAGATTTCGAAGTGCGGCCAGGCGGGCCGCTGTGTGCATGACATATTTGGGCTCATTCGGCCGGATCTTCCGAACCGGCTCAGGCGACAGATACGGCGCATCCGTCTCGGCCAGGATCCTGTCACTTGGCACAAACGCGGCAGCCTCAGCAACTTCCCCTGCACTTGCGAAGGTCACGACGCCGGTGAATCCGATCCATGCGCCGAATTCGATGATCCTCCGCGCCTCGGCCATCCCTTCCGTGAAACAGTGAAAAACGAAACGGCTCGGTTCGATGCTGCTCGCTTCAAATCGAGGCAAGAGATCATCGACAGCACGTCTGCAGTGCACGATTATCGGACGCACATCGCCATCCTTCGCCTCGACATGGGCCAGTTGCTCCTCCAGCAACCGGGCCTGCAATGCCAGCGGCGGGTCGTCATAGTGGCGATCAAGCCCCATTTCGCCCCACGCCACACACCGATCGCTGTCGGCCACAACATCGAGGATCTCCCAATCCCACTGTTCCTCCGCGTGCAATGGGTGAATACCGGCGGTGCAGAAGACCCTCGAATCCTGCTCTGCGAGGGCCAGAGCCCGCTTTGCATCGCCCGGGTCAGTTGCCACGGTGATCATTCGGCCCACACCTGCAGAGGCGGCCGCATCGACCACCTCCTGCCACCTTGGTTCCAGTTGCCGGCTCGTCAGATGACAATGGGTATCAATCACGACCACATATGGTACGCAACCGCCGATCCACATTCACGAACCTGATAGTACGCACCGACCCCATGCGGACCCCAGCCTCCATTTTCGCCCTCCTCCTGACCGCAAGTGCTGCGGCCCAGGTCGCCCCGAGCATTGAGGAGACGATTCCTGTCCGCGGGGCTTCGGGCACCGTGCAGAACGATCTCGACCGTACAGCCGTGCTGTACCAACATGTTGTCCGGGTCGATCACGCCACCTCCATGCGATTGCACTTCGGGCGGACCAAACTCGCCGACGGTGTCACCCTTCGGCTTACCTCGGTTTTCGACGGGGGCCGCCAACACCTCACCCAGACAACACTCGAACAGTGGCGATATGGATCGGCGTGGTTCAACGGGCCGATCGTGGTCGTTGAATTGGTCGCAGAGGGTAGCACTGGCCCCAGCCATGTGACGATGGAATCGGCGACGGTGCAACAGTGGATGATTTCACAGCGGTCGATCTGCGGCCCGGCCGACGATCGAGAACTCCACGACGATCCACGATGCGGTCGGCTCATGCCCATCGGCTGCAGCACCTGGCTCATCGATGATGTGAACCATGGGTTTCTCTCTGCTGGCCACTGCGCCGATGACATGGACATCGTCGAGTTCAATGTGCCCCTCTCGGATGGCAATGGCAATCCACAACATCCAGGGCCAGAAGATCAGTACGCGGTTGACGAAGAGTCCGTGCAGTTCGACTACACGGGTCTGGGCAACGACTGGATGTATTACGGGTGCTTTCCAAACACCGAGACCGGACTGACGCCAGCGCTTGCACAAGGCGATTTCTTCTCGCTCGCCGCGTCCGCACCGCCTGTCTCGGGCCAGTCCATTCGCATTACTGGTTACGGCACGACCTACTGGCCGGTGGACCCAACTTGGAATCAGGTGCAGAAGACGCACGCCGGGTCATACGACACCATGCAGGGAACGATGATCGCCTATGTGGTCGACACAACGGGCGGCAACAGTGGATCGCCCGTACTCAACGAGGACACCAACGAGGCAATCGGCATTCATACGAACGGCGGTTGTGGTGCTAACGGCGGCGAAAACTGGGGTACGGCCGTCCACAACACTTCCCTGCAATGGGCGCTTGACAACCCGCAAGGCGTACTGATTCCCAACCCCGGCGTCCTCATCACCTTCCCCGGCGGTGTGCCGAGCGAGATCATGCCGGGTGTTGAGACCCCGCTGACCTTTCTGGTAACAGAGGGGCTGGAGGAACCGGTTCCTGAAACAGTGCAATTCAGCCTCGTTACCAATAATGGCACACAGGAATTGCCGGTTTCGACCATCGGAAACGACACCTACACCGTCACCATTCCTGTGTTCGAGTGTGGCGACGACGTTGCTTTCTTCGTTCGCGCCATGGGCGACGAGGGCGGCCTTACGTACGAGCCACCGACCGCGCCGGATGATGCCCACCCGCTGGCGGTCGGAACACCGGTGACAACCAACGTCCTCTCCGCCGACTTTGCACTAGGGCTCCCATTTGGCTGGACGATCAGTGGACTCTGGCATGCGACGAGTGCCTGTGCGCCGGATGGGTCATGTGACGGCAATGGATTTGCCTACTTCGGGCAGGACGCCAGCTGCGACTATGAAACGGGAGACACCGTGTCCGGCAACCTGACATCGCCGTCGTTCGATATTCCCCACACCGCGGAAGCGACCCTGACATACTGCTCCTCGCTGGAGACGGAACAATTCAGCAACTACGACCTTGCAGCGGTCTCAATCAACAACATCCCCGTCGACTTTGTCTCCGAGTCCCCGGAATGGGAAGAGCGAATCATCGACCTCAGTTCATTCGCCGGGCAGACCGTCACGCTCCGCTGGCAATTTGACAGCGTCGATTCGAACTACAACGACTTCCCGGGCTGGCGGGTCGATGGCATTGTGGTGTCCATCAACGATGTTGACTGCACCGATCCACCGCAGTGCGGTGAGGATGTCGACGGGGACGGCGTCGTTGGCGTCAATGACCTGCTGATGATCATTGGACTCTGGGGAACGAGTGGTGGCCCTGCGGATGTCAACGGTGACAACAGCGTCGATATCCTTGACCTCCTCGCCGTTATTGCGGCGTGGGGATCGGACTGCTGAAGGGCACCGAAACACCACCGACCGGAAGGTCGGTCACGCTCTGGTTCATCAACACAGCCAGCGGCGGCGCACCTTCGACATGCACTGTGAATGCGGTCCCTTGTTGCGGAGTCGATGTTGCTGTGATTGTCAACGTCGCCCCCATGATTCGAGGAATGTCCTCCAAAGGTCTCGCCGCTCGCTCGATGCGCCAGGGCCCCGCAGCGATCGTGACACCGTCGGGCACATCGAAGGTCGGAGATGGCGGGTTGGTGTCGGCGAACCACTCGATGCCGAGTACCGCTTCGGCACTTCGCTGAGAGACAACCGAAAGCGGAAGTGGACGCACATACATGGGCTGGGCCATGCGGCCGATCGCCCGAACATGCAGGACGACATGGGCGCCGTCGTCGAACGCAATGCGAACGGTCGCATCCCGCGAACGGCTATGCCGTAGACGCAGGGTCACGGGAATCTCCAATGTCTCCCCGGGCGCAATCGGTTCCAGTGGAACTCTGGCAGCCGTGCACCCGCAGTTCGGGGCTGCCTCGACCACTCTCAGTGATTCGTCCCCCTCATTCATCAGCGTAAACACATGCTCAACCACCGTTTCTGGCGGGTGGATGTCCACGATGCCAAAGTCATGCGACCGCGGGCCAGTGAAGTCTCCGCGGGACAGCGACCTCGCCAGAAACCACCCGCCGATCGCCAGGGCGGCCACGGTCAATGCTGCAAGCATCAGGCGATGCGTGGGTCGATTCTGCATGGTGCCATGGCATCGTACCCACGCCACACCGGCAATAGGACGGTTTTTTTGTCGTGGCCATTGGCATGCGGCGTGCGGTCGACTACACCATGCGCATGGACACCTTCACACACCTTGCCCAGCAGGCCCTCAGCGAAGCGCAGGAGATGGCGATCTCGATGCAGCATCCCGATCTCTCGCCGCTCCACCTGCTCGCGGCGATGCTCGCGGACAACAGCGGTGTCGCCGGGTCGATCCTCGAGCGCGCCGGTGGTAGTGCACCGCGTGTTCTGGAACTCGCCACCGCCGAACTGAATCGTCTTCCCACTGTCACCGGTACGCAGCCCCAAGCCTCTTCCGCGTTCACCGCCGTCCTCGCCGATGCGCAGGAGCGGGCGAAATCGATGGGCGACTCCTACACGACGCTTGAACATCTCCTGCTCGCCATTTCCGACTCCTCCGGCAAGGCAACAGACGCCCTTGAACTTGGCGGCATCAAGACAGCGGAGCTGCAACGAGCGGTCGAATCCATGCGCCGCGATTCCGGCGTTGACAATGTGGTGGACCCGGGTGCAGAGTCAACATTCGAGGCATTGAAGAAGTACGGCATCGACCTGAATGAACGGGCGCAGTCGGGAAAACTCGATCCGGTCATCGGCCGTGACGAGGAGATTCGGCGGTGCATGCAGGTGCTGAGCCGCCGCACCAAGAACAACCCCGTGTTGATCGGTGAACCCGGCGTAGGAAAGACGGCGATTGCGGAGGGGCTCGCCCAACGCATCGTCAATGGCGACTGCCCGTCCAGCATGCGGCAGTCACGCATCGTCGCGCTCGATGTTGGGCAACTGCTCGCAGGAGCAAAGTTTCGAGGCGAATTCGAGGAGCGGCTGAAGGCGGTGCTGCGCGAAGTCACCTCCAGTGAAGGCCGCATCATCCTGTTCATCGATGAACTCCATACGATCGTCGGCGCAGGTGCGGCGGAGGGCGCGGTCAGTGCCGGCAACCTCCTGAAACCCGCGTTGGCCCGAGGCGAACTGCACTGCATTGGCGCAACGACGCTCGATGAGTACCGGCAGCACATCGAAAAAGACGCGGCCTTTGAGAGGCGCTTTCAGCCCGTGTTCGTTGATCAACCATCGGTAGAGGACACGATCGCGATTCTTCGGGGATTGAAGCCCCGGTATGAAGCCCATCACGGCGTCCGCATTCAAGACGGCGCGCTCGTGGCGGCCGCGACGATGAGTTATCGCTACATCGCTGATCGCTTTCTTCCGGACAAGGCGATTGATCTCCTCGATGAAGCAGCCAGCCGCCTTCGCATCGAAAACGATTCGATACCTGTAGAAATGGACGAACTTCGCCGACGCATCATGCAGTTGGAAATCGAGCGAGAAGCGTTGCGGATTGAGAAGGACAAGGCATCCAAGGAACGCCTTCCGGAAGTCGACCGGCTCCTTGCAGAACTCGAAGAACAGAACCGCTCGCTTACTGCACGGTGGGAAGTGGAGAAGGCGGAGTTGGACGAGATTCGAGCGGTGAAGTCGGAGATTGACGCCCGGCACACTTCCCTGGAACAGGCGCAGCGGCGAGGCGATCTCGAAACTGCTGCCCGTATTCAGTACGGCGAACTTCGCGAACTTGATCAGCGTCTCTCAGCAGCGGAGGAGAAACTCGCCGAGCGACAGCGAGAGGGGCTCAACATGGTTCACGAGGAAGTGGACGCCGAGCAGATTGCCGAGGTCGTGTCGCGGTGGACGGGCATTCCGGCAACCCGACTCGTCGAGGGCGAGCGGGAGAAACTCCTCCGAATGGAAGAATCGTTGCAAACGCGGGTAGTTGGGCAGGACCAGGCAGTGACGGCGGTGTCAGACGCAGTCCGCCGAAACCGCGCTGGTCTGGGCGAAACAACGCGACCGATTGGCTCGTTCCTCTTCCTCGGTCCTACCGGCGTGGGCAAGACCGAACTCTGCAAGGCGCTCGCTGCATTCCTCTTTGACACAGAGGACGCAATGGTCCGCATCGACATGAGCGAGTTCATGGAGCAACACGCTGTCGCACGGCTCGTCGGCGCGCCCCCCGGGTATGTCGGGTACGAGGAAGGCGGTCGCCTGACAGAGGCAGTGCGGCGGCGGCCGTACTGCGTCATCCTCTTCGATGAGATGGAGAAGGCCCACGATGATGTAACAAACATCCTCCTGCAAGTGCTCGATGACGGTCGACTGACCGACGGCCAAGGTCGCACCGTGGACTTCCGAAACACCATCGTCGTCATGACCAGCAACCTCGGGTCGGTGGAACTCCTTGACATGACTGAGGCCGGAGAGAGTGAAGAAGCCATCACAGAACGGATGCTGGAACTCCTCAAGCAGACCCTTCGTCCCGAACTGCTCAACCGCATCGACGAAACCGTCGTCTTTCACCAGCTCAGTCGCGATCAACTCGCGGACATTCTGGAGATCCAACTGTCCCACCTCCGCAGTCGCCTCGCAGATCGAGGCATCTCTCTGGAACTCACCGATGAGGCGGTTTCGCTCATTTGCGACGAAGGGTTCGATCCTCAGTTCGGCGCCCGACCGTTGAAGCGCGTCATTCAACAGCGGCTCGAAAATCCGATCGCCACCGGCATCCTCGCTGGTGAGTTTGACGCCGGCGACACGGTCATGGTCAGTACAGCGGGTTCAGATCTCCTGGTGGCGAAGGTGACCTCAACACCGCAGGAAACCTGACAGCCCCTACAATCGCGAGCATGTCGAGGCTGCGTTGTTCCACGGCCGGCGAATCACACGGCCCCTGTGCGCTGGCGTTGATCGAGGGAATGCCCGCGGGCGTCGAACTCGATCTTGCGTTCATCAACGGGGAACTGCGACGAAGGCAGGGTGGATACGGCCGCGGCGGACGACAGCAGATCGAAGAAGACGCAGTCGTGCTGCTTGCAGGCATGCGTGGTGGCAAGACCACCGGCGCACCGATCGCCGCGCAGATCGTCAATCGGGACAATCGTCTTCAGGATCAATCCGCAACGCCGCCGGTGTATCGACCGCGGCCCGGTCATGCGGATCTCGCTGGTGCAATCAAATGGCTCGATGCGGACTGCCGCAACACACTTGAGCGGGCGAGCGCAAGAGAGACGGCGGCCCGCACTGCGGCAGGTGCGATCGCTCGGTGCCTTCTGCGCGAGTTTGACATTCATATGTTCGGGTTTGTCCGCGGGATGCTGGATGTCTCAGCGCCTACCGAAGTCACGACCGAGAACTGGCGGAGCATCTGCGACGCTCGCGATGACTCAGCGGTCTACTGCCCCGATGACGCAACCTGCAAGGCGATCATCCAGCGAATTCGCACTGCGAAGGAGGAGAAGGACACCGTCGGTGGCGTGTGCGAAACCCATGTCTTCGGATGCCCACCCGGGCTTGGCTCCTGCGCACGTTGGCAGGAAAAACTCGACGCACGCCTTGCCGGTGCAGTCATGGGAATTCAGGCGTTCAAGGCCGTGGAGATCGGACTCGGCAGCGCGTGTGCTCGTCGACACGGATCGGCGGTACACGACCCCATCACCTGGTCGGCGGACACCGCAAAGACCGCCACCTTTGGATACGACAGACCGTCCAACAACGCCGGGGGTATCGAGGGTGGCATGACCAATGGCATGCCGGTCGTGGTCCGCGGCACGATGAAACCTATCTCGACGCTGTTGCAGGGCATGCCGAGTGTAGACCTTCGTACGGGCGAGCCGCACCCGAGTGACCACGAGCGGTCGGATGTCTGTGCGCTTCCGGCGGCAAGTGTGGTGATGGAGAATGTGGTTGCCTTTGAGGTTGCGGCAGCGTTTCTCGATTCGTTCGGTGGAGACACCCTGCAGGTAGTGCGAGCTGCTCACGATGCGTTCGCCGACGCGGCTCGTCGGATTTCGTCCCCGTGACCCTTCTCGTCGCGTCCGTGCAGGGGCACCCGGGCGAGACCACGCAAGGCGCCGATGTCATCGAGTTTCGACTCGACCTCTGCGAGGATGGAGCGGATATTGCAGCCATGCTCGACGCCTGTTCGCTACCGGCCATCGTGACCTGCCGCTCTCGCGAGGAAGGTGGCCTGTTTGAGGGTGACGAGGACGAACGCATCTCGCTGTATCACGAGGCCCTGAAGGCATCGCGACCACCGCGGTACATCGACATCGAGTATGAGGCGCTACTCCGCCGAGAGGATTTGATTGAGGAGTTGGCGGTTGGTGAGTGTGGCGTCATCCTGTCCTGGCACGGGCCATCCGGGCGACCGGCGGACCTCCTGCAACGGGCGGAGCGGATGCAGGCAATCGATGAAGCGGCCGTCGTGAAGTTGGCCTGGACTGCCCGCTCCGTGCGAGACAATGTGGAGGCATTCGAACTGCTGCAATCTCGCACGAAACCGATGATTGCGATCTGCATGGGTTCCCATGGTCTTCTCAGCCGCGTGCTCGCTCCCAAGTTCGGAGCCTTTGCCACTTTCGCTGCCGCGGACGAGGACCACCTCACTGCCAGCGGGCAACCCACGGTGCGGGCGTTGCTCGACTGCTACCGCATTCGGGACATCGACCGTGACACTCGTGTCTATGGCGTGATCGGCGATCCCATTGAACACTCCGCAAGCCCCGCGTACCACAACGCAGCGTTCGCAGATGATGGACGCAATGCAGTTCTCGTACCGATGCCGGTACCGGCGGGATGGGAGTCATGCAAGGCAACGCTCCTGACGATGATTGACGCGGCGGGCTTGGACTTTCGAGGTGCGGCCGTGACCATGCCCCACAAGGCGAATCTTGTGCGGCTGTTTCGTGAGACGGGAGGCAATCTGGATGCAGCATCGCGCCTGACCGGTACCGCAAACACTTTGATCATCAGCGATGACCAACGCTCCTGCGTCAATACTGATCTGCCAGCGGCAGTGGAAGTGCTCGGCGGAGATTTGTCCGGCCACCGCGTCCTGTTGCTCGGGGCCGGCGGGGTCGCACGGTCCATCGGTGCGGGAGTGTTGGACGCAGGCGGAACCGTTGCAGTTGCAGCGAGGAATGCAGAGCAGGCCGCGGCGCTGGCGAGTGATCTCGGTTGCCATGTGGCGGTCGAGGGCGAACCAGCGACGATCGTCGTCAACTGCACGCCGCTGGGTATGGGCGGAGAAACCGAGGCGGACAGTGACCCCGCCGAAGCGCTCGTGCCATGGTTGTCGCTGGTGCCCCCGCTGATCGTCTTCGACACGGTCTACGAACCATCGGCGACGCCGCTGCTCAGGCGAGCCACCGCAGCCGGCTGCGAGACCATTCCCGGGAGGCGACTGTTCGATCACCAGGCCGCCCTCCAGCAAACCGCCTGGCGTTCGTGAGTTTCCACACGGGAAACGTCACAGTGGTGGAATGCGGATAATGCCGAAGGTAGCGCGGATGTCCCAGCCGAGCGGGTCGATGCCCACGAGAACAGGGTTGGGCACATCGACGCCAACTGCAGCACACGCGGCACGAAGATCGTCGGTTCTCGAAGCATTGACCTCGCGGCAGACCGATGCCTCGCTGTCCGTCAGCGGGTTGGACCGGACCATTGCCTCTCCATCGACAAACCTGTCATGAAACCGCGCGGCGTCAATCTCGGCGATCGCCCATTGCACATCCGGCGGTTCGCCGTGGTAGACCCTCCAGCGATCCGCCATTGCGCCCCCGGCTCCGCGTTCCTCAAACTCCTCCAACGTCACACTCAGTTCCATCGCTCCCTCTTCATATCCGGGAACAAAGAGGCTCAGCCCGGCCGGTTCGAGCATCGCGACCATCACCGAGAGAATCAATCGTCCGTCAGCGGCCATGACATACCGCACATCCCGAAGGTGCTGGCCAAACCGCAGGGACCCTGTTGAGTTGGCTCGCAGGAAAGCCCACGCATCATCGGCAACGGCAGCCTCGAACTCCGGTTCCTGCATCAGCGCGAACTCATGAGGTTTTCAATGTCGGCAACCTTGCGAGGAATCGCAGCCGAGAGATTCCGACGGCCCTTGGGCGTCACCAGAATGTCATCTTCAATGCGAACACCTATGCGTTCATCCGGAAGATAGATGCCCGGCTCGATCGTAATCACCGCGCCGGACTTCAGCGGATCGTTTCCGCAAGAGTCGTGCGTCTCCAGACCAAGGTGATGCCCGATGCCATGGATGAACGCATCGCCGAATCCCGCCTCTGTTATGACCTTGCGAGCAGCCGCATCAATCACCGCGAATGTTGCACCGGGTTTGACGGCGCGAATCGCCGCTTCCTCCGCCTGCAGAACTACCTCGTAGATTTCCCGTTGCCGCTGCGAAAACACGCCCGACACAGGGACCGTTCGCGAAATATCCGCGCCATACCCGCCGCACCTTGCCCCGGAATCGATCAACACCAATTCGCCATCTTCGATCTTCTGATCGTTGGCGCCATAGTGCAGCACTGTCGTGTTGATGCCGCTTCCTACGATTGAATCGAAACCAAGACCATCACTTCCGCGCACGGCGTACCCGTGTTCCAATGTGGACTGCACAATCGACTCGTTCGTCCCCGGTTCGATCGACCGGATGGCATCCTCAAACCCGCCAGAGGTGTACTTGATGGCCTCCTTGATCATCGCCACCTCCGCAGTCGACTTCACTGCACGCAGCGAACCGATCAGCGACGATCTGTTGACAACTTCCAAGCCCGGTGCTCGCTTCGCGACCTTTCGCCAGATATCAAGGTCCGGCGGCAGGGGTTGGTCAAACTCCACCGTCGGATGAAGCGTGGCCAACTGGCGAACTCGCTCTGAAACGATGGCCAGCACCCGCCCCAACATGCCAGTTCGATACACCGTCTGAAACCCGGTCCGCTCCCGCAGCGACGCGGTGATGTGATCCCTCAGGCCGTCCCATTGCTCCTTCTCCGGATCAAGGGGTCGAAGAAACAGTACATCTCGCCTCGACTCAACTGGATGCGTGCCGTCCAGAAGCAGGATCGAACCCGGCTCATCCGCCACACCCGTGAGATATTCGAAATGCGGATGAGGCCGCCAAGAGGCGTCTTCATCTCTCGCATCTCCCGCAAAGACCAGGCCCGCGGCATCCTTCAGGCCGCGGCGTACTCGACCCCGCCTCGCCCGATACTCGCTCTGCGGTATTCCGCTCACATGTCGCCCCGCAATTGCTCGACCACCGCCGTGCTGCCGAGCCCAGGTCGATGGGCAAGTACTTCAACTCCGATGCCAAGTTCTTTCAACAACGGGTATTCGATGATGTCCGCGGCGGCATAGTCGCCGCCCTTGACGAACACATCTGGGCGAACTGATCGAATCAACGCTTCCGCAGTCTCTTCCTCGAACGGGACGACGATGTTCACGCATTGCAACTCGCCGAGGATCTCCATCCGCTCCCGCAGTGGATAGATCGGCCGGTCCTCTCCTTTGAGAACGCGGACCTGTTCGTCGCTGTTGATGCCAACAATCAGGATGTCCCCCCGTCTGGCTGCCTCTCGCAGATACGCCACATGGCCCGCATGGATGACATCAAAGCACCCGTTGGTCAACACGATGCGGCGATTCGCATCGCGAAGCATTTCCAACTCGATGTCCAGTTCTTCTCGGCTGCGGATCTTTCCGGCATTCCCTTCTCGAAGAAGTTCCCGGTGAACATGCGATATCGGAACAGGCGTTGCGCCGAATGCCTCAACTTCCAGTCCTGCGGCTACATTTGAGAGTTCCACCGCGTCAGACCACGAAAGCCCACCGCCTCTTCCAACTGACATTGCCGAAACAACCATGTCGCCTGCGCCGGTCACATCGTAGACGGACCTCGCGCGTGTCGGAAGATGCGACGCCGCGGCACCACGCTCTGCAAGTACTGCGCCATGCCGATCAAGCGTCACCACTACTGCATGTAGATCGAGCGAGACCCGCATGTCCTCGGCCAACGCCATTGCACCGTCAACAGGATCAGCATCATCGAGGCGACAATTCATCGCCCGTTCAAGTTCGCTTCGATTCGGCGTGATGATCGTCGCGCCTCGATAGCACTCGTAGTCATCAGTATTGGCGGGATCGACGACGACCTCAACGCCCACATCGACGCAGCGTTGAATAATTGCTCTCGTCCGCTTGTCCCCAAGCACACCCTTGCCATAGTCCTCCAAACACACGATGTCGGTTGTTGGGAGAATCTCGACCAGCGTCGCGAGCAACGCCGTAAAGTCCCCATCCGACAGCGGTGCTCTGGATTCCTCATCCAGCCGAAACATCTTCTGCGGATGACGGTGCTGGGCGAGGCCGACGATGCTCCGCTTTACCGTCGTGGGACGATCGGAACACGCTCTTATTCCCGCCACATCAATGTCTGGTGCGGAAAGAAGTTCACAAAGTTTCCGTCCCTCAACGTCTTCGCCAATCGCACCGATGCATCGAACACGGGCGCCGAGTGCGGCGGCGCACTTCGCAACATTGGCAGCGCCTCCACATCGCCATTGGCGGCTGCGGACATCAAGCACCGGCACCGGCGCATCGGGACTGAGTCGCTCCGCGTCACCCTGTATCAACTCATCCAACATGACATCGCCCACCACTGTCACGGAGGGTGATTCGACGCTCAGAACACGATCAAGCAGGCTCTTCACGCACGCATCGTACCGCGACGGCGCCCAGAATCGCACCCTTGAGTGCATCGCTTCCCTCCACCATCTCCAATTCAAGGTCGGGAACGACGATGGGGCAGGCAAGAGCGGACATGTCCACCACACCTCGAGCCTTGACCCAGTCCTTGAGCGTCATGACGATCGCATCGACGCTGCGGGCTGCGGCTTTCAATTGCACGACCTCACCTGCCGAAAACGGCTCATGGTCGCCCGCCGGAAGATGCCTTGCAACGCGGCAACCCAGCCGGACCATCGCCTCGATGACTGGCCCGGGATGCCCGATACCGAGGCGAACGGCCGCCGAACGACCGGTCAGCCATTCAAGCCCCTCCTGACGCTCGCCGTCAGCGTCGTGCACCTGCAGCGAACGCCAACGATGCGCGGTCCAGGCGATCGGTTCCTCTCCGCCCGCCGCTGCAACCTTCGCGGAGAAGGTGGGATCGCTCCGCTCCGCATGGCTGACCACGATCGCATCCGCCCGGCGAAGCCCGGATACCGGTTCGCGAAGCCAACCCAAGGGAAGCATGTGCTGCGTAAACGCATCGCGCAACAGGTCTATCACCACGATGTCCAAGTCGCGATGAATCCGGCGATGTTGAAACGCGTCGTCGAGAACCACGCAATCGGCCTTGCCACCGTGGGCGACATATTCCATCACTCCCTTGCACCTGTCCGGGCCGACAATGATTTCGATATCGCCGAGGCGTTCACGGTATTCCAGCGCTTCGTCCGCTCTGCTCGGGTCCGCCGACCCGTATCCCCGCATGGCAATCGCCGGATGATGACCGGCCTCGCGAAGTTGCCTCACGATCCATGTCACCAGCGGCGTCTTGCCGGTCCCGCCAACCGTCAGATTGCCGACCGCGAGTACCGGCAACGGCATCTTCTGCACCTTCCAACCACGGTCATACAGATGATTGCGAAACCTGACGACTCCGCCGTACAACCAGGATGCTGGTGCGGCAAGCACATCAAGCCAACTGGGCAGCGGCCCGTTCATGAAGCCAGTTCCCTTGCAAGTCGATCCATCGGCAGTCCCATCACGCTCGTAGCATCACCTTCGCAGGTGATCGGCCATCCGCTGCCGACGCGCTCAGCAAGGTTGTACCCGCCCGCCTTTCCACGCCACCTGTTTGAATCAATGTACCGATCGATCTCCGCGTCGCTGATCGCTCCAATGCTCACGGTCACCACCTCTGTGCCATGCCGAGCGCGGGTGCCCTCGGCTGCCACCAGGCACCAGCCAGTCAGCACTTCGTGGTCTCGACCGCGCATCAGATTGAGCATCCCGCGGGCATCTTCTCCATCCGTTGGCTGTCCGAGGGCCTTGTCATCCACCAGACACATCGTATCGGCGGCCAGCACTGTGCCGGATCGGTGTCGCAACTGTGCCATCACATCATTGGCTTTCATGATGGCGAGCACGGCCACCCATTGTTGCGGTGGGCAGTCTCCACATTGGAGCCGCCCATCGTCCATGCTGGGCGGGCATGGCAAGGCTTCGATGCCAGCCCCGGCGAGCAACTCGCGGCGGCGGGGCGATGCACTTGCCAGAATCAACGGGCGAGGCCAATGCATTACGCCCCGCTCTCTTCGCGCAAAGCCGCATCGACGCGGGCGATGACTGCATCCAGTTCGATCTCTCGCATGAGTCGGTCGCCCAACGATGCATCGCGGTAGTGCGTCCCGGGCATCCGATGGGCCGCGATGACATCATTCGAATCGGGCCAGGGACCGACAGCAGCGGGATCGGTGGGTCCGAAGAGGCCAAGACAAGGCCGGTGAAATCCAGCGGCGATGTGCAGCGCCGCTGAGTCATTCGCCACCGTAAACACCGAGGTGCTGATGATGGCCATCAATCGGCCGACGGTCATGTCGTCGAGCAGGTCGTGTACACCATCCACGGCGGCGACCGCTGCAACCTGATTTCGCTCCCAAGGGCCGCCGACAAGCACGACCGAACCGTGCGCCGCGCAGAGGTGCTCGGCAAGTGCGGCAAATCGCTCGCCCGGCCAGCGTTTGGATTCCCACCTCGCTGTCGGAGCAATAACGGCCGGATCCTCGATGATGCCCCGTTCCGACCGTCGCTGCGACCACCAGGCCACATCTTCATCCCGTGGGACCAACGATGCCGTCGTCACGGGCGGTACACCGATCGCCTCGACCAGTTCCAGCATCCGCTCGACCGTATGCATCTTGTGCCGTTTGACTCGCTGGGTGTATCCCAGCCATCCAAACTCCCTTGCGTCGTCCGGGCCAACGCGGCGGGGCGCCCGGGTGGCTCTGGCAAGGAAAGCGCTCCGGCCGAGCCCCTGCCCGTCGATGACAAGGTCGTACGCCCGCTCGCGAAGTTGCCCCACGAGTCTTTGGACGCTCCGCAGCCCCCCGGGGAGATACCAGCGGCCCAGTTGGCTGCGATTGAAGGGAATGACCGCGGTGACATCCGGGTGGGCAACCACTGCATCGACGAACTCGGTCTGCACGAGCCAGTCGATCGTCGCCTCCGGGAAGGCGGCCCGCAGGCTGGCCACGACCGGTAGGCTCCGGACCACATCGCCCAGCGCGCTGGGGCGAATGAACAGGATTCTCTGTGGATCTCCCATGATCGGCGGCCCTTGAGAGGCTGCATGCTACCGCCTGCCTTGACACTGCTGGCATACCGGTCAATAGTCCCCTTCTGAGGAACAGACGAATGTCCGACGAGACACCAACACAATCCGAAGCCGACGGGCCAATGAGCCCCGGCGGAACGACCAGCGGATTTGAGACGGCGCTGGGCAAGATTGTCGTTGACAATGGATTGGTGACTGCCGAGGAACTGGAAGAGTGCAATTCACTTCTGGATGGAGGTGACGGGGAGGGCGTGGGCCGAACACTCGTCGATCTTCTGATCAGCCATCAGTATGTCACTCGGCGGCAGATCGAGCGCATTCACACGGAATTCGACGCACGGAAGTCGACGCAACGGATTTCCGGATATCGAATCATTCGCAAACTCGGCGCCGGCGCGATGGCGACTGTCTTTCTTGCGCAGCAGGAGAGTCTTGACCGGCCGGTCGCGATCAAGGTGTTGCCACAGAAGTTCTCGGACAACAGGGAGTTTCTCGATCGGTTCTACAAGGAAGGCCGGGCAGCAGCAAGGCTGAATCATCCCAACATTGTGCAGGCCTACGATGTCGGACAGTCCGGCGATCATCACTACTTTGTCATGGAGTACGTGGATGGCGAAACGGTCTATGACCAGATCGTGAGCGAGAAGCGACTTGGGGAAGCGGATGCCATTCGCATCATCAAGCAGGTAGCCGCTGCATTGCAACACGCCCATGATGCTGGTTTCATTCACCGGGACATCAAGCCGAAGAACATCATGATCTCTTCGCGAGGAACCGTGAAACTCGCTGACCTTGGCCTGGCCCGCGCACTGGCGGATCAGGAAGCCGCGGAATCCGAGGCAGGTCGCGCCTACGGCACGCCGTATTACATCAGTCCAGAGCAGATACGCGGCAAGGTTGACATCACGCCCGCAGCAGACATCTATGGCCTGGGCGCAACCTGTTACCACATGGTCACGGGGCAGGTGCCCTTCAAGGGGAAGAACCCCTCGGATGTCATGCACCGGCACCTCAAACAGGCGCTTACGCCGCCGGATCACATCAACCCTTCGCTGTCGCCTGGACTCTCTCAGGTGATTGAGATGATGATGGCCAAGAGCGTCGCTCGACGCTACCAGACAGCGATGGATGTCATTGAAGATCTGGAAATGGTGGAGCAGGGAAAGACGCCACACTTCGCCCAACCCACGCTTGACTTTCAGATGCTTGCCGAAACGGCTCACCCCTCCGGGCCACCGGCGCCGGTCGCCGCGCAGCAACCCGATCCCGTCAAGACCGCCGCCCAGCCCATCGGACTCTGGGTCCTGCTGGGAATCAGCGTGCTGGCGAATCTGATCTTGCTTGCACTTGTAGCTGCGTCGTAGCCCGAAAACTCAGACAGTGGCGGCCTGCCGCGTCGACTCCCAGTCGGCGAGAAACTTCGCAAGCCCCTTGTCCGTGAGTGGGTGGTCCATCATCTGCCCGATCACCTTGAAAGGCACGGTAGCGACATCGGCGCCGACGAGCGCACATTGCACGAGGTGCAACGGATGTCGAATGGACGCGGCGAGGATCTTCGTTGTGAATCCGTAGTTGTCGTAGATCGTTCGTATCTGTTGGATGAGTTCCATGCCATCGCCACCGATGTCGTCGATGCGACCGAGAAACGGACTGATCAGGAAAGCGCCCGCCTTCGCCGCGAGTATTGCCTGCAGGGGCTGAAAACACAGCGTCATGTTTACGCGGACGCCGCGGTCGGACAGCGTCTTGCAAGCGCGAAGACCATGCACGGTGCAAGGTACCTTGATCACGATGTTGGGCGCAATGGTCAGCAACTGTTCCGCTTCTGGAATGATCTCGTCGTGTTCCGTCGCCACGACTTCCCCGCTCACCGGACCCGGAACGATCTGGCAGATTTCGGCGAGGCGGGCATGAAAGTCAACGCCTTCCTTTGCTACGAGGCTCGGGTTGGTCGTCACTCCATCAAGGACGCCCATGGCGGCCGCTTCCCGAATCTCGTCAATGTTCGCTGTGTCGATATACAGTTCCATGGAACCCATGATAGTCCGGATGTGCGTATCATCGCGGCCATGCCTGGTGTTGCACAGCGACTGAATGAACTGGGCATAGTCCTCCCCGAGCCGCCACAGCCCATTGCAAGCTATGTCCCCGCCAGGATGGTGGGCCACCTCCTGTATGTGAGCGGGCAGATTCCCATGAGGGATGGGGCCATCGTGTGCCAAGGATCCGTGCCGTCGGATGTGTCAATTGTGGAAGCGAATGCTGCTGCGCGACAGTGTGGCCTCAACGCCTTGGCAGTAGCCGCCGATGCGCTCGGAGGGGACCTTGATCGCGTGATCTCCGTGGTGCAGGTCCGGATTTCGGTTGCTTCCGATGCCGGATTTGGTGACCAACCGGCCGTAGCGAACGGAGCGAGCGATCTTTTTCAGGAGATTTTCGGCGAGGCCGGTCGCCACACACGGGTGGCCGTCGGGGCCATTGCGCTCCCTGTTGGGGTATCCGTGGAGGTCGATGTCGTGTTCGAGGTGGAGCAGACTGCCGGCTGATTATCGGACCCATAAAGAAAAGTGCACCGATTTCACCTCCTTAGGGGGTTGACGGGATCCTTGCCTGCCCCAACCATGTATAGATTCATCGGGGAACAGACCGCTGTGGCAACCATGATTCGGTTGACCGCTCTTATTCGCTCGCTCTCCCGCGGGCAGATTCTTCCGCCGCACTGGTCAGACAATGTGATCGCCGACGACTCGGCCAGAACCCGCCATGTCTCAATGCAGCGGGTCGCCACAGGGGCCATCGTCGGTGCGTGCGGTGCCATTCGATCAATGTGATCGATCCGCTCAACGGTCAGGGGCGATGGATGTCCCTGCCGGCCATGTACACCGGTTTGTCGCCGGAGTCACCGTCCTGTTCGCCGTTGCGTTTCTCTCGGTCAGGGAGAGGAACCTTCACTGGCGACGATGGGCGACTCGCCGACTTGCCACCGTTCTTATTTGATCTTCAACCATTTACGGAGAACTGCGAACATGCGACACATGCGACACACAAGAATACGAGGCTTCACGCTGATCGAGTTGCTGGTCGTGATTGCCATCATCGCACTACTGATGGGCCTGCTCCTGCCGGCGCTTTCAGGTGCGATGGCTGCGGCACGAACACGCCGGGATCAGGCGCAGGCGAAGGGGATCTACCAGACCTTCTCCATCTTTGCGGCCGAGAACAACAATGAGATGCCCAAACCCAGTCACATCAATCGTGATCGGGCAGACATGGGCAGCACCGGCGGCTCGTACACGGGGCCAATGGGCAGCCAGGACATCCCTGGCATGGGCCCTCCTCAGTACACCTTCAACAGGACGGGCTACCTCTTTTCGGCCATGATCGCTCAGAATTACTTCACACCCGATGTCTGCGTCGGCCCCGTCGAAGTAAATCCGATCGTCATTGCCAAGGGCGACACCTCCAAGGATGCCGCGGAGGTGGCGTACGACTATGCGATGTACGACCCCACCGGCCAGGATTCCTACTGGGATCCCGACTTCAGCGGTGATCCGTCCGGCGACCACTCCGGCAGCGGCTCAGCGACGGACAACTGCCACGTTTCTTACGCCCACCTGACACTGTGCGGCGACCGAATGAAGCGTCGGTGGAGCTCGGAGGCCAGTACCGACGACATCATGCTCGCCAACCGCGGGACCAACATGGGAACGATCGAGGGCGAGGACTACTCCAAGTCCCCGACGCTTCAGTTCCATGGCCCGGACCAGCAGTGGGAAGGTATCTATGTCGCGGGCGATGCTTCCGCGCATTACAGCAAGTCGTTCTGGGCCCAGGGTGTCCAGTATGAACCCCGCGATGGATTTGGCTTTGTCAAAGACAACATGTTCGACGCGGACTTTTCCGACTTTGCAGGCGGCCTGACCTATCCCGGAGCACCCTCTGGCGATGTCTGGCTTTCCATGTCATGGCTGGCCAGCGCCGATGGCAAGAATGTCATCGCGTCCTGGGATGAATTGCTGCCATGATGACCAACACCGATGAAATGGATTATCGACTGGAGACTATTCCAATGAACCGAAGAAAACAGGGCTTTACGCTCATCGAGTTGCTGGTGGTCATGTCCATCATCGCACTCCTGTTGAGCATCCTCGTGCCGGCGCTGGGACGGGCGCGGGCACAGGCCATGCTCGTCAAGGATGCGAGCCAGATCAACGGCATCTTCAAAGGCTGGACCTCTTGGGCCGGCGATCACGATGGGTATTTCCCGATTCCTGGACTTGAGAAGCGACAGCAGGATACCCAACTCGGCCAGTACATCAAAGGCCGTGGACCCGAGGATTTGCAGTGGAACGATCACGGGTCGCTCCTCTCGCTCTGCATCATGCAGAACCTCTACACGCCAGATACGCTCATGGCACCGACGGAGCCCAACGGCAATGTTGGCGCGATGACCACATACAACTTTGAAGTCTATGAGCCGCCCAATGGCAGTAATGAAGGCGTGTTGTGGGACGAGGAGTTCAGCAACGAACTGCAGATTGGTGGCAGCGGGATCTGCAACAACAGTTACGGGATCATTCCTGTGACCGGCGAGCGGCGCGTTGACCATTGGGGTTGGCACAAGATCAACGACAGTTCGTTCGCGGTCGTTGGCACACGCGGCCCCGCTGACGGCGACATCGCCGCCAACCCGGACTCGTTGTCGACCCAGTTCCATGGCATCGACGGCGAGTGGAAGGGTATCGTCTGCTTTGGCGATAACCACACTGAGACACTTGGCACCTTCTATCCGCAGAACGCCAACTACATCAGCAACTCCAGTGGCCTGTCGATTCCCGATAACCTCTTCGAGGAAGAGGCAGATGCTCTTGCTGCGAACCCGGCCAATGGTACGGGCGACGGCACTGGACACGACATCGTGCTCACACACATCGCCTATGGCGATATCAATGTGACCGATGGTCGATTCGGCGGCATAACCCAGTTCCGCCACGACTGAGTTCGGTTGATCAGTTCTTTTTCTCGCACCAGCCGCGACCCCCCAAGGTCGCGGCTGGTGCCTTTTTGCCCCCCAGCTGCAGAACCGCCGAGTACATGATTCTCACAGTGCGTAGACTGGCGGGCATGGTGATTGCGGAAGCGTTCCTGGCCCTTGTGTCGTCGTCCCCGGCAGCGGTGCCGGCCTATCGGCAGGCAGATGAGGTGGTGGTCATCACCGTTCGGGGGGTTGTCGATCAAGTCACCGCGACCAGTCTGGAGCGACGGCTCGCAGAAGCCGCGGATGCCGATGCCATCGTCATCGAACTGGACACCCCAGGCGGTGGCGTCCTGCCCACCCTCGACATCTGCCATACGCTCAAGACGAAGGCCCCGCCCAATACGGTGGCGTGGATCCATCCGAGAGCATTTTCCGCAGGCACCATCATCGCCCTTGCCTGCCGAGACATCATCGTCTCTCCCGATGCGACATTCGGCGATGCCGCGCCGATTACTCCACTGGGCCCAATCCCGGCAACCGAGCGGGCCAAGGTCGAGTCACCCATCCTCGTCGAAGTCGTCGACTCCGCTCGCCGCAACCACTATGACGAACACCTCGTTGAGTCATTTGTGAGCGTAGGCATCGAACTTTGGCTGCTTCGCAATATGAAGACCGGTGAAACAATCTGCGTCAACGCCGCGGAGTACGAAACAGTCTTCGGCGAACCACCGCCTCGCAACTTTTCGCCCATCCACAATCCTCGCAACGCCAGTGGGCCAATCATGCCCTTCTTTCACGCCCTGCGAAATACGGTTGCCCATGATGATGCTCCGCCAATTGATCCCGCGATGGTGATGGAACTCCCATCCTCTCGCCTCTCATTGACTGCAGATGATGCCGATTGTTGGGAATTGGTCGAACAGATCGTCCCGGACGATCGCTTGTTGACGCTCAAGCCTGGCGCCGCGATGGCCTACGGATTGGCAGACGCATCGATCGCCAATGACAAGGAACTCGCCGACTGGTTCGGCGCAACATCGGTGCGGCGGCTCAATCGAACTTGGTCGGAGTCGCTGGTCCGGCTCCTGATCAGTTGGCCGGTGCGGCTGATCCTCATCGCCATCTTCATTATTTGCATCGTCGTCGAAATGGCGACCGGCGGCGTCGGCTTCTTCGGGACAGGAGCGGTGATTTGCCTCGCCATATTGCTCGGCGCACCCTGGCTGGCAGGACTCGCCCAGTCATGGGACATCGTGCTGGTTCTGATGGGCCTTGCGCTGGTCGCCGCCGAACTGTTCCTGATTCCAGGAACGGGCATCGCAGGTGTCGCGGGTGTGCTCTGCCTCTTCCTGGGAATGATCGGGACCTTTATCACCGGTGATCTTGATTCCCCCATCGGCCAACAGCAACTCCTGACCGGACTCCTCACCACTATCGGCGGTGGTGGACTCGCTGCGATCGCAATCTGGATCACGCTGCGGTTCTTTGGCGGCGGAGTCCTCTTCCGGAGGCTTGTCCTGGATGACCAACTGCTGGGACAATCGATCCCTGCCCCACACCCCAATCACTCGCCGAGACCAGCGATCGGAGACATTGCCATCGCAGCCACCGACCTGCGACCCAGTGGTCGTATCGAACACGGTGGACAAATGCATGATGCGGTCACCAGCGGCCAGTGGATCGACGCCGGATCGACCGTGCGTGTCATACAATCAGGGCTCACGATCGAGGTTGAAGAATGCCCGAGTTGACGATCCTACTTGCCCAATCCGCACCCGGTGCCAACGGCGCCATGTTGATCTGGGCCTTCATTCTCATTGCTATCGCACTCGGGCTTTTCTTTGTCGAGTTGTTCGTCCCCTCCGGGGGCTTGCTCGCCCTTCTCGGCGCTGTCGCGGTTGTTGGATCGCTTGTGGCTTTCTTTCTGCACGATGCCACGACCGGCATGGTCGCGCTCGGCATCTATGTCATTCTCGGCCCGGTCGTCGTGTGGATCGGGTTCCGGATCTGGGCCGCCTCGCCGCTGGCCCGCAGGATGATTCTCGGAGGTGCGGTCATTGAAGATCCAGACGATGCATTTCAGGCATCGGAAGTCGAGCGGCGCGAGCGTGCCGAAGCCATGCGGGCCATGATCGGCAAGCACGGCGAGTCCGTCACCGTGCTTCGACCGGTCGGTGTCGTGCGGATCGATGGCGAGCGGGTAGACGCCTTGGCGGAGAGTGGATCGATCGAAGCAGGACAGCCCGTAACCGTCGTAGACGCCTATGACAATCAGGTCAAGGTCCGCGAATCCGCCCTTTGATACACTGTCGTCCCTGAAGGGAAGGACTTTCACATGACCACGCTACTCGCACTCTCCTACTGGGCTATCGGCGGCCTCATTGTCGGTGGACTCTTTGTACTGATCATCGTGGGGATGGTCTTGAAATACATCGGTCTCTATCTGCAGGCATGGATCAGCGGCGCGAAGGTCGGATTCATCGACCTCGTCATGATGCAATTCCGAAAGGTCAACGCCAAGACCATTGTCATCAATCGCATCAGCGCCAAGAAGGCGGGCATCGATTTGCCAACTGATCTGCTGGAAGCACACTTCCTTGCAGGCGGACGGGTCACCAATGTTGTGCGGGCGATGATTGCCGCAGACAAGGCACGCATCGACCTGTCATGGGACAACGCCACCGCAATCGATCTCGCAGGTCGCGACATTCTTGGCGCCGTGCATACGAGCGTGGATCCCAAGGTCATTGACTGTCCCACCTCCACATCCGGCAAGAGCACGATCGACGCCGTCGCCGGTGATGGTATTCAACTCCGCGCAAGAGCGCGTGTGACGGTGCGAACGAATATCGCTCGCCTCGTCGGCGGTGCCACCGAAGAGACAATCATCGCCCGAGTAGGCGAGGGCATCATCTCGACAATTGGTTCGGCCAGCACACACCTGCAGGTACTTGAGAACCCGGACAACATCTCAAAGACCGTGCTCGCCAAGGGGCTCGATGCTGGAACTGCATTTGAAATCCTCTCGATCGACATCGCGGATGTCGATGTCGGCGAGAATATCGGTGCAAAGTTGCAAGCCCATCAGGCCGAAGCCGACAAGGCA
The DNA here is from genome assembly GCA_964546585.1 of uncultured Isosphaeraceae bacterium. Classification (GTDB taxonomy): domain Bacteria; phylum Planctomycetota; class Phycisphaerae; order Phycisphaerales; family SM1A02; genus CAZJKE01. Next base: position 15,863 of record CAZJKE010000012.1, on the reverse strand, counting down.
CGATTCCAGGCCGAGGCGGAGAAACGACGGGCCATGGCCGTAGCGGAGGCCGAGGAATTTCGCGCTGAAGAACAGAAGAACCGCGCGTTGGTGGTCCTCGCAGAGGCGGAGGTTCCCAAGGCCATGGCGGACGCTTTCCGAGCCGGCCATTTGGGCATCATGGACTACTATCGCATGCAGAATGTCATGGCCGATACATCCATGCGATCGTCGATTGCCGACGACGATGACAAGGACGGCTAGCGCGTGACCTCGCCCGCAACGACAGACAGCCTGCCCGCCATTCTCGGCGGGCCATCCGCCGTAACACTCGATCAGGAGGAAGCGAATCGTTGGCCGATCATCACGACCGAAGATGAGGATGCGGTACTGCAAGTCCTCCGCAGTGGTGACCTCTCCATCCACCCCGTCGTCGGCGAACTCGAAAAAGACTATCGATCGCTGACCGGACGCACGCACGCTCTCGCCCACAACAACGGCACGGCGGCGATCCTCGCCGCCCTGCATGCTCTCGGCATCGGACCGGGCGACGAGGTCATCGTTCCGTCCGCAACCTGGTGGTCGAGTGTGATGCCGGTTCTTCACTGCGGTGGAGTACCGGTCTTTGCGGAACTCGAAGGTGAACGCCTCGGTCTGGATCCAGAGGATGTGGAACGAAGGATTACCGATCGCACGAAGGCCATTGTCGTCGTCCATCTCTTCGGCATGCCGTCGAAGATGAAGGAACTGCAGGATGTTGCCAATAGACACGGGCTGCGAATACTCGAGGACGCGTCGCACGCACACGGCGCAACATGTGACGGAAAGCCGATCGGTTCCTTCGGCGATGTCAGCGTCTTCAGCATGCAGGGAAATAAACTCTGCCCATCCGGTGAAGGTGGCATTCTTCTGACCGATGACGAAGCCATCTGGGAGTCGGCTGTACGGCTCGGGCACTACGAACGATTGCTGCACCTTCAGTCAAAGAACAGATACTTCGCCGCCACCGGCTTCGGTTTCAAGTTTCGCATGGCCCCCCTCGCCGCCGCGCTGGCCCGCGCACAATTGCGACACATGCCCGAGCGTAATGCCAGACGCAACACGAACTGCATCCATCTCTCTTCGCGGCTTCAGGAGATGGGCATCGAGTGTTTCCATTCGCCAACGGATGTGGAGCGGGTGTACTTCGAGTTTCTGGTTCGATACGACGAGCAGGCCTCTGGCCTACCGATCGGTGACTTGGCAAAGGCTCTTCAGGCCGAGGGTGCCCATGTTGCGGCGCCGAGATACCCACTTCTTCATCAGCAGCCGGTGTTTACGCACGGTGTTTGGTCGAAGATCGCCAGGCTCCCGGCAACACCGGAGAATCCGATCCATGTGTACGACCCAGCCGATCTTCCGCAGACAACGCTCGGAAACGGATCCCTGCTGAAGTTGCCGAGTTTCCCCTCGGCAACGACGGAACTCCTCGACCAGTACGCCCTCGCCTTCGAGAAGGTGTTGCGACATGCCGGGGAGATACCGCGGACGGACGCATGAGGGAGCAGCCCCGCGACCGCGCGCCCGACGCCGATGCCATCGAGCAGAGGTTCAAACTTCCCATGGTCAGGCTCTCTCGTGGGGCGGTCCTGGGCGGGCTCTGTCTCGCCAAGTGGACGCTCCGCGTCGACTGGACAGCAACCGGGCTCGAACATGTGCGAGGGCTCGTGCCGCCCTTCATCCTCGCCTCCAACCATACGAGCCACATCGACACGCACGCCATTCTGGACTCGCTACCTCGACGGATTCGCGAGCGTACTGCCGTCGCTGCCGCATTCGATTACTTCGGTGACAGCGAGAACAACCTGCGCGGAAAAGTGTTGCAATTCGTTGTCGCATCAGCCTGGCACGCATTCGGATTCGAGCGAGGCAAGGCGCCCCTGCGATCCCTCCGCGCAGCATCACAACTGCTCAGTCGCGGCTGGTGCCTGCTGCTCTATCCGGAAGGCACAAGAAGTCGAAGCGGAGAGATGGCGACATTTCGACCAGGCTTGGCCGTGGTGACGAGGCTAGCCCGGCGCCCGGTGGTACCGGTGCATGTCAGCGGCGGTCGGGGCGTACTGCCAGAAGGCGTCTGGATTCCGAAGTCCGGCTGCGTTCGTGTTCGGTTCGGATCGCCCTTGATGATGGAGCCTGACGAGTCGGCGCCCGAGTTCACGGAGCGGGTGGAAGTTGCCGTTCGACAACTTGCCGCAGAATCCTGATGCTCGCAGAAGTTTCCAATCTGGGCCCGGGAAACATTGCGATCCTGATATTTTTGCTGCCGCTGCTCGTGTGCAGCGCATTCTTCAGCGGATCCGAAACTGCGCTCTTTCGCCTGGGTGGTGCACAGCGGTTGGAATTGAAGCACCGGAACACTTCGTCATCGCGAGCGGTCCTCCTGTTGCTCGATCAGCCGCGGGGGCTTCTCATTACGATTCTGCTGGGCAACATGACGGTCAACGTGTTGTACTTTGTGGCCGGTTCGGTACTGCTGCTACGGATGCCGGGCGGGCTCCTCACTGACATTGCCGTTGCCGTCGGCACCCTCCTTACGCTCACCCTCTTTGGCGAAGTCATCCCCAAGATGGCCGCAGCCGCCCGCCCTCAGGGCATGGCGTTGTTCCTGGCACAGCCACTCTTGTTGACCCATCGAGCCATAGGGCCACTGAGGGCTCTTGTCGACATGCTGGCTGTTACGCCGCTCTCGCGGCTTGCAACAACGGATTCACCAACGCCACTCTCGGCAGAGGAACTCGCATCACTCATCGATCTCTCCAGTTCCGACGGCGTGATCGATCGGAATGAACAGGAGATCATTCGGGAGGTTGTGGAACTGGGGCAAATCCGCGTACGGGAAGTCATGACACCCCGAGTCTCGATGATCTCCATTGACGCTGATGCTGACGAGCAGACCATTCGAGAGGTCGTAACAGCAACTCGCCTCACCCAGTTGCCCGTACAGGGCGGAGACCTCGACCACATTCTCGGCATGTTGCATGTGAAGAGGTATCTCATCCGCGCTGCGGCGGGCCCGACACTCTTGCAGGCCAGCATGACGCGGCCGCTGTTCATCCCGCAGAACGCCACACTTGATCAACTGTTAAGTCACTTTCGCGACAAGCGTTGCCGGCTTGCGATTGTCGTGGACGAATACGGTGGAACCGCAGGATTGGTGACGCTGGAAGACGTGCTGGAAGAACTCGTGGGTGAGATCGGCATGCAGACGGAAGAGCAGGCCTCGCCACCGCGTCGTCTCGACAATGATCGTTGGCAACTCAGCGGAAGCACCAATGTCCGCACATGGGCCGATTCGGCTGGGCTGTTTCTCGACCGCTGTCCGGCCGCCACACTCGGCGGCCTCGTCCTATCAAAGTTGGGCCACATTCCAGAACAGGGTGATGTTGTACACGCCGGGTCCTTGAGACTGGAGGTCGCGGAAGTCGCAGAGCACCGCGTGACCAGTGTCATCGTCTCCATTGACGGAGGATCACCATGATCTCCGCCTTCATCATTCTGTGTGTCGGAGTTCTTCTCAGCGCATTCTATTCCGGTCTCGAAACAGGGCTCTATACGATCAATCGCATCCGCGTGGACCTGCGGGCCGCCGCCGGGAATCGATCCGCCCGTCGCATTCTCCACATGCTCGACAAACCGACTCGGATGCTCGCAGTTCTTCTTGTAGCAAACAATGTCGCCAATTATCTCGCCAGTTTCGGCGCCGCGAGCCTGCTGGATTCGTTGGATCTTGGTCCGTGGCAAGCCATCATTGTCAACTCGCTGGTACTTGTGCCGGTGTTGTTCGTAGTCGGCGAAGTTCTTCCCAAGGACCTCTATCGCGCACATACGGATCGATGGACCTATGCGACAAGTCTGCCGCTGGACTGGACCAGACGCCTGTTGCAAGCAACAGGCCTTGTTGCAGTCGTGTCATTCGTGGGTTCGATAACGCAGCGCCTCATGGGGTGTGACGACCTTCATGACGCTACGCCGCGTCAACGATTCGGAATTCTGTTCAAGGAAGGTATCGACTCCGGCGCAATCAGCGCCGAGCAGACATCCCTTGCGGATCGAGCACTATCCATGCAATCTCTCACGGTTCGCAGCGAAATGGTGCCGTGGCAGCGAGTCAGTCGTTTGGCTGAGTCAACGCCGCCGCAGCAGCGTCTTGCGGTCATTGGCGAGGTTTCCTATACAAGGTTGCCCGTTGTCAATGCGTCCGGCCGAGTCACTGGCATTCTTCCCGTTCTGGACGCGCTGCTCAAACCCGACGCCGTGACCAGTGACCTTGTCAAAGAAACCCTGCATTTCTCACCCGACATGCCGGTTCGCGAAGCGTTGCACAAACTGCGAACCAGCAGTACCGCCATGGCGATTGTGGTGGAATCTTCGGGACCGCCGCTGGGCATCGTAACGCTCAAAGATCTCGTCGAACCACTGGTCGGTGAACTAGCCGCCTGGTAACGCGACATCCAGAACCGTCAATTCCGGGTTCCCGCTCCAGGAACTCATCGCCGGCTTTCCGACCAGGTCGATCACGGTGCCCGAGGGAAACTCGCCAGCTCGTTCACCTTGATTCCACCAGACGCATCGGAGCGTCCTGTTCCCACCTCGCTCCCTCACGCGAAGTTGCAGGTGTTTGCCCCCGCCACCCATGGCGCCGATCTTCTGCACGGCAACACCGCGAATGATCACAACTGGCTGCGGGTTCCCGACGCCAGTTGGTTGCATTCGATCAAGAGCCGTGACATTTTCACCGGACAACTCCCGCAAGTCGCTCATGGCATCGATCTTTACTCGGCCGATGAGCATCGACTCGTCGATACCGGCGTTGGCGTGTTCAGTCATGCTGGCAATAAAATCTTCAAGGGCGTCCTTTCGAAGACTCACCCCTGCAGCCATCGGGTGGCCGCCCCATGAATCCAGATGCGCCTCGCAACAGGTCAGTCCTTCCAGAATCGAATACCCATTGATGCTCCTCGCGGATCCATGCAGCCCGCCCTCTTCATCTTCGGCAAGAAGAATGACCGGCCGGTGATGTCGCTCCTGCACGCGTGATGCCGCCGTACCGACAACACCACGGTGCCAATTCGGATCGCTGAGGATGATGATCCGCCGGTCACCTCCAATCATGCCCGCCTCTTCCGCAGCCTCCATCGCACCTGTCACAATCGCTTCCTGCACGCCCTGCCTTTTCTTGTTGAGGCGGGAGAGATCTTCCGCCGCAGCACGGGCCAAGTCGCCATCAAGATGGGTCAGAAGATCCACCGCCTCCGAGGCGTGCGTGAGGCGACCAGCGGCATTGAGGAGCGGTGCTATTCGAAACCCGACATCCCCCGCGGAAATGGCTGTCGCATCGGCGAAGCCGCTTGCTGCCAACAGTGCCTTCAATCCTGGAATGGCCGTTTTCCTGAGACCATTGAGACCCCAATAGACCAACGGTCGATTGTCGCCAATCAAGGGGACGAGGTCAGCAATGGTGCCGATAGCCACGAGCGGGAGCATGGTAAGCAGCCTGTCCCGCAACTTCGGCGTGGCCCGCTCGCCGCCGGACACCTGGGTTGCCAACGCCCATGCCAGTTTGAACGCGACACCAACCCCGGCAAGCGGCGTTGCAGGCGGTCCCTCCAAACCGGGGTGCACGATGGCCGCGCAATCCGGCAATGACCCATCGGACAGCGGCTGGTGATGGTCGGTAATGATCAGTTCGATTCCCACGTCGCGAGCTACCTCGGCCGCTTCCACGCCGGTAATGCCGCAATCCACACTGACAATGCACTCTACACCGTCGGAGGCGAGTTGCCGCACCGCCTCGCTGTGGATGCCATAGCCCTCATCAACGCGGTGGGGAATGTAGATACCCGGCCCTTCTCGCCCTGACGCAGCGGCAATGACATGGTGAAGCACTGCGGATGCGGTGATGCCGTCAGCGTCGTAGTCGCCGTAGATCATGACCCGCCGTCCCGCCTCCACTGCATCCGCCAGACAGGTGGCGGCATCCCCCACGCCTGCGAGTTCACCGGGGTCGGCCATGTCACTCAACTTCGGAACGAGAAAATGCTCGCGATCGTCAGGGTTTGCAAGTCCGCGACCTTCGAGAATCCGTTCGATCAATCCCAGCCGGGGATTGGTCGGCGGCGGCCCTTCCCAGCGACGCGTGAGTCCGTTCATCACCGGAAGATGGTACTCGCCAGGACCACCCCGCTTGCCACGGCGAGCCAAACCGCCATACTGTGCATCCGTGCCGGATCGCTACCCGTCCATTCTGTTGTTTGGCCCGCCCGGTGTGGGCAAGGGTACGCAAGGCAAGATTCTTGGGATGATTCCAGGGTTCTTTCATCTTGCCACAGGCGACATGTTCCGCTCGCTGGACAAAGAGTCGGAACTCGGTGTTGCATTTCAACGGTACTCCTCGCAAGGTCTCCTGGTGCCCGACGAATTGACAGTTCGACTCTGGCAACAGCATGTCGCACAGTTGGTGTCGAGAGGCTTGTACAACGCAGGCCGCGACGTCCTGTTGTTGGATGGTATTCCTCGCAGCGTGGCGCAGGCCGAGGCCATGCACGACTACATTGATGTTCTCCTCGTCGTACACATGATTGCCGGCGACTTGGATGAAATGGTTCGGCGAATGCAGAAACGCGCCAGCGAGCAAGGTCGTACCGATGACGCGGACGATACGGTCATCCGAAGGCGATTCGAAGTCTACGAACTGGAAACCGCTCCCGTCCTTGGCGCGTACGAAGCATCGCTGATCGCATCGGTTGACGGCCTGGGGACGCCAGCAGAAGTGTTGTTACGGATTCTGCAGGCCATCGTTCCGAGTGTCGCAAAGTCCGGCGCAAAGCCAACGGCTTGAGACTCGGATGGGCTATACTGTCGTCGTTCCTTGACAATTGGGGCCGACCTGGTTTCGACCGGACAGGGAAGACTGTTCGCTGCGGGCCGTGGAGCATCCATGCCACGATAAAAGGATGCACAATTTGTTAGCTGGCAACGCCAACTACGCCCTCGCGGCCTGATCGCCGTGACGGATCACGCATGACGCCCGATAGCGTGTGATCCGAAACATCGGGCTGGTTCCAAAGGGCTGACAGGCCCCGGAGGAACGAGAACTTTGTCTGTCATGGCGGCTCCGACGCTCGTCGTCGGTGCTCGGAGTTGCCGAAATTGAACCGACGAATACGCTCGTAGACGCGGATGGTTGACTGTTTCGGGACGAGGGTTCGATTCCCTCCGGCTCCATTGAAAGGCCCGGATGGGACCCCCACCGAAATTGTGAGGGGCCGCCATCCGGGCCTTTCTCATATCGCCTCCTCACTCGCGTCGCCGCTGCTCACGCAGCGGCACCGTCGATTCCCTCCGGCTCCATTGAAAGGCCCGGATGGGACCCCCACCGAAATTGTGAGGGGCCGCCATCCGGGCCTTTCTCATATCGCCTCCTCACTCGCGTCGCCGCTGCTCACGCAGCGGCACCGTCGATTCCCTCCGGCTCCACTTGCGCCGTCGGCTCGTCGCGTCTCGCTTCGCTCCCCGTCAATTCCAGGCTTCTGGACCCCCGGAGCCTCAAGAGGGGGGGGTACCGGACACGGTTTTCACCGAAAAGAGTGTCTAACACCGCCCTTTCCAATGGTAGAATGAGGGGCCGGCTGGGATTGACTCTCAGTCGCAACAAGAACCCCATGACGATACCCAATCCGCCCATCCTTGATGATGACGCCCTGCTGGAGAAGCGACTCGCTGAGACCTACAAGTGGGGCTTCGTCACCGACATCGACGCTGAGCAAGCACCTCCCGGACTGAACGAAGACATCATCCGGTTCATTTCCGCGAAGAAAGAGGAGCCGCAGTGGTTGCTGGACTGGCGCCTCAAGGCCTACAAGCACTGGCTCACCATGGAGGAGCCTGACTGGGCTCACCTGTCATACACGAAGCCCAACTACAACGAAATCATCTACTACTCGGCCCCGAAGTCCCAAGCTGACCGGCCGCAGAGCCTCGACGAGGTCGACCCGAAACTCTTGGAAACCTACGAGAAACTCGGCATCCCGCTGCATGAACAGGCAGCCTTGGCCGGTGTCGCAGTCGATGCTGTATTTGACTCGGTTTCCGTTGCCACGACCTTCAAGGACAAGCTCGCCGAAGCAGGCGTGATCTTCTGCCCCATGTCAGAGGCCGTACGGGAACACCCCGAACTCGTAAAGAAGTACCTCGGGTCCGTCGTCCCCTATTCAGACAACTTCTTCGCCACCCTCAACTCTGCCGTCTTCACCGACGGGTCCTTTGTGTTCATCCCCGCAGGCGTGCGATGCCCGATGGAACTGTCGACCTACTTCCGCATCAATGCGATGTCCACGGGACAGTTCGAACGCACGCTCATTGTCGCCGAGGAAGGCGCATCGGTCAGTTACCTCGAAGGATGCACCGCTCCCATGCGGGACGAAAACCAGTTACATGCCGCGGTTGTTGAACTTGTTGCGCTTGACGATGCCAACATCAAGTACTCCACCGTGCAGAACTGGTATCCCGGTGACGAGCATGGCGTCGGCGGCATCTACAATTTCGTCACCAAGCGAGGAAAGTGCATCGGCGATCGCAGCAGCATCAGTTGGACGCAGGTCGAAACCGGTTCAGCGGTCACTTGGAAGTACCCAAGTTGCATTCTCCTGGGCGACGACAGCAGCGGCGAATTTTATTCCGTCGCCCTGACCAACAACTACCAGCAGGCTGATACCGGCACCAAGATGATCCATGTCGGGAAGAACACCCGCAGCACCATCATCTCCAAGGGGATCTCGGCTGGCCACGGACAGAATATCTATCGAGGTCTCGTGAAGATCATGAAGGGGGCAGAGAACGCACGGAACTACACCCAATGCGATTCGATGCTCATGGGTGAACAGTGCGGCGCGCACACTTTCCCCTACATCGAGGTTCGCAACAGCACATCAACCGCCGAACACGAAGCATCCACATCGAAGATCGGTGAGGATCAGTTGTTTTACTGCAACCAACGAGGCATCAACACGGAAGACGCCATCAACATGATCGTCAATGGGTTCTGCAAGGATGTCTTCCGCGAACTGCCCATGGAGTTCGCAGTAGAAGCCCGTCGACTGCTCGAAGTCAGTCTTGAAGGAAGCGTTGGATGACCGCCATGACGCCACTACTCGAAATCACGAATCTACACGCCTCCATCGACGGCACCGAGATCCTCAAGGGGGTCAATCTCACCGTCAACCCCGGCGAAGTGCATTCAATCATGGGACCCAATGGCAGCGGCAAGAGCACACTTGCGCAGGTGCTCGCAGGACAAGAGGCCTACGACATTACGAAAGGTAGTGTCCTTTTTGAGGGCAAGGATCTTCTGGCCATGAGCGCCGATGAGCGGGCATGCGAAGGTGTTTTTCTTGCATTCCAGTATCCGGTCGAGATTCCAGGTGTCAGCACCCGGTATTTTCTCAAGGCGGCAATCAACGCGATTCGCAAGTACCGCGGACTGGACGAACTCGACGCCATGGATTTTCTTGATCTGGTTCGAGAGCGAGCGGAGTTCGTCCAACTCGACGAAGACCTGCTCGACAGGGCAGTCAACGAGGGTTTTTCCGGTGGTGAAAAGAAGCGGGCAGAAATCTTCCAAATGGCGATGCTGGAACCGACGCTCGCGATTCTCGACGAGACTGACTCCGGCCTGGACATTGACGCCCTCCGGACAGTTGCTGATGGCGTCAACCGGCTTCGCAATGCCGACCGCGGCATGATTGTCGTAACGCACTATCAACGATTGCTTGACTACATCGTGCCGGACTTTGTTCATGTCATGGTCGATGGCCAACTGGTACGAAGCGGCGACAAGACCCTTGCCCTTGAACTGGAGGCGAAGGGATACGCAGGAGTTACTTCGTGACCATGGCAACCACCAGCGGCAAGTTCCTGGCCGATCTGCATGAACAGGCGTTGGCGGATTGTCCAGCGGTGGACGATCGACGCGAGGCGTGGCGTTCGTTCACGGTTGCGGGCCTCCCTGGAAAGGCAGACGAGGCGTTTCGGTACACAGGGCTGTCTCATCTTGCGGACAGGGAGTTCTCACAAGGTGATCCCGCAGCGGTGGTTGATATTTCGCCGTTTGACTTCAACCCGAACGGACCGTTGTTGGTCTTTGTAAACGGGTGGTATCGCGAGGATCTCTCCCGCGCCCCGAAGAATGCCTCGCCCCTTCGAGAATCTGATCAGACGAACATACACGGCGTCGCGGGCCGCGACCAATCGCCGATGACGCTGCTGAACCACGCGACCTTTACCGACGGCGCATCGATCACGGCAGGCGACGAACTTGTTCACATCCTGCATATTGCCGCAGGAGATCGCCCGGTCGCAGTGTCCTCGCGATGCATCGTACACGGCGAGGCGGGTGCGACCGTCAAGGTTGCCGAAAGCCATGTCGCCCTCGGTTCCGGCGATCATCTCCTCTTGCCCTCAACAGAAATCACTGCCGAAGCCGAGTCGTCCGTATCGCTCTGCCGAGCAGTTCGCGGCACAACCTCCGCCACGCTCCTTGGTTCGCTTCATGTGCAGCAGGCAGAGGATAGTCATGTTCTCACCCACACCATCACGCTCGGCGGTGGTGTCGTCCGCAATGAAGTACATGCATACTTGGACGGTGAGCGATGCGACTCCAATTTCGACGGCATGTATCTGCTCACCGGCGAGCAGCATGTGGACAATCATCTCCGCGTCGAACACAACGCGGCACACTGCGACAGCCGCGAATTCTACAAGGGAGTTCTTGCAGACAATGCGAAGTCGGTGTTCACCGGCCGCATCTATGTCAGAGAAGGCGCGCAGAAGACCGACGCCAAGCAGACCAACCGGAACATCCTTCTGAGTGACGACGCCGAGGCCATAGCACGCCCACAACTTGAGATCTACGCTGATGATGTCAAGTGCACCCACGGGGCGACGATCGGCGAGATCGATCCGGATGCCATGTTCTATCTGCAATCGCGAGGTATTCCAAAGGACGCGGCACACACGCTGCTCATCTTCGCATTTCTGAATGAAAGCCTTGGAGAATTGGAAGATACCGATCTCCGCGCATCTCTGGAGAACGAATTGCTCGACCGGCTGCCGCACGGCGAGTTTGTTCGATCCCTGTGATGCCCGCCGTCAGCGACATCACTGCGATTCGCTCGCAGTTTCCTGCGCTCCAGCAACAGGTCAACGGCAAACCGCTGGCCTACCTCGACAACGCGGCCACGACGCAAAAGCCACAGCGAGTCATCGACGCCATCTCGCGGTACTACGAGCATGACAATGCCAACATTCACCGCGGCGTACACGCGCTGAGCCTGCGAGCGACCGCAGCGTACGAGAACGCCAGATCCGATATCGCATCCTTCCTTGGCGCCGATCGCCCGGAGGAGATCGTTTTCGTTCGTGGCGCCACTGAAGCCATCAACTTGGCGGCACAGGCCTGGGGGCGACCACGGCTCTCCGAAGGTGATGAGATCCTCATCACCGAATTGGAGCATCATTCCAACATCGTCCCCTGGCAACTTCTCTGCGAACAGAGCGGCGCATCGTTGAAGGTCGCGCCGATCCATGACGACGGATCACTGGACATCGACGCCTTCCGGGCGTTGTTGACGGATCGCACCGCGATTGTCGCCGTAGCCCATGTTTCCAACGCGATCGGCACCATCAACCCGGTTGCCGGGATATGCGAGATGGCCCGTAAAGTCGGCGCCACGACGCTCATTGACGGCGCGCAGGCCACCGGCCACCTCGCCGTGAATGTGCAGGAGATCGGCTGCGACTTCTACGCCACTTCGGGCCACAAGATGTACGGGCCAACCGGCATTGGTTGTCTCTATGGTCGGCACGCCTTGCTGGACGAGATGGACCCATGGCAGGGCGGCGGCGACATGATCCTCAGTGTGTCGTTCGAACAGAGCACTTGGAACAAAGTTCCGTTCCGCTTTGAAGCAGGTACCCCGAACATTGCCGGGGTGATCGGCCTCGGAGAAGCGGTCGCCTTCATGCAGGACACCGGGCTCGATTCCGTGTCGGCGGCGGAGCATGACCTGCTCGACTACGGCACCGCGCTGCTGCAGTCCATCGACGGTGTTCAACTGGTCGGTACCGCTCCTCACAAGGCGGCAATTCTGGCGTTCACGGTCGATGGCGTGCACCCGCACGATGTCGGCACGATCCTCGACCACGCGGCCGTCGCCATTCGCACCGGTCACCACTGTGCCGAACCGCTGATGCGGCGATTCGGCGTCGCGGCTACCTGCCGCGCGTCGATGGCCGCCTACAATGAGCGAAGTGAACTTGACCGTCTCGCCGAGGCGGTTCAGGACGCGATTCGGATGCTTGCCTGACATGCCAGATCTGCGAGAACTGTATTTGGAGATGGTGACCGACCACGCGAAGCGGCCCCGGAATCGCGGCGCTGTTGCGGAGGCTGATCATCTGGCGCACGGCGATAACCCACTCTGCGGCGACAAACTTTGCATCACGCTGCGGCTTGACGGGGATCACATTGAGGAAGTTGCGTTCGATGGCGAAGGCTGCGCGATTTCGACAGCCTCAGCGGATCTCATGGCCGAGACCATTCGCGGAAAGACGCTCGACGAGGCCCGTGTTCTCTTCCGGGGGTTCAAGGACATGGTGACCGGAACGCAGGAGTCGGTGGATCTTGGAAAACTCGCGGTTTTCGCCGGCGTTCGCGAGTTCCCCATGCGGGTCAAATGTGCAACGCTTGCCTGGCACACGATGATCGCTGCCCTTGAGGGTCGCGGCGAGGCAACAACCGAATGAGTGATGCGCTCCACGATGCCATTGTCGCCGCCGTGCGAAAGGTCAAGGATCCAGAGATTCCAGTCAACCTCTTTGATCTTGGCCTGATCCGGGACATTGCCATCGATGCCAATGGTTCCGTGCACATCAGCATGACATTGACGACGCCGAATTGTCCGGTTGCGGAATTATTGCCGGAGCAGGTGCGTGTTGCGGCTGCCGCTGTCGATGGTATCGGTGATGTTTCTGTTGCACTCTCGTGGGATCCGGCGTGGACGCCAGCGGACCTGACTGCCCGCGGCCGCGCTGAAATGGAACTCATGGGCCTCGATATCGAGCACATGATCGCCAAGCACGATTCCGGTCTTACCGATCTCACCGTCCGCAAGACCGGCGAGTGAACAGCGGTTCATCCGCTCACCGAGCCTCGAGCCGACATCACCCGCAGAATCCAAAGGCTCCGATGACCCGCAGCAAGTCGGTCAAGTTCACAACGCCGTCGCCAGTGACATCCTCGTCACATCCCGGGTCGCATACGCCGCCGCACGGAACATCGTCACCGCGGTAGAGCCCCCCTGCATCCCAACACGCCACCGCGGTTGCTTCGATGCATGCGCCATCTACACAGCAGGCGCCGCTGGGGCCGCACGCTCTCCGAATAGTCACGATCTGCCCGTCATCCCAACCGATGCCATCGCCGGCGAATATGCATGTAGTCATCGCCGGATCGCAGTGGCTGCACCAGACACCATCGCCGTCATCGGCGATGTTGAAGGAAAACACACACGACTCGATCGACGGTTCGCCGCGATCGACGAAGATGCCGCCGCCCTTTCCTGCAGTGTTGAACTCGATGAGGCACAGCCGAATCGTTGGCGATGCCTGCATAATGCGAATGCCGCCGCCAAGATCTGCTCGCCCGCCCTTGACGGTGAACCCTCGAAGTTCCGCGCTGCGCGACTCCCCGTTGCGAAATGTCACAACGCTTCCTCGGAATTGACCGCCGTCGATGACGGTCTCTTCTGCACCGTGCGTACTTCGCACGAGAATCGCCTTGCCAAGGAAGTCGATCTGCTCTCGCCAGCGGCCGAGTTCAACGACCACCTCGTCACCGTTGCTCGCCGCGTCGATCGCGGCCTGTATTGAGGGACAGTCGCCGGGAACATGCCAGGTTTCTGCCTGCGCAGCGGCACTTGCCGCAAGCACCCCCGCAAACACCCCGGTCATGATGATTGATTGCATGGTGGAACGGTAGTGGCACATTGCGGCAACCCAGAATGTATCGCCGTTTTTCGTCGCCCTTTTTCCAACTATCATGCGGGGTCCCCATGCCCGTTCATCTGGACATTGCAGGTCAATCGCCACCGGCAGAAGCGCCGCAAGAGGCGCTGAGTGGCCCGCTTCGCGATAGCCATGGCCGGGCGATCCGCGACCTTCGGCTCAGCGTCACCGACCGCTGTAACTTCCGGTGTGTCTACTGCATGGCACCGGATGTGCGGTACATCCCGAAGTTACAACTCCTCACGCTGGAGGAGTATGTGCGAATTGTGCGCATCGCCATGTCTTTGGGCATCACCAAACTCCGCATCACTGGCGGCGAACCGACGCTGTACCCACATCTCGATGACTTCATCGAACAGGTGGGTGGATTGGGTCTGCGCGATCTGGCCATGACGACCAACGGCTCGCGACTTCGAACCCATTGGGCGGAGCGGTGGAAGCGGCATGGCCTCAAGCGGCTGACGATCAGTCTCGACACGCTGCGTCCCGATCGCAAGGATGCCATTACCCGCGCGCAAACATCGCTGGAGTCGATCATCCACGCGGTTTCGATCGCAAAGGACGCAGGACTTGATCCGGTGAAAGTCAACGCGGTCATTATTCGCGGTGTTAATGATGACGAACTTGCAAGCTTCGCCGATTTCGCTCTGGAGCACGGCATCGACATGCGACTCATTGAGTTCATGCCCCTTGATGCCGGCGGAAGATGGGAACGGCGGCATGTGGTGACGGCCGACGAGATGATCGATCGCCTTGGACGCACGCACACGCTGGAGGTGCAGGATGATCCGCCCAACAGCACATCAATCAATTATCGCATTGCCAATTCTGATGGGCGCATCGGCATCATCGCCTCCGTCTCGCGTGCATTCTGTGATGGGTGCGATCGACTTCGCATCATGGCCGACGGCAAGGTGCGTCCGTGCCTGTTCAGCGATGACGAGTGGGACCTCAAACCGCTCTTGCGGCGAGGGGCGAGCGATGCCGACATTGCTGGGTTTTTACGCGGTGTTGTGTGGAACAAGTCGCCCGGTCACAGCATGAATCACGACGACTTCAAGCGCCCGTCAAAGACCATGAGCACGATCGGCGGCTAGGTTCACCGCAACCACACAATCGCGGCATACGCCAAAACGAGCAGCACGCATACGACAATTGTGATGAGGTTGAACCAGCGATCGATGATCGGCTTCGCCTGTGGCCCGATCCACCAGAAGATCGTTGCGACAAGCCCATAGCGCAGCGATCGCCCGACAATGCAAGCCACAGCGAATACGCCGAAGTTCAGTTTCGCAACACCTGCTGCGATAGTCAACACATGAAATGGAATGGGTGTCAGTGCAGCCACAAACACATAGACATCACCCCGCTCGGCGAACTCTGCGACCAGCCGCTGCACATTCTCCGCGCCGACAATCCACTCTCCTGTTCCGGCAAGGCCCGATCCGATCAGGTATCCCATGAACGCCCCGAGCACGCTGCCGATGACGGCGATCACTGCAAAGAGCAGTGAGCGGCGGCGTGCCCCAAGGCACATGGGTGCCAGAAGCGCATCAGGCGGCACAAATGGCATGAATGCTTCGATGAACGCCACCACCAGCAGCACGAGCGGCGCGGCGGGCGTCTTTGCAAAGCCGAGAATCCAGTCATAGAGCCGGCGATGGATCGCCCAGCGAGGGACCGGCTGCGGTGTGTCGGAGTGTTGATCCATGCCCAGGCATTATCGGCCATGTGCTGCTCTACACTGTGCCGATGCACCATGTGACCGTGGCCTTCAAACGACT
>CAZJKE010000011.1:38875-47234 GCA_964546585.1 uncultured Isosphaeraceae bacterium | reverse complement strand
TGTGGGCGAGGCCGGCCAGTGGGTAGCGAGTCAACTTCTTCTGCCCGAAGGCCAATTGAAGCGTACCCCGCGTCCGCGCCCAGAACGAATCTACGGCAAATGACAGCTTCCCCCCTGCTCCTATCATCATCAATCGCCACCGCCGCCACAGGGAAACTGCGAAGATCGCCGCCGCCGCAAGCATGAGAGTCGCCGTGAGGATCGGATTCACTGCAGGACCGGCTTCCCACCTGGGGACTGACATGCTTCGTTGATGAGCGGAACCAACTCAAAGAGATCAGCCACACACCCGTAGGTCGCCACACCAAAGATCGGCGCCGCGGCCTTGGTGTTGATCGCAACGATCACCTTGCTGCTCCGCATTCCGGCCAGATGCTGAATGGCGCCGTCAATGCCACAGGCAATGTAGAGTTGCGGGGCGACAACAGTCCCGGTCAGACCCACTTGATGAGACTGGTGCTGGTAGCCCGCGTCGACCGCGGCCCGACTCGCCCCCACGGCACCACCGAGGCGGTGCGCGAGATCGTAGAGGATCGAGAAGTTCTCCTCTGACTCAAGCGGCCGACCGCCGGAGACGATGATGTCAGCATCAGCGATGCTCTGTTCGGCTTCGTTGCTTGGAAGAAATTCGTGAAACGCGATGTGTTGATCGCTGTCGCTCAAAGTGACGCACAGCGGAGTCACCGGTGCTGGCGATGAGGCTTCCCTCGCAGGCGGAGGGAAGGTGTTTCCGCGAATGGAAAGAATACGAAGATGCCCAGCTGGAAGCGATACCTCACCCACACACTTCGCGCCGTACATTGTCCGCTTCACAACAACCGCCTCGCCCTGCAACTCGGCTGAAAGACAATCGGTCGCCAGCATCGCATTGCAGCGAGCGGCCAGCCGCGGAGCCACATCGCGGCTCATGGGGGTCGTCGCCATCAGCACGAGTGAGGCGGCCGAGGCGTCGATGCCTGACAGCATGGCTCTTGTATATGGCAGCACGCGATAGAACTCGAAGTCCGGGTGATCGACGACATGAACGGCATCCACGCCGGACGTTGCGACCTTCTCTGCCACGGCGCCGATGTCGCAGCCGATGACCACGGCGTGTACGGCCCCGTCGGTAAGAGCGCGACTCGCCGTCAGCATGCAGAGCGAGGCTGGCGTGATTTCGCCATCGCGGTGTTCGATGAAAATCAGTGCCGTACCAGCCATGGTTAGATGACCTTCGCCTCTGTTCGAAGCAAGTCAACGAGTTCTCGGGCCATCTCCTCCGGACTGCCGTCAAGGATGCGGCACGGCGGGCGTTCCGGCGGGGCCTGCAAATGCACGAACTCCGTGGTGGCCAGGGATTCACAGCCGAGGGTTGCCGCATCGATGGTGTCGATGGGCTTCTTCTTGGCCTTCATGATCATCGGCAGCGAGGGATACCGTGGTTCGACGAGGCCCTTATCGCAGGTGAGCAGCATGGGCAGATCGCCCTCAAGGACAACCTCGCCATCCTTGGTTCCCCGGTGAATGCGGGCGCGGCCAGCAGTGCCGTCCAGTTCCAACCCCGTAACGGCACCGACATGGGGTACACCGAGAAACTCAGCGAGTGCCGGTCCAAGTTCGCCGGAGTCGTTGTCAATGGTCTTCTTGCCGCACAGCACCAAGTCGGGTTGCGTCTCCTGCTGCCGAATCGCGGCTGCGATCAACCGAGCCATGGCCACTTCATCGTGCAGCGGCAGTGCCTCGCCTCTGAGATGGAGTCCCTGGTCGGCCCCCATTGCCAGCGCAGTTCGCAGCACGCTGGCTGCCTCGCTGCCGCCAGCGGTGAGTACGGTGATGTCCGAGACATCCCAGGCACCCTCTCGAATCTGCACCGCCTGCTCGACGGCGAACTCATCGAAGGGATTGCAGACGAACTTGACGCCACTGCGGTCGATGCCGGAACCATCGCCCAGCACCCGGAGTACAGCCCGGGAATCGGGAACCTGCATGACAATGGCCAAGACGCGATATGACCGTGCCCCATTCATGGTTCCACCCTAAATGAGAGTGCTCAGCGTCGCAAGTCCGCTCGCTCATCTTGGATAGACCGAAGAACGGCGCAAAGTAGTTCTCGCGGAAGGATTTGATTGTGGGACGAGTCAGCGGACCTGGCATTCGTGCGAATCGCGCAGCGACATGGTGGGAGGTTTGAGACAGGTGTCGTGGGCGCGCAGTCCACAACGCCCAGGGCTGAAGCTCGTCCATCCCATTGATGAGCCCGGAGATCATGCGGGAGCGTTCTTCGAAGCGGTTTCGAAAGTCGGTGTGCCGACCTGGATCGATGAAGCCGCGTCGGGCAGCACGATCCAGTAGATGCTCTGAAAATCGCAAAGAAATGCCGACTGCCGGGTTTCCTGAAGTAACTCCCTCTGCCGGTGAGGTCTTGACGCTCAAGGCTCTGATTGACACGGCCAACCTTGGGCTGCCTTGTCAATCGGGGTGACAGGATTTGAACCTGCGGCCTCTTCGTCCCGAACGAAGCGCTCTACCAAGCTGAGCTACACCCCGTAACCGAGCAATGGGCGAGGCAGGATTCGAACCTGCGAAGGCGTACGCCAGCAGATTTACAGTCTGCCCCCTTTGTCCACTTGGGTACTCGCCCGATTGGGTGTGGTACTGTACCCCCCCCCAATGGACCGGGCAAGGCTCGACCGCTCGTCCACGCCGCCGTAGCTCAATTGGTAGAGCGCCTGATTTGTAATCTGGAGGTTGCGGGTTCAAGTCCCACCGGCGGCTTTGGTGACTCGTCCACGCTCGATGGCAATGGACAAGAGCGTTACATCAGCCGGTGTGATGCCAGCCAGACGCGACGCCTGCCCGATCGTCACCGGACGAAACTGTTGCAGCGTCTCAATCGCCTCACTGCGAAGCCCTGGAATATGCAACGGGTCGAGCGAGACTGGAATCGAACAATGCTCGCTCCGCGCCTGACGCCGAACTTCCGCCTGCTGCCGCCGCACATAGCCTTCGTATCGAATATCGGTGACAACCCGCTCGGTAAGCGATGGATCAGCCCCAATCTCGTTGGCAATATCGACAACCGGCGTCTGCGGTCGCTTGGCGGCTTTGAGAATCGCACCCGTACCGATTGACGTGCGAATCGCTGCCAGAGCAACTCGCTTCTGCTCCCAACGATCCCATCTCGCATCACCCACGAGGCCGAATCTACGTCCAAGCGGCGTCAAACGCTCATCGGCATTGTCGGCGCGAAGCAACAGCCTGTGCTCGGCGCGGCTGGTGAACATCCTGTATGGCTCGCGCGGTGTACTGGTCACCAGATCGTCGAGCATCACCCCGATGTACGCCTGATCGCGACCGAGACGCACGGGCTCGTCGCCGCACACATGCCTCGCCGCATTCAGCCCCGCAACAACCCCCTGCCCTGCCGCTTCCTCGTAGCCACTGGTGCCGTTGATTTGGCCAGCAAGAAACAGGCCATCAACAGTCTTTGTCATGCAGGTCGCATCCACTTGATGCGGTCGCACGACGTCGTACTCGACGGCATAGCCGAAGCGAAGAACCTCCGCCCGCTCGCAGCCCGGCATCGCCCGAACAAGGTCGACCTGCACATCGCGTGGAAGCGATGTGCTGATACCGTTGCAGTAGATCGAGTCGCCCCCCACCGTTTCAGGTTCAAGAAAAACATGGTGCGCATCTCGGTCAGCAAAACGAACGACCTTGTCTTCGATCGACGGGCAGTATCGCGGCCCGGCCTGAGCATCGATCGCCCCGCTGTACATCGGCGCAAGATGCAGGTTAGCGCGTATCAGATCGTGCGCGGCAGCGGTGGTCACCGTCGTCCGGCACTCGATCTGTGGCATGGCGGGAAACTGTGTTCGATCCGTGAGGTCGCTGAACGGCACTGGCTCCGCATCGCCGCATTGACTCGGCATCGCCTCCCAGTCCAGTGAACTGCGGGAAATGCGGGGTGGTGTGCCGGTCTTCAGGCGACCGAGTTCAAATCCGAGCCGTCGAAGGGCATCGGAGATGCCTTCCGCCGAGCCCTCTTCCCAGCGGCCGCCCTGCTGGCGGTCGTCACCCACATGCATGAGCCCCCGCATGAATGTGCCCGTGGTCAGGACGACCGCATCCGCAAGCAGATCTTCCCCTGCGCGGACCCCAACCACTCTGCCGTCGCAGACCAGCAGGTCTTCGACAGTTGCACAGATGATCTCAATAGATTCGTTGCTCTTGATCAGACGCTGAATCTCGTCGCGGTACGCCTTCTTGTCCGCCTGCGCACGCGGCCCTCGCACAGCCGGTCCCTTGGATGTATTCAACATCCTGAACATGATGCCGGTCGCGTCAATAGCCCGGCCCATCAGGCCACCAAGCGCATCAACCTCCCGAACGATCTGCCCCTTTGCCAGACCACCGATCGCCGGGTTGCAACTCATGACGCCGATCGTGCCGGGATCCATGGTGATCAACGCCACACGTCCACCATTGAGTACCGATGCGGCTGCCCACGCGGCTTCCACGCCGGCATGACCACCGCCGATCACGATCACATCAAACCGCATGGGTTACTCGACCGTCCAGCTTTCCCAGCCGGCGATCTCCTTTGCCAAATCCGGCTCGCCGTATCGGCGGCGTGCCTCCTTGTCCTGCTCGGCAAGCGTGTCGTCATAGGTCGAGATGCCATCGTCAGCGAAAAACACGCCCATCGGTTCCGGGTAGTCCGGATGCGCCAGTTGACTCAGCATGAACGCCTGCGATCGCGACTTTTCGTCGTGGATGATCAGATCCTCTTCGGAAACATCCCCGCCAAGTTCCACGATCTCGATCTTCTCGCCACGGCGGATCAGCCCGCGGTCATTGTTCTCGCCAAAGATCAGTGGTTTGCCATGCTCCAACTGAATCGTGTTTCGAGGACGCTCGTCTTTCTTCGATGCGTAGAAGAAGACCGCGTGGTTGAACACATTGCAGTCCTGGTAGATCTCGATGAACGCAGTACCGCGATGCTTGGCCGCCCGATCCAGCGTCTTCGCGACGCGGGGCACATCCACATCGATACAGCGGGCCATGAAGGTACACCCCGCCGCAACCGCGAGGGCCATTGGGTTGAGCGGCGTCTCGGGCGAGCCCAGGGGCGTCGACTTGGTCACCTTGCCCAGTTCGCTGGTGGGTGAATACTGACCCTTGGTCAATCCATAGATGCGGTTGTTGAGCAGGACGATGTTGATGTCGACATTCCGACGCATCGTGTGCATCGTGTGATTGCCGCCGATCGACAAAAGGTCGCCGTCGCCGGAGACGACCCACAACGAAAGATCCGGGTTGGCGAGTTTCACGCCTGTAGCGAACGATGTTGCGCGGCCGTGCAGCGTATGCGCGCCGTATGTGTCCATGTAGTAGGGAAACCTCGCCGCGCATCCGATGCCAGAAACGAAGACAAAATCTTCCTTGGGGAGGCCGCTGGTGGCCGCCATCTTCTGTGCTGCCTTCAACACGGCGTAGTCGCCGCAGCCCGGACACCAGCGGACATCCTGATCGCTGGCAAAGTCCGCGGGTTTCAACTTGAGCGCGATGTCGCCACTCATGATCGCTTCTCCGTGATCCGTTTCACACCATCCACGATCTCACCGATGAACAGCGATCGCCCCTGTACACGATTGATGCCGCGGGCATCGACGAGGAACTTCGATCGGATAACGGATCGCAACTGTCCGCTGTTGATCTCTGGAATGATGACCGTGCGGTACCTCGCAAGAACATCACCGGTATTGGCCGGCATCGGGTTCAGATGACGCAGATGGGCGGTCGCAACATGCATGCCGTCTGCGCGAAGCCGCTCGGCGGCGGCGATGATCGCCCCTTGCGTGCCCCCCCAGCCGAGCAGGAGCGTGTCACCATCGCCGTCCGTTTCGAGCGGCGGGACAAGTCTCACCAGTCGCTCCACTTTCTCGGCACGCAACTCGACCATTCGTTCGTGATTGGCCTGATCGTAGGAGACATTGCCGGTGTTCTCTTCCTTCTCAAGGCCGCCAATTCGATGTTCCAACCCGGGTGTGCCGGGGACTGCCCACGGACGAGCCAGCGTTTCTGGATTGCGGGCGTAGGGCTCGAAGTCACCTTCAGCCGAGGTCGGATGGTGGATCGGAATCGGTGCAATGGCATCGACATCGGGAATCCGCCACGGCTCGGCGGCGTTTGCAATGGCGCCATCTGTCAACATGATGACCGGGCACATGCCGGCAACGGCAAGTCGCACCGCTTCGATCGCCATGTCGAAACAATCACCCGGGCTCGCAGCGGCAATGACAACGCAGGGACTTTCACCGGTGCGGCCGTACATCGCCTGCAGAAGGTCGCCTTGCTCCGGCTTCGTCGGCATGCCAGTGGCGGGACCTGCCCGTTGCACATCGATGAGAACAAGCGGGAGTTCCATCATGACTGCGAGACCCATGGCCTCGGTCTTGAGCGCCAAGCCAGGGCCGGACGTGCCGCTGACTGCGAGGTCACCGGCGAATGCAGCGCCAATCGCCGCCATGACTGCAGCGATTTCGTCCTCTGCCTGGAATGTCCTGATCCCGAAATTCTTGAGACGAGCGAGACCGTGCAGGATGTCCGAGGCTGGCGTAATGGGGTAACTGGCATAGAGCAGTTTCGAATTGGCCTTGCGTGCTGCTGTCGTCAGACCAAGAACCGTCGCTTCGTTGCCGGAGATGCGTCGGTACACGCCGGGCTTCAGTGCCGCTGGCGACACCTCGTAGCGGGAGGGAAAGATTTCAGCAGTTTCACCGAAGAAGTACCCCGCCTTGAGTGCGCGAACATTGAGTTCTGCGATGTCGGGCCGCTTCTTCATCTCGCCAAAGTTCTTGCGGATGCGACCAATGGTCGAGTCAAGCGGCCGCTCAAAGAGCCACGAAACAATGCCGAGTACGAACATGTTTCGGCATCGATCGATGTCCTTGGCGGAAAAGTCCTCGTTTTCAGCGAGTGACTCTCTTGTCAGCCTGCTCATGGGGACGCGATAGATGCGGTAACGAGCGGCGAGTTCTTCGTCCTCGAGCGGGTTGTACCCATCGTCATACCCACATTTCTCCAGTTGCTTGGGTGTGAACTCGTCCTCGTTGACGATGACAATTCCGCCTGGCTCGACATCGCCGATGTTGGAGCGAAACCCTGCGGGGTTCATGGCGACCAGGGCGTTGACCGTATCCCCCGGCGTATGCACATCGTCGCTTCCGAAATGCACCTGAAATCCGGACACGCCAAAGAGTGTTCCGCGCGGTGCGCGAATCTCCGCGGGGAAGTCCGGGAGGGTTGCAAAGTCGTTGCCTGCCAGGGCTGTACTGCCGGTAAAGAATGTTCCGGCCATCTGCATCCCGTCACCGCTGTCGCCGCAGAAGCGGATTGACAACTCCGGCAGGGATGTTCGCTCTACCTCACGGGTTTCAGTTGGCATGTCGCGTGTGGACATTGGCAGGCAACGCGTCATTCTACAGAAAGAGGGGCTGCCGGGGTGCATCTTGGAAGAATCATGCCGCCCTGATTCAAGGCGGCTTGGCCGCATCCTTGCCTCCTGCTACACTACCCGGCTCCCCAAACGGAGCGATCACGATGGACCTCTCACCCAATACCGACATGACCTTCACGATCTCACGCGAGCCGCGCACGCCGGCGGCTCGTAAGACCATCGAGCGTCTCATGTGGATGCAGCCGGAGGTCCAGAAGGATCACCGCAAGCTCGCCCGACAGCGGAAACTGAAGGACATCCGACCGACGATTCGAGCCGGTCGGGTCTGGTTTGACCGCCCCCGTGCCACGAGAACAGCGCGGGCTGAGGTGGGAGCGGCATTTACGATTCGCGTCACGCCCCAGATTGTGAACGATCTGCAGAGCGTGGCTTCCTATCTTGACGCCTCCCCCGCATCGTGAATCGCAGCCTCTACGCAGAAGTCATCGGAACCTTCGCGCTGACATTTGTCGGCGGCGGCGCGATCATCGTCACTGAAGGCTCAGATCTGCTGGTCATCGCCCTTGCCCACGGGCTCATTCTCTTCACGATGGTGGCCGCATTGCTGCACATTTCAGGAGCCCAATTCAACCCTGCTGTCTCGGTTGCGATTGCGGCAATCGGCAAGCAACCGTGGAGCCGAGCGATCACGTTCATGGCCGCCCAACTTGTTGGAGCCGTCGGGGCAGCTCTCCTCTTGAAGGCCACATTCTCTTTCGGCTGGAGTTTCGCAAACGAACACATCGGCGAGACACTCGGTCGCTACAGCGGAGCGGATGGGCCTGAGTTCATCTCCGCCTGGAGAGTGCTTGTCCTTGAGGCTGTCGCAGCGTTCTTCCTGATGTTCGTCATCATGGGTGTCGCAGTCGATTCGAAGAA
>CAZJKE010000011.1:21107-38775 GCA_964546585.1 uncultured Isosphaeraceae bacterium | reverse complement strand
TCGCAGCGTTCTTCCTGATGTTCGTCATCATGGGTGTCGCAGTCGATTCGAAGAACGCCCGCCACGCCGGCATCGCGGGGCTGGCCATCGGCCTGGTTGTGGCGGCGGACATCCTGTGTTTCGGTCCTGCAACGGGTGCCTCCATGAATCCGGCGAGGTCCTTTGGCCCGGCACTGGTGCTTGGGCGTTGGACGCTGCACTGGGCCTACTGGGTCGGTCCGATTGCCGGCGCTGCGTTCGCGGCGTGGACATACCACCGCGTCATCGGGACATCGGAGTCCTGAGCAGCGGCACCATTGCCGCGGCGGCCGGGCTCAACTGCATCCCTGCTGCGTCGGCCGGATCCGCCCAATACAGTTCGGTGTACTCCCGCCCATCGGCCGTTGCCGCTCCGGTGGAGGCGTATATTTCGAAGACAAGTTCCCATGTTCGCGCAGTCGCGTCGAAGAAGATAGCGATCGCGGCAGGCGGCCTGTCGGCGAGCAGGCCCGTCTCTTCATGCAGTTCCCTTGTGATGACCTCGGCAGGATCCTTTCCCGGTTCGACACATCCAGCCGGAGCAAATTCCCAGTACCCTGCATGATGTCGCACAGCCTCGCCACGGCGGCCGAGCAGCACATTGCCATCACGCCACGTCATGCCTTTGGCGCCAAGGGGGCGAACGCCAAGGTCGAATTCGTCATCCTGTACGGCAAAGAAACGGTATGCGCATTCAGAGACATGTACCGCCGCTCCGCCGCATCCGTTTCGCTGCGCCGCATGTACATGCAACAGTCGGCCGTCAAAGCAGGATGGATTGGATGCGCAGAGCCGATCCCAGCGTTCATCGATGTCGTCGAGGTCGGCGCCCCCCGGCACGAACGGCGTGGGCGAGAGGAGTAGCGTCGCTGGTCGGCGCAGCCTGATCAACCGAACTCAATGCCCTGCGCAAGGGGCATGTCGCTGCTCCAGTTGACCGTGCAGGTCTGGCGTCGCATGTAGATCTTCCAGGAATCGGACCCTGATTCACGACCGCCGCCGGTGTCCTTTTCGCCACCGAATGCGCCGCCGATCTCGGCGCCACTCGTGCCAATGTTGACATTGGCGATACCGCAGTCCGATCCTTCGGGCGAAAGGAAGCGGCCCGCAGATCGAACGGAGTCGGTGAAAATTGCGCTGCTGAGCCCCTGGTCGACACAGTTGTGAAGTTCGATGGCTTCATCGAGATCACCCACGGTGTAGATGTAGAGGATTGGCGCGAATGTCTCTTCTTGCGCAATGGCGGGCCGCTCGCCGCGGGGGACGCGGACGATGGTCGGCTCAACGAAATTGCCCGGTTGGCTCGAAAGTTGGTCGATCCCTTGCAGTCCACCGCACAGCACCTCGCAGCCTGACGCTTCAACTTCCTTCAATGCGTTTCGCATGTCGTCGACGGACCCGGGCGTCACGAGTGGGCCCATGAGCGTAGCGTCATCGAGAGGATCGCCGATGTTGACCTGACCGTAGGCCTTGACGAGCCGGTTCGTGATTGTGTCAACCACATCCTCGTGACAGATCAATCTGCGGGTCGATGTGCACCGCTGGCCTGCGGTGCCCACCGCGCCGAAGAGCGTGCCGCGAATCACCATTTCCAAATCCGCGTCGGGCATGACGATGATTCCGTTGTTGCCGCCGAGTTCCAGGAGTGATCGAGCAAGCCGGCCACCAACGACCTCACCTACGCGGCGACCCATCTTGCAGGATCCGGTGGCGCTGATGAGCGGGAGCCTTCGATCGGCGAGCATCGGCTCGCCAACATCGTTGCGGCTGCCGATGATGAGGCCGAAGACATCCGTTGCGTCGCATCCATCAGGTTGGAATATGTCTTGGTCGCGCATGACATCGTGCGCAACATTGGTCATCGCGATGGCGGTAAGTGGCGTTACGCTGCTGGGCTTCCAGATCATTGTGTCGCCGCAAACAGCCGCAAGCATTGCATTCCACGCCCAAACTGCTGCCGGGAAGTTGAATGCGGTAATGATGCCGACCGTGCCCAGAGGCTGCCATTGTTCGCTCATGCTGTGCCGCAGCCGTTCCGACTTGATGGTCAAACCGTAGAGTTGTCGCGACAGACCCACCGCGAAATCGGCGATGTCGATGCACTCGACGATCTCGCCGATGCCTTCCGCGATGATCTTGCCGCATTCAATGGTGACCAGTTCGCCGAGGGCTCGTTCGTGCTCGCGAAATGCGTTGCCCATGCGGCGGACCAGTTCACCCCGTTTGGGGGCCGGAACCATGCGCCACTGACGAAACGCGATCTGGGCGCGCTCGATGATCGCCTCGTATTCCTCCCGGCTCTGCCGCCGCACGGCGGCTATTGGCTCGCCGGTCGCGGGGTTTTCCGAGATGATGCAGTCCTCGCCCGCGGTCGCCGCATCAAGAACCAAGGGATGATCCAGAAGGCCGTCAAAGGTTGCAGTCGTCATTCCGGCATTCTATCGCGAAGACGAAGAACCGCCGCCCCCCTCAGCAGGTCGCTCGCCTTACCGGTGCAGAAGTGACAGTCACAGGTGGTAGGATTGGGGGATGGCGTTGGATAGGGATGGCATTGCGAAGCGGGCGGCAGAGGAACTGCGAGACGGGTACTACGTCAATCTGGGGATCGGGATGCCGACGCTTGTGGCGAATCATGTGCCGCAGGGCATGACGGTCTGGCTGCAATCGGAAAATGGGCTGCTTGGCATGGGGCCATTTCCAAAGGACACCGATGTCGATGCGGATCTCATCAACGCCGGCAAGCAGACGGTGACCGCTGTTCCCGGGGCAAGTTACTTTTCATCTGCGGAGTCCTTCGCGATGATTCGCGGCGGCCACATCGATCTGGCGATTCTCGGGGCCATGGAAGTCTCGCAGGAAGGTGATCTTGCAAACTGGATGATCCCTGGAAAGATGGTCAAGGGCATGGGGGGCGCAATGGATCTCGTTGCGGGCGTCCGCAAGGTGGTCGTCATCATGGACCATGTCACTCGCAAAGGGGGCTCGAAGTTGATTCCGCAGTGCACCCTGCCGCTGACTGGCCTTCGCTGCATCGACATGATCATTACCGATCTGTGCGTTATGGAGATGCGGTCTGATCGCAATCGTTTCGAGGTCACCGAACTCTTCCCCGGCGTGACAATCGACGAAGTACTCGAAAAGACCACCGCTGAGGTGCTGATCGCCGAACCGCTCGCCTCCTGAGAGAATTCCCTTGCCCGGAGTTCGCTCGCGTGGCATGATGATCCAATGGGGGGACAGGAGAGTGGCATGCTCGTCTCAATCATCGCAATGACAATCGCCGCCGGTCCCTACGACGGCATCGACCTTGGGTGCATCAGCGAAGGCCAGTGCTACGCATGGGCGATCAACGCCAGCGGGCAGGTCGCTGGCTACGGCGATGCGCCCAACGGCATGAGTCAACACGGCTTTGTCTGGGACGGTGCGGAACTCCTCCACATTGTCCCCCTCAACTATCCAAACGGAGGTCAAGTGTGGGCGTACGGCATCAACGATCTCGGGCAGGCCGTCGGATATTCCACCAACGGTGGAACATCCATCCACGCATACATGTGGCAGGACGGCACGATGACGGACCTCGGCGCACCGCCGTGGGCCACCGTCGACTTCAGCCGCGCCGAGGACATCAACAATGACGGCTGGGTTGTCGGCATGGCCGGTGGCGTTCCCTATGACCTGCGAGGCTTCATCCTTCATGATGGAATCTGGGATGAGATCCCGACATTCGGCGGCAACGAAAGCAGGGCCTACGCGGTCAATGATCTGGGCGATGTTGTTGGATGGACCCGTAATGAGGACGGGAAGTTCCGCGCCTTTGGCATTCCGGAAGGCAATCTCACCTACATGACCGACCTCGGCGATCTCGGCGGGTTGGCTGCTGAGGCATTCGATGTCAACAACAATCGAGAAATCGTCGGGCACTCGAAGATCAACGACGACCAATGGCACGCCTTCCTGTGGACCCAGAATGGCGGCATGCTCGATCTCGGCACGCTTGGCGGCGAGAACTCCTATGCCTGGGCAATCAACGACGCAGGTGTGGTGGTCGGAAAGTCGCAAACCAAAGACGGTTCGTGGCATGGATTCGTCTGGTCGGACGGCGTGATGCAGGATGTCAGCACGTTGATCCTCCCGGATCTCGATGTCACCATCGTCAACGCCAGAGACATCAACGAGGCCGGCCAGATCGCCGGCGTCGCCGAATATGACGATGGAACAAAGCGACCATGGTTGCTGACGCCAGCCGGCACACACACACCCGAGGATGTGAATGGCGATGGACTCGTGGATGTACTGGACCTGCTCGCCGTCATCGCGGCATGGGGACCCTGCGATGGATGCCCAGAAGACATCAATGGCGATGCTTCGGTCAATGTCACCGACCTGCTGGCCGTCATTGCCGCCTGGGATTGAACTGCCGATGCAGAACGAATGTGCTCAGAATTCCTTCGAGCGGTGTTGCATCTGCGCCTTGAGCCGCGCGAGGATCGATGAGTGCATCTGGCTCACACGTGACTCTGAGAGGTCAAGCGTCAGCCCGATTTCCTTCATTGTCATTTCCTCGTAGTAATAGAGAACGACAATGAGGCGCTCCGCACGAGACAAACCCTTCGTCAACAGAATCTGCAGATCCTTGCGCTGCAACTGCCGAACTGGGTTCTCCTGCCGTCGATCCTGAATGACATCGATCTCGCGGATGTCCTTGTTGGAATCCGTCTCGTAACACTTGCGATTGAGCGATGTCATCATGACGGGACGCGAATCGCGCTTCAACTTCTCAAATTCCTCGGCATCAACACCGAGACGCTCGCTGATTTCGTCATCAGAAACCCGTCGGCCCGATTCCATCTCCAGTGACTTCCTCGCACGATCCACCTTGGAACTGCGGGCACGCACCAATCTCGGCACCCAGTCCATGGCACGAAGTTCATCGAAAATTGCGCCCCGGATCCGCTGTGTGCAGTAGGTCTCAAACTTGACCTCCCGCGAGAGATCAAACGCGTTGATGGCATCCATGAGCCCGAACAGTCCAGCCGAGTAGAGGTCGTCAACATCCACCTCTGACGGCAGCCGCTGATGGAGCCGCTCCGCCGTATACCGCACCAGATCGAGGTATCGCTCAAGAAGAACATTCCGCAGTTCCTGACTGCGGTCCTCCTTGTACTGCAACCAGATCTCTCGCAGTGCCATCTCGCCCGACGGCGTCTGAAGGACTTCATCGAGGCCCTTGGCCTTGCTTTGGCCTTTGGTCACACGGCGTTCTTGAACTGTTGCATTCGGCATCGGTCGACTCCTTGACCCTTGCGCTTGGGACGCGTCATCCTTGTACCGTGTCCCAACGGCCTGCCCATCCTTGGCATCGCCGTCGCGGGGACTATACCGCGCTACGGCGGTTGGATTCAAGGACGAACATCTGGCTCGGGTCATGAACTTGGTTTTCTCTGGCCGCCGACCGTCCGGCGACCACACGCTCAGACAAAGTCCAATTGGAACGCCCCGCGCTCAAATCTTGAGAAGAAGCTGCATGTCCCGATCCATTGGGACAGGACGGCAAGGTCCGGGAACCTCGGGGCTCCAGCGGCTCTCAGTCATGATTCCGGGGTCATTCCAGGGCCTGATCGACCATCCCCTACTCCCCACACAACCCTTGTAATTGGAATATGTTATCGGCCCCCAAACCCTGGGGGCCACCGCCGCAACACGCTCAGACCACTGTCTGTTGGGGCTGGAGCGATTCGGCCAGTTGACGGGGCCGAGCGGGCGAGATATTCGCTGGCACCTCTTGGCCGTTGGTGAACCAGCTCAGCGGGAGATCGAGGGTCATGAGTGTCGAGGTGATGGGGCCAAAGACAACGGCCTCGTCGAGCTTGGTCACGATGGCCCGATCGCACCCGGCAACCATGAACGCCTCGGCAGCACGCTCGGTCGCCGGCCGGGACGCCGCCGCTGAGAGCACCAAGTGCGTCTCGTGGGGCTCTGCTGCCCTGACGATGGCAGCCATTTCGTCGATGCGATCTCGGTCTGCCCGGCTGCGTCCTGCCGTGTCAATGAGTACGACATCCGCCTGTTGAAACCCCGCGATGTGCTGACGCATGTCCGCAATTGTCGCCGCAATCTGAATCGGTGCGCCGACGAGGTCCGCGTAGGTTCGCAATTGATCCACAGCGGCAATCCTGTAGGTGTCGGCCGTAATGAGCGCTACCCGCCAGCCCTGCTGCAACCGGAACATGGCCGCGAGTTTGGCAATCGTTGTCGTCTTCCCGACACCCGTCGGTCCCACCAGCGCCATCACCAGGGGACCGCCTCCCCCGCGCCGCGGGGGCGGGGCGGCAGGTGGAAGCCGCCGCACAAGTTCTTCGATGACCAGCCCGCGAACAGTCGCTTCGTCCACCGCTTCAACCTCTGCCACCGCCGCAATGACATCGGTGGCGAGCGGCTCGTCGAGTCCCTGGGCCAGGATTGCGCGGTGGCTCGCCATCGCCAGCAGCGGGAAGTCGGGGCCTTCAATCTGCTGACTGTCGACAGCGCGGCCAACAAGTTCCCGAAGTTCGTGCAGACCAATCCGCAGGCGATCCATGCCGCTGGACACATGCTCGCTTTGTTCGATCGCGTCCCTTGCCCATGCGATGGTCCTGGCACGATCGTCGTCGGTCCCCGTGGGCTCACCGGTGGCGAATACCTCGACACCTCTGCAACCGAAGATGCCCATCGGACCTCCGCGCACTTCACTGCGGGAAACGATGACGGCACCTGCGCCGAGATCGCGCCGCACTGCGTCAAGTGCTTCAGCCATGGTCTTTGCCTTGAACGACCTCGGTTTCAGATCAGTGCCCTCCATGGCATCGCTGCTCATCATACGCGGTCACGAAGCCCTCACCATGTCGGAGGACATGCTGACCGTTCCCACCACTTGCAGTTCCACTTCGGGAACCAGTTCTTCGCGGCCGATGACGGCAACGCCGGGAATGAACCGTGCAACGGCATGCCAAGTCTGCTGCCGTGCCGCGCTGCTGGTGACAACAACGATGGGCAGACCTTCGGCGACCAGTCCGCGAGCCGAAGACTCGATTGCATTGGCCACCGCACGACTCGCCTGAGTCGTGCCGCCGATCACGGTCGACTCGATCGACGGCGCCAACACCAGGCATCGAATCTCCTGCTTGCCGCGATCTCCAGGATGAGACACGCTCGCGCAGATCTGTCTCCGCAAGGCCTGTCGCACTGCCGCGACACACTGTTCCATGGGAAGCGTAGCGGCGTCAGCAGCCGCTTCGACAATCGTCTCCAGATCGAGCACCGGAATGCCCTCCGCCAACAGCGCTCGCAGCACATGGTGGAGCCGCGGCAGAGGGAGTGTTTCACCGATGGACTCCTCAATGAGCCGCGGCGAGGAAGACCGAAGTTGCTCGACAAGCCGCGAAACCTCCTCGCGAGTCAGCAACTCCGACGCGTGGCGGCGGACCACGTTGTCCAGATGTGTCAAGAGTACCGTCGATGGGCCCACCGCCTGCAAGCCCAGTTCTTCCGCCTCCTGCCGCCGATCCGGTTCGATCCAAATCGCAGACAGTCCAAAGGCCGGCTCCCTTTCACGATGACCGTCGAGCCCACGGCCTATCTCATCGCCACCGATGACCATGAGTCGGTTCGGGTGCAAGACACCCTCGCCAACGATGCCACCACGGAGTCGAACCCTGTACGCGATTGCGTCAAGCCGAATGTCGTCACACACCCGCACCGAAGGCATGATGAATCCCAACTCGCCCGCCACTGACGCCCTTACCGCAGCGATGCGATCAATGAGCGGCGTGTCCTCTTCTGCTGCCACCAACCCAAGCAGTCCGACACCGAGTTCGACCTGGACCGGATCGATGCCCGATGACGCTGACTCCGCTGTCGCCTCATCTTCCTGCTCAACCTGCTCGGCCCTGTCGTTCTCTTGATCTCGCGCCAGCCACGCAAACCCGCCGAGCATGACGGCCATCATCAAGAGCGGAACTGTCGGCAGAGGTGTGATCGCGAGCAGCGCAAGAAAGACCGCAACCATGCCGAGCGCCGCCGGCTGCGAAACGAGTTGACGGGGAATCTCGATCCCCAGCGGTCGACGATCGCCCGCCCTCGCCACGATGAGTCCAGCAGCGATGGCGATGAGGAACGACGGAATCTGGCTTGCGAGTCCGTCGCCAATAGTCAGCCGCGTAAACAGATCGACCGACTCACCCACCGACCAGTGCTTGATGAAGAGCCCGACTGCAAGACCGCCGATGATGTTGACAGCGATGATGACCAGTCCCGCGATGGCATCGCCCCGCACGAACTTGCTCGCTCCATCCATGGCTCCGTAGAAATCTGCCTCTCGCATCAATGTGTCACGACGCTCGACGGCGGCGCTTTCGTCGATCAACCCGGCGGCAAGATCGGAATCGACCGCCATCTGGCGTCCGGGCATCGCATCAAGCGTAAATCTCGCGGCGACTTCACTCATTCTCGTAGCGCCCTTGGTCACCACCACGAATTGAACGATGACCAGAATCAGGAAGATGATCGCGCCAACGACAATTGAAGATCCCGCGACGAACGAACCGAACGCGGCGATGACATGCCCGGCCATGAGTTCTGCAGACTCCGGATTCGCAGCATCAGCATCGAGAATCAGCCGCGTGGATGCGACGTTCAACACAAGTCGCCCGAGTGTTGTGATCAAGAGCAACGCCGGAAAAACGCTGAAATCCAAGGGGCTGCGGGCATACACCGTCGTCAGCAGAATGACGCCGGCCAGCGAGATGTTCGCGGCAAGCAGGAGGTCCAGCAACGGAGGAGGCAACGGGACGACAAGGACCGCTACCAGCATCAGCAATACGGCTGGAACAAGCAGCCCTCTGCGGGACGCTACGGCGGCGATCAGTGCATCAAGGCGTGTACCGGTTGACGATTCGCTCATGCGGTGTGCCTCGATGCAGTGATCGCCGCGGCGATCGCAACATGAAGCCTCGGGGGAATCCCGCCGCCGACTTCGGTTGACTCCAGAATGTCTCTTGCGAGCCCGGGTAATCGATGTTCGGGCAGATTCGATGACTCAGCTCGCAGTTTCATCGCGTTGTCACCCGTGGCTCCATGCGTCAGGACGGGAACAGCCATGGTGGTGGCATCCCACCGAACGGCCACCGCTACACCTTCACCGACAAACAGAATGGAAGGTGTTGCAACACGACGATCCACATCGCCTCGCTGCCGACGCCGAAACACCGACGATCCCTCTACTTCACGGCGCTCCTCCAGCAGTTCCTGCCGTGTCATGCGATGGTCCACTCGCCAGGCGTAGTGCTGCCAGGCAAACTCCAAGAGTCCCAAAGCAACTGCGGTGGCGATCGACGCAGCCAACGCTCGAACTGCCATCGCACCGAATTGCCCCACACCGTCAATAATCGAACCCTCTTGCCCGAGCAGCAACAACTCCTCCCGCTGACCCCACAGCACCAACCCTCCGGCTGCCACGACCAACAGCAACTTCGCTAGAGAGAACATCAGACGCATCATGCCGCGTGGGCCCAGCATGCGGCGTGCGCCGGCGGCGATGTCCAGCCTCGCTGGATCCATGGTCACTGGGTTGGAGGAAAACAGCCCTCCTACCTGAAGAAACCCCGCAAGGGCCGACATCAAGAAGAGTGCTGTCGCCGGAATGGCGATGGCAAGGAGAACCATCCACATCGCATCGCTCAGCATGGTCTGAAGGTCGCCACCGGCGCGAGAAAGACCGCCTCGAACAATGTCCTCTGCAGCGACGAGTCCCCGAGGCAACCACCACCATGCTGCACCGCACGCGAACAGCATGAGTAGCGATGAGGAGAGATCTCCGCTGCGGGCGACCTGACCTTCTCGCCGCGCTCGCTGAAGGCGGCGCAGCGTCGGTTGTTCCGTGCGTTCATGGGCATCCCGCGTCATGTTGCACCCCCACCCCACTCCGTGATCGAGCGGAGCGTTGTCGGAATGAATGTCTCCATGGCGGTGCCCAGGACATGGAGACCGAGTACGAGAACAACCAGACCGACAAGGAGACGAAGGGGCAGCCCCACGCTGAAGATGTTGAGTTGTGGCATTGACCGGGCGACAATGGTGAGCACCGCCGTCTGCAACAACAGCACGGCAATGAGCGGCGCGGCGACTCGAAGCGCGAATTCCAGGCAGGCATCCATGAGTCCGGCCGCGGTGGTCGCCAGCCCCTGTTCGCGCAGTGCGGCGACGGGAAGGTGCTCGAAACTGCCAAGCAAGGCCGCGTAGACCTGCTCCACGCCGCCGACCACGACAAATGCAACGACGGCGAGCACCATGAACGCCCGACCCAGATCGTCCACTTCCATGCCACTTGCAGGATCGAGCATCGCGGGTAGCGCCAAGCCCATCTGTTGACCGGCAAGCGTGCCGCCCATTTGCATGGCAATGAGGGGAAGCGATGCGAGGAATCCAAGAACTGCACCGACGGCGAACTCACCCGCCGCAACGACGAGGATGCCGATCGCAGAACCGCCCCCTGCAACAACCGGCGGGAGAATGGACCATGTTGCCAGCCCCAACCCCAACACGATCGCGATTCGGACGATGCGTGGAATCGCCGGCGACCCGAGCACTGGCGCTGTCACTACGACCCCGGCAACTCTCGCCAATATGGCGATGACCCCTGCCACCTGAAGGCCCATGAGCGATGCGGTCATGCGGGCATCCCCCCTGCAAACATGTCAAGTGCAAACCCCGAGAGCCGCGTGATCATCCAGTCCAGCAGCAGGACGATTGCCAGGAGCATGGCAAGAATGCGGGGCACGAGACTGATGGTCTGCTCCTGCACCTGGGTCATGGCCTGCAAGATGCTCACGATGAGGCTGACCCCGAGACCGACAAGCAGAATCGGCGCCGCGACGATAAGCACGACGGACAGACCTTCCCGCAGGGCATCAACGACGCTGCCGGTCATGCGAATCCTCCCGACATCAATACAACTGCCACTTCAGTCGGAGCAGCAATGGACTGCAGGAGATTGCCGACGACAAGTTGCCAGCCGTCAACGAGCACAAACAACAGAACCTTGAAGGGCAACGACACGAGTACCGGCGGCAGCATCAACATGCCCATGGATACCAGGAGGCTCGACACGAGCAGATCAATCACAAGGAACGGTAGGTAGACCTTGAATCCGATGAGGAATGCGATCTTGAGTTCGCTCAACACATAGGCCGGAATGAGGCTGAGCGTGTCCACATCATCCTGTGTCAGTTCCTCCGGTTTGGAGGTGTCTACACCGCGATAGTTGAGCATCATGTAGACCGTCGACCAGTTTCCAGCGGCCTCGATCTGCGAAAACATGAATTCCCGAAGCGGCGCGCTTGTTCGCTTCCACGCCTCGTCTGTGTCGGTCACTTCGCCGGAGATGGCGCTTCGCAGTCCCTCGTCGTACATGCGTTCGAGCGTTGGTGCCATGACCACGACCGTCAGCAAGAGGCTCAGGCCCACGAGGATCTGGGTCGGTGGCAACACTGGTGAACCGAGCGCCTGCCGCAGCAGGGCCAGTACGACGACGAACCGGGTAAAACATGTGCAAAGCACCAGGATGGAAGGCACAAGAGCGAGTACCGTCAGGAGGAGAAGGATGTTGACGGTTGTGCCGAGCGTGCCGTCGCCACCGGGAAGAAGTTGTCCCGCCTGTTCCAGGGCAGCGATCGGGTTTTCAGGTACGCCGCTTGCGAGCAAGGAGACAATCATGGTGTCGCCTCCTTGCGATCCTGCATGGTGCAAAGAGAGGTCATCTTGCTTCCCTGCTGATGGAGCAGCACCAGTTGATCGTCTACGGAGACCAGCAGCAGAGATTGGCGAGGACCGAGTTGGCGGCGTTCGACAAACTTGATCCGTCCGCCGCCGGCCTTTCCGATGAGCGTCCCTCCGCGTTGCAGCAGGAATCGCAGCGCGAGAATCAGCCCTGCGACCACCACCAGTGCCACAATCACCTGCCATGCGCCGGACCAGGCGGAGAATGCTGGAGTTGTAGTTTCTGGGGGAGGAAGAGCCGGGGATGATGCAGGGCTCGCGACTGCGCGCGGTACGAGCAGCGCAATGCAGAGGAGAAGTTGTAGCGTCCTTCGCATCGTAGCCATCCTGGCTCTTTCCCGCCGGCATCCTGCCAGCGCAGCGACAACCCATCGGGCAATGCGTCGCCGCATTCTCTATCGACCACCCGAACCCACCCAGCCCCGTTTTTCCCGGAAATGGGCCCCCCGACCATTCGCTATCATGCGGCCATGCGATGGTACGGCACGCTGATTGCGGGTTTGGCGATGGCAGTAGCCTCTTCGTCGCATGTTGCCGCGCAGGAAAAGTACACGCTGAACGAGGGGGACAACTGGGAGTTGACGGATTCGCCCGAACCGGGCACGCCTGAGGGACAACTGGCCGCCGCGAGGCGGGCACTTGCTGAAGGCAACCCAAGGGAAGCGGTACGACTCGCGTCGATCTGGCTCGAGCGATTCGAGCGAAATCCGCTCGTGCCCGAGGCGTACATGACGCGGGCAGATGCGCTGTTTCAGCAGAAGGAATACTACGAATCGCTCTTTGACTATGAACTTGTTGCGAGGGAGTATCACGACTCGAACGTCTTCAGCGCTGCGTTGGAACGAGAACTCGACATTGCTACTTTGTTCGCCAATGGCACCCTTCGGAAGAAGTGGGGCATGCGGATCTTCAGCGCCAAGGATGAAGCGGAGGAATTGCTCATTCGCATTCAGGAGCGTGTTCCGGGAAGCGCGCTTGCCGAAACAGCGGGAATGGAACTGGCCGACTTCTACTTTCGGGAACGGCGGATGCTGTTGGCGACCGACGCCTACGCTCTGTTCCTGGTGAACTACCCTCGATCCGATCAGATTCGAAAGGCTCGCCGCCGACTCATCTACTCTCGGCTGGCGACCTACCGCGGGCCAGCCTTTGACGGCTCTGGTCTCGATGACTCACGCATGGAACTGCAGCAACTTGCGTTGACTGATCCGGTGGAGGCCCAGCGGATGGGTGCGGACGCAATCATCACACGCATTGATGAGTCCGAAGCGAGGAAACTTTTGTCCGTCGCGGAGTGGTACCTTGACACCGGGGACCCAATTGCCGCGGAATATGAGATCCGGCGACTGGTCAAACGATACCCGCAGACTGCGGCCTGCATCA
Source organism: uncultured Isosphaeraceae bacterium (assembly GCA_964546585.1). Lineage (GTDB taxonomy): Bacteria > Planctomycetota > Phycisphaerae > Phycisphaerales > SM1A02 > CAZJKE01. The sequence continues at coordinate 25,563 of CAZJKE010000011.1, read as the reverse complement.
TCGCGCTGGAGAGAGTCGTGCCGCGGTTCGTGCCACTGCTGCCAGCTGCGATTCGCGAAGTTGCTCCTGACTATGCCGCACTGCAGGAGGCAATCCTGGGGCGCGTTGTTGGCCTCGGCGAAAGCGAGTAGCCAGTGATGTCCCGGCTTACTCCACTTCTGGTGTTCGTGTGTCTCCTTGCGGGATGCGCATCCGATCCGACGGTTGGATACTCCTCGCAGTCGCTGTATCCAAAGCAATGGCGAACCGTAGCCGTGCCAATATTCGACAACGACACCATGTCCCGCGATCTGGAATTCATGCTGACCGATGCGGTCATCAAGCAGGTTCAATCTCGTACGCCGTACCGCATCGCAACTGAGAAGCGAGCAGATACGCTTCTGACAGGCACCGTCCGAAAAGTAGACTTGCGTCAACTCAGTCAATCACGCGTCACGGGCCTCAGCGAAGAGGTCCTGGTGAATGTTACAATTGACTTCGAGTGGATCGACCTCCGTACCGGTCAACGGATCCTCGGCCGCGAGAACTTCGGCGACAGTGGCCTGTTTGTGCCCTCACAGCCCTCTTCTGAGCCACTTGCGGTCGGAGAGTTTGCAGTCGTACAGGAGTTGGCGGCCGATATCGTCGATGAGATGCAGGCGGCGTGGTGATACGTTCACCTCGGTCGTCGCCTATGCTTTGATACTTCAGAACGAGATCAGCACAGCCATGTCCAACGAACAACAGAATGGTGGACCACCCAACCAGGGCAATGGCCAGCAGCCCGATGGGCCTGGCTCCAAGGCGCCGCCTCCGCCTCGCCTGAGTCGGAGCCTCGTCAGTTGGGCGATGATCTGTCTGGTGCTGATCGTGCTTTGGGGATTGATCAGCGGACAGGGTCGCGGACATGAAATCGAGAGTTGGGCGGACTTCATCAAGCGGGGCGAGTCCAAGCAGTTTCAGGACGGCCGCGTCACCATTGAAGACAGTCGCATCGTCGCAATCATTGCGGAGGATGGCGGAGGTGCCATCGACTTCGAGCCGGGATCACTCGTTTACTTCTCCGCCGATGGACAGAATCGCGATTGGTACATCGGTCAGTTGACCGACGCGGGCATCGACCACAAGGCCGAAACGGGGCATGGACTCTGGCTCACCCTTCTTGTCAGTTACGCACCATTCATCATTCTGATTCTGCTCGTTTGGTTCTTTATTGCGCGGTCCGTACGCGCCGGTGGCGGAGGTCCGGGCGGCATGCTCGGGAGCTTCGGCAAGTCACGGCATCGGGTCAGCAGCAAGGACACGATCAGCGTGACATTCGACGATGTTGCGGGCATTCAGGAAGCAAAGGATGAAGTCCACGAGATCATCGAGTTCCTGAAGAACCCCAAGCGTTTCCAGCGACTGGGTGGCCGCATTCCTCGCGGCATGCTGCTGGTTGGCCCTCCCGGCTGCGGTAAGACGCTCCTTGCCAAAGCCATCGCGGGCGAGGCAGATGTGCCGTTCTTCTCAATTTCGGGTTCCGACTTCGTGGAAATGTTCGTGGGCGTCGGCGCGAGTCGGGTGCGCGACCTCTTCAAGCAGGCCAAGGACGATGCTCCGTGCATCATCTTCCTGGATGAGATTGACGCGGTTGGCCGCAAGCGTGGCAGTGGGTTCTCCAGCGGCGGGCACGATGAGCGGGAACAAACCCTCAACGCCATTCTTGTGGAGATGGACGGCTTTGAACCGAGCGATCAGGTCATCGTCGTCGCAGCAACGAACCGCGCCGATGTGCTCGACCCCGCCTTGACCAGGCCTGGGCGATTTGATCGGCAGGTGCATGTCGTCCTGCCCGATCTCGATGGCCGCAAGGCCATTCTGGAAGTGCACTCTCGTAAGATCAAGTTGGGTCCGAGAGTTGACCTCGGACGCGTTGCCAGAGGAACACCCATGTTCTCGGGCGCGGACCTGGAAGCGCTCATCAACGAGTCAGCGATCCTCGCGACAATGGCGGATAAGGAATTTGTCGAGCAGTCGGATCTCGATGAGGCACGCGACAAGATTCGTTGGGGCCGCGCGCACAAGAGTCGCAAGGTGCAGGAACTGGAGCGAGTCGCCACGGCGTATCACGAATCCGGACACGCAGTCGTGCAGATGCTCATGCCGAGCGCAGATCCGGTCCACAAGGTGACGATCATTCCCCGCGGACAGTCGGGCGGCGCCACATTCAGTTTGCCCGAGCGAGATCGCTATTTCTTCAACCGAAAGTTCATCGAATCGACCCTGCGAGTTCTGTGCGCAGGCCGAATCGCCGAGAAGCAAAAGACCGGCGATGTGTCGAGTGGCGCGGCCATGGATATTCGCATGGCAACGGAATATGCACGCCATATGGTGCTTGAGTGGGGCATGTCGGAGCGACTTGGCTTCATCAAGTACGGCCCGGATGAATCCCGAGAGTCGCTGATTTCCGAGCGTGACTATTCGCCCGAGACCGCCCGCATCATTGACGAAGAGGTGAAGCGGCTGGTTGACTCGGCGTATCACGACACCGAGCGACTTGTGGATGAGAACTGGAAGCAGATCGTTGATGTCGCCGAGGCGCTGTTGAAGTACGAAACGCTGCAAGGCGACGAACTGGCGGCCATCATGCGGGGCGAGACCCTCGAGCGATCAACCGTCAGCGACCTGCTGGACGCCGAGGCCGAGGCCTCTCCGGATGTACCGCAGGCCGAGCCGGACGCAGACGCCGGCGAAGCTGCCGGTGGGGCGATTCCTTCCCCTGCCTAGGCCTGCAGCCGCACCACCAGAGAGCAATCGCAACCTGCGCCCATCATCGCGACGTAGCCGCCCCGCCCAATTCCAAAACCTGCTCTGGAAGCCCCAGGGCGAGGGGAGGATCGTAGGGTGTGTTTATTTTCTTTTGGGGGGTACGACGATTCGCGCGGCCCGGCTCACCTTGTCCATTCGCATCAACACCCCTCATCCTCTCCAAGCACGCGCTTGCGGCGAAGCAGATGATGGTATCGCTGAGCAAACCGATGGGCCTCATCACGAATCGCCTGCAACAGTCGGAGGCCTGGATTCTCGCGGCCCAACCGAATCGGCTCAGGGTTTCCCTGCAAGTAGATCAGTTCCTCTCGCTTGGCAAGGCTGGCGACCAGCGGTGGCTGATGGGACAAGCCTGAGAATGCCGCCATTGCCGCGTGCAACTGCCCCAGGCCTCCGTCGATGAGAATGAGATCCGGGAACAACTCCAGTCCCTTCCCGGCATCCCGGTACCGCCGGGCCACCACTTCCCGAATCGCGGCGTAGTCGTCGTTGCCCGTCGTCCGAATGCGATACTGCCGGTACCCGTCCTTGAACGGCCGACCATCGACAAAGCACACCTTCGACCCGACCGTCTCGCCGCCCTGCAGATGGGCAATGTCGATCGCCTCGATGCAGCGGAGCTCGTCCTGCGTATTGAGTGCACGCTGCAATGCCTGCATCGACTTGTCGGGATCGGTTGCAAAGATCGTGACCTCCGGCTGCCACGGATCATTCGGCCGCGCACGGTCATCGAGTTTCTCGATGGCCCGCAATTGATCACGCAGCGTAGCGGCGCGTTCGTATTCTCGATTGGCAGAGGCCGCTTCCATGTCCTCCTGCAATGAACGCCGCATGGCAGCCCGCCGTGTACTGAGGAACCGAAGAAACCCATCAATGTCCTTGCGATACGTACTCTTCTCAATGCGATCGCCGCAGGGCGCCGTACACCGATCGATTGCGTGCAGGAGGCAGGGGCGAAATCGGCGATTCGCGGGATCGCCTTCACGAATACACAGCGTGCAGGTTCTGAACTTGAATACCGATTGCAGCAGGTACACCGCTTCCTTGAGCGGCCCTGACGAAGTAAAAGGCCCCAGAATTCGCCCGCCGCGATACCTCGCATCGGCCGGATTGCGGGTAATGAACACGGCCGGAAAATCCTCTCGCGTCGTCACGACCAGATAGGGGTAGGTCTTGTCGTCAAGTTGAAGTGTGTTGTATTTCGGGCGGTAATCCTTGATCAGCCTCGCTTCGAGCAGAAGAGCCTCCCACTCCGTGTCGCACGAGATGGTCTCGACATCCCTGATGAGAGGCAACATGCCTTGTTTCCACGGTCCCAGATCCGCCGATGGCGTGAAATATGACCCCACTCGGCTACGCAGAGACCCCGCCTTGCCGATGTACAACACCGATGCGTCCTGATCTTTCATGAGGTACACGCCGGGCTCCTCTGGAAGCCCGCGAGCAAGGATCGCCAATTCCTCACGCCAATTGGTCATTTCGCCTGCATTATCCGGGGAAGTCATGCGTATGGCGATTCTACGCAGAGAACGCGGAGAAGCAGAATTGACTTGCCGTCCCCTGCACACAGCGATACCATGGCCCATTACGTTTCTCGAATAACCACATTTTTTCAGGAGTTCCGTCTACCAATGAAGCACCTCATCACCCTGACCCTCGCCGCCGT
>CAZJKE010000011.1:3553-21007 GCA_964546585.1 uncultured Isosphaeraceae bacterium | reverse complement strand
TTCAGGAGTTCCGTCTACCAATGAAGCACCTCATCACCCTGACCCTCGCCGCCGTTCTGGCAGCTGGAATCGCCGGATGTAACAAGACCGAAAAGGTCAGCGCGACTGCAACCTGTGCAGGCCAGTGCGACGACCCGTCAAATTGCGACCCGTCCAAGTGTGCCTCGGCACAGGATTGCCCAATGGCAGCCAAGGCTTCGGCCAAACCGGCCGCTACCGGTGCAGCGTCCAGTTGCTGCGCAGCCAAGGCGAAAGCCAAGGTCAGGCCTGCAGCCGCCCAAGACTGCGACCCGGCCAACTGCGACCCCGCAGCCTGCAAGGGCAAGGGCAAGGCAGGTTGTGACAAGGCTGCCAAGGCAGCCGGTTGCAACAAAGCCAAGGCAGCCGGGTGCCCCCTCTCCGGCAAGAAGTAAATCGCCTCGCAGGAACGAACCCAGCAGGCCTCGCCAATTGGCGGGGCCTGTTTCATAGGTAGACTGTCGCCCGTGACGACCCTCCTCCTTCGCGGTGGCCGTGTCATCGACCCCGCCTCGGGCCACGATGCAACGGCCGATGTCCTGATAGAAAACGGCTGCGTTACCTCTATTTCGCCAACGCCGATTGCAGCCGCCTCGCGCAGCCAAGTCATTGACTGCGAGGGCCACATCGTGTGCCCCGGCCTGATCGATACCCATGTGCACTTCCGCGAACCCTCCGGGGATGAACACGAGGAGACCATCGCCAGCGGCGCAGCAGCAGCGGCAGCCGGAGGATTCACCACCGTCTGCACGATGCCAAACACCACTCCCGCCGTCGATTCACCCGCAGCAGTTGCGGAAGCGATTGAACTTGGAAGAGCCGCGTCTTCATGTCGCGTACTTCCCGTCGCTGCGGCAACGCTTGGGCGAGAGGGACGAACCATCGCCCCCATTCCGGCCATGGCCGAAGCGGGCGCAGTCGGGTTCTCAGATGACGGCGTTGTGATTCGCGGCGAACAGATGATGGCTGCCGTCCTCGCAGCCGCGGCGAACGTCGATCGCTGCGTGATGCAGCATTGCCAGGATCCAGCCATGACAGGGGATGGCGTCATCCACCCAGGCGAGGTACAGCGGGATCTTGACCTGGTGCCTTGGCCGCCCGAGGCTGAACACTCGATCATCGAACGCGACCTTCGGCTGAACGCCGACATCGGCTGCGCATGGCACGGCCAACACATCAGCAGCGGCGACAGCGTTGCCATCATCCGGCGGGCACAACAGGCAGGCCAACGAGCGACCGGCGAGGCATCACCGCACCACCTGCTCCTCACCACCGAAGCAATTCCCACCCACGGAACAGCCGCCAAGATGAACCCGCCACTTCGTGATCAGTCTGACATCGACGCGATCAAGGAGGGCATCGCAGAGGGGACAATCACTGTTCTTGCTACGGATCACGCACCGCACCCGCAGGAATCGAAAGACCGCCCGTTCTCCAACGCATCGTTCGGCATCGTTGGTTTGGAATGCGCGCTGCCGCTCTACGCCAAAGCTCTGATCCACGAAGGCCCACTCGACTGGCCCGGCATGCTCGCAATGATGACCTGCAATGGGGCCGACCTGATCGGCCGCCCCGATCTGGGCCGCCTGCAGGTCGGTTGCACCGCCGACATCACAGTCATCAACCCAACCGAAACATGGACCATCGACGCCGCGGGTTTCCAATCGGCCGGTCGAAACTGCCCGTTCGACGGCTGGAATGTCTCCGGCAGAGCCGTAACAACAGTGTTAGGCGGACAAATACGCAGAGAGGGTGTCTGACACCGTTTCTGGTATCATGCGGGACTTCGCTCCACTGGGGAGCGAGGGCCTCGGCAGCATGGGCGTCGCCGTGGGCAGAACGATCTGATTCCTCATGAAGCCCCCTCGGGCGGAAGGCCAATGCCCACCTCTCCGCCGGGACCGCTGCACGGAGCCACCATGGCTGACACCCCAAACGATATCGTTTCACGCCTTCTCGAGGCCGGCATCCACTTCGGCCAACGCAGAAGCAACTGGAACCCCAAGATGAAGCCCTATATCTGGGGCATTCGCAACGGGATCCACATCATCGACATTCGAGAAACCGTCCGCGGCCTGCTGCGTGCACGGAAGTTCATTCAGAACACCGTCGCGAACGGCAAGGATGTCGTGTTCGTGGGCACCAAACGACAGGCCCGCGCGGCCGTCCAAAAGTTCGCCAGCGAGGCCGGCATGCCCTGGGTCATCGAACGATGGCTGGGTGGAACATTGACGAACTTCAAGACCATTCGCGAACGACTCGGCAGACTGATCGAACTCGAAGAACTTGTTCGAAGCGGAGAGATTGACTCCTACTCGAAGAAGATGACCTCCCAACTCATGCGGGAGAAGCGGAAAATCACCCGCAACCTCGGCGGTATCCGCGACATGGACAAATTGCCCGGCGCCATGGTCGTCGTCGACGCCAACAACGAAAAGAACGCACTCCGCGAAGCAACCGCATTGCAGATTCCAACCATCGGCCTCATCGACACCGACGGTGACCCCGGCTTGGTCGACATACCCATCCCGGGCAATGACGACTCGCTTCGGTCAATCGAAGTCATCATCAGCGACCTCATGGAAAGCGTCGCAATGGGACTCGAAGGCCGAAGAGCCTCCGAAAAAGCGCAGCAACCCAACGGCGCCGACGACGACGACAAGCCCGCCCGAAGATCATCGCGAACGGCGTTCCGCGCAGACGCCCCACCGGAAACCTTGGAAAACCCGGACACCCCGGACTCCGCCACCGACACCACACCGGAACCCGTACCCGCCACAGCGGAAGGCGGGAGCGGAGACAAGACAGAATGACCCAAACCATCGGAGATACCACCGTGAGTTTCACCGCCAAGGATGTCATGACCCTCCGCGAAAAGACGGGACTGGGCATGATGGATTGTAAGAAGGCCCTCAAAGAACAAGGTGGCGACATGGCTGCCGCCGAAGCATGGCTGCGAGAGAGCCGCAAAGACAAGATGGACACGCGGACCGAGCGAGCCACCGGCGAAGGTCGCATCGGCATCGCATGTGGTGACAACGCCGCAGTCATCGTGGAGATTCAGACAGAAACTGACTTCACCGCGAGAACAGAAGCATTCATGGCCATGGTCGATGCGGTCACAGACCTCGCCCTCTCGAAAGGCGACGGCGATGTTTCGCCCTGCGAAGGCATGACCAAGATGGTGGATGAAGTCCGCATGACGACCGGCGAGAATGCCAACTTCGCCCGCGGATTCCGACTTTCCGGCGGGTCATTCGGACAATACATCCACCACGATGGGAAACGAGCATGCCTCATCCAAGTGGACGGCGACACAGACGGTGATCTACTGAAAGGCATCTGCCAACACATCGTGTTCCACGACCCGGCTGGCATCAGCGAAGACGATATTTCCTCGGAAGACATCGACCGCATTCGCACCGAGGCTCTCGCCGAGGCCAGCGAAGCCGGCAAGAACGACGAGATCGCCGAAAAAATCGCAGACGGAAAGGTTCGCAAGCATCTCGAAGAAAACACGCTTCTGCACCAGAAGTATGTGCTTGATGAGACGCAGGCCATCAAGGATGTCCTTCCCGATGGCGTGTCGATCACCCGATTCGTTCGTTATACGCTCGGCGCTTGAACGGTCAGTCAATTCCAGCCGGCCGGCCACCCTTGCGAGGATCGGAAGCCGGCCGCATTTTTCCATCAGGCGTAATCTCAATGACCTGCACGACACCGACATGGGTACGGCGTGTGACATCGTGTCCGCGAGCCTCCAATGCCGCGGTCATCTCCGCATCGTCCCAGTCCTCTTCAACCACAACGGCATCCGGCACCCACTGATGATGGAGACGCGGCCGCGAAACGGCATCAACCGGGTCATCGTGCCGCCACAGGATGTCCATCACCACCTGCGCGACCGCGGTGATGATACGAGGACCGCCCGATGCGCCGATCGCCAGTACCGGTTTGCCATCTCGCAACACGATCGTCGGAGACATGCTCGAAATCGGGCGCTTTCCAGGCTCGGGCATGTTGCGATCGGACTGCCGTAGCCCGTAGACATTGGTCTGGCCGGCAACGATCGTGAAGTCATCCATTTCGTTATTGAGTGCGAAGTCAAACTTCGGCACGAGTACGAATGAACCAAAGCTTGTGTTGATCGTCTCCGTGCACACTACGACGACACCCTCGCTATCAACGACACTCAGATGGCTCGTACCGCTGTCATCGGGCGGTGGACACACGCCCCCATACACAGACCCCGGCAGCGTGCGGTCCGGCTGTACCCGCGACGAAAGTTCATCCAGATAGGTTGGATCCAGCAAGTCGGAAACCGGTACATGTGCGAACTGCGGATCCGCCATGTGTTTGGCTCGATCAGCAAACGCGTGCTTCATCGACTCCACCAACAAGTGGAGTGTCACCGGGTTGTCTCGATCCATCTTCGCGGCCCCCAGTCGATGGAGCATCCCAAGCAACTGCCCCACCGCCACGCCTCCCGTACTTGGAGGCGGCATGCCGATCAACATCAACTCGTCACCAATGTCCGCAACGAGCGGCTCCTCCCAGCGAGGCATGTACTCGGTCAGGTCGCGCATGGTCAGCCGCCCGCGTGTTGACTCAATGATGGCCAACGCCACATCGCCGCCATAGAACCCTTCCCGACCCTCTTGAGCAATTCGGCGAAGCACGACTGCCTGACCCGGTAGGCGAATGCGATCGTGCTGATCGAATGTGCCGAGCACCTCATCAGCGTAGTTCTCGATGCCCGGAACTTGTTCGCGACGCTTCCTGACACCGTCGATCGCCGCACGGTATGCCTTGTCCGGAACGAAACCGCGTACCGCGAGATCGATGGCTGGCGCGAGAACCTCCTGACGAGACAACCTCCCGAACCTCTCGTGCGCAGTCAACAACCCAGCCACTGTTCCCGGAACGGCGATTGCCGCTTCGCCGTATCTGCTCGGCGGCGGCGAGTTCTCATCTGCGGCGGCATACATCGCGGGATCTGCGCTCTGCGGCGCAACTTCGCGATAGTTCAAAGCGAACGCTCCGCGATGCGGATCCCAAATGACCATGAAACCACCGCCGCCTAGACCGCAGGAGAACGGGCGGGTCACACTCAAGGCAAAGCTCGTCGCTACCGCAGCATCAACCGCGTTACCGCCGCGAGCCAGAATTGCAACGCCTGCCTTGGAGGCAAGCACATGGTCCGCAGCGACTGCTCCCCCCCGGAATTGAGGCTGCCGCGCAGTCGCCGGATGAACGAATCCGCAGAGAACAAGACACGCGATGATCCACCTCAACATGGAATGGCCTCCCGTACCAGTTTCACTGCTGCAATGATGTCGGCAACCCGGCTTGGGCCGGCCTCCCGTTCGATAACCAGGTCGATCTCGTCAGGTACTTCGGCCAGAAAAGATGCCCAATCGACATCGCCCTGTCCCACCGGCACCTCCATCCCCCATGTTCCAGGAACCCCCGTCTCAACCGCGTCCTTGACGTGTACTTGCCGCACCCACGGACGCAATCGCCGGATCGCAGCAACCGGATCACCCATGCCGTACAGAATCATGTTCGCCGGATCGAAGTTGACACCAACGCGCGGCGCATTGTCCGACGCAGAGAGTTCTTCCAATACATCAAGCAATGTGTCCGCCGTTTCCTGACCAGTCTCCAACGCAATGTCCACGCCCCGATCATGAAACAACGCGGCAATTTCTCGAAGCCGATCGAGCATGATCAACCGCTCGTCTCCCTCCTCGTGCGGCAGAAACCCACCGTGGCAGGTCACCAGCGAGATGTCTGTCGCGGCGGCGCAGTCGGCGACCTTGTCTGCGCGGACCCGCGTAGCGCTCCACGCCTCGTCGCTTCGCACGCCGCCGGTCATCTTGATCGATTCCAGCGTCGAATAGTCCTCACCGACCATGGCAAGCATGCCCGAGACGATCTCAATACCCGCATCCCGAAGCATCTGTGGCACCGTCGCCCATGCTGGATTCTCAACTACGGGCACCAATCCCAACTGGACCGCCTGCAGGCCACAAGCGGCCAGTGCATCTGGCAACTCTCCTGGACTTTCCGGTCGGAGGCTCCAGTCGCAGACTGCTATTCGACGATGCTGCATGGTGGATGGTTCACGCCGTGCCCGAGGGCACGAGCCTGCTAGGATACGCTGTTTCCTCCCATGTCTGTCTCTTCGATAAAGCCCGACCAATCCGATGCCGCCGAGCAGCTGCCTGGCGTGAAACTGTCCTTCTGGGAGCGGGTCGAGGCCTTCATTACCCGCCTGAGCACCCGGAACAACTTCTGGCACCGAGTCTGCTCCCTGATCTGGCTGCCCTTCGCCTTCCGGAGCGGTATCACGATGCGAAGAATCAGTGCCGACCGGTTCAGCGCGGTGCTCCCCTTCAAGCGATCCAACCGCAACTTCTACAACGCCATGGCCGGTGCCGCTCTTCTGGGGAACAGCGAGGTGGCGGCGGGCATGTTCCTCTTCAAACACTGCGGAAGCGACTATGCAGTCGTCTGCAAGGACATGGCGTACCGCTTCCTGCGGCCGTGCTACGGACCAGCCGTCTACCATGTACTCGAAGCAGAGGCCGTTGTTGCCGATCTGCAATCCCATGTTTCGGAGGGTGGCGAGTTCAACCTGTCGTTCCAGATGGCAATCACTCAGACGCTGCACAAACGCGGACGGGAAGTTCGGGTCGGCAGGTGTGACATCACATTTCACTGCACGCCGAAGGCGCTGGTCCGAGCGAGAACCAAGCGTCGTGAGAAGCTGAACGCTGATTCGTGATCACATCGCGGAGTATTCAAGTCGCAGGTTGGGGACTCTACCTGACCTGCAGTTGGACATGGTGCATTGGCATGTTTCTGCCCATTGTCCTGCTGCATCGCTACGGCTGGCCGGGGCTTCTTCTCTTTGCCGTGCCAAACCTGATTGGATGTGCTGCCTTCGGATATGTCGTTGCAACGCCCGAGCGGTCGCGGCGGCTGGTGGCGCAGTATCGCGGGGCGATGAAGATCTTTGCCGCGGTCACCATTGCTTTTCACGCCCTGTTTCTCGCCATGATCGCCCGGTGGTACATGCCGTCGGCGGACTCCACATTGTCCATCGCGCTGCCTGCCGGTGTTGTACTCATTGGTCTCGCACTGACCGCCTTACCGACGCGGCTATGGCCGATACTGGCGGCAGGCGTTTGGGTGCTCTCAATCGTCGCAGCGCTAACACTATTGCCGATTGATCTCGGTGCGGAAGGAACGCGGCCCTGGCAGGAGGTGGTTTGGTTGTTGCCGATCACATCATTCGGTTTTCTGCTCTGCCCCTATCTCGACCCGACATTTCACCGCGCGATGCAGGAGTCACCGAGCAAGCATGCCTTCGCCGTGTTTGGCGTCGCCTTTGCCCTCATGATCGTCTTGACCTGTCTGTACCGGGATGTCATCGTTGTCGGCATTGGAAGCGTGGTTGCGATCCACATGATCACACAATCGGTGTTTACCGTCGGTGCGCACTTCCGGGAGGCCGGGGGACGATGGGCGTTTCGCATCGCTGCGGTACTTTTCGCCGGGGTGGCCATCGCTGCTGCGCATCGTACATACGCCGATTCCTTCACGGCAGTGGATGACTATCTGCGGTTCTTCGTCTTCTATGGACTGATCTTCCCCGCGATGGTTGCGCTGTTCATGTGGACAGGCCGGCGCCTCACGCCATTGCGTATTGCGTTGTTTGCCCTGGCCATCCTCTTCTCACTTCCACTCCTGGAGGCCGGGTACATCCGGGATGCCGCATGGCTCACAGCACTCCCCGTCATCGTCTTCCTGACTTGGGCATTCGCAACCAGATATACCACCAGAGGTGTCTGACACCCTATTTTGCGCCGCAGCACTTCTTGAATTTTTTGCCGCTGCCGCAAGGGCAGGGCTCGTTGCGGCCGACGGTGAGCGAGCCGCTGCCGCCCTTCCCCGCTGCGGCAGCCGTGGCCGCCCGCACCGCCTGCGTCGCAGCCGCTGGCTTGGGTCGCCGCATGACCTGCTGTTCCCGCTGTTCCTGCGGAGGTTGCTGCGGACGCTGGGCCGGGGAGGGTCCCTGCTGCGGAACCCGCGGCCGAACCGACATGCGGGCCCGGAAGACCAGATCAGTCACGCGATCCTGAACATGCTGGAACATCTCGTCAAAGAGCCGCGCACCTTCCCGCTTGAATTCGATTCGCGGATCACGCTGGCTGAATGAACGGAATCCAATCGACTCGCGCGCCTGATCCATTTGGTAGAGGTGGTCCTTCCACGTCGCGTCGAAGATCTGCAGGAGCACACTTCGCTCCAGTTGGGTGAGCTCCGCTCGCTGCACCTCCTTGATCTTGGTATCAACCAGGCCCACCGGATCAGACTCCAGCAGTTCGTGATTCGCTTCGGTCAATACCACATTCCAGTGTTCCTGCAACCAAGCGGGAATATCATCGCCTCCAGCCTCGACAACCTGCGTTGCCCGACGCATGCGTCGATCATCGTCCCACCGTTTCGCTTCCTCCAAGAGGAACTCTTTCAGGTCCGCTGGATTGCTCGATGGGAGCGTCGCTGGTGTCCAATCCAAGTCATACTTGACCTTGACCCAGTGGCAAAACTGCTTGAGTGCCCGATCAGGATCCTGCTGCATGAGCGTGCCCGTCATCTCGATGGCAAAGTCGATTGGGTAGTCGCGTTCGCGCACGGCATATGCATCCATCGCCCGCGTCATGACCAGATCAACCGCTTCCTCCGGTTCCAGATCAACAAAGTCACCTGCCTTGCATTGAATATCGAACTTCGCCGTCACCCATGTGGCGAGCTCCCCGTGGGCGTGATCCGGAAGGAGGTAAGGATCGAGCGGCGAGAGATCCGCGGCGCGGATCTTCTGTTCGGCGGATTGTTCAATCCGCTGAATAATCTCCTCTCGCCCCATCTCCATGGCTTCGCTGATCGCCAGATCGCTTCCCCATATCGCAGCAGCCCAGTCCACGAGTCCCTTGAAGTCCCAAGTCGTTTCATCCCGCTCTGCGATCTTCCCCTCACCGAGATCAATCGTGTCGGGAAGGTACTCGCCGATTGTCACCCGAATGTTGCTGGAGGATTCTTCCAGCGCATCTCGAGTTACCAACTTGTGCAGGTCTTCGCGATCCTTCCCCTTGATGCGATCCGGGTCGATTCCCACATTCAAGTGCTCACGAATCCATTCAGCCGCGCAGTTGGCGCTGTATCTGGGATTAAGGTAATCGTGAACTGAATCCGTCACCGCCTCCTCGATGTACTCGAAGACCGTCTCACGAATGTCCCTTCCCTCCAGCACGCCCTGTCGCAAATCGTAGAAAACATGCCGCTGGTGATCCATCACCTCGTCGTACTCAAGGATGTTCTTCCGAATGAGAAAGTTTCGCTCCTCGACTTTCCGCTGCGCCTTCGTGATCGCGCGGGTCAACATGTTGTGCTCGATCGCAACGCCTTCCTTCATGCCCATCTTGCTGAGCAGTTGCAGCGTTCTTGGACCGGCAAACATCTTCATGAGATCGTCTTCGAGGCTGAGGAAAAACCGCGTCGACCCCTGATCGCCCTGCCGGCCACTTCGGCCCCGCAACTGGTTGTCGATCCGGCGAGACTCGTGCCGCTCCGTGGCGACAACATGCAGGCCACCGAGATCCTCGACATTTCTGAATCGCCTCAGTCGATGAAGAATGCACGCGCCGCTGCGATCGAGATCTGCAATCATCTTCTCGTCTTTCATCGTCGCGGCCTTGTCCGGATCCACCCACCAACAGGTCGTTGCCCACCAGTGCTCCAGCAGCGAACGGCGAATGGCGTCGTCATCCATGGCATCCACATCGGGCTTTCGCAGTCCCAGTTCCCTCGGCGCAATGTGCCGATAGACCCGCCGCACGATCTCGTCGTCGTCCATGTCCGGCATCACATCCCGCGGGCAGAGATCCCGCTTCTTCCAGTGATCCAACTGTTCCTCGGGGCTGAAGAGACCCATTTTGATGTCCGTGCCTCGACCAGCCATGTTCGTTGCCACCGTGACCGCGCCGAGTTCGCCAGCAAACTTGACGATCTCCGACTCTCGTTCATGTTGTTCGGCGTTAAGCACTTCGTGATCTATACGGTGCCTCGACTTCAACATGTCGCTGAGTTCCTTCGACTTCTCCACGCTCGTCGTACCCACAAGCACCGGCTGACCGATATCGTGCATGACACGAATCTCATCGACTACGGCTTCCAGCTTGTCAGGTAGAGTCGTAAAGACGAGATCGTTGTGGTCCATGCGAATGACCGGCACATTCGTTGGAATGACCACGACATCGAGACCGTAGATCTCATAGAACTCCGTAGCCTCGGTGTCCGCGGTACCGGTCATGCCAGCAAGTTTGTCGTAGAGCTTGTAGAAGTTCTGAATGGTGATCGTCGCGACGGTCTGTGTTTCCTCCTTGATTGGCACGCCTTCCTTCGCCTCGACCGCCTGGTGCAAACCGTCGGACCATTGACGACCAATCATCTTTCGGCCGGTGTTCTGGTCCACGATGATCACGCCCATCTCGTTCTTGTCATTCTCTTCAACGATGTAGTCCTGGCCCCGTTTGTACACGGTGTGCGCCCGAATGGACTGCTCCAGAAGGTGAGGCACATCCATGTTCTCACCGACATAGAAGGAACCAATGTTTGCCTCTCTCTGCGCTTCGGTCACGCCATCATGCGTCAACGTAGCCTTCTTCTTGTCGAGTTCGATCTCGAAGAACTGGGTGTGCCGATCGCGTTCCTCCTCCAGCGATGGCAGGCGGCCCTTCTCCGCATCCAGCCTCTTCTTCATGGCTGGAATCTTCGACTTGTCAGCAGCATTTCGGATGTCACCCTCGATTCCACTGATCGTGACGAGGCATGACTGGACCTTGCCATCGGATTCCTCCCACGGTTTCTGTCTTTCGAGAAGGTGCGTTGCCAGCCGATCCGCGAGGTCATAGCGGGGCTGTCCTTCATGCGCGGAACCGGAAATGATGAGCGGTGTTCTCGCCTCGTCAATGAGCGTCGAGTCCACTTCATCGACAATTGCAACCTGCCGGTGCCGCTGCACCTGCTCGGCCACCGAGAGTTTCATGTTGTCACGGAGATAGTCGAAACCAAACTCGCTGGTCGTCCCATATACGACGTTGCAGTGATAGGCACGCTGCTTCATTTGCGGCGGCTGTGCATGGTGGGGATGGATCGCTCCGACGGTCAGTCCAAGAAGTCGGAAGAACGGGAAGGTCCAGTCGCGGTCGCGCTGCACGAGATAGTCGTTGACCGTCACGACATGGACTTGCTCGCCTTGCAACGCAGAGAGATAACAGGCCAGCGGCGCAACGATCGTCTTGCCTTCCCCCGTCTTCATTTCCGCAATCTTTCCCTCATACAACACGACCGCGCCAATGATCTGGACATCGAACGGCCTTGCGCGAAATGGTGGCTTTGACTCCGGGTACAGGCTCCGTACCGCGTCATACAGTTCGACCGGCATGTCCACGAACTGCCAAGCCGGAACGGGACCATCATTACCCAGCAGTTCGCCCTCCGGCTCGCGAGGTTCGGTCGCAGCGATGGTCGCCGCAACCTCCGCATAGATACCCCTTGCCTGCTCGGGAAGCGTCGCCGGATCAAAGCCCAAGTCTGGATCAAAGATGTTTCGAATGCCAACAGCACGGTCCATCGCCTCGCGAGCGACGGCAAACACTTCGGGGATCATCCCATCCGCGGTTTCCCCGCCCTTGATGCGATCAAGAAACTCCCCGGTCTTGTCCCGCAACGCCGGGTCGCTGAGCTGGCGGACATCGTCCTCAAAGGCAGACACCTGATCCACCAGCCGCATGTATCGCTTGACTAATCGGTCATTGCGTGTACCGAAGACCTTTCGGGTCACAGTGCCGACGACGGGAATACCCATGCATCACCTCGATCAATTGAATGTCCCCCTGTAAGTGAAAAGACTTGCGAACCTCTTCGGATTCCGGAGGGAGGCCGCACTACGGCATGAAACTCAGGCCGCGGGCGGCGGGAGGTTCATCCGTTGCAGTTCACTCTCGATGGCCTCCGGCCGGCGGAGAAGAACCTGCTGCGGGGTTGAAGACAGTCTGGCAGCATGCTCATTGGCAACCTGTTTGACACGGGCTGGGAGATGACCACTCCCGTGCTCCACCACGAAGGCATGCACCTGCGGCCCGCTTGTGGTGACCGACACCGCCCCCGCGGTGGCGCAGCACAGCACGGCGATCATCGCCGCAAGGGACATTCTGGAGTGAGACAGTGCCAGACGCATCCCACCAGTATATCCGCCAGGCGTAGTGCCTATCATGCCGCTGCCATGAAGCAGGTAGATTTGAAAATCGACGGCATGAACTGCGCAGCGTGCAGCAGTACGGTGCAGACTGCACTGGAAGCGGTACCAGGTGTCGAGCGTGCGGAGGTCGCCTTCGCGACCGCCCGTGCATCGGTGTACGGTGAGGATCTGGACATCCCTTCCCTGGAACAGGCCGTCGCTTCCTCCGGGTACGAGGCCACCGCCTTGGAAGAGGGGCTTGATCCCGCGGCGCTGGCCACGGAAATTGAGCAGCGGCAACGGCACCACGAGGCGGCATGGCGACGGCGTGCCATCATCGGGTGGGCCATCTGGATTCCTGCCGAGTCCCTGCATTGGCTGGCCGAACCACTTGGCATCAACGGTCCATGGCTGCCATGGCTCATGGTCTTCGCCTCGACGCTCGCAATGGTGTTGGTCGGCACTGCGTTCATCCGCTCCGCCATTTCGGCTGCTCTTCGCCGCACCACCAACATGGACACGCTCATTGCGATGGGCGCGTCGACTGCGTGGGGCTTTTCGATGTGGGTGTTTGTCGCCCAGCGTCTCGGATACAGGGTGGACCTCCCCCTGTACTTCACTGAAGCCGCTGCGCTGCTTGCATTGATCAGCATTGGACACTGGCTTGAGGCGCGATCGACCGCCAAGGCTGGCACGGCCGTTCGGGAGTTGCTGCAACTCCAACCCGATCAGGCAGAAGTCATGGGTGAGGGCGGAGAGACGAGCCGCGTGCCGACGGCGGACATCGCCGAGGGCGTTCGCATTCTTGTTCGGCCGGGTGGTCGGGTTCCGGTGGACGGAACAGTCATGGATGGGCAGAGCGATGTGGATGAGGCGATCGTCACAGGTGAACCCCTCCCCGTTCCGAAGGAACCGGGAGACACCGTCATCGCCGGCTCCATGAACACTTCCGGTCAACTCGTCATCGAGACGACCGTCGATGGTCGCCACACCACGGTTGCGAGAATTGCTTCGCTGGTCACTGCTGCGCAGTCGAGCAAAGCCGACATCCAGCGACTCGCAGACCGCGTGTCGTCAGTGTTCGTGCCGATCGTGCTGGTTATCGCAGCGATGACAATCATCGGCTGGTCGCTCGCAGGCGCCGCTGGAACAGGCATCATCGCGGCCGTAACGGTGTTGGTGATCTCATGTCCATGCGCGCTCGGACTTGCAACGCCGATGGCCGTCATGGTCGGCGCAGGCGAGGCGAGTCTGCGCGGCATTCTGATCAAGAACGCGGCATCACTTGAAGCGGCGGGCCGCGCGGTTACCTGTATCTTTGACAAGACGGGAACGCTGACGCTTGGTCGACCGATCGTGACCGACATCGATCCTGCCCCCGGGACTTCGCCTGAAACGCTCCTGGCGACTGCTGGTGCTGTGGAAGCGACCAGTGAACATCCGATAGCGGCGGCCATCGTTGCCGCCGCAAAGGATCGCGGCATCACCTTGCCAACCGTCACCAACTTCCAGGCGGTTCCCGGAGTCGGTGTTCGCGGCACGGTGGAGAACAGGGATGTCTCCGTTGTTCGGGACGACCGGGCAAGTTGCCGGGTCGAAGTCGATGGCGAGATCATCGGTCGGCTCGGTGTAGAAGACGAGGTGCGGCCCGACGCCGCCGATGCGGTGTCTTCTCTACAGGCAATCGGCATCGATGTGCAACTACTGACCGGGGACCGCGAACAAACGGCTCGGGCAGTCGCCGCGGAAATTGGCATCCCAGAAGAACACATTCATGCCGAAGCAAGCCCGGAAGACAAGACACAGGCGGTGTCCGCGGCGCGGCGTCCCTCCATCATGGTGGGCGACGGCATCAACGACGCAGCCGCGCTCGCGGCGGCCGATGTCGGTATCGCCATCGCCTCGGGCACCAATGTCGCCATGGAGTCAGCGTCGATCGTCATTCCTTCTGACAGCGTGTCTGCGGCCGCACAGTCGGTACATCTGGCGCGGGCCACACTGCGAACGATCAAGCAAAACCTCTTCTTCTCCTTCTTTTACAACGTAGCGGCCATTCCTCTTGCGGCATTCGGCCTTCTCGGACCCCACGGGCCGCTCATTGCCGCTGCCGCCATGGGCCTGAGCGACATCACGGTCATTGGAAACGCCATTCGACTCAAACACTACCTGCGAAAGCGGCGTATCAGCACAAGTCAATGGCAATAGTCCAGGCGGGGGTGGCGTTTGGCACCTTGGACCGGGATGATGGAGGTCGATATGACAGCCAATCCGCTCAAACCGCTGGACCCCGGAGCGTTCGACCAGTGGAAGGCTCGGCACCTGCTTACCCGCGCAGGCTTTGGTGGAACGACCAGCCAGGCGCAGGCGCTTGCCGATCTAGGCTTCGAGGCCGCGGTCGATTACATCGTGAACTACGAGGACATTGCGACTCCCGCCCCGGTCACTGCCAATGACTTTGAATCCGGCATCATGCGGCCGCCGACATCCACCGAGCGACAGAACATCCGGCGGGCCCGACAAAGCGGTGACGAGTCCATGGTCGAGAAGCTTCGGCTGGAGCGACAGCGGAGGCAGAAGGAGGACCGCCGCCAGATCGCTGAGATGCAGGAGTGGTGGCTTCGACGAATGATCGAAACGCCGCGTCCTCTTGAGGAGAAGTTGACCCTCTTCTGGCACGGCCATTTTGCGACAGGCTATCGCACGATCGAGGACAGTTACCACATGTTCCTGCAGAATGTGTTTCTGCGAACTAATGCGTGCGGCAACTTCAAGGATGACCTCGTTCGCGGCATTATTCGCGACCCTGCGATGATCGAGTACCTCGACAATGATCAGAATCGCAAGCAGGCGCCGAATGAGAACCTCGCCCGGGAGTTGATGGAACTCTTTACACTCGGCGAAGGTCAGGGGTACACGGAAGACGACATCAAACAGGGTGCGCGAGCGCTCACGGGGTACACCTACAACGACGACCAATTCGTCTTCCGCGCCGGAAGCCACGACGACGGCGTGAAGTCAATCCTCGGATCCCGCGGGCAGTACGACGGCGACGATTTCGTCGATCTGATCTTTGCCCGGCCGAGCGCGACGGAATACATCCTCTGGAAGATGTACCGCTTCTTCGTCAACGACCTGCCACAGGGCGAAACGGAGAAGTCGACTACCTTCGTCAAAGCGCTCGCCAGAGAGTTCCGGCGCCGGCGTTGGGCTGTCAAGCCAGTGCTTCGAGCAATCTTCCTCTCGGAACACTTCTATGACCCCGTCAATGATCGTGCCGTCATCAAGAGCCCGATTCAACTCATCGTGCAGGCCGTTCGCACCCTGAACCCGCCCAACCGAAGACAACTCCTGCGAACGCTCATTACAGCTGGCGACCTCATGGGGCAGCGGTTGTTCTTCCCGCCCTCGGTCAAGGGCTGGGACGGAGGCCGCGCGTGGGTCAATACCTCGACGATGTTCATGCGGCACAACACGCTCCTGTTTCTGTTGACAGGGCAGCGGCCCGATGGATACGCATGGGAGGCGGACAGCGCTCGCTTTGATGCCATGGCCCACCTGCCCGAGGGCATGCCCACGCCAGAGAGGGTGATCGATCACCTCCTTCAGGTGCACCTGGGAACGCCCACCCCCCCATCGGACCGCAAGGCGACGCTCCGAGACTATCTCCGAGGGCGGGGCGACAGAATTGACAATGCAACACTGACCGGCATGTTTACGCTGATCACCACCATGCCCGAGTACCAACTTTCGTGAGGTGACGATATGACCGACCACCACGACCACTGCAATTCATGTGAAAGCACCGGCTCAAGCGAGGCGTGGAGCCGTCGGCTCTTTCTCCAGCAGGGCATGGCGTTCATTTCGATGGCGGCCACCGTACCGTTGTTCATGCAACGATCCGCGGCAGGCACAATGCTTCCACTCGGATCGCTCGTGTCATCGCGAGCGGGTATACCTGAGGACCGCGTACTTGTCGTGGTGCAACTCGGTGGCGGTAATGACGGCCTCAACACGGTTGTGCCCTATGGATCCCGCGAGTATTACACCAAGCGCCCGAACATCGCGATTGGTGAACCCGGTTCGGCGAATCGACCCGGTGGCACGGCACTGTCCATTCCAGGGGCCGACGGCATCGGGCTGCACCCGAACCTGACCGGTTTCCGGGAACTCATGGACGAGGGCGTCGCTTCGATCATTCAGGGCGTCGGCTACCCGAACCCGAATCGATCGCACTTCACATCCATGGACATTTGGCACACGGCGCGCATGGATGCGAATGGATATGGATGGCTTGGTCGATACTTTGACAACGCATGCGCCGGCTCGCCGGATCCAGAAGCGGCGATCGCTATCGGCCGTAACACCCCCCACGCCATGCAGGGAAAGTTGCAGAAACCTGTCACCTTCGAGACCGAGGAACTCTTCCGCTGGGCAGGTGGCAGTGTCGACGACGCACTTGAGAAGCCATACGACGAGATCAATCGTGCCGGCGGCGAAGGCGGTGGGGATTCGCAACTGGACTTCCTTGTCCGCACATCGCTCGATGCCCAGCTCTCCTCCGACCGCATCCGCGAAGCCGTGTCGAAGACGCCGCTGGTGCAATACCCGGGCAGCAGCCTCGCCCAGCAACTGCAGATGATTGCCGCGATGATTCGGCACGGACTCGGTACCCGCGTGTACTACGCCAGCCTCGGCGGGTTCGACACGCACGCCAGTCAACTCAACCAGCACGCCAATCTCATGCGACAACTCGGCGACAGCCTCAACGCCTTCCAGAAGGATCTCAAGGCGCAGGGCAACAGCGGCCGCGTCGTCACGATGGTCTTCAGTGAATTCGGTCGACGGGTGGCGCAGAACGGGAGTGCAGGTACGGACCACGGCACAGCCGCCCCGATGTACCTCATGGGCGAGGCGGTGAAGCCAGGGCTGCTCGGCACGCATCCCTCCATGTCCCGCCTGGATGAGGGCGATCTGATCTTCAACACGGACTTCCGGCAGGTCTACGCCACACTGCTGGCGAATTGGCTTGGGGCAGACGCCACGGCCATTCTTGGGGGGAGATTCGCGACGGTTCCCGTGTTGACGGTGTAGCAGGCCGCCTGAGAATCGCTGGTGGCCTGACGTTGGCG
>CAZJKE010000011.1:0-3453 GCA_964546585.1 uncultured Isosphaeraceae bacterium | reverse complement strand
GGGTGCCGGGGGTGCCGGGGACACACGGGGCATTGATACCGCGGTTGATTGGGGGGGTTCCCCCCCAGTCAGCCGCGGTTGGCTCGTTGGCAGTGATGCTCTCTGCCGTGTAGCATCACCGCCTGAAGGAGTACCCCATGAGTGACGCAAACAGTGAATGTTGCAGCGGCAAGAGCAAATGTCCCTGGAAGTGCATCTACGCGATCCTGCATCTGTTGATGCTGACCTGCATCGCCACTGCGCTCTGGCAGATCAAGAACGCCATCCTTGCCACGGGCGGCTGAGAAAGGTCTCCAACCGATGAACCTCGACTTCGTCCGTTTCTGTACGGACGCCGACCTTGTTTCGCGCATCGGCACTTGGTCGATCGGCGCGGCCGATCATGGCCATGGTACGCATGTCAGCGAGAACATCGAATGCCACAGCGTGCGGCTGGCGGAAACCGAGCCGGGTGGTGAGTACGACTGGCATCCTGCCCCCCGAAGGCAACTGGTCGTCACGCTTGACGGCGAAGTGGAGTTTGAATTCGGAAACGGGGAGCGGCTGACTGTGCGGCCGGGCGATGTTTTTCTGGCCGAGGACCTTGAAGGCAGAGGCCATCGCTGGCGCATTGTGAGTGACGAACCATGGCGACGTCTCTATGTCCACCTTGAGTTGCCGCCCAAGACATGATCAAACACGCAACACAAGAGAGGCCGATGCAATGTACGAGAAAGTGAAGGCGGACAGGCGAGATGAAGTTACGGGTCCATCCTTTGGCACGGGAGCGTTGGACACGACCGTGCCGAAGTACCGGATGCCGGACAATGAGATGTCCGCGGACATCGCCTATCAGTTGATTCACGACGAGGTGATGCTCGATGGCAATTCGCGTTTGAATGTCGCGACCTTTGTCACTACGTGGATGGAGCCGCAGGCCCGCCAACTCATGGCCGACACCTTCGACAAGAACATGGTCGACAAGGACGAGTATCCGCAAACGGCAGAGATCGAGGCCCGCTGCGTCAACATCATCGCCGATCTCTGGAACGCACCGGACGAGGCCAACTCCATCGGCACATCGACAGTCGGTTCGAGCGAGGCATGCATGCTCGGCGGCATGGCGATGAAGTGGCGGTGGCGGGAGAGAATGAAGGAGGCCGGCAAGCAAACGGACAGACCGAACATCGTCATGGGTGTGAACGTGCAGGTCTGTTGGCACAAGTTCGCCAAGTACTGGGACATCGAGCAGCGTCTCGTCCCCATGGAAGGTGAGCGGTATCACCTCGGTGTCGATGAAGCCATTGCTCTGTGCGACGAAAACACCATTGGCATCGTTGTCATCATGGGCTCCACATTCGATGGCAGTTACGAGCCGGTGAAGGAAGTGAACGACGCATTGATCAAGTTGAACAAGGAGAAGGGTTGGGACATTCCCATCCATGTGGACGGGGCCAGCGGCGGCATGGTCGCCCCATTTCTCCAACCGGACCTCGTCTGGGACTTCCGCCTCGATCGCGTCAAGTCGATCAACACCTCTGGGCACAAGTACGGCATGGTGTATCCAGGTGTCGGCTGGGTGGCATGGCGGGACAAGAGTGATCTGCCGGATGACCTTGTCTTCAAGGTGAATTACCTCGGCGGCAACATGCCCACCTTTGAAATCAACTTCTCAAGACCCGGAAATCAGGTTCTTGCGCAGTACTACAACTTCATTCGGCTCGGGCGATCAGGCTATACGGCCATCCACAGCAAGTCGCGGGATGTTGCGATGCACCTGTCAAGCCAAATCGAAAAGATGGGACCGTTCAAGTTGATTTCGCGCGGCGACGACATTCCGGTGTTTGCATTTGCCGTCAAGGAAGAGTTTGCCGACAAGGTGAATGTCTTCGAGATTTCGGATCACATGCGGTACAACGGTTGGCAGGTACCGGCATATACCTTCCCTGACAACCGCTCAGATCTCGCGGCGTTGCGGATCGTGGTTCGAGGCGGCATGAGTTGGGACATGGCAGACATGCTGCTGAGGGATTTGCAGAAGGCCGTCGACGCCGGACATCATCTGACACACGTGGCGCCAGACAATCCCGCCGACGGCAAGCACAATCATGTTCGCTGTTGACAGTGAGTCTCGCGTATGAACAGCGAGGTGAGCAGCGAGAGGGACAGGCAGATCGTCACTGGTAGAAAGGCGATCTGCAATTCCCCCATCGTGTAGAGCGTGTGCCCTGTCTTCGACACGGGGTGCTGCCAGTCAAGCAGCAGGCCGATGAGTGGTCCAAACCCCGCCCCGCCGCCGATCAGGCATGTGTTGACGAACCCAAGCCCGATACCCTCGCCTCCTCTGGGGCTCAGGTCATCGCCAAGGGCGTATGCCACGACATTGCCGCAGCAGAAGAAACCCATGGAAAACAGGAGGATTCGGGCAAGCCAGACGGAATCGCCGATCCCATAGGCCAGTAACAGGAACGAAGCGAGTCCCCCCGCTGCCCCGATGATCATCGGCAACTTCCGTCGCTTCACCTTTCCGGAAAACCAACCAAAGAAGAAACTCCCCGGGATGGCGCCGACGAATACCAGCGAAGCCAGACTTGCGCCCTCTTCCGGTGTCAGATGGAAAGCCCGGCGAAGAAACAGCGAACCCCACGCCGCGCCGAATGTCATGAATGTCGTCGCAATTGTCGCGGCATACACGCCATTGATCCACACCTGCGGTGAGCGAACAATCTCGCCAAGGTACTTCCATGCGGCCCCAACACCCTCCGATGATGCATCATTGGATGTTCTTGGTGCATTGCGGGGGGTGTCCCGAACAATGAAGATGATGCCAATCGCAATGATGCCGCCGGCGATGCCGAGTCCGGCAATCGTATCTCGCCAACCGGCGTGTTCTGGCATTGCCAGATGGGAGAGAATGTTGTCGGCGCCAATGGCGCCAATCATCCCGGCCATGTTCGTCAGTCCGACTAACAGCGAGAATCGGTTGCCGGGAAACCAGTTTCGAATGAGCATCAACACCGACACAAACGAAAAACAAGCACCGATGCCGATCATCATGCGAGCGAGTGTTGCAGTTGCGAATGAGTCAGCCTGCGTAAACAGAATGCAGCCCGTCGCCGCAACAATGGACGCAACAGCAAGTGGTCGCTTGGGTCCGAAACGATCACCAAGCATGCCGACCGGAATCTGCATCGCCGCGTAGATATAGAAATAACTCGCTGCGATGAGGCCGAACTGAAAGGCGGATGCGCCGAACGCATGCCGCAGTTCCGGCTGCATCGCACCGGGGACGACCTGATTCATGTAGTCGAACAGAAAGTAGAGCGTGCCGATGCACCAGACAACCCACGGCAGCAGCATGCCCCGGTGCGTCTTGTTGGTTGTCGCCGGCGTCATTCGGCGGGCATCATAGTGCCACGGTCAAGGGCACACGCCCCATGCGCCAATCATGATGAGGACATCCTGCACTGCAAC
>CAZJKE010000010.1:25365-59762 GCA_964546585.1 uncultured Isosphaeraceae bacterium | reverse complement strand
AAGCTATCCAGATCACGATTGCCAAAAAGCATTTGGTGGGTGGCCGGGTTTGGGGCCCAATCCCGGTGGCCGGGTTTGCGCGAAACCACCGCTGCGAGGTCCGTCGCACCCGGCGCCGCCGTCAGCAGGTCGTCGGCAGGTTCCCGCCGCTGAGAATGATGCCGACGCGGCCTCCCGGGGAAGCGGTCTCCTGAAACACTGGATCCAGCACGGCGGCCAGCGCGATTGCCGCGTTGACCTCCACCCGCTCGTTCGCATGCTCCCGCAGCATGACCTGCGCTGCGAGCGTCTCGGCATCGTCAACAGGAATGATCGCCGCCGCATGATCACGGATGATCGGCCACGTCCACTCCCCCAACCCGGTGCGAAGACCGTCGCAGATCGTCTGGGGGTTGTCCTGAGGTACCATCGCACCGCCCGCAAGTGACCGAACCGCATCATCTGCCCCGCTTGGCTCTGCCCCGAACACCGCGACCCCATCGGCCGCGATCGCCGTTCCCGACAACAGCCCCCCGCCTCCCACCGGCGTCACGATCGCATCAAGATCAGGCACATCCTCCAACAACTCCAACGCCGCAGTCCCCTGCCCCGCAACAATCCGCGGGTCGTCATACGGATGAATCAGCGTCCCACCCGTCTCCTGCAACACCCTCGCCGAAACATCCTCCCGCGCCACCAGCGTCGGCTCGCAATCAACTATCACAGCACCATGCGCCGCCGTCGCCACCCGCTTGCACGCAATCGCATTCTCCGGCATCACGATCCACGCAGGTATCCCCCGCTGCTTCGCCGCCAGTGCCAACGCCTGAGCATGATTGCCAGAACTGTGCGTCACCACGCCCCGCGCCGCCGCCTCTTCACTCATTTGCATGACCGCATTGCTTGCCCCGCGAAACTTGAACGCACCAGCATGCTGCAGGTGTTCGCACTTGAAAAAAACCTCGCATCCCGCAGCTGCGTCAATGGCGTCGCACCGTTTCACCGGCGTCCGAACGACGACCCCTGCAAGACGTTCCGCCGCAGCCCGAACGTCGTCAATCGTCACCGCGGCGTTCATTGGCCTCGCAGCCGCACAACTCTCGCAGGCGGAATGTTGATGAGCACAGTGTCGTGCCGCCCCTCGTGTGCGTGCAGACGATTCATGATGTCACTCCGCCGCCGCTGCACCGTATCCCGACGCGATCGACTACCGAACATCGCCTGCAACCACCGCATGCCCAAATACTCAAAGTACGCCATCTCCCCACCCGTCCTCAACAGATCGAGCATGACGGCAAACAACTCCTCAACCATCTCCGGCGGAAAGTTGTTGAACGGCAGTCCACAAATGATCGTGTCGAACGGGCCATCCACATCGGCCTCTTCGATCGCCGCGTTGTGCAGCGTGATGTCGATGTCGCCATGGTCCAACCGGAACTTCCCAAGATGCGTCTCTTCCAACGCCTCGCAGAATGTGCCATTGAGTTCAACGATGTGCAGATCATCGCCGCCGCGCAGTCGACCCAGAATCTCGCGTGTAAACGCACCCGTTCCGGCGCCGACTTCGAGAATCCTCCGCCGGCCCTCCGTGGGGATTCCGGCAGCCATCGCCCTCGCAAGCCTGCGCGATGACGGCGCCACCGCCCCAGTCGTGCGGTAGTTGCGGAGCGCCTGCGCAATAAAGCGTCTCAACCGGCGGCCTGAGCGGCCGTTTCTCTTTCGGACACCTTGACCAGCGCATCAAACGCGGCAGGATCCTCAATGGCCAGTTGGCTGAGCATTTTGCGGTTGAGGAGTACGCCGGCTCGCGTCAGGCCGCTCATGAACCGGCTGTACCGCGTACCTCGCATCCGGCACGCAGCCGTGATTCGCGTAATCCAAAGGCGACGGAAATCCCGCTTTCGAGTTCGGCGGTCGCGATAGGCAAACTGGCCAGCGCGGGTGATCGCCACCTTGGCCTGCTGCCGATGCCGGCTCTTTGTTCCCCAGTAGCCGCGAGCGGCTCGCAGAAGTCTCTTTCGAGCGCGGTTTCGCGCTGCGCCTTTACGTACACGAGGCATGATCTGCTCCTTGTTTCAGCCATGGTCGGAGGTCCCGCAAGGAGACGCTTGCACCCGCCAGGCATGTCGTGTGTCAGTCGGTCTTTGCCTTTGTGGTCGAAGTACCGCGAGTGAGCCGCGTGCAGAGCATCGCAGACATCCGTTTGAGGTCGGCCGCGCAGGTGTAGCCGGGCCGTCGATACCCGCGAAGTGTCGCGCTGCTCTTGTGGCTGCGAAGGTGGCGGCCAAAGGCCTTCCGTATGCGGACCTTGCCCTTGGCGGTCACGCGGACGCGTTTCAAGAGACCCTTATTTGGCTTCAGTTTCGACATGGTTCCTGCTTTCCGAGCCGCACAGGGTAGCAGGACACGGGAGACTGTCAACGGTCGGAGTGCGAGAGGAAAATGTCGATCCGGCCGTCCTTGCGATCAAGAATCCAGATGTTGTCCCCGGAGAGGATCGGCCTGTCCCGCAACGGAAGCGTGGAACCGTCGATTCTCAGCAGAATCTGCACATCGCCGCGGTGATTTCGGCTCTGGGTCATCGGATCGAATGATGTGCCACTGAGTACGGCATCGAGCACCGGGTTTCGATCGCCCACCAGCACCAGCCCGGGCGTGTTCCAGCGATTGTCCGTCTGGGTCTGCGTGCTGAACCCCCCGCTTTCGCCTCCGTGGCCGGGGCAGAGCAAGTGGTGCTCTTCGCAGTAGCCCTGTTCTTCAAGTTGGGACAAATCAAGGCGGTCAGGTGCGGCGCCGCCAAAGAACGAGCCCAGTGATGCCGCCGAGGTCGTGGGCAGCCTGCCGTTGTTGTCGCCGGCGAAATTAGCCAGCCCGTGGCCGACCATGGCGAGGTTATTCGCGCACTGGCTTGCGATGTTGGCGGCCCGCCGTCCTTGCATGATTGGAATGATGATTGCCGCGCCGATCAGGATGACGGCGGCCACCGCAACAAAGTCCGGCAGCCGGAATCGGAACCCGCGATCGCTCGCGTCGACCTGATGCGTCTCGATGCGAAGATTCGCGCCGCGCCGCGCCTCGTACTGATCGATCCGGGCGAGCGTCGCGTCCACAAGAACATCGTCCGCATTCTCGACCGGATAGGAATCAAGAAGTCCCATCAGTTGCAATACGCTCTGCGCACGCTGGCGATCCTCGCTTGAGAGATCCTCCAGTTCGTCGATGTCAAAGCCCACATCGACAAGCCGGTCGAGCATCTCGGCATCGGCCCTGCAGAGGTGTGGATACATGTCGCCTGCTCCGCTCATGCGGCCTCTCCTGTCGTTTCCTGCCAACTCCTGGCGAAGGCTGCGACGGCTGAGTGCAGCCGGCTCTTGACCGTGCCAAGGGGAATGTCGAGCGAATCGGCGATCTGCAAGTAACTCATGCGTTGAAAGTAACTCAGCAGAAGGATCTCGCGAAGGTGTTGTGGCAGGTGATCCACCGCCTGCCGCACCTGTTGAACCTGCTCGCCTTCGAGCAGACCGACATCAGGAAGCTCGTAGTCGCCATCCAAGAGATCGACAAATCGGCTTCCCTCCCCCTGCTCCCCGACATCCATGGACAATGACGCCATGGCACGCTTGGAGTGTTTACGGTGCCAATCCCGCCCCTTGTTCGCCGCAATTGTGAAAAGCCACGGCTTGAATCGCCTCGACGGGTCGAATGACTCGCTCGAAATGTGAACTTGGAGAAAGGCTTCCTGGAATACATCCTCCGCGGCCGCCCTGCCGCCCATGAAGCGGATGAGGAAGTGGAGGAGATCATTCCGATAACGCTCGAGAAGTTCGGGAAACGCCGCGTCATCCCCGTCCATATGGGCGGTCAGGAGTTCTTCGTCGGTTCGGGCTGGTGTGTCGGAGGCGTTCATGTCTTCCGATTAGGATACGCCATGTGCTCCGGCAAACCTTCATTGGCGTCGCGTTTATCTTGGCGGCCTGCGGGACCCCCCGCGTGAGCCCTCCGCGGCTCGAACTACTGGGATTCGATGGGTGTCCCAACACGGGGGAGTTGCGGTCGCGTCTGGTTGAGGCAGTCGGCGACTCACAGGAGGTGGTGTATGTGGATCTCACTACCCTTCCACCGGGTGACCGTCGCCTGCGGTGGGGCGCACCAACGATCCTCATGGGCGGCAACGACTTGTTCGAAAAGAATCCCGGGCCGACCGCAGCCCTCTCCTGCCGCATGTGGCCGGAGGGATTGCCGAGTGTCGAAGAACTTCGTCATGCCCTCCAAGAACATGGCGAGGCACCGTGAGCGGCTGGTGGGTCCATCAACTCTGGCAGCAGGGACGGGCGACCGAACTGGTCGCGTGGATCTTCTGGGTCATCGCGTCGATCACGCTGCATGAACTGGCCCACGGGTGGGTAGCGACCGCCGAGGGTGACGACACGCCGAAAAAGTTGGGGCGGTTGACCGCGAATCCGGTGGTGCACATGGGGGTACCGTCGATTGTGCTGTTTCTGCTCATAGGAATCGCGTGGGGCCTGATGCCCATCAACCCTCGGAAATTTCGACATGGTCGCCTGGGCCGGATACTCGTATCGCTTGCCGGGCCGGCGATGAACATCGTATTGGCGTTGATTGCGCTGGCGGGCATCCGGCTCGGAGCGACCGGCGAGTTGCGTGCGTTTCTGTTTGTCGGCGGCTATCTGAACATCGTGCTCTTCGCGTTCAACTTGATTCCGATTCCTCCGCTTGACGGCTCGACGGTGTTGCGAGCGCTGTCGCCGGCCATCGCCAGGCTCTACACGCGGCCGCAGGCCGGTTTGTTCGGCATGGCGTTGTTGTTGGTGGTTTTCCTCTCAGGCCTCGGCAATTCGCTCTTTGTCGCCGCTCAGAATCTCGCGGCCGCCATCGCTGGCTTGTAGGTAGATAACCACAGGTACGCCGAGATCAGGCCGAGTGCCTGGCCGAGTGCGACGCCAAAGTGTGGGGAGATTCGCAAGTCGTGTGCAAAGTGCCCGCCGAGGACCATGCCGGCGACGCCAACTGCTCGGCAGATGAGCAGCACGACAAGCGTGCCGTGCGCCGCGGCATATCCCGAACCAAACGCGGAGAGCATGAAACCGCCACATGCACCCCGCACCGCGTTTTCCGCTATCATCCGCGGTTCGCAACGTCGCTCGCGAAGTGCCGCCGCACGATGATGACCCGGATGGTCCGGGACGCATCCCACGGAACACCGATTCCCGCAGTTGGGAACGAGACGAGCGAGAAAGGAGCAGCAGGCCCCATGGTGGTACTGCGTCTAAAGCGTCTGGGACGACGCCATCGTCCCTTCTACCGGGTCAATGCAATGGACAGGCGGGCCCCCCGCGACGGTCGAGTCATCGAAGAACTCGGCTGGTTTGATCCCATCGCACCCGAAGACAAACAGGTGAGTCTCAAGGAAGATCGCATCAACTACTGGCTCAGCGTCGGCGCACAGCCCTCGCGAACAGTTGCGTCCCTTCTGAAGAAGAATGGCATCGAGCCAACCTCCGGCAAGAAGCTCGCCTGATTGCGTCAGGACCCAGATATGCGTATCGACATACTGACACTGTTTCCCGATTCCTTCCCGCCAGTGCTCGACACGAGCATCGTCGGCCGCGCGCAGGAAGCGGGACATGTCAAGATTGTCTTGCACAACATTCGCGACTGGGCCGACAACACGCACAACAAAGTGGACGACCGCCCTTTCGGCGGCGGCCCGGGCATGGTGCTCATGTGCCAGCCCCTGCACGACGCGGTGCGAGCCGCTGAGCAAGAAGATGAACGGCCTGCTCGCCGGATTCTGCTTTCCCCACAAGGCGAGCGGCTGACGCAGGAGCGGGTCGAGGAACTGGCCAGCGAGCAGCGTCTGCTGCTGATTGCCGGACACTACGAGGGAGTCGACGAGCGCGTCATCGATGAACTTGAACCGCTTGAACTGAGCGTGGGCGACTTTGTACTCAGCGGTGGTGAGATCCCGGCGATGCTGCTGACCGATGCAGTCACCCGGCTTCTCCCTGGAGTACTGGGTCACGAACAGTCCGCGGCCGAGGATTCATTTGCGAGGCGGGGATCGGAAGGCACCCGCCTGCTTGACTGCCCGCACTACACGCGGCCGCGAAGTTGGATGGGGCGCGGTGTACCGGAAGTACTACTCGGCGGTGACCATGGTGCCGTCGATCAATGGCGAATGGAGCAGATGAAGGAACGAACGCAACAGCGCCGTCCGGACCTGCTGCAACACGAGGAAGTGTGACCCCTGCGCAGCGACGCAAGTCACCCCGCACTGCGGGAACGAAAGGAATAGACCCCAATGGGTGCACAGGAAACAGTCGAATCAGTCGTCGCTGACCAGCTCAAGCCCGAAGGCTTCTTCCCCGCCTTCGATGTCGGTGACACGATCAATGTCCACTACCGGATCATCGAGGGTGACAAAGAACGCATTCAGGTGTTCCAAGGCGTCCTGATTGCCCGTAAAAGCCGCGGCATCAACGAGACGATTACCGTTCGGCGGATCGTCGCCAACGAGGGCGTAGAGCGGGTGTTCCCGCTGCATTCGCCCCGGCTTGCGGAACTTGAAGTGGTGCGGCGTGGTGACGCGAGGCGTGCGAAGTTGTACTTCCTTCGCGATCGCGTTGGCAAGTCACGACGGCTGCGCGACCGCCGCCGCGGCCTGGGCAACTAAGTACTTAGCCGGCCTTTCGCCAGGTGTCATCACGCTCGCGGAAGAACGAGCCTGATGCGGACTTTGCGCGCGCCTTGGGTTTGCCGCTCGCAGTTGCGCTTGAACTGCCAATAGTGACATCGGATGTCGACGAGGTCGTCCCCTCCGACGACCCAGTCCATGCCGGAGCCGGGGCAGGCGAGCAACGCCTCTGGCGAATCTTGTCGATGGACCGCTCCATTGCGGCAAGCATGGGGCGGATGCGGTTTGCGGTGTCATGGCGGTTCTTCATGATTGATGCTCCGGTCGTTCGGTCCTTGCGGTATCGGCGGGTTTCAGTGGCGACTTGTGTGCTATCCAGCCGAATGTGACGGTCCGGTAACGCAAGCCACCCATCGGTCCCTCTCCGACAAGCACATTGCCCCGCCCTTCCTTTCTAACTGTTGGCGGGTGGGCCAGAATCAGTCCTGATTGGAGATGTCGTCGTAGATGGTCTCGAGAAGGCCGGCCATGGGAAATTTGCCCGCCATGGGCGAAAGACCGAGCCTTCGAAGCAGTGCATGAGGAAGGTGCGGTGGCATCGGCTCCCGTTCGACCTCATCCAGCGAGCGAGGGCATCGCCAGAAATTGTCCAGACAGGCATCGAGCGGCGGCGAAGGGGGCACATCGTCACCGCGGATCCCCGCATGTGCGGTCGCCTGACCCTGTGCTTCCAGCGTCCGAGCCTGTCGCAGTTTCTGCAGCAAGTCCTCCAGGTCGGTGCCGCGCAGGTCAAAGTACCGTATCGGCGCGCCGTTGAGTTGCTCGGCCGCGACATACAACGCAGCAGCCACATGCAGACACGGCCGCTTCGACCGACAACTGCAGGTCGCGATCAGTTCATCGCCAATCGGGGAGAGACCGCATTCGCGGAACACACCGGCCAATTGTGCAGGCACCCGGCCGGCAGCAAGACGGGCGGCGATGCGGGCCTCACGAGCCATGTGTTCCGCGACCGTCACCCACTGTTCATTGGACATCACCGGCAGTTCGATCTGCACGCGATGTGGCCGCTCGCCGGTGCACTGCACCGTGGAAGAAATGCCGCCAGGGTGAATATCGATCGTACGGACCTGGCCGTCCACTGCATAGGTGAAGCCCTGCACGCGGCGCGTCGGCTCGATCCACTCGTCCATGAACTCCAGCACCCACGCCGATGGCGGATGGCGGTGAAGATCGTCGGTGCTGCATTTGAGGCGAATGCCGCCTCGAATCTTGCGTGGTTGGCGATTGATGGAACTCATAGGTGCACTCCCCAAGAGGGGACCGCACATTGTAGTCTTCCCGGCGGCTATTTCGAAGGCTGCCAACTACAATGCCCCTCCATCTGACAGGAGACACAGACATGTCACAGGACTGGTTTGAAGAACATCACGCGACGCTGGAGGGGGCACTGCATGCCTGCGAAACTCGGGAGTGCTGGTCGCCCTATCCGGAGGTTCCCAGTGGGAAGATATACGGCGAGACCGCCCGTGAGGACGGGCTTTCGGCGTGGAAGGACCGCTTGGGCAAACCTTTCCCGACTGACCAATCCGGCACGATCGATTGGATCGACACCGAGTCGTCCCCATATGGCATCGAGACGGGTGTCTCCTATCCCCGCGCAGATCTGGATGTACTCCTGCCCGCCGTGCAAGATGCCATGAGCGAGAACTGGCGCCACACGCCCATCGAGTTCCGAACGGGCGTGTGTCTGGAGATTCTCCACCGCCTCAACCGCCGCTCTTTCGAGATGGCGTTTGCTGTCATGCATACGACTGGCCAGGGATTCATGATGGCCTTCCAGGCTGGTGGGCCGCACGCCCAGGATCGCGGGCTGGAAGCCGTTGCGTGGGCGTACCGCGAAATGACACGATGCCCTGTTTCGGCAACTTGGACCAAACGGGTATCGAAGACGGAGACAGTGACGCTCGAAAAGACATGGCGCATCGTCCCTCGCGGCGTGGCTGTCACCATCGGATGCTCTACCTTCCCTACATGGAACGCCTACCCGGGAATCTTCGCCAGCCTCATGACGGGCAATGGCGTTGTCATCAAGCCGCACCCGGGCGCAGTGCTGCCGCTTGCAATCACAGTAGAGATCGCCCAAGGTGTTCTTGAGGAGGCGGGCGTCGACCCCAACCTCATCTGTCTCGCGTGCGACTCGGCTGACGAACCCGCTGCGCAGAATCTCGTGGTGCGGGATGAGGTCGGCATCATCGATTACACCGGCGGCAGCGAGTTTGGCACATGGATCGAATCTCATGCGGGGAACCGTCCCGTGTACACCGAAAAGGCCGGCGTCAACTCGATCATCCTCGACAGTTGCGAGGACCTGCGGGACACAACCGGCAACATCGCATTCTCGCTCTGCCTCTACTCGGGGCAAATGTGCACAACCCCACAGAACATCTACATTCCATCGGACGGTATCGACACCGCGAAAGGCCACCTCTCCTTCGACGAGGTTTCTGGCGCCATCGTCAAGGCTGTTGACTGGTTTGTTTCCGATCCAGGAAGGGCTGCAGAGGTTCTCGGCGCCGTGCAGTCGGAGGCTACGGCGGATCGCATCTGCACCGCCGCTTCTGAGGGCGGCGCGGTCTTGCGAGCCTCGGAACCAATCGACAACGAGCGGTTTCCCAACGCAAGGACGGCCACGCCGCTCATCCTACAAGTCGAACAAGGCGACCTCAACTTGTACGCGCGTGAAGTATTCGGCCCCGTCGTCTACATCGTCAAGGTGGAAGACACCCGCAGTGCTATTGAACAGGCGTGCATGATTGCCCGCTCGAAAGGTGCATTGACCGCCGCAGTGTGGAGCCGCAACCCGGACGTGTTGGAACACGCCGTCGATGAACTGACCGCTGCTGGCGTCGCGACATCCTGCAACTTGTCGGGCCAGATCTGGGTAAATCAATCTGCTGCCTTCAGCGACTTTCATGTCTCGGGCATGAACCCCGCTGGAAACGCGACGCTATGCGATGGAGCGTTCGTGTCGGATCGATTCCGATTTGTTGCAAGTCGCATTCCTGTCCTGGCGCCGGTTGACGAGGCCGTCACCTGATGCCCTGCTACACCTATGAGGGCATCACGCCTGTCGTGCATCCAGGCGCATTTGTACATCCATCGGCCGTCCTGATCGGTGACGTCATCATTGGCGACAGGTGCCTTGTCGGACCCTGCGCCGTTCTGCGCGGCGACATTGGTCGACTCGAACTTCGAGACGGGGCCAATCTGCAGGACACCTGTGTCGTGCATTGTTTTCCGGGCAAGGATGTGATCATCGAGGAAAATGCGCACATCGGCCACGGTGCTGTCGTGCATGGCTGCCGTGTTGGACGTAACGCACTGTTGGGCATGAACGCCGTACTGATGGATGATGTGCATGTCGGCCAGAACAGCATGGTGGGGGCCCTGGCGTTCGTTCGAGAAGGCACGGAGATTCCGCCCAACACACTTTGGGCTGGCGCACCAGCAAGACAGATTCGCGAAATCACAGAGAAGGAAATCGGCTGGAAGACGCGGGGCACCGAAATCTACCAGCATCTCGCCAGCAGACACCTTGCCACCGGGTCGGAAGTGCCGCCGTTGTCTTCGGCGGACGAATCGCGGCGTGCGCAGCGCGTTCCCGATGTCGGCTACGACACAAAGAAAGCAACTGGAAAGTAATCCGCTCAGGCAAGCAGCGCCGCGCGGGCCGCTTCGCCCAACAGTTCGCCCCGCGTTGGGTGCGCGGGAACAACATCCGCAATGTCCTGCAGCGTTGAGCCCATTTCAATTGCAATCGAAAAGGCATCCGCCATGTCGGGAGCGCCGCCGCCAACCGCGCCGCCGCCCAGCAGTGTGCCTGACTCTCGATCCCAGCAGATCATCGTGGCGCCGTTCACCTCGCCCGCAACGACCGCAAGGCCGCTATGGGACCAGGGCAGAACCAGCGTTGCATCGGCTTCATTGGGGAGGGGCCCGCACCACACCAGCCCGGGATGTGTGAAGACTACGGTCGGCAGAGCCAGCGTCTCCCACGCCCCGTCACCGCCGGTGATCGCTTCGGCCGCCACCCTGCCCTGCCGCAGCGCCACCCCCGCCCAGAATGGTGGGCCGGTGCAATCCCCTGCGGCAAAGATCCGCACCTGGCTGGTCGTGCATCGTTCGTCCACTTCAATCCAGCCGTCCTCAGAGCAAGTAACACCGGCGGCAGCAAGATCGAGCCCATCCATTGCCGGCACTCGGCCGCACGCAACGACGATGCGATCGGCGGATTGAACACGGTCATCCTGTGCATCGCCCTCCACAACATCGATTCCGCAGGTCGAACCAAGTGCATTGACCAGCGGATCGACAAGTGGCCTCGGCACCTGCGGAAGAAGTTGCTGGTCATGTACCAATGTTGCCTCGGCACCCAGGTCACGACAGATCGCCGCGGCTTCGATTGCGTTCGCAGTTGATCCGAACACGACCATCCGGCCTGCTGCTTCCTGTGGATTACATGCAAGGTGCGATGCGGTCATTGCACGGGAGCAATCCTCGAAGGCTGACGGCATCGCCGCCTCGCTTCCGCAGCAGACCACCGCCCGCTTGAAGCGGAGTCGAGTAACACCCTCCCCTGCCACTTGTATCTCGCGGGAACTGAGGAACCTCGCAGTTCCAGTCAAGACCTCCACGCCGCGGCTTCGGGCGGACGCGTCCAGACCTCCGCTCAGGCGGCGAATGGTCCGATCACCAGCCGGTTTGCCCAGCAGCAGCGACTTTGTGGGAATGCACGCCTCATGCAGGCATGCGCCGCCGAGTGCGCCCCGCGCATCGACGATTGTCACCTTTCGGCCAAGATCCGCGGCGTGGAACGCAGCGGCATACCCCGCCGGGCCGCCGCCGATGACAACAACATCCGCTTCCTGGGAAAACTCTCCGACAACCATGCGTCCACTTTACCGCGGGTCTTCGAGATCCGCGATGACCCGCCCGATGAAGGGGATCTCTCTCCCGCCGTCAACGAGGCGGTGATCCATCGAGTGACTCAGCGGAAGGATCAACCGCGGCACGATCTCTCCCTCGACAACCCATGGCATGTGCCGGGCCCGCCCGATCGCGAGGCAGCCAACTGTCCCCGCCATGATGATGGGTGTTGAGTATCTGGTAGCTCCCATGGCACCGGCATTGGAGATGACATAGGTGCCGCCTCGCGTGTCCTCTACCGCGAAGGAACCTTCCCGAGCCATTGCGGACATGGCGGCGAGTTGATCGGAAATGCCGCCGAGGTCCAGCTGGTCGGCGTTTCTCATTACGGGCGCAACAAGGCCGCGAGGAGTTTCAACACCAATGGCAATGTTGATGTACTCGCGGTACACAACCTCGTCTCGATCCTCATCAATTCGAGCATTGAGGATCGGGTGTTCCTGCAAGGCGGTGCACACGGCGCGGATGACAAACGCAAGCGTCGTCAATCGCCGCTCCGGATGATCTGGATCGCTGTACGCCCGCCTCTGTTTGTCGAGTTCAGTGATGTCGGCGTCATTACAGTCAGTGACGTGGGGAATGGTCTGCCACGATGTCTGCATGACCCGTGAGATGGTCTTCCTCGCCTGCGACAGAGGTTCGCGGCGCACCGCACCATACGCGTCCTCGGCTGGCGAGGCTTCCGAATGCGGCGGAGGGGTATCTTGCGTCGCCGCCAGTTCCACATCGGCGCTCGTCACCCGTCCACGAGGACCTGTTCCGTGAACAACCGAAAGATCAACGCCGAGTTTTCGCG
The DNA here is from genome assembly GCA_964546585.1 of uncultured Isosphaeraceae bacterium. Classification (GTDB taxonomy): domain Bacteria; phylum Planctomycetota; class Phycisphaerae; order Phycisphaerales; family SM1A02; genus CAZJKE01. The sequence continues at coordinate 47,343 of CAZJKE010000010.1, read as the reverse complement.
CGAGGCGGCGAACGGACGGTGATGCACCGACCGCTCCGGTGGATCGGCGTACGCTCCTGTCTGGGGGTGGCGGGGCCGCCACTGGTTGTGGTTCGGACGCCGGGCTTTCGGCACCATCGCCGGCAAAGGTAATCATGACATCGCCGACATGCACCAGTTGGTTTTCCGCAACATGCACCGTCGCAACCCTGCCGGTGACCGGGGAGGGAATCTCGACGGCAGCCTTATCCGTCTCCACCTCCATCAGCGGCTCGTCTTCCTTGATGTCCTGCCCTGCTTTCACATGAATGCAGATGACCTGACCCTCATGCACGCCCTCGCCGAGGTCAGGCAATATGAACTGGTTCTTCTCGGCGGCGGACATCGTGATCAGGACCAATCCATGAGTTCGCGGGCCGCAACGACAATCTCGTCGCCATCAGGCAGGAAGTGTTCTTCCACCTGATAGTAGGGATAATGCAGATCTGGTGCGGTCAACCGGCGAATCGGCGCCGCCAGATGTTCAAATGCGTCACTCTCGGCAAGTCTTGCGACGACCTCCGCACCAATGCCGCACGTGCGGTGTCCTTCGTGCACGATGAGGCACCGCCCAGTGCGCGTCACCGATTCAACCAGCGTCCGGGTATCCAATGGGGACACGGTAAGAAGATCGATGAGTTCCGCATCGATGCCGTGCAACTCCGCGAGATCCTCCGCAGCCTCGCGAGAAGTTCGCATCATTGCGCCATAGGAAATGATGGTGAGATCGGTTCCAGCCCGTACCAGGTCGGCGCGTCCGATCTCCATTGCCTCCGGCTCATCGGGGACGTCCTCGCGGAATGCTCGGTAGATCGACTTGGGTTCGTAGAAGATGATCGGGTCCGGATCGGCGATCGCAGATGCGAGAAGCGCGCGTGCGTTGCGGGGGCCGGATGGGATCACGACCTTCAATCCTGGCGTATGGGCCCAGTAGGCTTCGCGGGACTCACCGTGATGTTCGACCGCGCGAATCCCCCCGCCATACGGCGTCCGCATCACCATGCCGATTTCGTATCTGCCCTGTGTGCGATTCCGCAGTCTGGCCATGTTCTGTTCGATCTGGTCGAACGCCTGCATGGTGAAGCCGGAGAATTGAATCTCTGCAATGGGCTTCATCCCATACACCGCCATTCCCACAGCGGTTCCAACGATGCCGCACTCGGCAAGCGGCGTGTCCATGACCCGATCGCAGCCGTACTTCTCTTGCAGGCCTCGCGTCACCCGAAAGACACCACCGTTGACACCGATGTCCTGTCCGAGCAGGCAGACCCGTTCGTCCCCTGCCAACGCTTCGTCAAGCGCCATGTTGAGTGCCTCGACCATCGTCCGCTCGGCCATCACTCCACCCCCTTGCGATCAAGGCGGCGAAGGTATTCCATCCGCTGTTCCTCAAGTTCCGGTGGAAGTGACGCATAGAGATGATCGAAGATCTCGCGGGGACGAGCCTTGGCCTCCGCGCGAAACTTCTCCCTTGCCGCCAGAACCTCCTCCTCGCAGGTGTCTCTGAGTTCATTCGCCTGTGTTTCGCTCATCAATCCTCGCTTGCAGAGCCATGTTTCAAGACGGCGGATGGGGCACCGCGCTCGCCACGGTTCGACGAGCGCATCATTGCGATACACGGTTGGATCGTCGGCTGTCGTGTGCAGACTCAGGCGGTAGGTCACCGCGTCCACGAGTGTGGGCCCTTCGCCCCGGCGTGCTCGCTCGCAGGCTTCCTTCATGGCCGTCATCATTGCGAGGATGTCGTTGCCATCGACCCGAATGGAATGGACGCCGTATCCGAGGCCGCGGAGGGCGAGTATGGGTTGTCCGGCTTGCTTGTCCAGCGGCGTGGAAATCGCCCAGCCGTTGTTCTCGCAGACAAAGACAATGGGCGCCTGATCGACCGCGGCGAAGTTGAGCGACTCTGCAACCGCACCCTGCGAAAACGCGCCGTCGCCGAAGTTCGTAACGACGCAATGGGGATCCTTTGCACGCCGCATTGCCATGGCAATACCGGTGGCTGGCGGCACATGGGAGCCGATGACGATGGAGAACGGCAGGTCATTCACTTCCGGCGGCGGGGGGAAACCGTCGTGATAGCCGGCCCAGAGTGTCATCAGCCGATCCATCGACCATCCTCGCCACATTTGAGCGCCAAACGAACGGTAGGACGGGGCGAACCAGTCATCCGGCCCAAGTGGCCATACCTGCCCCATCATGCACGCTTCCTGTCCGAGGTTGGGCGCGAATGTGCCCATCTGACCCTGGCGCTGCATCGCCAGCATGCGAGCATCAAAGGCCCGTCCGAGCACCATCGCACGGTGGACCACGAGCAACTCCTCATCGGTAAAGTCCGGCGAAAGTCCTTCTTCAACTTCGCCGTGCTCGTTGAGAATCTGCAAGCACTCGATGGGATCAGGATTCACCGCCCTGGTGTCGAAGCCACCCTGGTCCAGCGGCGGTGACGATTCCCGGCCAGCGGTCGCGGCAGGCTTGGTTTTGTCCTTGTCGATCCTCCGCATGAACACACCAGTGTATCCGACACGGCCTTGATTCACGAAGGCCCTGCCGCTCAACTCCGTGGTTTCATGTGTTCAAACTGGTTTCGACAGGCATCGCAGAAGTAAATGGAACGGCATCGAGTCGGGCCAAATGGGCTGTCAACACGGGTCTGATTCGAATCGCAATACGGACACGAAATTGCCGTGGTCGTCAATGACACACGTTCGGCACGGCCGCATTGTGGTGTCGTCACTCCATGTTCCTTGAGCGATGCACGGCCGGAGTCGCTGATTCGATCTGGCGTCCAAGGCGGTTCGTAGCACCAGCAAACCTCGCAGGCGTCGATTCCATCAATGGCAGAAATACGATCGCAGACATCTTGCTCGATCATTGGAAGCGCCGGGCAACCGCTGTAGGTAGGAAGGAGATCGATGCGAACTGCACTGCCATCCACTTCGACATCCACCACCATGCCGAGTTCAACTATGCTCACCGGCAACTCAGGATCTGGAACGAGCGCGAGAGCCGCGTCGATGTCGGCTCGCTTCACCATGCCGACGACGGTGCGCCGCGGCGGACTTCCGTCATTTCCTTCAGTTGTTCGCCGAAATGATCGGCGTGTGTTCCGCGGCGACCGCCGCGGCACTCCGCAGGCGGAAGCGAGAACTCGGCAGAGAGCCCGGCGTCCTTCAGCGTTTCTCGAACCCCTTCCGACCATGCATCAAACATGGCTTCCAGATCCGGTGGGAATGCATCTGTGTCGCAACCGGTTTCAGGGCACTCGAACAACATGCACGCCTCGGCAGCCAGCCTGTCCAAGGCCGACTGCATGCGCGATCGTGACTCGGCAGTGCCGCTGCCGAGCCGTATCATCCATGCACCCAAATGGCGAACATGAATGGCCTGTTCCTCCCGAAGTCGGCTCGCGCGAGTAGCCAGGTCGTTGTCCTGCGCCAAACACAGCACATCAAATACACAGGCCGCGAATGTAGCGGCAAGCCACCGTTTCACCAGTGATGTCGCCCAGTCGAACTCTTCCGGACACGTCATGAGATCGCAGCACCGATAGCCGCCTGCATCGCGAGCAAACGCGATCTCATCCGCCTCCAGTCCAAAGCGATTCCCGAGGTGTTCGTACAGAACAAGCGCGTGACTCAGATCGTCCTGTGCCATGGAGGACGCGGCGATGTCCTCCTCCAGATTGGGGGCCAGCCCCGTCCAGTCGCTGACCATGTGGCCGAGCATCAGTTTGTCGTCCGCGCACATGAGTACAAAGTTGGCAACTGGGTCGGCGAGCATGGATGTCATTGCGTCGGTCATGATTAGAAATGATCTGCGATGTCGCCCTTGCGGTATTGTTCGTAGGTCTTCTCGTCTCGAAAGTTCGTCCACTTTGCCCGAACATCCTTGCTGTACCCCCGGGCCAGTTTGTAGGTCATGTCGTGACTCCGCCAGATCGGCAACTCTTCTGCGGTTGTCTCATGCACCTTGGCAGACGGGACAACTCGCAGGCTGCAAATACCGCCGCTGGCGTGCGTCGTTCTTGCCCGCTGAATTGCTGTTTCCGCATCGGGCGCGACAATAGTACCGGCAGACTGGTGATTGCCGCCGCGGCGATCCAGCGTGAAGACCGCCCACTGGATGCCATCATCGCCGCTCGCGTCCCCGGGCTTCAGCGTTCCAATCGCATACTCGCCATCGACTGCATCGCTCTTATCGTGCGCAAGAATGCCAATGCACACTTCATCGAGCCCGTAGTGCTCGCGGGCGTACTGGAGTGCCAGATCCGCGTCCGGCGCATCAACAAGACCCGCCCACTTGTACTCTGCGTCGGGTCGCTTCTTTGTGTAGATCACCCAATGCCGGGTGTCCGGCGTCGGGGGAGGAAGATCATCGGCAAAGGACAGCAACTTTTCTCGAATCTTCGACATGTCAGGCAGCCGGCGACGAGCCGGTCGCTCCATTTGCTATGGCGTCTCGCACCCAGGCCCCCTGTTCGTAGGACAATCGCCGCAAGGCCACGCGATGCGCATTGCACGGGCCGTTACCCCGAATCACCCGCCAGAATTCATCCCAGTTCGGCTGCGTGAACCCCCAGTCACCGCTCTCCTCGTCAAGCACGATTTCTTCGTCTGGACGCAAGTTGGTCACCATGCCCTGCTCGTCCTTCTGCGCAACATTGATGATCAGGCCAAGATCGAGGGCAGCCGGCGCGAACCGGTTGACGAACCGTCGGCGGAGGGAGTCGTTCTTCTCGGTCTTCATCCGCCATCGCATGGCAGGAAGTTCTTCCGCATTTGGTTTGTCATGGGGGCCGAAGAACATGAGGGCAATGGGCCACCACCGGTCGAAGGCCTGTTGGGTCATGTCCTTCTGGCTCTTCGTGCCACTCATGAGCGTCAGGACCATGTCCTCGCCGCTCTTGAAGTGGAATGCTTCTTCCATGTTGATCCGATTCATCGTGCGCACATAGGGACCGTATGCGCCGTCGGCGAGCGTCTTCTGGTTCATGATCGCAGCGCCGTCGATCAGCCACTGAATCATCGCGATGTCGCCCCAAGTCGGCACCGGATAGTTGAAGCAGTTGTGGTACTTCGTCTGGCCCGTAATGAGGTCGCGAAGCATGTCATCGCGACTCTTGCCGAGTTCCTGCGACACGCAGTAGAGCATCTGGCCGTGGCCGACCTCATCCTGCACCTTTGCGGTCAGCGCCAGTTTGCGGCGAAGGCTCGGGGCGCGGGTAATCCACTCGCCCTCCGGTAATGCACCGACGATTTCACTGTTGGCGTGGTGCTCCGCCATCCGGAGCATGAGAGCGCGGTAGGCATCCGGCATCCAGTCACCGGGCTCGATGAGCACGCCGTCAGCGATACGCGTCTCGAACTCGGCGAGTAGTTCTGGATCCTCGTCGATGGTGATGTCCGCCGGCGAGACGGGATTGGCGGCGCCGCTCATATGAATCTCCCAGTCAAACGCTCTTCCCTACACATAGCCGCCTCCCATTGTACCTATGGACGGGCGAATCGCCCATCACCGAATAGCGACTCCAGTGCATCCAAGGTATCGCGGACTCTCGCCTCGCCAATCTGCGCACGCCATTTGAATGGCCCGCGTGGGTAGTTCACGCCCGCCTGCATGGCAACATCAATGTCCACCGGTTCGGCCACACCGTCCCGATTCGCCCAATCCGCCTCATTCAGCACCGCGGACAGGATGCGAGTGAACGCGAATCGCTGCTGCGGCGCCCATGTTTCATCCATCGCCTCGGCAGCCGCGGCATCGCAGAATGCGTCCGCGAGGGTAATCAGGTCACCGCTGAGTTCACACAATGTGTTCGGCGGCTCCAAGACAACCGTCGGTGTCTCACCGCTCCAGTCATAGACGCCACACCCGGCTTTTCGGCCAAGGGCTCCCGCCGCAACCAGACCCTCCTGCACGGCGCTGGGCGTCAACCGCGCCGGTCGGCTCCATTGCTCCCAGATCGATCGTGTCGTCGCGGCGTTGACATCGTGTCCGATGAAGTCCGTCAACTCCAGCGGTCCCATGCGAAACCCACCGATCCCCTTCATCGCCTTATCGATGTCTGCGGCACCGGCAAATCCGTCCTCAAAGCACCTGAACCCTTCAAGGTAATAGGGGCGAGCGATCCGGTTCACGATGAAACCCGGCGTGTCAGCACACCTCGCGACCTGCTTTCCCCACGCCGAAGCGACATCGTCCGCCCGGTTCAGTACATCCGGATGCGTTTCGTCACCCCGCACTACTTCCACGAGTTTCATGATCGGCGCTGGGTTGAAAAAGTGCATGCCGCAGGTGCGATGCGGTTCGCCGATACGCCGCCCGATCTCACTGACAGACAGCGACGATGTATTGGTGGCGATGATCGAATCGGAAGGGAGCGATGCGGCAATCGGCGACATCGCATTGACCTTGATGTCCATGTCCTCCACGATTGCTTCCATGAAGAGATTGCTCGACTCCAAATCCGACGATTTGCTCGCGACGACATTGGCCATCGTTGCGTCGGCCTCCGCCTGCGTCATCCGCCCCTTTTCGACGCCGCGGGCAAGATGCTTCCCTATTCGTTCTCGTGCGGCGTTGACCGCGTCCGAATCAACATCGGCCAGCAGAACCTGCCATCCGGATGTGGCGGCAACCTGCGCAATGCCCGCGCCCATTGATCCTGCGCCGAGAATGCCGAGTGTGGGCATTGCGTCTCCTCGTTACTCCCCGGTGAACTCGGGGGCTCGTTTCTGAAGAAAGGCGGTGACACCTTCGAAGTGATCCGTTGTCCGGCCAGCGGTCTCCTGCGCGAATGCCTCTGCTTCCAGTTGCGCCGTGAGCGATCGCTCAAATGACTCATTGAGCAGTCGCTTGGTCAGGCCGATTGCTCGCGATGGAAGAGAGGCGAGCCTCGACGCAATCTTCGACACCGCTGCGTCGAGTTCGTCCGCCGGCACCGTCTGATTGACCAGCCCGATTGCGAGTGCTTCGTCCGCGCCAACCGGTCGGCCCGTCAGGCACATCTCCATCGCCCGGCCGAGCCCGACGATGCGCGGCAGCGTCCAGGTACTGCCCGAGTCGGGGATCAATCCCACATTGATGAAGACCTCGATGAACTTCGCATGCTCTGAGGCAATCCGCAGGTCGCAGGCGAGCGCGAGGCTGCATCCTGCGCCGGCGGCAACACCATTCACTGCCGCAATGACCGGCTTCTGCATTGTGCGAATGAGTTTCACCCACGGGTCATACCGCTTTCGAAGATCATCCCCGAGGCAGGGTGTATGGCCCGGCACATAGGTCGCCTCCAGATCGCCCAAATCCTGGCCGCTGCTGAATGCGCGGCCAGCACCCTTGAGTACCACAACACGGACATCCGCGTCTCTTGAGACCTGTTTCAGCGCGGAGATGAACTCGCCACTGAACTGCTCGTTGAATGCGTTGAGTACATCTTCGCGGTCAATCGTGATCGTGGCGATGTGATCCTCGACACACATCGTGATCGTGGTGAAGTTGGCTGTCGTGGTCATGGGCATCCTCACTTCCCCGTAAACACTGGCGGCCGTTTCTCAAGAAACGCTGCCATTCCTTCTTTCTGATCCGTAGTGTCAAACAGGTCGTAGAACAGTTGCCGCTCCCGCCGCAAAGCGTCGCCGAGAAACTGCTCCTCGGCATTGAGCACCGACTCCTTGGCGTGGCGGAGGGCAATCGGACCTTTTTCCGCGATCTTGTGGGCGACCTTCAGCGATTCGTCAAACCAGTGCTCCGCGGGAACGACCCGGCTGACGAGCCCGAAACACATCGCTTCTTGAGCGGTAAGAAACCTGCCTGAAAGAACGACATCCATCGCAACTGCCTTGCCGACTGCACGCGTGAGTCGCTGCGTGCCACCAGCACCGGGCATGACTCCGATGTTGATTTCCGGCTGACCGATCTTCGCTGTTTCGCTACAGATGATGACATCGCAGTGCATCATCAATTCGCAGCCGCCTCCGAGCGCAAACCCGCTCACTGCTGCGACGATCGGTTTGCGAATGTTCTTGATCCGCTCCCACTCGGCGAATTGGTCGCGTTTCTCCATCTCTGTACGGTTTGCCGTCGCCATGTCGCCAATGTCCGCGCCGGCGGCCCACGCTCGTTCACTTCCCGCCAGCAGGATCACGCGGATCGCATCGTCCGCGTCAAATTGTTCCATCAGGCCCGCGAGATCCCGCACCAGTTCCAGGCTGAGAGCGTTGAGTACTTCGGGGCGATTGAGGCGAATAACGGCGACGCTGCCGTCGACCTTGGTCAGGAGATGCGGCGTGTCGCTCATGTGGATTCATGCTCCTCTACCCCACGCTTGCCGGCGCGATCAATGATCTTGTTCAGCACATTCTTCGGCAATACACGCTGTACCTGCCGCCCCTTCCCAAGCAGGGTATCGCCGTCCCAGGCAGTTACCTCGCAGGTGACGCCACCGTCGTCCACGCATGTTGCTTCTGCACAGACCCGAACATGGCTGCCCACGACCGCCGGCGCGAGATGGTCAATCGAGAGATGTCCGCCGATGCCCTCTTCGTGGGGTTCGAGATGGGGCGCCAGCACTCTTCTCGCGGCAAGTTCCATGTGGTGTGCCATGGACCATGTCGAATACACACGATGCACAATGACATCATCGAATGCGGGGCACATGTCCTCGGTGACCTCGATCCCGACCTCCGCGGTGTTGCCGACCTGCAGCGACGGTTTCATGGGACCGGCAGTGTACGGCACGGCGAGCAATGGGTTCTCACGCGTCCATTTCCACCGCGGACTCCCGAAGCGACAGGATTTCCCGCAATTGGCCGGTGCTCAGTTCAGACAGGCCCTGCTCCCCGGAGCCGATGATGTGCTCGGCGAGTTCCGTCTTCTGCTCGATCATCTGGTCGATTCGTTCCTCGAGCGTGCCAATACAGACGAACTTGTGGACATGGACCGTTCGCGTCTGACCGATGCGGTAGGCGCGATCCGTCGCCTGATTTTCCACAGCAGGATTCCACCAGCGGTCGAAGTGGAAGACATGATTCGCAGCAGTGAGGTTCACACCGATACCCCCGGCCTTCAATGACAAGACAAAGACCGCAGCGGTTGATCGGGGGTCCTGAAACCGATCGATCATCTGCTGACGCGCCCGAACAGGCGTCCCGCCGTGCAGGAACAACGTCTCGCAGTTCAGATCGTGCTGAATCATGGCGGTCAGCAGGCGTCCCATCTCTCGATATTGGGTAAAAACGATTGCTCTCTCCCCAGATGCAACGATCTCCTCAAGCAATGTCATGAGCCGCCTCGCCTTGCCTGACCGGCTCGCCTGTACGCCGACGGCAGCCTGTTTCGGCGCGTCGATGTCATCACCATGTCCGGCGTTCAAATACTGCATGGGGTGATTGCAAATCTGCTTCAACTTTACGAGTGTCGCGAGTACCAGGCCACGCCGTTGCATGCCTTCGCTGCGATCGACCTCTCTGAGCATGCTGCTGACGACCTGCCCGTACAACTTGGCCTGATCGCCGGTGAGGTTGGCATACTCGCGAGTCTGGACGCACTCGGGCAGATCGTCAATAACGGTCGCATCAGTCTTGACTCTCCGAAGAATGAAGGGCTGCACAAACCGGCGAAGGCGCTCAACAGTTCTTGGATCGCGTCGTTGCTCGATGGGCCTCGAGAAGTGGCGGCGGAACGATGCCGACGATCCCAGATACCCGGGATTCAGAAAGTCCATGATTGACCAGAGTTCGGCAAGGCGGTTTTCGACTGGCGTGCCCGTCAGCGCCGCGCGGTGCCAGCCGTGCAGCGATCGAATGGCCTTGGCCTGCTTTGTCGGCGGATTCTTGATGTACTGGGCCTCGTCGAGCGCGATGCGATACCAGGACAACTTGTTCAATGTCTCCAAGTCCCTGTGCACCAGTCCGTAGGTGGTGATGATCACATCGCTCTCCATCGCCTTCGACACAAACTCTGCCCCGAGTGGCCGAGTCGTGCCGTGTTGCACATGGAATCGCAGCGTGGGCGCAAACTTGTCGATTTCTCGCGACCAGTTCGTCACCACCGAGGTCGGTACCACCAGCAATGTCGGTCCCGGCGAGGATCCTCCTCGCTGCTGTCGCTCCTGCAGGAGCAGCGCGATAAGCTGAATCGTCTTGCCGAGCCCCATGTCGTCGGCCAGACAGGATCCGATGCCAAATCGCGACAGGAACGCGAGCCACCTAAGGCCCGTGAGTTGATATGGGCGCAACTGGCCCTCAAACGCCTCGGGCTGCTCCATGTCGGGCAGCAAATCATCTTCACTGGATCCATCGAGCAGATCTCCCACCCATCCATCCGCGGTGAGCCCGCCGATTGTCAGCCCGTGCCCAGAATACCCATCGCCATGTGCGAGGCGAAGCGCATCGGAAAGAGGTAGTTTCGATTCGCCTTCCGCAATGAGTCGCTGCGCCTCTGCGAGTACCGACGGTTCAAGATGTACCCACCGACCGCCGACGCGAATCAGAGGATCGTCCGACTTGCGAAGCGATTCGAATTCCTGCGGCGTGAGAATGTGGTCGCCGATAGCCAGTTGCCAACTGCAATCCACCAACGCCGCAAGGCCAAGCATTGACGCCTCGCCTCCTCCCTCAGCGGAGTCGGATAGAAGTGAAGACAGTGGTGGTGCATCGATGTGCAGATGCGCGGTCAGCCGCCCCTCCTCTGCCGCCCACCATGATGGTGCCAATACTCGGAACCCCGACTCTTCAAGGAGCGGCATGTACTCGATCAACAGACGATGCGCCTCTGTCGTACTCAAGATCAGGCCGCATGGCGCAGACTCGCCAAGTGCGTCCTCCAAACGCGGGTACAGCGCCGCTGCGCGATCGAGCTCAGCAAGCAGCACTTCGGGGAGTCGGTCGTCGCCACCCCGCTCACTGCCCGACTCTGCCCAGACCTCATCGGCGGAAACCTCCCGTGACGGATCGGCGGCCGACTGCAGCGCCAGGCGCAAATACCACTTGTCCTCGTGGTCTTCCGGTTCCCGCAGTTCCAAGAGCAACCGCCAGGCCAGATCCTCTCCTGTGTCGCAGAGTCTCCCGAGCCACCTTCGAGCATCGGTGAAGATACTCAGAAGCCGATCTGGATCGCCGGGGACCACCGCATCGGCTCCCAAGAGCCCGGACAGCCACGAGACATGGGCATCTGCGGCAGGATCGCGGCCATCGATGGCGTCGAGGAAATCATCGGCCACCAATACGTTGCGAATGCAGGCATCGGTCATGTCCTCCAGCGATCGTTCCAACAAGAGGTATGCGTCGCCGCCGGTCGCACGCGCCGCCGGTGGCATCGCCTCCGTGATTCGCTGGAAACGGTTCCGCACCTCTTCATCATGAAGCCACGGTGTCCAACGCGCCGCGAGATGGGATCGATCCACCTGTTGCAGCGTCGGCACATATCGTTGGTCTCCCAAGAGCCCGCGGGCAAACCTCGCTGCCGTCGCCCAGAATCGAACGGATTGATCGACCTCGAATACTTCGTTCGCTTCCTGATCGCAGAGTGCCCGAAGAATGCGCATGGCGGGAAGTGGTGCAATCGAAAGCGCATCTGCTTCGAAGGCGCCAAGCATGGGATCGCTTGCGTGATCAAAGACGCCGACGAGGCTCGACAACCGATCGCTCGGCCATGGTCCAAGAAGATCACCTGGAAGGTGAAGCACGACGGATGCTCGCTCCGCGGATTCTCGGCAACCTGCGACCTTGAGTACAGCAGCAAGACCGTCCCCGTCCGCGGCAAATGGATGGTCTCTCCGCGGCGGAGTAGACACGGCAACACCATTGGCCGCCGCGGCCGGTACCCCCAACTCCCCCCGTGGGGGCAGCACAGCGAATCGATTGAGTGATTCGCCCCAGAGCTTGAGTGTGCCTGACTCCCAGCAGGCGTGGATTACCAGCATCAAACCTCCGTGTCGCATGATCGCGCTGGGGCTCGAACCCAGGACCTGCGGATTAAAAGTCCGCTGCTCTACCAACTGAGCTACACGATCGGGAAACGCGCCAGTCTACCAACCAACCGACCCCTGTCCCACCAGACAGAATTTCTCAACATCGAATCGAAAGCAATCGCTCCTGGGGGCGATTCTCACACTGCCGATCCGAACGCTCAAGCCATACCCCGACCTCGTCCGATAAGGGACTTGACGACGACATGCATCGGGTGGAACCCGATGACCCCCGCTCAATACGAATGCGGTCGGACCCACGGTTGGAGCACTGGGACGATCGGGCATGGCACGGCCCCAAAGCCGCTGCTCTGATATCCCCCTGAACGCCCTCCGATGACCTACCCAACCGCGAAGACACACGCCTCAACACGCCTGGAGACCACTCCAGACGCGTTGTTATCGCCAAAGTCCGGATATCACTCAACAGGACCCCTCCGATGACCGAAGACCAGTCAGCATCACGGTTCCGACCTGCAGCGTGCCACAGAGTCGTCCTCGTCAAAGGCGATCACAGTTGGCGATTCGTGTGGGAACCGGGCGACGAAGCATCCGCCGTTGAGGCCATTGCCGAGATCGCCCGCTCACCGCAAGTCGACTTCGATTGGTTCGATGCGGCCATGGTGTGCCACGAGATGTCCCGGATCACCGCCAGTGCAGCATGAAGCGAGTATCAAGATGAAAAAGAAGAACCTCGAACATCAAGTTCCCGCCGTCAACGACTTCCTCGTCTATCTGCTCGACGAGCGTCATTTCAGCGAGTACACCGCCCGCTGCTACGGCGTCGACCTCCGGCAGTACATCGAGTGGATCTCGGAGGAGAACAACATCTCCATTGATGCAACATCCGAATCCACGACGTGGTCAAGGGCCAATGGCACCGCGGCAGATGTTGCTGGAAGAGTCGGATCCAGCGCGGTTACGGATTTCATCCTGCAAGGCGATACCGACTTCCTTCGGGCATTCCTGGCGCACCTCGCTGAGTCCAACTATTCCCCCGCCACCATGGCTCGCAAGATCGCGACACTGCGGAGTTATCACCGCTGGCTGCAGCGGCAGGGCGTCATCGATTCCAACCCGATGACACTCATTCGCACACCGCGGCAGAAAAAGCGGCTTCCAAAGGCCATTGATGTGGAGCAGGTCGAAAAACTCCTGTCGGCCCCTGATCAGACAACGCTGCTGGGCTCACGGGACCGAGCGATTCTCGAGACGCTCTACTCCACCGGTATCCGCGTCAGTGAACTGGTTGGCATCAACTACGACGACATCGACGAGACCGGTCAGGCGATCATCATTCGCGGCAAGGGCCGCAAGGAACGGATCGTGCCACTCGGTTCGCACGCCATGACGGCCATCGGACAGTATCTCGGCATCTTGGAGGCAAACGGTGTTGGTGCGGCGACCGGCGAGCCCGTGTTCATCAACAAACACGGCACTCGACTCTCGACGCGTTCTGTGCGGCGGAAGGTCAGCACATACCTCGAACAGGTCGGACTCGACCCGAGCATCAGTCCGCACACCCTGCGACACAGTTTCGCGACCCACCTGCTCGACAATGGTGCCGATCTGCGAAGTGTTCAGGAGTTGCTCGGCCACCAGTCACTGTCCACTACGCAGGTGTACACGCACCTGACCACCAAACGCATGCGTGAGGTCTACGATCAGGCCCATCCGCGTGCCGAAGCCGGATAGAAAGAACGGCGTCCGGTACTGGTACCAGGTACCGGTACCGGACACCGTTTGTCAGGCACCGCTTCTTTTTGCCGCAACCAGCGTGATGTCGTCCAGTTGAGGGGCGCCGTCGCAGAAGGCCATGACAGATTCGAGGATCGCGTCGATCGTCTGCTCCGCAGTTCCCCCAAGCGTGTCTTGAATGACCTCGATGAACCGCTCGCGGCCATACATGTCGCCCTCAGTGTTGCGAGCCTCCCAGATTCCATCCGTGCCGATGACGATGATCGCCCCCTCGGGCGCTTCCGCACCCTCCTGCTCCGAAAACTGCCAGGACTCGTCGATCCCAAGCGGAACATCGGTGCCTTCCAGCAGAGTCATCTCTCCACCCGGCGCGACCATCACCGCGGGATCATGGCCCGCGGAAATCCACCGTAGCGTGCCTGAGTCAGCGGACACTTCCAAACAGAAAAAAGTCATGAACCATCCCAGCGGCGTGTCTTTCACGATCGAAGCGTTGATGTCACCAAGACGCTCCGCGGGACTCCCGGGACACTTCGCGCCACCGCGCAACAATGATCGCGCCGTTGCCATCATGAGCGCCGATGCAATGCCGTGGCCCGTCACATCACCGAGTACCACCCTCAGACGCTCCGCATTGCCTTCCTGTTCGATGTAGTCGAAATAGTCACCGCCAGTCTCGTCGCAGTACATGCTCCTCCCTGTGATGTCCCAACCGGACAGGGTCGGCGCTGCTGCAGGCAACAGACACTGCTGAATCTCTCTTGCAACCTCCAGCGACTGCCGCAGCGTCATCCGCTCCTTCAAATGTGGCACCATGGCGTTGAAGTCCCTCGCGAGCTGCCCGATCTCATCGCTGCTGCGGACGGGTACCGACACATCCAGATCGCCCTTTGAAACGCGCTCGGTCGCCGCAGCAAGTTGCCGAATCGGACGGGTCACCGTTCTCGATGAACGCAAGGCCACCAGAAACACGATGACCATGACGGCCGCGGCAATGACACTGCTGAGCATCAGGTGATCCTGCGTCCTCCCAAGGATGACGGATCGCTTCTGCATGGCGGGCGCAGCAATGACATCGTGTGGCACTTCGATCAGTACAGACGCACCGAACTGGCCGATGGGCGCAAACGCTACCATCGCGTCCCGACCGCCCTGTTCCAGATCGACGACGCCCGCCCGGCCTTCCTTGACGCCAAGTGCGAGTTTGCGGAACGAAGTGGAGTCCCCCGTCAGAAAATCTGGCTCCAACGGCTCGGACCAGTCACTGCTGCCATCAACCATGTCGCCAGATGCAATGAGGAGCAGTTCGTCGCCTCCCCCAATACCCGGGAGTGCCACAACACGAACAGTCGCGTCGGTTCGCCACGCCTCCGGCAGTTGGAGCCCGTGAAGAATGTCAGTCAGCGCAACATCCGCGCCTGTCACGCCGAGCACCCGACCGGATGCATCCACAATTTTCGCAGCCGAGGCGATCATGTAGCGGCCAGTGCTTGCGTCCACCATCGGTGGTGTGTGAACAATCCCCGTCCATCGCACGGCCTGCGTATACCACGGCCGCATCCGCGGATCGAATCCCTCCGGCATTCCACCGTGTCCCGGATATGTACTGTGAACACCCGAGGCAGCGGCAGTAAACAAGCGGAGCGCCGGTCGCCCGGGATCGCTCATCAACTCCCTGTAGAAGGGCGTCAATCGCTGCAGTCGTCTGGCGTCGGCGTTGCCATCCTCTCTGTTCATGCCGGGCGGAAGTACTATTGCCTGCACTTCGAACGACACCGGACACGGCACGGTTGAACCGTCCCGCAGACGACAATCGTACTGCGGTGGCGTCACGAGATTACCAGGAGCAGTGTTTGGATTGTCAAAGTCAGTCGCGTAGATCGGGTCCATGCCTGCAACAGGGGGTTGAGACAGCGCCGCCGATGCGACAACCTGCTGTACACGCACGGCCGCATCGACTTGTTCCAACGATAGCGCAAGCACATCGCCATACTCGACGGCCAGGTCCCCTAGACGGCGATTGGCATCGGCCAGAAGTGCATCCGCCGTCTCATCAGACAGTTCGTCCCCGAGATCCCGCATCGCGTCCAGCCCCGCCAATCCGGCGATCACCAGCGGCAATACCGAAACACTCAGAAGGAGAAGAAGAAGTTTCGCGCGAAGGTTCATATCCTCGCGCAGCGTATCAGCCTACAGCGACGCTTGCCCCCATGTTCTCAATGATCGCGTCGCCGAACTCCGAACACTTCAGCAGCGTGGCGCCGTCCATGAGGCGATGGAAGTCATAGGTCACCGTCCCGGCCGTAATAGCGCCGGAGATTCCGCTGATGATGAGATCGGCAGCTTCGTCCCATCCCAGGTGGCGGAACATCATCTCCCCACTCAGGATCACCGAACCTGGATTCACCTTGTCCTGCCCCGCGTACTTGGGGGCGGTACCGTGCGTAGCCTCAAAGATCGCATGTCCGGTGTCGTAGTTGATGTTGGCGCCAGGCGCGATGCCGATGCCGCCCACGCAAGCGGCTAGCGCATCGCTGACATAGTCGCCATTGAGGTTCATCGTCGCGATGACGCTGTACTCGGCGGGACGGGTGAGAATCTGCTGAAGGAAGGCATCAGCAATGACATCCTTGATGATGACTTCATGGCCATTGTCCGTCTTGATGATCTGCCACGGGCCGCCGTCAAGATCGTTGCCGCCATAGTGTGATCGCGCGACGCCGTACCCCCAATCTCTAAACGCCCCCTCCGTGTACTTCATGATGTTGCCCTTGTGGACAAGCGTCACGCTCGGTCGCTCATGCGCGATGGCGTAGTCGATAGCGGCCTTGACCAACCGCTCGGTCCCCTCCTCAGATGTCGGCTTGATGCCAATGCCGGAGGTGTCAGGGAAGCGGATCTTTCCCCATGCCTTGGGGAAATTTTCCTTGAACATCGCTTTGAACTGCTCGCACTCGGGCGTGCCGTGTTCGAACTCGATACCGGCATAGATGTCTTCGCTGTTCTCGCGAAAGATCACCATGTCGGTTCGCTCTGGGTGCTTCACCGGGCTTGGGACGCCCTCAAACCAGCGGATTGGACGCAGGCAAACATACAGATCGAGAATCTGCCGCAGGGCAACATTGAGCGACCGCATGCCGCCGCCGACCGGAGTTGTCAGCGGCCCTTTGATGCCAACGAGATAGGTGCGGAAGGCGTCCAGTGTTTCGTCCGGCAGCCACGAGCCCACGGTTGCGTTTGCCTTCTCACCCGCCAGGACTTCCTTCCACGCAATCTTCCGATTGCCGGTGTAGGCCTTGTCCACCGCCGCATCGAATACCCGAACGGATGCCGCCCAGATGTCGGGGCCGATTCCGTCGCCCTCGATGAATGGGATGATCGGTTCGCTCGGCACTTGCAGGCCGGCATCGGTCATGGTGATGGCTTCGGGCATGGTCGCTGTCTCCTGTCGTTTCGTGGAACGAATCGACCATTGTACATGACTTCGTCACTGCAGCAGGCTGCGGACTGTTGCGAAGTAGCGGTTCGCCTCTTCACGAACCTGCGCCGGCACGGGAGCGACGTTGCGGCTCCTGAATTCCGCCGTCGGTGGCACGCCGTCCTCCTCTGCAAACATCCGGATTATGAAGAGCCAGTCTCGCTCTTCTTTCACCTCCGGCTGCATCGGAAGACGCCTGACGCGGTGCAACAGACGGTGTACCTCGATCCGACCATCTTGCGGGTTGGCCCAGACGGTGTTCTCCCGCACGATCCATCGCCGCGACAACTCAAGATCCTCGTACTCTGGGGATTCTGCCGCCGCGACCATGGCCGTCCAGACGATTGCACGCTCTTCGCCGGGGAAAGTTGCGCTCGGCGCAGCGCAGCCGCACACTATTGCACTACACATCCCGATGAGGACCGCTCGCATCATCAGGTCCGATGCTACACAACGTTGGAGAAGGCGTCGACCACGCGAGGTGTCAGGGACCCTCTGCCAGTACCTCTTCCGGCATATCGGCGTTGGTATAGACCTTCTGCACGTCGTCGTGTTCCTCGATCTCGTCGATCAGCCGAAGCACCTTGCGGGCCGCCTCGGCATCACAGGGCACTGGCACGCCGGGAAGCATCGTGACCTCTGCGGAAACCACTTCGATCCCAGACTCTTCGATGGCGAAGCGCAGCCCAAGGAAATCACTTGGGTTGCAGGTCAACTCCCATCCGCACTCACCTTGGGCGATATCGTCCACACCCGCTTCGAGCGCAACCTCCATCAACCGATCCTCGTCACATGCGTCCCTCTCGATCAGGAGTACGCCAGTACTGGAAAATCCAAACGCAACCTCGCCAGGCTTGGTCAACTTGCCTCCGTGGTTTTCGAAGAGCTTCCGCATCTCCGGCGCAGTCCTATTCACATTGTCCGTCAGGACATCGACGATGATCGCAACACCGCCGGACATCCGGCCCTCATAGCGAACTTCTTCGAAACTTGCCCCATCCGCACCCTCGCCACTGGCCTTCTTGATGGCTTTCGCGATGGTGTCCTTCGGCATGTTGCATGCCTTCGCATCGTCGATCGCATATCGAAGTGTCAGATTCATTTCAGGATCGGGGCCACCGCTCTTCACCGCAACCATGAGCGCGCGGCTGCACTTGGACCATGCTTTGCCCTTGACGGCATCCTGCCGCGCCTTGCGGTGCTTGATGTTGGCCCATTTGCTGTGACCGGCCATGTCAGTGCGTTTCCTTTCCCTGTGTCCAAATGGAAGCGAGTTTCTCGTCAACCCGGCGCTGGACATCCCCGAATTCGAGATCATACACCGCCTCCGGCGTTACCACGGACATGCCCCATATCGAATGCGCAAGCGATTGAATCCCCTCAATGGCGGCCGTTCGATGGGCCGGGTTGTCGAGAATGTATTTGGCCTTGCTCCAAGCCGACCGGGCAGACGCGGTATCTCCAACGGCAAGGAAAGCATCACCGAGATGATCAAAGATTTCCGGACTCGGTTCCGCTGCCTGCCCCGCCGCCTCCACAAGCAAAGCCAGACTTTCTTCCGCGCGACCTTGTTTGAATCGGAGCCATCCAAGCGTGTCCAAGACATGGGCGGCCTGAGGATCCTGATCGAATGCAAACATCGCCAGTTTCTCAGCACGATCAGTTGGACCATCACGCTGCAACAAGAGCCACGCAAGGTTGTTGCTGACAAGCCCCTGCGACGGGTCCAATTGCAGCGACTCCTCGTACAACAGGATTGCTGCATCGTCGCAGCCCAGCATTCCCATCGACTGTGCTGCAACCGAAAGGCCATCGGCAAGCGTCGTTTCCTGAAACCACTGCGGCATCAACGACAGCGTGTTCTGCTGTGCAGCATGCGCAAAAGTAACCGCAGTCAACGAACCGTCGCCACCAGCGGCACATTCCAGAACTGGAAGCGCCGTGAGCAACCCACTTCGAACAGCTCCGCGTGTGACATCGGTTCCTTCGGCAGCAAGCGACGCCGCCACATCCGCCCCAAATACACTGACAAGCGACTGTAGGACGGCCCGCCAAGCCGGTAGCGGCGCAGACATTCCGAGATCCTGCACTGTTTTCGCACGCGCGGCTGGAAGTTCAGCGGCAAGAAGGTCCGCTGTTGCCTCATCACCCAGTCTCCGCAGCGCCGCCACCAATGCTGCATCTCTCATGAGGGAATCAACAGGCTTCTGTCCATCGAGGAGTCGATTGGCAGCCAGATGCTTCGCCGCAGAAGCGAAATTTTCCGCCGCGGCTTCATCAAGCCCGACCAACAGCAGCGCGTCGGCATGCCATGGATCTCGCTCCAGCACCTCACGCCAAGCGTTCATTGCGGCATCGCGTCTGCCAACCCCCGCGAGCGATATGGCCATACCCGCCAACGGCGCCGCAGCACTGTCATCAAGCATTGCTGCTCGTCTGAATGCGGCGATGGCTTCCTCGTGTCGCTCGGATGCGGCCAGATCCCGACCCATGATGTACGCCGCGGCCGCGGCGGCGGATTCAACGTGCACTTCGCCGGTTGGTACTGCGCTTCGATCGGCCGCATACGACTCCAGCCGCTCTTGCAGACCTGACGCGGCAAGAAGTAGGACGACCAGTGGAACGCTGATCACGAGGCGCGGCGGCGACCGGCAGGGGCTTTTTTCCTGCTGGGCGTCTTCTTCCGGACCGGGCGGCGTTTCGGCTGACTTTCGACCCACTTCTGAAGTTTGGCCAGTGTCGGCACCATGTCGGCGGCCTTGACCTGCCTGGTAACCCACACCGCCAAGTCCGGCACGCTCACTGACTCGTCAGCGGCGCCCGCTGCAATGAGGCACTCCCTCGCACGGTCGTCAACCGGCATCGCTGCGACATCGCAGCAGATCGCCAGGACTCTATTGGCGACGAACGGGGAAACCCCGGCGAGCGTCTCAAGATACTGCCTGCACTCGGCCTTGCTCAGCGTCGCAAGCACTTCCAGCGTGACATCATGTTCCCGAAGGTAGATTGATCGAAGCATGGCCCGAAGACGCTTCGCCCGTTCTGCGGCAAGCGGATAGGACGCGCCGAGCAGGTCGATTGTTTCGGCGGCGTGGTTGTGGCGGAGGTCGTTGAAGTCCACCACCGATCTCAGCATCCGCTTGTATGCCGCGCCCGCCTGGCGCGATGTCGCATTCCAGAGCAGTGAGGAGTAGATCAGTTCCCCTGTCGGCCCATCATCACAGGGCGTCGCTTCAGCAGCTGCCTGCTTCCTGATCAATGCCTTGAATTTCTTCGCGCACGCAGCTGAGTTCTTCACCTGATCACTCCTCTGTCTTCTCCCTTGCCCGCTCCTCATCCAAGCGGGACGCCTCATTGATGGCCGCAAGCGTCTCCTGCTGCCGCCGAAGTTGTTTGTCGATCTTGAACTGCAGCCGCGGCATCCGCCGCAGCCGCATGCGGGATGCCGCCTCGCGGCGAATCCACCCACTCGCGGACGACACGCCATGCATGGTGAGCTCCTCGAACTCATCGGGCGTGACCGTACAGAAGACGATCGCGTCCGCAAGATCCGATGTCACATCGATCCGCGTTACGGTAATCAGTCCCCGTACCCGGGGGTCGGCCAACCCGCGGGCAAGAACATCCTGAAGAGTTCGCTTGAGCGTTGCTGCAACCTGATCGACTCTCTGTGTCATGACGGAGATGCTCAGAGGGACCGCTTGATTTCCTGCGTCCGGTAGCACTCGATCACATCCCCGGGTTTGATGTCGTCGTAGCCATCGATCCGCATTCCGCACTCTTGACCGGAGCGCACTTCCTTGGCGTCATCCTTGAATCTCTTGAGTTGATCGAGCCGACGATCGTTTTCGGTGACTATTCCTTCCCTTGTCACACGAATCTGAGCGTTTCTCTCAACGACACCATCGGTGACATAGCAACCGGCAATCATGCCGACCTTGGATACCTTGAAGACCTCGCGGACCTCGGCGTGCCCAAGAACCTCGAGTTTCAACTCTGGATCCAACATGCCCTCAATGGCCTTGGTCAGATCGTCGGTAATGTCGTAAATGACATCGTAGTACCGGATCTCCACGCTCTTTTGCTCGGCAAGTTTTCTCGCGCCGATCGAACTTGTCACGCCAAATCCTACGACGATGCCGCCGCAGGCTTCCGCGAGATTGACATCCGACTCATTGATTCCGCCCACCGCGGAGTGCTTGATTTCCACGCCTGCCTCGTCATTGGCGATCTTTGCAATGGTCACGCGAAGCGTTTCGACGGATCCCTGTACATCCCCCTTGACGATGACCGGCAGTTCCTTGCGTTCCGCACTGGCGAGGTGTTCAAAGATGTTGTCCAGGGTCACCACCTCGCGTACAAGACCCTTCTGTCGTTCCTGGGAAGTCCTCTCCTTGGCTGCGGCCTCGGCTTCCTTCATCGTCTTGACAACGTAGAACTTGTCACCGGCATCGGGCACTTCGTTGATGCCCGTGATGGCGACGGGCGATGACGGCGTTGATTCGCCCACCGAAACACCTTTGTCGTCGGTGATTGATCGCACGCGGCCATAGCCACGGCCTACGACAACCACATCGCCCTTCTTCAGACATCCCTGCTGCACGAGCACATTGGCTATTACGCCCTTTCCTTCCGCGACCTTCGCCTCGATCACCGTCCCCTCAGAATTGCCGCCAAAGTCCGCGGAGAGTTCGAGCAGTTCTGCCTGATAGTCGAGTACTTCCAGCAGATCCTGGATGCCGACATTCTCAATTGCGCTTGTGCGGAGAACCTCGGTGCCGCCGCCCCATTCCACGGGGTTCAGTTCATGTTGTGC
>CAZJKE010000010.1:0-25265 GCA_964546585.1 uncultured Isosphaeraceae bacterium | reverse complement strand
TGCGGAGAACCTCGGTGCCGCCGCCCCATTCCACGGGGTTCAGTTCATGTTGTGCAAGTTGGCCGAGGATCCGTTGGATGTTCTCCTCGGTGGCCTCCGCCTTGTCGATCTTGTTGAGCGCAACAACGATGGGGACCCCCGCCGCCTTTGCGTGACTGATGGACTCTTCGGTCTGCGGCATGACACCGTCGTCAGCCGCTACCACCAGCACGACGATGTCGGTCATCTTCGCACCACGAGCACGCATTTCCGTAAATGCCTCGTGCCCGGGAGTATCAATGAATGTGACCAGTCGCTCGTTGTCACCAAGATGCACCGGCACGCGAAAAGCGCTCGTGGCCTGCGTAATACCACCGGCCTCTCCGTCCGCAATATTGCTGCTGCGAATGCGGTCAAGCAGAGAAGTCTTGCCATGGTCCACATGACCGAGAATGGTCACGACCGGTGACCTTGACTGCTTATCGACGAACTCGCGGTCGCTGAACGCATCCGCAATCTGTTCCTCTGCCGATTGCTGGCGCTGCACATCAAGTTCGATTCCCATCTTGAGCATCATCTCAATGGCAATGTCTGCATCGATCGTGTCATTCACTGTGGCCGGAATCTCGGCCAGATGCAGTTGCTTCAAAATGCGGTTTGCCTTGACGCCGGTAGCCGCCGAGAGATCCTTGATCAGGATCGGTTCAGAAACCGTGACATTGCCCCCTGTCTCGGCAATGGTCTTCGCCCGCACCGCTGGTTTCCCGGATGACCGTTTCTGGCTGTCCCGCCGGGCAGCGCGGAAGAAGCCACCGGATCGCTTCAGCCGATTCTCCCGCTCCAGAAGGTCCTGCCGCCGCCAACTCGAGTCCTTGCCAGAGTCCTGCTGCGGCGTTCGGGATCCGCGATCGGGAGCAGTGCTCGCTCCACCCCCGGATCGTCTCTTGTTTCTGCGGGATCCTCGCTCCCGTCCCGGCGGCGGTGGCGTGGTAACACCCGCCCCTCCCTGCGGCACCGCCGGCTGCGACTGAGGTGGTCGCCGCGGCGGCGCAGGCTCGGGCTCGGGCCGTTCGACGCGAATGACCTTTGGGCCCGACAGCTGCACGCGGGCCGGCTGATCCAATCGACGACCGGCAGGCTTCACATCCTCCGGCTGTTGTGGCACATGCGACTTGGGCGGAGCGGAACCGTCCGATGCCTTGCGGCCCTTTGACGCGTCCCCTGACTTCTTCGTGGTCTTCTTGCGAGTCGTCTTCTTGGCCTTCTTCTTGACCTTTGCGACATCCACCGGGGCAGCCGTTTCGACGGTGGTCGTCGACTTGGCAGAGTCGCTGAACCACTCCCGCACCGTCGCCGCGAGACCGATGCTCAGGGCGGACATGTGGTTCGTAATGTCCGCGATCGCTTCGTCCTGACATTTGGCGATGATGTCCTTTGAGGACACGCCCATTTCCTTGGCGACCTGATGGACTCGAATTGTGGTGGACTTCTTAGCCACGCATTACTCCATGGAAGCTGCCGAGCGACTCAGCGTGCAGCCTCACTGTTTTCCGGTTCGTCTGCGGTCTCCGTCTGAGCCGCCGGTGTCTCTTCCTCTGTCTCTTCACCTGTTTCCTCTACCGCTTCTTCTGTGACTGTCGGCACTTCGGAATCGCCTCCGCCCCCAAGAATGGAATCTGCGGCGGATTCGGCGTCGCTGTCACCTTCAAGCAAGGCTTCAGCCGTTGCTTCTTCCTCAGCCCGCCGCTGCTCCTCGGCTTCCTTTTCCTCTTGCTGCTGTTCGGCAACGATCTTGGACTTCTCAACGCATGCGTCGATGACCCGATCAGCAAGTTGCTGGGGAAGTTCGAGTTCTTCGATCAGAACATTGCGACCGACCTCCTCGACATCGAAGACGCTGATGATGCCCATGGCGCCCATGCGGTCGAGGAGTTCTTCGTTGATGCCCTCCATGGGGCGAAGCGTCTCCTCTATGAATTCGAGTCCCTTCGCAAACTCTTCGGGGGTCAGAATGTCGATGTCCCAGCCGGTCAGCCTTGCTGCAAGACGAACGTTCTGTCCGCGACGGCCGATGGCCAGCGACAGTTGATCTTCGCGAACGATGATCGTCGCACGACCCAACTCGAAACAAAGGGCGACATCCTCGACCTCGGCGGGCTTCAGAGCATTGCCGATCAGCACCTGGCTGGATTCATTCCAACGCACGATGTCAATCTTCTCGCCACCGAGTTCATCCACGATGTTTCGGATTCTGCTCCCCCGCACACCGACGCACGCACCCACTGGATCGACCTTGGAGTCATTTGAGGTGACCGCAAGTTTGGTTCTGAAGCCTGCCTCCCGGGCCATCGCGCGAATCTCGATCGTGTGCTCCGCTACCTCGGGAACTTCCGCTTCGAACAATCGCCTGATGAAGTCCGGATGCGCTCTGGACAGGACGATCTTGATCTGGCTGCCCGTATCGCGCACATCAATGATGTAGCACCGTACGCGGTCGCTTGGATGAAATTGCTCGCCCGAGATCTGCTCGGATCGTGGCATGAAACCCTCGACCCTGCCATCCTTGTCGAGTTGCACAATCAGTGAACCGCCCTCGTATCGTCTGGCGGTCCCTGCGACCAGTTCACCCTGCTTGTCCACGAATTCGTTGAAGATGCTCGACCGCTCATCCTCGCGGAACCGCTGGATCATGACCTGCTTGGCGGTCTGTGCGGGAATGCGTCCGAGATCCTCCAGCGGCACCTCCACCGGCCCGTCTTCCAAATACCTCCAAATGTGAATCTGGCCGGTCATCGGGTCCATGCGACAGGTGAATTCCTCTGTGTCAAGCGAGTTGAAATGACGGCGGGCCGCGCTCACCATCGCCTGCTCGAGGTCGTTGATGAGAATCTCGCGGTCGATCTTCCGTTGTTTGGAGATCGCGTCAATGAGTCGCAGGGTTTCTTCGTTCATGGGTCTTGCCTTGGTCTTGGTTGGTTGTCAGGTTGTCTGATTACTGAGTTGTCGAGGTGTTCCAAAAAAAACACCACGGGTCGGCAGCCTCTTCTGCCTGATGACCCGTGGCCCATCTGGTCGACTCCCCCGTCAGGGGAGGCCGAACCAATCTTGGCTCGGGTCCTTACATCACAGCCACGCCTCCTTTGAGGGGACGCGCGTCATGGCGGCCATCAGCAGCCATGAGCAAATGCAAACAAGGATCTGTGAGAAACCATCGTGATACTCCAGCACACCTTGCGGCCCGCCCGTTGCGGGCCTCGAATCGCACAGGGTACGCCTCAAGCCAAAGGCATGTCAAATGGGGAAGGTTGCGTCATGCCAATGGAGGATCCCCTCGCTACGCTGTGCATACCCATGCGTTCACTGCGAAGGACATGTTCATACGCGGCCATGCTGGCTCTCACCGCCTCTGCTGGAGCACAGACGGCTTTCAACCCCTTTGAGACCCCTCAAGAAGCCCCTTCCTTTGGTGATTCGAGGGACCGTGTCCATGTTGTCATGGAGGCCGACAGCACACATGTGCCGCCGGGCGGCGATGTCGTGATCGCAATTGCGCTGGAGCACGAGCCCCACTGGCACGCCCACACCCACGACCCTGATGTTCCCCCGGAATTGGGCGACGCGGAGGACTACATCGCCACGGAAGTACATGTCGAGGTGGCAGAGGGCAGCCCACTGATACCGCATGTCCCGTTCATGCAATGGCCGGAGCCGACAGTCGTGCAGGTAGCGTTCGCCGGAACACCGGTGGACTACGCCGTGCTGTCGGATGAAGCGGTCGCCTACCTTCCAATCTCGGTGGATCCGAGTGCAGTTGCGGGCACGGAGGCCACCATGCGCATTCGCGTGGTGTTTCAGGCGTGCGACGACACGGTCTGTCTGATGCCGACCCCCCGGCCCGGCACGCCGGGATGGGAGGAGTACGGCAAAGACATCACATTCACCATCGTCGATCCCATCGACATGAGAGCGGCCGCTGGATCGAGCGATCGGTTTTCGGCCTTCGATGCATCGGTCTTTTCCAGCATTCACAGCGGCGATGCGCCGCCGGGCGGTTCAATCGATTTCGACGCCTTCGGACTGCAATTCTCGCTGGACACTGGCGGCGGAGCGGGGCTCATTCTGCTCCTGCTCGTGGCGATGGTGGGTGGTTTCCTGTTGAACCTCACGCCCTGCGTACTCCCGGTCATCCCCATCAAGATCATGGGCCTCAGTGCCAGTGCGGGGAATCGGCGACGGACCTTGCTGCTTGGCATCTGGATGATGTTGGGAGTCATGAGTCTCTGGCTCGCCCTTGGACTGGCGATTGCATTTGTCAGTGGTTTCACCGCCATCAATCAACTCTTCCAGTACCCACTCTTCACGATTCTGCTCGGCCTGTTCATTGCGGTGATGGCCATCGGCATGGGAGGGCTCTTTTCGATCCGCCTTCCCAACGCGATCTACATGATCAACCCGAAACACGACACCTGGTACGGATCATTTCTGTTCGGCATCATGACCGCGGTACTCTCGACGCCTTGTACCGCCCCATTCATGGGCGCAGCGGCCGCGTGGGCCGCGACTCAGTCAGCCACCGTCACGCTCGCTGTTTTCGCCGCAATCGGCATCGGCATGGGCATTCCTTACCTGATACTCGCCGCCTTTCCTCAACTGATCGATCGCATGCCGAAGGCCGGCCCGGCGAGTGAAGTCATCAAGCAGGTCATGGGGCTGTTGATGCTTGCGGCTGCCGCGTACTTCCTCGGTGTCGGCCTCAGCGGACTTGCCCAGCAGGAAGGCGCACCGGTGAGCCGGTTGTATCTCTGGGCGGTTGTAGCGTGTACCGCGGCATCCGGTCTCTGGCTCGCTTGGCGCACGATGCGCTTGGCGAGACGCACCGGAATCCGGATTGGATTCGTCGGGCTCGGTCTGTTGATGGCGGCGGCGTCACTTGCCGCCGGCGTTCGGCTTACTGATCGCGGACCGATCGACTGGGAGTACTACACGCCGGAGCTGCTGACGGAGCGGCTGGCGGAAGGTGACGTTGTTGTCTTGGAATTCACCGCGGAGTGGTGCCTCAACTGCAAGTTGCTGGAGAACACCGTGCTGCACTCGCGCGCGGTCGTAGAATTGTTCGACGACCCTTCCGTTACGCCGATGAAGATCGACCTCACGGGAAACAATGCGGCGGGGAATGCGCTTCTGGCCGAGGTCGGCGGTCTGCGAATTCCGCTGCTGATTGTGCTCGGGCCGGATGGCAAGGAGATCTTCCGCGGCGATTTCTACACGGTGGATCAGGTTGTTCGCGCGGTCAACGGTTTCTGACACCCTGTCAGTCTTGCTCAACGAGCAGGCCTGCCAGGCCCGTGACGCGGGACCATTCGGCGTTGGACAGTTGACGGGATGGATCGCCCTTTCGGGCGTCGTTCAGCAAGAGTACACGCCCATACACGCTCGCCGCATCTTCCTTGTGCCCGCCGGCAACCAGCGCATCGGCCAGGAGAAGATGTGCCCGCAGTCCGTTTGGATCCATGCGGACAAGGTCACGGGCAGCAGCGATCGACTCTTCGATGGTCGGCGCAACGCTCGCCTGAATTCTGCGAACGGCTGAGTGCCGCGGCATTGGTTCCAGCACTGACCACACGCCGCCGTATTCCCTTGCTGCAAGGAGTTGCTCCACAGCGGCCATCCGCGATTCGAACGATGCCCCCTCCTCCGTCAACAGGTCCACCGCCTCTCCACGGCCCGCGACACCACGCTCGACAAGAATCACCGCCGCCGCGTGTTGCCGGACACTCTCGCGAGCAAGTGGTGGTAGCGCGAGCAGCAGGACACACCCGGCGAGCGCAAGTGGCACGACCCAAGCAACCTTGTCAACGCCCCGCGGCCTGCACCGCGGCAATGCTCCGCCAACGCCGAGCACGCACAACCCCCATGAAACAGCGGCGGTGTCAAAGAGAACCATGTCAACCTCCGCGTCGAGTGCGACCACAATTGCCGCCGTTCCCAAACCACTCAACCACCACCGCTCGCGGCCCCGGCAGGCAACCATCGCCGTTACGAACACCAACGCGGCCATGCCCCCGAGACCGACAACGCTCCACGCCTCCAACGGGCCGCCGATGATCACGGCCGCCACAACCGCCATGACCGAGGAGGCAGCAATCAGGCCCCTATTGCACGAAACGCCCCTTTCCTCGCGGCGGCCTACCGCACGGCCCGCTCGCCACAGGAGCACACCTGCACAGGCAACCCACGCAACTCCGAACACGCCGAACATCGCAAGCCAGTCAAACACCACATTGTGCGTCGAGGTCACGGCCTCAGCCGCCGAGGGCGGCCGCACCTGCAGCCACGCCTCGGGGAATCCGGCGGCGCCAGTGCCGAGAACCGGATTGGACATGGCGATCTCCATGGCTCCCTGCACATACTCGGCGCGAATCATGAGACTCCTCTCGCCCATGAAGTCAACCGGCAGGAACCCCCGCGCAACCACGACCAGAACGGCAACTGCCACAATTGCAATCGCGAAGCCGCCGCCCGCGATGCCAAGCCAGCGACGAATATGCGGCATGGCTGCGATGCTCAATAACGCCAACGCTACTGCGAGCGCGACGATGCCAGCCTTGGACACTGTTGCAAGAACGCCGATGCCGCAAGTCACCGCGATGATGGCGGCGAGAAACCACCAACCGCTATCCATGCGACGGCGGGCGGCAAGTGCAAGACCGATCCAAGCCGCGCACGAGGCAGCCAGTACGGCCGCGAGAATGTTCGGTGATGAGAACCACCCAGCCGACCCAGGCGCACGAAGTCGCTCTTCGAAAACGACCGCCGGCGATGTCCCATCAATGAGACCGTTCATCGCAAAGACTTCCGCTCGATGTTCTTCGAAGTACTGCACCGTTTCCGGGTGTTCGATCAGAAACTGGACGGCCTCGCGAACCAGCAGTGGCGAGGCGATCGCAAACAGCACTGCCGCTGCAAGAACGGCGTTTCGACCCCCTCTGCAGAGATGGGCAAGGGTGACCGCGGCAAGCATGGCACCGAGCCAGGATGCACCGTGCCACCACTGCATCGCGTCAGTGCCCCCGTGTACAAGAAGCGGAATGACGGGCAGAGCCGCGGCAATCAACAGCCACCAGTGCATGCCCCGGCCGCTGCGTGCTTCCGCGTGCAGGCCCAATGCGCACAACAGCAGGAGTAGTCCGTCGAGAAACACACTCGCTGCCGGAGTCATGACAGACGGCAGTTCCCCACTGATGGCAGGGTCGAGATCGAACCATGGGTTGCCGGAGGCAAGAGTCAGACACCGGGCAGAGGCGATCGATGTGATGGCGACCACCGTGCCCACCCGAAGTACAGCGGACCAGGCTGTTCCGCCGGGTTCAGCCACGGATCGAACCCCGTCCTCCAAAATCAAGGACGGCCACCACGGTCAGCACCATCGCGACAAGCGCGGCAATGAGCACTGCGCCGGTTGCGTCGGCAGTTGCAAGAAGCAGGCCGGCCATGCCCGTGACGCCACACAACAACCAAAGAACCGCCAGGGCGCCGAAGGGTCCGAGCCCCCGCTCGACAAGGCGATGGGAAAAGTGTTGCTGATCGCCGCAGAACGGATTGCGCGATTGAAGCATGCGAATGGTCGACACGGTGACAAAGTCATAGATTGGCAGAGCAAGCACGATCAGTGGCATGAAGACGCTGTACCAGGCGGTACCCAACCCCGTTCCAGCCTCCGGGTCATACCAGACCATGCGAATCACGAGGACCGACAACACGAATCCAATCACAAGCGAACCGCCGTCGCCCATGAAAATTCGTGCTGGCGGTCTGTTCCACCAGAGAAAACCCAAACACCCACCGACGAGCAACGCGAGCGAACCGGCGACGAACCACTGCGCGTTGAGAAGCGCGGCCAGCATCAACAAGCCACCCGAAACAACGGCGATTCCCGCCGTGACACCATCCATGTTGTCGAGGTAGTTCATCGCATTCGTAATGACGACGATCCACACTACGGTCATGACGATGCTCGGCAGAGGACCGATGCCAAGCCATGTATCGATGACAGTCAGCATTCGAACATCGAACCAGATCGCAAGGACGGCGGCGCATGAAATCTGCACCGCAAACTTTGGCAGGACACCGAGGCCCCGTCTGTCATCGAGCAGACCGAGACAGTGCAGGACGACGACACATGCGAGCAGCGCCATCGCCGTGGGTGTGGTGGCGTAGATGCGATCCAGCCATGGTGTGATGGCGGGTACTGCATCGGACACGGCACCCGGTGCGACATGCACGAGCACCAACCCGGCAACAAGCGGCAGGACAAACACCGCGGCAATGGCAATGCCGCCTATGTTTGGCACACGGCGAAGTGACTTCTCATGACCTGCGACGCCGGGCGAGTCAAGGGTTCCGGCGGCAGCCCCCACCCGGACGAGAACCCCCGTCAGGAAGAGCGACGCAATGCAGGCTGCCGCCAGCAGGATCAATACCAGTCCTGTCATGTACACATCCTACGAGGGACAGACACTTCGCCGAGGTAGAATGGCCCCCACACGCCATGGAAGCCATCACCGTCTATTGCGGATCCTCCACCCAACTCGATCCGGTCTTTCACGATGTCGCGGAAGCCGTCGGGCGATCCATTGCCCAGCGAGGGTTGACGCTGGTCTACGGCGGCGGTCGCATTGGCCTCATGGGCGAGGTCGCCAGAGCGGCGGCAGCGGCGGGTGCGTCTGTTGTCGGCGTCATGACCCACAAACTGGTGGATCACGAGCAAGCCAACGAGGATTGCGATGAACTGATCGTCGTTGACACGATGCAGGAGCGGCGGCGTATCATGGCCGATAGGGGCGATGCCTTTCTGGTCCTTCCGGGTGGAATCGGCACCTACGAAGAATTCTTCGAGGTGCTGGTCGGCCGCCAGTTGAACGATCACACGAAGCCCATCGGCATTGTGAATGTGGCCGACTACTTTGAAGCGCTGGTGCGGCTCATCGAACACGGGATTGAACATCGATTCATCCGCCCGGCATTGCGGGATGTGTTGCATGTGCATTCGTGCCCGGACGCGGTGCTAGACCACCTGATCGACGGCGATCACCCGCAGCCGAGCCACCTCGACATCCTGCCGATGCACCAGAGCAAAGATGGTGGATACTGCAACCATGCAGAAGAATGAACACGTTCTTGGGCTCATCGCCGGCGACGGTGTGCTGCCATTGTTGATTGCCCGTGGCGCACGCGCCGCCGGGCATCGCGTCTGCTGCGTCGGGCTGCGGGGGCAGTTTGCACCTGAACTTCCCGAGTACTGTGATGCCTTCGCAACGGCGGGCATGGCGAGAATGAGCCGTTGGATCCGTCTGTTGCAAAGATGGGGCGCGGACGAAGCCGTCATGGCGGGCGGTGTTCGCAAAGCCGCGATGCACGACCCCCTGCGGCTCCTGCGAAATATCCCGGACCTGCGTTCGCTTCGGCTGTGGTATCGTCGCCTGCGGCACGACCGAAGAAACGCGACGGTGCTTGCGGCTGTCGCCGATGAACTGCACCGCGCAGGAGTCACACTCATCGATTCGACAACATTCATTCCAGATCATCTTGCCTCCGGCGGAGTTCTCGGATCCGTGCAACCCGCCGCGTCGCAGCGGGCGGACATTGACTTTGCATGGCCGCTTGTGCAGGGATCAAGTGAACTCCACATCGGGCAGGCATTGGCAGTCAAGGAAGGTGATGTCATCGCGGTGGAAGCGGTCGAGGGAACTGCGGCGATGATCAGGCGGGCCGGTGACCTGTGCCCGAGCGGCGGCTGGACGCTGTTGAAGACCTCGCCTTCCGACCAGGACCGGCGAACCGATGTTCCGTCGATAGGTGTGGACACGATTGATCAGATGAAAGCGGCGGGCGGCAGTTGCGTCGCCGTCGGAAGTGGCCGCGTCATTCTGCTGGATCGACCGGCAGTGCTGGCCGCGGCTGACGCTCAAGGCATCGCGGTCGTCGGCGTCGAGGCGTGAGCGACCACCCCTTCGTCTCCCGCGCGGGACTGAAGTTGCAACACGCGCTCGATGTCTTCGAAATGGATGTCACCGGCTTCCGATGTGCCGACCTCGGCTGCAATGTTGGTGGATTCACGGATTGTCTCCTGCAGCGAGGTGCCGCAAGCATTCATGCTGTGGATACGGCATACGGCGAACTGGCATGGTCACTTCGAAATGACGATCGGGTCCATGTGATGGAGCGGACCAACGCACTTCACCTCGATCCGACGGATGAAGTTGATCTGGTCACGGTGGATCTGGGGTGGACGCCGCAGCACCGGGCGATTCCCGCTGCTCTGGGCTGGTCCCCCACCTGGATCATCACGCTGGTGAAGCCGCATTACGAACTTGGGGCCTCTGATCGAGGTTCCAAGGATGTTGGATCCGGCATTTCGGAAGATGCTGTTGAAGGCGTTCTTGCGAGTGTGCGTGACATGCTCGTGGAATATCCGGTGGACATCGTTGCCGAAACTCGCTCGCCCATTCGGGGCAAAAAAAGTAGCCGCCAAGGCGCTGGAAATCCTGAACATTTGATGTTGTTGAGGACCACTTCAGAAGGGCTGCCGGAAGCCCGTTGAGACCTCCGTTGAGGTACAATGCACGGCCCTGCCAAGGCCATGAGCAGTGCACCCGAACAGAACGGCGCCCCCGACGACTCCGGTCCCAACCTTGGGATGGTGATCGATCAACTCATTGAGAAGGAACTCCAGGAGAGTTACCTGACCTATGCGATGTCGACGATCACGGATCGCGCGCTGCCTGATGTCCGGGACGGACTCAAGCCGTCGCAGCGACGCATTCTGGTCGCGATGCACGACCTCAATCTGACGCCGGGACGCAAACATCGAAAGTGCGCGAAGATTGCCGGTGATACCTCCGGCAACTATCACCCGCACGGCGAGTCGGTGATTTATCCAACGCTTGTCAACATGGGGCAGGATTGGAAAATTCGCGTCCCTCTGGTCGACAAGCAAGGCAACTTCGGTTCGATCGACGGCGATCCACCTGCGGCCATGCGATACACCGAAGCCCGCATGACGCAAGCGACGGTGGAGATGCTCGACGACATCAAGTTGGACACGGTCGACTTTCGCCCGAACTATGACGAAACTCGCACCGAACCAACCGTGCTGCCGTCGCGGTTCCCGAATCTTCTGGTCAACGGGTCGAGTGGCATTGCCGTCGGCATGTCCTGTTCGATGCCGCCGCACAATGTCGGCGAGATCTGCGATGCAATTATTGCCATCATTGATGACCCCGACCTCGAACTGACCGACCTGTTGCAGTTGGTCCCGGGTCCTGACTTCCCAACCGGTGGCTGCGTAGTCGGCCGACGAGGCGTCGCCGAGTCTTACGCCACGGGAAGAGGACGGATCACAGTTCGCGGCACCGTGCATCGCGAGGAAATCGGCAGGCGACAAGCCATTGTCATTGATGAGATCCCCTATCAACTGGTACAGAACGGCCTGATCGAGAAGATTGTGGAATGCGCGAAATCTGGTCGCATTCCGGATGTGGCGGACATCAAGAACTTCTCGGGAAAGAAGTGGCGCACTCGAATCGTCGTGTACCTCAAGCGCGGTGCCGATCCTGAGGTGGTCGAACGACAACTCTTCAGATACACGCCATTGCAGTCGACCGTATCGGTCATCAACATCGCGTTGGTCAATGGACGCCCACGCACGCTGGGACTTCGCGATCTCATCAACTGTTTCATCGACCATCGTCGCGAGGTCATTCGCCGGCGTACCGAATACCTGCTACGCGAGGCTCGCAAGGCCGCGCATCGTCTGGAAGGTCTTATTTACGCGGTCTGCGATATCGATGAGGTCATTGCCCTCATTCGCGCCAGCAGGACACGCGAGGAAGCCATCGAGAAGCTCATGACTCGCGACTTCCGCATTCCCGCCGATCACGAGTATGCGAAGTTGATTGCCAATCGACTGATCGAAGCATCGGCCGATGGCATTCAGTTGTCCAAGGCGCAAGCCGACGCGATCGGCGGCCTTCGACTGATCCAGTTGGTAGGGCTGGAGATCGAAAAACTGACGGGCGATCACGCTGAACTGCTTGAGAAAATCGATGACTGCGAATCCATTCTCGCCGACGATAGTCGCGTTCTCGACATTATTCGCGAAGACTGCCACGAGATGAAGTCCAAGTTTGCAACGCCGCGAAAGACATCGTTCGTTGAGGCGGAGGAGGACGAGTTCGATCTCGGCGATCTGATCGCAGAACACGAAGTCGTCGTCACGATTTCGCATCAGGGCTATGTGAAGCGGCTGCCGATCGACACGTTCCGCGAACAGGGCCGGGGCGGCCGCGGCATACGCGGGGGCGAAACCAAGGATGGCGATTTCATCGAGCACATCTTTGTGGCCTCGACCCATGATGACCTGTTCTGCTTCACCAGCACGGGCCGGGTCTTCAGGCTCAAGGCGTACCAGTTCCCCGAGGTGTCGCGAACGAGCCGCGGCCGCGCTATCGTCAATCTTCTGCAGCTTCGAGAAGGCGAAACGGTGGTTGCTTTCCGGAACATTCGAGATTTCGAGCACAGCAACGACATGCTTGTGTTCACGACTTCGCAGGGCCGCATCAAGCGAACACCTGTTCAGGACTATCGGAATGTGAACCGTGCCGGTATTCGCGCAATCCGTCTGAACGACGGAGATGCGCTGGTGGATGTGATCAAGACTGATGGCCACGGCGACATTCTCATGGCGACCTCGCACGGCATGTCAATTCGGTTCAACGAGACCGACGCCAGGCCGATGGGGCGGACTGCCGCAGGCGTTCGTGGAATCGTGCTCGCCGACGGCGATTGCATCATCGGCGCAGTGTTGGCAAGCGACGATGCCGACCTGCTGACCATCACCGAGAACGGCTATGGCAAGCGAACGACGATGGACGAGTACCTGATTCGCTCTGAGAACGGCGATACTCGGCCGCAGGGTCGTGGTGGAAAGGGGCGGCGGGACATCCAGACCGGTGACCGAAATGGCCTGGTCGCCGATATCAGGGCCGTCCGCGATGGCGACAGCCTCATGTTCATCAGCGCCGGGGGGATGCTTGTGCGGATTGCCGCCGATTCCATCAGCCGGATCGGCCGCAATACCAAGGGCGTCCGCATCGTCAACCTCAAGGAGGGTGATCGACTCATCGCCGCTGGCAAGGTCGAAGCCTCAGATGAACCCGTAGCAACAGAGGGTGTCTGACACCGTTTGTTGCTATCGTGAGGCCATGACCCTCAACCAGTGGTCCGACAGCGTGCTGATTCTGGAAATGCGGGACGAGCCCGATTTTTCAGAAGACACCGATGCGGTCTTGCGGCGACTCGAGACGGACGGAGATTCGCCACCTGATGTGATTGTCGATCTTCAGGCCGTCAATGCGATGAATTCCTCGAATCTCGGCGCGCTCATCGAGGCACGAAAACTCCTTCGTGAGAAGGAACGACGCCTGATCATCTGCAACATCTCGGATGCCGTCTGGTCCACCATGCTCGCGACTGGACTCGACCGCGTGTTTCACTTCACCGAGGATGTCACAACCGCACTGGCAACCCTCATCGTGGAGGAGTAGCACACATGCGAGCGATCCGCCGCACCGAACATGATGCGCGAGTGGAGATGATGCCGCTCATCGATGTTGTGTTTCTGTTGTTGACCTTCTTCATCTACGCAATGGTGCTCATGATCCGGGCCGAGGTCCTTCCCGTTCCCCTCGAATCCTACGCCGCGGCGGAAGCAGTCCAACCCCGTCCCGTGGTTTCAGTCACGCTTGCAGTGGACGGGCAGATCTATGTCGGAAGCACGCCGACTCCTCTGCGTGATGTTGTCGACGCGGTCAACAGGCGACTCATGGAGTCTCCGGATGCTGCCATCTATGTCGTCATGGAGAAGGGCGAGGCCATCGTCGATCGCGGCCCGCTGTTAACCGGTACATGGGATCGGCTGCGCGGAGAAGGACTGGAGATATTCCTTGTCGGCGAGGCGGATGATGATGCGCAGCGCTGACCGGACGGCGACGCTGGTTGCGATCGGCGGTTCGATTGCTGCCCACGCACTCTTCCTTCCGGTTCTCGCAAGAGGACTGGAGAGTCCCGGCGCATGGCGGGCGCCTGCCGCCGATGCGTCGCACATTCCGACACCGCCGGAGGAGCCTCCGGACATCCACCTTGGACTGTCCGAATCCCAGACATCCACGCTCACCTGGATCGGATACCGCGAGTACGAACAACACCTCGCCGTTTTCGCGGAACAGGAGCAGGCGGCCATGCAGATGGATCCCATCAACATCCCCACAGCGGAGTCCGAACCAACGCCCTCGCCGTCCACACCACTACTCGCCGAGTTGTTGCAAGATCTGTCCGATCTTGGCACACAACTGCTTGCCGCCGCCCAGTCAACGCCGATGCCTGCACCGCCTCAACCGCCGCAGCCCCCCGCACCTCCCGCGACCGCAGGAACCCCGGTGGAATCCAAGACCGCAGATCCCGCCGATCGCGACGCGGACCCCACATCGACAATCGAGGTCCCGCCCGAGAACTGGAAGACCGGCAAACCGGTAGCAGGCGAAGGAATCCAACTCCGGCCAAGGAGGCCGTCCTTTACTGCACATCAAGCCGTGACATCCGCTCCAGGAAGCATGTTGGCCACGCTTGTCATCGACCGGACCGGCCGGCCAATCATCGTGGACATCACCGAGGGAACAGGCAGCGGATCCATTGATCGCACGCTGAAGTCAAGCCTCTATTCATGGCGAGCATCCGGGGAGCGCATCGATGCAATGGGCGAAGGTGAGATGATCCGCATCCCAATTGAAATTACATTCGGTCGGTGATGCGATCTCGCCAGACATCGAGCCGTTGGAGGTCCGTCAGGATATATCGCAGCGGTGTCAGCGTGACACACCCCTCCTTCAACGCTTCGACATCACTTCCCTCTGCGGTGTGCGCGAACTCCATACCGCTGCCCGCCGCCCAGTAGTAGGTGCGTCCCATTGGACTCTCGCGGCGATCGTAGGTGCCGAGATCGCCCGCGGCGTTCATCTCGACAACGCGGATCTCCGGCATCGGCATCTGTGGTGACTCACAGCGAGGAATGTTCAAGTTGACAACTTCATGCGGATGCAGGTCGTGTTCAAGAACCCGATCAATCGACGTGCGGCCAATTTCCGCAGCCCGCTCCCAGCAGATGTTGTCGCGATCACCCAGATAAAGGCTGACGGAAATCGCTGGCACACCCAGAAAGGCCGACTCGATGGCGGCGGCGACCGTGCCTGAATAGATGATGTTGATGCCGACATTGGCACCGGCGTTCATGCCGCTGATGGTCAGATCAGGGCGCGAACCTGGGCCAAACCGCTCCTCCCAGATTTCTCGGAGTGCGAGTTTCACACAGTCGGCTGGGCGCCCATCAACTGCAGTGCCACTCATTGTCGTCGTGACCTGCACCTCCTGTGTCATGAGCGGCGATGTGTAGGTAATGCCGTGGCTGGTCGCGGATTGCACCGTTTCAGGAGCAAAGACGACAATGTCGCCCAGTCCCTCCAACGCCTCGTGCAGTGCCACAATTCCGGGCGCTCGAATGCCGTCGTCGTTTGTCAGCAGAATCCGCATCCGCTACCTCGGCTCCAGAATGTACTCACGACCGCCCCATCGAATAGGTGTCCGGTTCTCGACCATGGATGCCGCATCAAGAAACAATCTTGCTACCACCGCTGCGCCAATCGGCGCCAAGAACGCCCACAGGAGCGGTGCGCCGTTGATGCGGTACAACCAGCCCGTCACGATCAACTGTAGCGCAACAGCCGAGATGCCAAGTACGAGCAGATCCGGAAGTATCGTTGCGCCCAAGACCACACCCAGATACCCCATCAACGGCGCGGCCACGCCGACCGTCGCCGACAGCCATGCGTTGTGGCGAAGGATGGACGGGTTGCGACCGCCTGCCTCGACGAAGATGCGCCGCCATCCTTCGCAGAATTTCCAGAACGAGTCGTACATCGAACATGTCAGCATCCCGTCGGCGAGCAACAGCTGCACGCGGCCGCCTCCAAGATGCATCTTCTTGGCGAAGGCGATGTCCTCCAGAAGATCATCCTTGACCGCCTCGTGCCCACCAATTGACTCGTATGCGTCGCGGCGGAACAACAGGAACTGGCCGTTGGCGAATGGCCTCGGACGATGTTCGCGGTTGACTCGGTCGATTGGGAAGATTCGCACGAGAAAAGTGCTCGCCATTGGCTGAACGATCCTCTCGAAGAAACGGCCGGTCGTGAGCGTACTCAGAATGCTCAGCAGCGATGCGTCTCGTTTCGTTGCAGATGCGACGGATGCTCGCACCAGTCGCGGGTCGAAGGTGGTATCCGCATCGGAGAACAGTAGCCAGTCTCCCGTGGCTCGCGACGCGCCGACGCGGGCGGCATTGCACTTGCCGGCCCAGTCATCCGGGCAGGATTCGTTCTCGATGACGACGACGCGGTCGTCTTCGCTCGCATGTCTGTGGGCGATCTCGGTGGTTCCGTCCGTGCATCGATCGAGCACCATGATGATTTCGATGTCGCGGTGCGTCTGTTGACGCAGGCCACGGATGCAGTCATCAATGCACCGTTCCTCGTTGTGCGCCGGCACCACGATGCTCACTTTCTCGTTGTCCGGTGAGGGTAGATCGAGTCCTTCCCGGATGTTCGCCCGCGTCATCGCCATCTTGAGAAGCCGGAAGAGAAGAATGAGCCACAGCACGCAGCAACACGCCAGAAGGATGGACACAATGAAACTGATGACATCCATGGGGGACATGAGCGGGGCAGTCTATATCATCGCTCTCCCGATGAATGAGAATCGATTGTTGAGCCGAGCCGATGCTCGCGCAGTGGATCGTGACGCCATTGCCAGACTTGGTATTCCCGGAATCGTTCTGATGGAAAACGCCGCAAGGGGAGCGGCCGACGCTATCGAACAGCGATTCGACATCGGCGGTGCCAATGTGATCATCGTGTGTGGCACGGGAAACAATGGTGGCGACGGGTATGCACTCGCACGGCATCTGTGGATTCGCGGTGCCGCGGTGCGGATTGCCGCTCTCGGTGATCCAGGGGTTGGAAGTGACGCCGCGACCAACGCGAACATCGCCCGCAAGATGGGCATTCCGATCGAACCCTGGTCCGCGGAGTACTGCCATGATGCAGACATGCTCATTGATGCGATCTTCGGCACGGGGCTCGATCGGAACATAGAAGAGCCTGTACGGGGAATTGTGCAGGAGATGAATGCGGCAACGGTGCCTCGGGTTGCGGTGGATATTCCCTCCGGCCTCGATTGCGACGACGGCGCGATCCTCGGCATTGCCCTGCGTGCGTCGCTCACGGTGACCTTCGTCGGCTGGAAGAGGGGATTCGCCGCGGAGGAGGCGCGGCCATGTCTTGGCGAAGTCGTCGTTGTCGACATCGGCTGTCCGGCAAATTAGAGGTGTCCGGGACCGGTACCGGACACCTATCCTGCCCTTATCATCCACTGCCCGTGTACCAGACGCTCCTGACCAGTCGATACCTGACGAGCCGCGTCATTCCGCTGATCGCCATCGCCGCGGTCGCCTTGTGCGTGGCGCTGGTGATTGTCGTTGTCTCCGTCATGACCGGCTTTCTGGACATGCTGCAGTCCGCCGGACGAACGCTCATGGGCGATGTCATCATCAGTTACAGCGTCTCTGGAATCCCCGAGTACGAGGATCTCATCGATCGTTTGGACGCCGACGGGGACATTGAGGCAGCAACACCGATCGTCGATGGTTGGGGATTACTGCGGATGCCGTATCCCGACCGAAAGGCCAAGCAGAGCGAAACGGTACAGGTCTGGGGCATCGACCCAGCGTCCATCGGCCGCGTCACTGAGTTCGCCAATTCGCTTGTTTGGGAAACCACCTCTGCCAATCAACAGGATTGGTTGCTGCTGGACGCTGTTGCCGAGAACATCGAGACGATCCTTCCACTGCTGAAGCAGGATCAGAAGCAGCCCTTCCTTGACACCGTCAATGATGCAGCCATTCAATTGAACTACCGCGAAGTGGGCCTTCAAGGCTCCATCCGCGAAGTAGTGGACGACACCCAGTGGCAGGCCATTGTGGCGCTCGATGAACGACTTGCCGACTCCTCAACGATCCACCGGCAAGGCCTCACCTTCCAGTCTGACCGCGGCCACGGCGGCATCGTCACGGGCCTTCATGTGTCGGATGGAAACCAGAGGCAGCATGACGGCTCCTATCGCGTTACGCGTAACGATTACTGGTGGCTGCCCCGCTTCGAAGGCACG
Source organism: uncultured Isosphaeraceae bacterium (assembly GCA_964546585.1). GTDB lineage: Bacteria > Planctomycetota > Phycisphaerae > Phycisphaerales > SM1A02 > CAZJKE01. The sequence goes on along the minus strand of CAZJKE010000010.1, from coordinate 6,953 downwards.
CTGACGATGCTCCCCATCGACGCCGAGGGTGGTGTGATCGAGCCAGAGAGCGTCATCATGCCGTTTCTCAACGAGTTCCAATCCGGCGTCTTCCTCATCGATGAGTCGCGGATATATGTGCCAATCGAAGTCGCGCAGCGGCTCCTGCATCTGGATGCGGCTGAACTGGTTGACGCGGATGATCCGACCGTTGTGATCGGAAAGGATCCGGCGCGGGCCACGATTGTTCTCGTCCGGGGAAAGGACGGCATCACGCCGGAGGAACTGCGGGACACGGTGATGCCCATCTACAGGGAGTTCGAAGAGGCGCATGCTGGTGACCTGATCTCGCCGCCATCACTCTCGGCCCCGGGTTTGTCAATCCACACATGGCGGGAACAACAGCGGAAGTTCACTGATCCCATCGAGAAAGAGCGCGAACTCATGCGGACGCTCTTCTCAATCGTCTACCTGGTGTGCGCAGCGCTGATTCTTTCGATCTTCTGGGCGATCGTATTCGAGAAAACCCGCGACATCGGCATCCTTCGAAGTCTTGGCGCATCACGCCCTGGCATTGTCTGGATATTTCTCCAATACGGCGGCGTCATCGGCATCATCGGGGCATTGCTTGGCCTCGTACTTGGCTGGGCCATCACACACAACATCAACACCATCCACAACGCCATGAGCGAGCCACCCATCTGGATCACCGTGATTGCCTTCGTGCTGGCCGCCACCGCCGCCGCAATCACGATCGCCCGCGGACGCAAAGGACACCTCCTTCCCATCGTGCTGGGGCTGATCGGGGTCGTGACCTTCGGTCTTCTCGGCGGCAGCGTGCTATGGATTCGCCACATCGGCGGCGTCGTGGTGTGGGACCCTGCCGTCTATTATTTTTCCACCATTCCGAACGCCGTGGACTGGCCCTCGGCAACCGTCACGCTCATTGGAGCAGTCATCTTCTGCCTCCTCGGCGCCGTTATCCCGGCGGCAAAGGCTGCGGACACCGATCCGGTGGAGGCGCTTCGCCATGAGTGATTTCCTTCTTGTAGGACAGGATCTCCGCAAGACATACCGGCTCGGCCGGGTAGATGTCCCGGTACTGAAGGGCGCATCGATCAGCCTCTCGGAGGGACAATGGATCGCCGTGCATGGTTCAAGCGGATCGGGAAAGTCAACGCTGCTGCATTTGCTCGGCGGACTCGATCGACCTGATCCAGAAAGCGGCGATGTCTTCTACCGCGGAGAGGCCGTCTGGTCCCGCAGCGGCGGTAGCCTGAACCGGTACCGAAACACTGCGGTCGGATTCGTCTTCCAGTTTTACCACTTGCTCCCCGAACTGACGGTGTACGAAAACACTTTGCTGCCAGCGATGATCGGCGGCAAGAACAACGGCAGTGATGCGGAAGATCGGGCGGAGGAACTGTTACGCCAGTTCGGCCTCGAAGATCGACGGCAACATCGCCCTCGGGAACTGTCTGGTGGGGAGCGACAGCGGGTTGCTGTCGCCCGAGCACTGATCAACAGTCCAGGCGTCCTTCTCGCTGACGAGCCAACCGGCAACCTCGACGAGGAGACAGGTGGCGAGATTCTCGATGTGCTTGCCCAACTTCACACCAATGGGTTGGCCATCGTCATGGTGACGCACGACGAGGCCGTGGCGGAACGAGCAGACCAGACCGTCCACCTGCGCGGCGGCCAAGTCGTCTGAAACCAGCCAAATTGGCATCCGGGACCTCCCTTGAGACCGGTTACAGGACCTTTTTTTGCGGAATGTCGCTCTCTTCTCAAACGGAACGCTCGTTGCACCGATTGTGTGAATGGACCGTTGTTCTGCGGTCGCAGACCGCCCGGACTTCGTACTATGACCAATGGGAGCGTGTTGCTCCTGAATCAGCCCTCAGAGACGAAAGAGACCTATGTTTGAACGCCTGACAGATCGCGCCCGCAAGGTCATGGCCCTGGCGAACCAGGAGGCCCAGCGGTTCAACCACGAGTACATTGGCACCGAGCACATCCTTCTTGGCCTGGTGAAGGAAGGGTCCGGCGTAGGCGCCAATGTTCTCAAGCACCTCAGCATCGATCTTCGCAAAGTCCGCCTGGAGGTCGAGAAACTGGTCAAGAGTGGCCCGGACATGGTGACCATGGGCAAGTTGCCACAAACTCCCCGTGCAAAGAAGGTCATCGAGTACTCGATCGAAGAAGCCCGCAGCCTCAACCACAACTATGTGGGAACCGAACATCTCCTGCTCGGCCTGCTTCGCGAACAGGAAGGCGTTGCAGCGCAAGTGCTCCTGAATCTCGGCCTCAAACTTGAAGAGGTGCGGGAAGAAGTGCTCAACCTGCTCGGCGCTGGCGTTGAACTCGAAGAAGAAGCCCCGGAGGGAATGGAACCCGCCGGCGGTGAATCCTCTCCCTCCCCCCGCCGGGGTAAGAGCAAGACACCGGCGCTCGACAGTTTCGGCCGCGACCTGACCGAACTTGCCCGCAGTGGGGAACTGGATCCGGTCATCGGCCGGCACAACGAAATCGAACGGCTCGTGCAGGTGCTCTGCCGCCGCACAAAGAACAACCCCGTGCTTCTCGGCGAAGCCGGTGTCGGCAAGACTGCGATCATCGAAGGTCTTTCTCAGCGCATCGTCGACTGCGAAGTTCCCGATCTCTTGCACGACCGCCGAGTTGTCGTACTTGATCTCGCCATGATGGTGGCAGGCACCAAGTACCGCGGCCAATTTGAGGAACGCATCAAGGCCGTCATGAATGAGGTGCGGCGGGCAAAGAACATTCTGCTGTTCATTGACGAGCTGCACACGCTCGTCGGCGCTGGCGGTGCGGAAGGTGCCATCGATGCGTCGAATGTGTTGAAACCGGCCCTTTCCCGCGGCGAGATTCAGTGCATCGGTGCAACTACTTTCGACGAGTATCGCAAGTACATCGAGAAGGACACGGCGCTGGAGCGACGCTTCCAGTCAATCACCGTGGATCCACCCAATGACGAAGACACCATCGCAATCCTCAAGGGACTCCGCGAGCGGTATCAGGATCACCACCGGGTCACGATCACGGATGGGGCCATCCGCGCTGCGGTTGAACTTTCGAATCGTTACATCTCCGGCCGCGTGCAGCCCGACAAGGCGCTCGATGTCATCGATGAGGCCGGTGCCCGCATCCGCCTCCAGTCGATGACCAAGCCACCATCACTGGCCGACCTCGAGGAACGCCTTGAGGTGTTGAAGGTCAAGAAGGATGAGGCAGTCAAGAACGCCGACTACGAAACTGCCGCTTCGCTTCGCGATGAATCCGAGCAACTCCGCAAGGAGAAGGACGACATCCAGAAGCAGTGGCGAGAACAGATGAACGAGGTCACGGGCACCGTTGATGAGGAAGTCATCGCGGAAGTCGTGTCGAAAATGACCGGCGTGCCTCTGACTCGACTCGAAGAAGCGGAGTCCGAGCGACTGCTGCAACTCGAGGAAGAACTGCACCTCACGGTCATCAGTCAGAACGAGGCGATTCAACAGGTCGCGCGGGCGATTCGCAAGGCGCGAAGCGGCTTGAAGGATCCGAATCGTCCGATGGGTTCATTCCTCTTCCTCGGTCCGACTGGCGTTGGCAAGACTCTGCTGGCCAAGGCGCTGGCGGAATTCATGTTCGGCGATCAGGATTCGCTCGTGTACCTCGACATGTCCGAGTACATGGAAAAGCATACGGTTTCACGATTGGTTGGCGCCCCTCCCGGATATGTTGGATTCGAGGAAGGCGGCCAGATCACCGAGAAGATCCGACGCAAGCCGTATGCCGTCGTACTCTTCGATGAGGTGGAGAAGGCGCATCCGGATGTCTTCAACATGTTGCTCCAGATCATGGAGGAAGGTCGACTCACCGATTCGTTCGGTCGACATGTCGACTTCCGAAACACGATCCTGATTCTCACCTCGAACATCGGTGCCGATCTCATCAAGGGCGGCCAGGCCTTCGGGTTCGGCAAGCGAGAAGAAGTCGTGGAGTATGAGGTACTCAAGACTCAATTGACCAGCGAGACGGAAAAGCACTTCCGCCCCGAGTTCATCAACCGCCTCGACGATGTCATTGTGTTCCATCCGCTCACCAAGGACGATCTCTACGTGATCATCGACATCGAGCTGAAAAAGATCTGCGAACGCCTCCAGTCACGAGGTCTTGAGATGTTCCTCGATCAAGAAGCCAAGGACTTCCTCATTGAAAAGGGGTACAACCCGGACTTCGGCGCGCGGCCACTGCGGCGGGCGTTGAGTTCCTACATTGAGGACTCACTTGCGGAGTCGCTGCTTGGCGGCGAGTACAAGGAAGGCGATCGGATCGATGTCACTCACAAGGAGGGTGACGATCACCTGTTCTTCACGCCGACGCACGCCGAACCCCCGGCGGCGGAACCGGAAACAAGCGGCGCAGAGGGCTGATCACGCCTGCTGCCACGGGCAGGGAGAAACGAATGTCTGCGGTGATGCGTCCGAAGGATGGATGATCGACAAGGATTCCGCATGCAGCATCAGTCGATCCGCCATGGCCAGTTCAACCCTGCTGGCGTAGAGATCATCTCCCAGGATTGGATGCCCCACTGCCTGCAAGTGCAACCGGAGTTGGTGTGAGCGACCGGTTCTTGGTCGAAGTTCGAGCATTGTTCGGTCCCCTTCCCGCCGAAGAACCCGCCACTTCGTAAGGGATGGTTTACCGCGTTCGAGGTCCACGATTTGCCTTGGCGGATCGTCGAGGTCCTTTCGAATGGCCAGATCGATGACGCCTTCATCGTTGGCCACATTGCCGGCGACGGTAGCGACATAGATCTTCTCAACCTCGCGATCGTGAAACTGTCGGCTCAGTTCGCGGTGTGCTTCGGCGTCGCGGGCCATCACCATGATGCCCGAAGTGTCACGATCAAGCCGGTGCACAATCCTCGCCCCCGCAATGGACGCCGCAACGCGAGCGGCCAGGCAGTCTGCCTTGTCCGGCCCAATTCCAGGTACGGAGAGCAGTCCTGTGGGTTTGTCCACTACGACAATGCGTTCATCCATGTGAACGATCGGCACGCCGGGGACCGCGGCGGCGATATCATGCTCTGTCCGATCACTCACCTGAAAGAGGTTCCATGATGCGACATTCTACGATTCCTGTGCTTCTGATTGCTGCATGTGCCGCAGCGGGTCCTTTGCATCCCGATGAAGCGGAGTTCATCGGTGAGCCTGTCCGGCTGACCGATCCATCGCAATTCCTCAAGGCGGGAGAGTCGTATATTGACCCATCCGGGCGTCGAGTCATCTTTCAGGCCATTGAACCTCCTGCTGAGGGAGAGGAGCCGGGCGAACACTTTGCGATGTATCTCGGAGATCTCGCGTTTGACGAGGCGGGAACAGTCACAGGGATGACGAACATCCGCCGGTTGAGTGCGGATGGGGCGGCCAATACATGCGGCTGGTTTCATCCCAAGGACGATGATCGCGTGCTCTTCGCAACCACAACGGGGCCACCTGTCGCGGAGGAGACTCCGGGATATCAGCGAGGATCGGGCCGCTATCGCTGGGCATTCCCCCGCATGATGGACATCGTTGAATGCTCGCTCGACGATGGTGAGTGCACACCGCTTGTTGCAAATAACGAGGCATATCTCGCCGAGGGTTCATGGAGTCCAGACGGTCGCTTCATCCTGTATTGCTCGCTTGAGTCAGGTGATGGCGACATCTATGTCAAGGACACTGCAACTGGAAAGAGCGTGCTCTTGGTCGGCGAACCGGGGTATGACGGCGGACCATTCTTTTCGCCCGACGGCAAACGCATTACCTACCGATCCGACAGGGACAAAAATGATCTGCTGCAGATCTTTGTCGCTGATCTTGCGTTCGGCGAAGACGGCGCAATCACGGGCCTGAGACAAGAATATCAATTGACCGACAACGAACATGTGAACTGGTGTCCTTTCTGGCATCCCGACGGACGACATTTGATCTATGCCACCAGTCAAGTCGGTCACCACAACTACGAGCTCTTCATGATGGACATTGAGAATCGCGGGGAGAACGCACCGCAGCGCGTCACACATGCGGCCGGATTCGATGGGCTCCCGGCGTTCAATGCCGATGGCACCTGGCTGATTTGGACATCAAAGCGGGAGACTGGAACCAGTCAACTGTGGATCACCCGGTTCCTGATGGATGTGGACGCGCCCGCGGCCACGGGGAAGTGAAGTTATGGTCCATCATTCTGGTGACCGCGGCAGTTGGTGGCTGTAGCACATACACCATCGAGCACCGGAAGCGGCCGGCCTACTTGTATGCAACGCAGAAGAACTTGCCGCAGGAGGAGATCCGGGAAGACGGAACGATCGTGGAGTATTCAACGATCACTGGTGACGCGAGCCCAATGCTGCAGGAATACATGGCCGGTATCGAGCTACGGACTGAGGATGAGGAAACTGGCGAGGTCACACTGCGTGCAATTCTCCCGGAGCACCTGCTGCAACACCTTCTGATCTGCTTGCGAGAGCGGGATTGGGAGTTACTCTTCGAACAGGTTCTGTCTGCTGAGACGCATGACGCCTATGCCGTTCAAGAACAAGGCCGCGCGAAATTCGATCTGTTCTTCGAAACCAATCGCCGTGAGCTTGCGAGAACGGTCCAGAGGATGCTGAAGGGCAAGGCCTTCGGTGATGTCCTGATGCAGGATGAAGGCCGTCTGATCACCATGACATTTGCGCCGTCCATTCGCGGTTCATACCGCTACCGCGTCATCGAACTTGTTCGCGACGGTGAGTTTCTCCGGCTCCGGATCATTCGCTAGCAGGCCGCCAGACAAATACACGACCACCGCCACAATATCGATGCCCCGAAGCCCTAGGGGTCACACCCCGGGTCACACCCGGGGTCAGACCCCCTGTAATCCCTGTAATCCCCCCGGTCTATCGAAACAGTGTCAGGCAGGCAGTGTGCCCGTGGAGAAAAGAC
>CAZJKE010000009.1:36318-61623 GCA_964546585.1 uncultured Isosphaeraceae bacterium | reverse complement strand
GCCGCAATGATCGCGGCAACCATGTCACGGGCCACTGCCATATCGCCATCATCGGCGATTTCCGTCACCTCAAGCCCGCAAAGACGATCGCGGTGCGGCATGGTCCGAAGGGCATCAAGCAGGTCGTCCAGTTCGATGCCACCGGCAACCGGCGTCGACACAAAGGGCGCCTGCGAAGGGTCAATGACATCCAAGTCGACCGTCAGCCCAAAGGCATCGCCAGCCCGCGTCACCGCCTCTTCGAGCGCCGCGGCAAGTCCTCCGCTTGCAACCTCATCCTGCATCACGCACCGCACGCCGTGCTCGTCAATGAACGCCTGCTCCCCTGCGTCGATTGAGCGGGCGCCAACAATCGTGACGCGATCGGGTGATGTGTCGCAGGCCGCAGTCGCCGCTCGCATCGCCGGTGAGCCCTGGCCCATCACCCCGCTCAGGACCATGCCGTGGATGTTGCCTGAGGGGCTCGTTTCGGGCGTGTTGAGATCCGGGTGGGCATCGACCCAGACGATGCCCAGGGGTCCGCAGGCTGCCGAAAGACCAGCGTAGTGACCGATCGCCGTCGTGTGATCGCCACCGATCGTCACCGGGAATTGCCCGGCCGAAACAGCACTGGCAACCGCCCCAGCCACCCTTGCGGCGTGGGCCATGATGACCGCCTCGACATCCGCCGGCTGCTCACCACCCATGAGCGGCTCGGCATTGACAGATGTCACGCTCGCCACCGAAACTCCCTGTTCTTCCAACGAGTTGACCAGCCCGCGTTCCAGCACCGCCGCTGGGCCCCGCTCGCAGGCAGCGAGTGCCGCCCCCCAGCCAATTCCGGCGGCAATGAGGGCGATGGGCCGCTCTGAGCCGTTCGCTGCGGTGGCTGGGCGTGTCATGGGGCCGCAAAGGATACCGAAAAACCATGTCAAGGCGGCGTTTGGTGGCTAGGCTGGGGGGATGCGAATACCCCCAATACTCCTGATCGCCCTCCTCTGTGGCTGCAGCGCCCATCAGGCTTCCAACGAGTTGCCCTACACCCCAAGTCCAGCCTGGCCCAGCGACTGGCGGCCTGCTTCGGGCCTCGACGCACCACCCAGTGGCGTGCCGCACATCGACCTGACGGCCGACAATGTGCCGGATCGCTGGACCGCGACGGCGACCATCATCGACACCACGACCTTTGCCGACCAACACCAGTTGGGCGACCCCTGGTCCGGCCCAACTGAGCGGCCCGGCACGCTGCTTCCGCCGCATCAGCGACCCAAGGGGCTTGCAGAGGGACCGCCCAACGACCTTCGCCCGGGCGGCATGAGTCGCGGCGGTGGCTCACCGAGCACGCGATTGGGCGGCGGCGGGTTCGAGGCCATCGCGCAGACACCCTGGACACCCCCTGACCCGACGCTCGCCGTCGGACCGGAGCACATCGTCGTCACGACGAACATGGCGATCGCCTTCTACCTGAAGGACGGGACCGAAACATTCAGTGCCAATCTCGACAGCACCGGCAACCCCGGCTTCTTTGAGGAGATCGGCGGTGGCACATTCACCTTCGACCCCAAGTGTTTCTATGACCCGATCGAAGATCGGTTTCTCGTGTTGGCACTGGAGGTCTACGAAGGGTCCAATGAAGCATGGATCACGATTGCGGTCAGCGACGACAGCGATCCCAACGGCCTCTGGTTCAAGTATCGAACATGGGCCATCGTGAATGTGGACGGCAGCGATTACTGGGTTGACTACCCGGGGCTCGGGTATGACGACCAGGCGTATTATGTCACCGGCAACCTCTTCCGCATGGGCGGAGGTGGATTCGCCGGCGCCCTGTACCGCGTTCTCCCCAAAGCGCCGCTGCTCAGCGGTGATACCGCCACCGTCTTCGACATTCGCCGCGGAGGACATGCCTCCGTGCAGGCCGCGCAGCACTACGGTGATGCACCGGGGGCGTATTTCGTCTCCAACCGAGACTCGACGCGGATTCGCATCTCCGCGATCTCCAACCCGACGACCAGCCCGAGCATCAGTTCCAGCAATGTCAGCGTGCCGGCGTATTCGTGGCCCGATGGTGCCCCAAACCTCGGTGGCACGGTCGACACACTTGACGGCCGCATCATGAACGCCCACTGGCGGGACGGAAGCCTCTGGACCTGCCACGGCATTTCCGGCGGCGCGGGGTCGGTCGCCCGCTGGTACCGGTTCGAAACACAGAACTGGCCCGTGTCCGGCTCACCTTCCCTGGGCGAGAGCGGTGAGATCACGACGCTCGAAGGACACCACACCTTCTACCCGGCCATCGCCGCCAATGCTCGCGGTGACGCCGCACTTGTTCTTGGTTCGTCTCGATCATCCGAGTACCCCTCCCTCCGGGTCGCAGGTCGCCGCGACACGGACACGCCAGGCACGATGGGCGGGCTCATACAGGTCGCGATTGGCGACGCCGGAGCGGACGGTCGCTGGGGTGACTATTTCGACATGACGGTCGACCCGAATGACGACACGCGGTTCTGGTTCGTCGGCGAGTACACCCGCAGTTACGGGTGGCAGACCTGGGTCGGCAGCATGACAGTCACCTGTGTCGAGGACATCAACGGCGATGCAACTGTGTCCATCGAGGACCTGCTCGGTGTGATTGCCGCGTGGGGTACCGACGGCGACGGCGCTGAGATCGCCTCGCCGTATGACCTCACCGACATTTCCGACCTGCTTGGAGTTGTTGCCGCGTTCGGCACTTGTCCGTGATCCCACGGGGACACCCGTCAAACGGGTACCATTCGACTCGATGCGTATAAGCGGCTTTACCTTCATTCGCGACGGCGTCCGCCTGCAATACCCGTTCGTAGAAAGTATTCGCTCGGCCCTGCCGCTTGTCGATGAGTTCATCGTTGTGGTCGGTGATGGCGACGACGGCACCCGCGAGAAGATCGAGGCGATGGACGACCCGAAGATCACCATCGTCGATACCGTCTGGAATGTCGGTACGCCCAAGGGATATGTCTACGCCCAGCAGAAGATGACCGGCCTCTTTCGGTGCACCGGTGATTGGGCGTTCTATCTGGAGTGCGACGAAGTCCTGCACGAGCAGGACATCAAGGGGATCCGGAGCCTGCTTGAGAAAGCCGAAGACGACAGCCGGGTTGAGGCTGTCGCGTTCAACTACCACCACTTTTACGGACGCCCCGACATCGTTGCCGTGGGGCCGGCCTGGTACCGACAGGAAGTGCGAATAATCAGAAACCGTGACATTCGGGCCATCGCGCCCGACGGGCTTTTCTTTGTCATCCTCGAGAGCAGCAGGCGAAACCGATATCCGCGAGCAGTTGTTTCGCCCGCGCACATCTTCCACTACGGATGGGTGCGACCTGCCGAGGCGCATGCCGCGAAGAAGGCCACAACCGCGAAGTACTGGCTGGAACAACCCAAGGAACCACCGCCGTATGCCGAAGTAGACCCGAGCGTGTTGTTTCCATTTGACGGCGAGCACCCCGCCATCATGCAGGAGTGGCTCGAACATGTCGCCAACAAGGAGTTCGAGCCCGACCCCAACTACCAGTTGACCAAACGGGACAAGAAACAGCGATTCAAACGAAACATCGAGCGGCTGACCGGGCTGGACCTGGCATCCCACCACTTTCGGCCCGTAAAACTACACACCTGAATGATCATGCTTCGAGGTCTCATCCTGCTTCTGATGCTCGCCGCACCGGCCTTCGGTGATCCGCCGCTGCAACAGATACTTGAGGAGGCCATTGAGGCACACGACATCCCCGCCATGGCGGCGGTGCTCATGCGGGGTGATGAGGTGACGGCGTCCGCCGTTGTGGGAACTCGCGTGCGCGGAGAAGACGCCCCGGCGACGCTTGACGATTATTGGCATCTTGGTTCCTGCACCAAGGCGATGACCGCGACGATGGCCGCCCGCCTCGTGGAGAAGGATGTCATCGATTGGAACACAACCATTGCCGATGCGTTGCCGGGCCTTGTAGACACGATGCGCGAGGAATACCGTGCCGTGACGCTCGCGCAACTCCTCCAGCACCGCGGTGGCATTCCCGGCAACCTGATCGGCTCGCTGGAGTGGCAACGGGCCTGGAACCGGGATGGTTCATCGCAGGAGCAACAGCAAGCGTTCGTCAAGGATGTGCTGGCGATGAAACCAGCCGGCCCCGTTGGCGCGTATGTGTACTCCAATCAGGGATACGCAATCGCGGGGCACATGTGCGCCTCTGCGGCAGGCAAGACCTATGAGGACCTCATGCAATCGGAGGTCTTTGGGCCGCTTGAGATGAAGAGTGCGGGATGGGGAGCGCCGCTGACAAGGGGACCCGATCAGCCAAATGGGCATGTTGAAAGCGGCGATCCTTCCGATCCGCACGCTGACAATCCGATCGCCATCTCAGCCGCCGGGCGCGTGCACTGTACGATGGCGGACTGGGCCAGATTCATTGCCTCGCACCAACAGCGAGGAGAAGATGACGATCCTCTGCTGTCACCGGCGAGTTTCGCCGTTCTGCATCGACCCTATCCCGACCCCGGCAATCCCTACGCCATGGGATGGATGGAGGCGAAGTGGGCCAACGGCAATGGCACCGTATTGACCCACAACGGCAGCAACACCATGTTCTACTGCACGGTCTGGGTTGATCCCGAACAGGATTTCGCCGTGCTCGTGGCGTGCAATCAGGGCGGTAATGCCGCTGCTGCTGCGTGCGGGCAGGTCGCCATCACTTCGATCATGCACCTCCTGATGAAATGAGGGTGTCCGGGACCGGTCCCAGGGACCGGTCCCGGACACCTCCGTCTGGTAGCATGGCGTGCGTCGCAAGGAGGCGATCCCATGAAGTGGCCACGCACATGGCGGATTCTTCGGGGGCGGCTCATGATGCTGATTGGCATCATCGCGCTCTTCATGGCCATATTCGGCTCATCGGAAGGATCGGCGTGGACATCCCTCCTGGTCCTCATCGGCGTGGGTTTGATTCTGCTGTCGGTGCCGCCGCGGCTCTGGCGCGGTCTGCCCGCCTGGTTTCGACGGGACGATTCCTGGCTCTGAGGACTACTTCTTCTTCCCGCCACCGAGTAGGTTCTCAACGCCGCCAATAATGTCATCAACACCATTGCTGATGCCACTGACGCCATCCTGCAAACCCCTGCCGATTCCAAGCTCGCCAATGACCGGCAGGCCGTCAATCAGCCCAAGCACTTGACCGATCGTCGCTTGCGAGAACCCCTCGACCGGATTCTCGGAGAGGTGCTTCATGATGGCTTGCGTCACCGCAGCCGTCACAGCCTGCACCACACGCTCACCGTGACTTGCGGAACCGACATCATGCAACACAAGTTCCTTGATCTTCGCGGTGACCGTTCCCGTCTGCACAACTGAAAACTTCCCCCGCGCGACCACGGTGACATCTTCCACACGCAGCGTTCCAATGTTGACCGTAGCGCCTTTGCTCTCGATCTTCTCCGCGTGATTGATGATCTCCTCCACATTGGACATCGACCCGGTCTGCTCCAATTCAAGTTCAATCCCGCGAATCGTAACGCTGGAAATTTCAAGTTGACCAGAGGACATCAGTGTCCACGCGCTTGCCTCCGCCTCCACGTTCTTCATCGACAGAATGTTCTTGGCCGTGTATCCCTTCGGGTTCGCGATCCGAAGATCGGTGAGGGACGAGTGATCGGTGAAAATGCCGATGTTGACCGAACCGACCCGGGTCTCCACACCCAAGGCCTTCGTGGCCGAGCGGTCTATGAACGACGCCGCGATACCGTCGATTGCGATGAAGGCGACCATCAGAATGACCAGCAAAGTGACAACAATCGGGATGAGTACGCGGCCTCGTTTGCGTTGCATCGCGGCATGGTAGTGCAGCGGCGGCCTTGAATAACCCGAAATCGGACCTGGACTCTACACTGGCTCCCGTGACGCAAAGGCTCGCGGTCATTGATGTTGGAAGCAACAGTATTCGGCTCGCGGTCGGCGTGGTTGAGGCGGGCAGGATTCGCGTGGTCGATGAAGATCGCGTGGTTACCAGGCTGGGTCGGCTCGTGGACGGCCGCCTCGATCAAGGGGCAGCCGAGGACTCGCTCGCCGCAGTGCGGAACCTCATCGACCGCGCCGGCGATGCTGACCTGCGACTCATCGCCACCGCAAGCATTCGCGATGCGAAGGACGGGCAGGCATTCATCGACCAGTTGGAGCGCCATGTCGATGTCCTCACGCCCAAGCGCGAAGCAGAACTGGCCCTGCGCAGCGCAGCCGAGCACCACGAACTGGCAGGCCGGTGTGGCATCATCGACATCGGCGGTGGAAGCACGGAGATCATCATTGCCGTAGACGGCGTCACCGAGTCCATGCACCTGCTTCCACTCGGTGTCGTGCGGCTGACACAATCCTTGTCGCTTGCGAACGCAGCCAGTGACAGTGTGCTTCGCGAATTGCAACATGTGATCCAACAAGAACTCGGTAGCGTGACGGCGGTGGAAACCGCCATTGGCACCGGCGGGGCATTCACCGCCCTCGCTGCGCTGGTCCTTGGCGAACCAGAGGCGGATCTGCACGCCACACATAGACTTCAGGGTTTCGCCATCGCAAGCGATGATGTCCGAAGGTTGCTGAAAGAACTGGCCGCGTCCGATGCGCCAGAGCGGGCGGCGGGTGGTGAGATCACCATCCACCGCGCGGAAATACTCTTGGCCGGTGCGGCTCTTGCTGACAGCGTGCTTGAAGCACTCGGTGTGGACAGCGTCACCGTGCACGAGCCTGGCATCCGCCTCGGACTGCTTGCTGAAATGGTGGATGCGTCCTGCTAGAGTCCTCACTCATGCCTGATCACGCCATTCGCCCCCACGACGCCAACGACCGCGAACACTGCCTACGCATGTTGCGGGAAGTCGGCTGGATGAAGGGCAAGGATGGCGACGGCGCAACCTTGGATGCCTATCTCGGTGACTCCACCGTCATGATCGGAGAAGTTGACGGAGAAGCAGAAGTGCTGGCGGCCTCGCACGCCGGCGACATTCGGTACGGCGATGTGTCGCTCTCACTCGCGGCAATTACTGGTGTGCTGACAAGCCGCGTTGCCAGAAAACTTGGGCTCGCCTCTCGTTTGACAGCAGAGGTCATCTCGCATTCCGGCGCCGCCGTGTCAATGCTGGGGATCTTTGATCAAGGGTACTACGATCGACTCGGCTTCGGCTCGATGCCGTACTCCCGGTTTCAGACCATCGACCCAGCAGCGCTCCGTGTTCCTGCATCGCGGCGCATACCCCGGCGCCTATCGGCAGACGATGCTGATCGCGTGCACGCAAACCGTCTGGCTCGTCATCGAGGACATGGATCCTGTTCGCTCCACGGGGTAGGCATGACACGCTGCGAGATGCTCTGGGATACGGACGACCCAAACTTTGGCCTCGGCTTCGAGGACGATCAGAATACATTGACCCACCATGTCTGGATGCAATCCAAGGGAGCACACGGCCCATATACGGTGCACTGGATGGCGTGGGAAACCCATGATCAACTGATGGAACTGCTCGGCCTGCTCAAATCCCTGTCCGATCAGGTCCACGGCATTCGCATGGCCGATCCCCCCGGCATTCAATTACAGGATCTTCTGGACCGGCCGCTCGCAACACATCGCATGCGCAAGGGCGGAGACTTCGATGCTGGCGTGCAGTCGGCAGCATGGCAACAACTTCGGATTCTCGATATGGAGGCCTGCGTCGCGGCCATGCACCTGCATGGCCCACCCGTTGCATTCAACGCAGTCGTAACCGACCCAATTACCCAGTACCTTTCACCCAGTACGCTGTGGCAAGGAGTCGGTGGAACTTGGCGCATCGAACTGTCCGGAGACTCTCGCGCCGAGCGAGGCGAAGATCCGTCACTGCCGACGCTGCGAACATCCGTCGGGGCATTCTCCAGATTGTGGATTGGCGCCGCGAGCGCCGAATCGCTGTCCGTAACCGACGACTTTGCCGCTGATGCTGAGTTGATCAAGGCACTTGACGCAACCATCCGCCTGCCAAGGCCGCAGCACGACTGGGAGTTCTAGGACGGGGTGTCCAAAGTTCCCAGCAGTGGGTCCGGTGAGACTCGAACTCACATGAGGTTACCCTCCGGGGATTTTAAGTCCCCTGCGTCTGCCAATTCCGCCACGGACCCACCGGATTGTAAGAGTTCAGTGACCACCGCATCCACACCCGTGCCCACAACCCCCCGGACCCCCGGAACCCCCGGACACGCCCTGTGCATCAGAGCCGACAGATCGACCCGTAATCTGCAGCGTCGATGCAACAAGCGTCCGCAAAACCGGTGCCTCAAGCGGCGTTGCACCCGGGTCAATCTCCGCACGCGCGCATAACTCACCCCAAGTACCCATCGTCTCCCGCATACCGTGCATCACCTCAACAGACCGGCCATTGGCGTCACAAGCGTATTCGTAGGTTGGCATGGCGACATTCTACCGCCGCGGCGGCGGTTTCCGAGTATTTCGACCCCGCTCTTCCTGCTGTAACGCCGAGGCCGTACCCGGACGGGCCCCACCCGTCACCACCATCACTCGCGTCCCATCATCCAACACAACGACCCCGGGATCCGCGCCGCCAATGGAAAGTGCGTCGCCGTTTCGCCAACGAAACCCGTCACTCGACACGGCGCTCGGCAAGCCACCACTGCGACTCGGGCCACCATGCTGGCGCGAGCCATAGAACACCAACGTCTCGCCGCTATTCACAACACAGCCAAGCCAACGGAAGTTCCGGCCCAATTGCAGGTCGTCTTCGCGTGTGAAGTGCACGCCGTCGGCTGAAGTTGCGTGGTAAGCACCAAGGTCGCCGGGGCCCATGATCGGCACGATCAGATGCCAGGTGCCGTTCAACAGTCCGGCGGCGCAGTCGATCGTCGGCGTGCCGTCGATGGCGAAGCAAATGTCCTCGAAGGTGTAATGCACACCGTCACTGGAAACTGCGCAGGCAATGCTCGGCGTGACTTCGTCGAACCGCCGTCCGCCAACCATGTAGGTGAAGTACAGCCGCAACCGGCCGTCAGGAAGCGACACCAGTGTCGGGTCGAACGGAAACCTCGCCTCTGGATCAAGGCCATCGAACTGCATGGGCTGTGGCTCGCTCCATGTTCGACCATCGTCCTCCGAAAACCGAACGGCGACCGTATCGAAGTTCGCATCGTCATTCTCCGGAAACCATTGGTGGGCAGCAATGAGGCGACCATCCTTCATGCGAGTAATTGTCGGCACACCGGCACGCTCAAAGGTTGTGACTCGCTGGAGACGGTTGCCCTTGCCGCGGTAAACAACGAGGTCAAAGTCCCATGGACCGGGTCGACTCGTGTCGCGAGGCACATCTTCCGCCCTGCGTTCCGGTCGATTCGGACGATCCCTTCCGCCCCCGATCGCCGGCGCAATCGCGCGGGCCCACCGCCGATATCCTTCTTCGGAGAGGTGGAGCGCATCGGGCATGATCGATGGATCGATGGTGCCGTCGTCCTCCAGAAAAGTGTGGCCGATGGACAGGAACTTCACGCCCTCGTGCCCGGCGTACCGCGACTGCAACGCTTGGTTGACCTGCAGGATGTCCCCCCGCATTGCATTAAACGCTTCGCCTCGAGGGAAAATGTCCAACAGAAGAACGTGCGTGTTCGGGAGTTTTTCCTGCAAAGACTCCACAACGGCGACCACGCCGCGAAGTACTTCCTCCGCATCGTCGCCGCTGCCGCCAAAGTTGTTGGTGCCGATCATGACGACCGCTGCGCGCGGGGCGATGTCATCGACATTGCCGTTCTCCAGTCGCCAGAGGACGTGTTCTGTGCGATCGCCACTGATGCCAAGGTTGATCGGCTTGAAGGAGTCGAACGAGTCCTTCCAAACACGACTCCCTGCGCTTTCCCACCCCTGCGTGATGGAGTCACCGATGAAGATCAATTCCGTGTCAGGTGTCTGCGAGACCGCCCGGTTGATTGTCCAGTGTCTCTCCGTCCATCCACTCGACTGACGCGGCTGCGGTGTCACAGCGCTATCATCGGCACCCAGCATCGTCGCCACGATGCCAGCAAGAATCAGGGCAGTCATGTTCTCAGCGCGGGGCATCTGGCACCCTCTCTTCTAGAAGGCCAACTGCAACTGCGTGCGGAGCAGCCACTGGCCGTCGTTCGCGCCGGTGTCACCGCGCCAGCCCGTGCCGGGCGTCGCCCAGTCCGCCGAACTGTTGCCCGAACCAGCACCCTCGGCAATGCTGTCGAATGCGTAGCCCCAGTCGGTTGTCCACTTGACCGAATTGTTGCCGGCGACAGGCCAGTAGTTCGCACCAAGCGTCATCGCGCTGAGATCACTGGACCCGGTAGCGAATGTGGCATTTTCAATTTCACCCCGCTCATAGCGGGCAAAGAGTTCCCAGTTGTCCGTGGCAAGGAATCCGCCTTGAAGCACGAAACCCCATGAATCGGTGTCGGGACTGCCGGCAACCGAGCCGTCTTCTCCACTCGTCCACACGCCATAGGCAAAGACATTCCAACCGTCACCGCGGAAACCCGCATCGACGGTCCAGCCCAAACTTTGCGTACTCGTAGCGTTGCCGTACTCGTGCGTTGCCGTGCCATCGGTGTCAAACCACTCGACGGCGGCGCCAAACATCGCGCCGGTCTCGCCTCCCGCTCTGGATGCGAGGTAGTCGAAGTCCTTCCAACTCGCGTCACCAACGAGGAACTCGACGCGGGCCGTGATCGCATCGGTCGGGTTCGAGAGTGCCTGCGTGTTGGCCTGACCTGGGCCGTCACTGTACATGACCGCGAAACTCATGTCTTCGCCATCCCATCCATAACCAATGCCCTGCGTCCAACCGTATGTGAACGCGGTGTTCACCATTGACCGCTCGACGGAGAGTTGCTTTGCCGAGGAAAGCAACTGCTCGCGAAGAAATGGGGCTTTCCACTGACCGAACCGCAAGAAACTGCCGTCGTCGAAACTCTTGATGATCGATGCATCCTCGGTATTGGATCCGCCCGCGCGACCCCAGGTCGGCGTAATGATGTATTCCCATGAAGGATCAATGATGTAGCCCGAGAACTTAACCTTTGTTCGTCGCTGTTCGAAGCCATGCTGAGAAGTTGCGCCTTCCGCGTTGTTGTAGAGCCAACGGGTCTGCAACAGGCCGCCGATCTTGAGTTTGAAATTTCCGTTGTCCGAAGCAATGAAGAAACCGCCGTCGTAGCCGGACTGCGCACCGCTGCCCTGCAGGCTGGCGCGTGTATCTGCGTCGGAAAGAACATCGTGTACAAGCAGACGAACTTCGTCAGCCCGTTGTTCCGAGAGCCACGATTGGCCCTGTTCGACCTTGAGTTCGGCCACTTCGTCGCGCAGTTGCCGCACCATGTCGCGTAGTTCGTTGACATCTGCGGTATCGATGGGTGACGAGGACATTGCAGTGCATGCGATGGCGGCGGCAATGGCAGAGGATGTGAATTGGGTGAACATCAAAGTGTGTCTCCTGTTTCGGTTCGTCGACGCGGGTACCATATGTCACAGCAAGATTGGTAGGTCATGTCACAGCGAAATTTATTGATCGAATTGGATGCCGCGAAGGACTCCGCAGTCTCCTGCAAAACCGCCGCGCCCCTGCGGAAGCAGAGGGTCACACCCCGGGTGTGACCCCTAGTACACTGTGGGGCCGCCGGCCGAGTACCCAAGTGGACCAAGGGAACGGATTGCAAATCCGTCATTCGTGGGTTCGAATCCCACCTCGGCCTCTCCGGCAGCCGGAAACACCATGCAACTGATCCTCCCCATCCTCGTAATTCTGGCCATACAGGCCCGGGAAGTCGCCCCCATGCGGGAAGGCTCGATCGTCCTCGACGGCCTCGGCACGCTCGTGGTGAGCGAGGAAGACAACATCCCGCCAATGTTCGCCATCGAACAGACCGATGGCGATGGTGATGAGCGGTTCATCCTCCTGCCCTCCAAACGGCTGGCGGAAATGGAACACCTCGCCAGCGAGCATCCCGACGCCCGATTTCGCGTCACCGGCGATATTTTCGTCTACGCAAAGGGTAATTTCCTGCTCCCCCGCGAGGTTGCCATGATCGAACAAGCCGCTGAGCGAGCGCACCCCACCGCCCCCCCACTCGACCCCGACCTCGACCCAGCCACCGACGAAGGTACAACGGAAGACTCCATCGCTGACATCGTCTCTGAGTTGGAAGCTGCCACCGGCGCACTTGCCCGAAGCATCCGCGATGCAGCCGACGAGCCGATCGGCGCACCGGAATTCATGCGTGACGGAACACGCCTCATCTCGCGCCGCACACGACTCGTCCGCAACGACGCCGGAGCATGGATCGCCGTTTTCACGGCCGATGCAAACGGCCTCCTCGATCCGCCGGTGACAATTCTTCCCGGCAAAGCCATGACCTCACTGACCCGCTACGCAGCCATGGTTGGACCAACTCGCCCAATTCTGCTGAGCGGCGAAGTTGTCACCTACCACGGACATCCGTTCCTGGTATTGCAGTCATGGCGCCATGTCCACCTCACCGATCACCTCGACCGGTAAGGGTGACCGCGCCGCCGCGGGCGCAAGCATCATGTCCAGAATCATCGGCGCCTCTGCAGGGCGACCACTCGCGGGGTCCGCAAGCGGAGTCGCGGCAATCGCCCTGATTGTCTCACCACCCTCCACCGTCTCGCCGAAAGCGCAGTACTGCCCGTCAAGTCGAGCCGTTCCATCACGCGACAGACAGAGAAAGAACTGACTACCCGCCGAATCCGGATCATTGGCGCGGGCCATCGAGATCACACCAAAGTCGTGCGGAAGATCAGATCGCTCGATCGGCAGCCACCAACCCGGCCCGCCAGACCCCGTGCCGGTCGGATCCCCCGCCTGAATGACAAACCCCTGACCCCGCGCCGTCAGCGGCACAATGCGATGGAACGGAATGTTCCGGTAGAAGCCGCCCTCTGCCAACTCGCGGAAATTCCATGCCGTATTTGGTGCCGCATCCGGTCGCAAAGCAATGCGAATTCCCCCTTCGCTGGTCACTATGAGCACATCACGATCCGGGTAGAGACGCCAGCCCGTGAGCAACGACACATCGTCTTCCGCCGTCGCGTCGTCCACATCATCAAGCATGTCATCCCGCCAACCGACAATGCGGGAATAGGTGCTCTTGCCATCCCCGCGCGTGACTTCTTCCGTCTGCGGCACGAGCCTTGACCGCATCGGTTGCACAACCATCGGTGATCCGACGGCCTCACCATCCACCAGCAACTGCAACCACGCCGCGCGATCCAGGTCGGCCAACTGCGGCGCACGCCGAAGAAGATTGTGCGAGCCAGCAATGACCCGCTCCGGCCCGGCCAGAACGCCACCATCCGCGTTCAACAACACGATGTGCGCCGTGTCACTCCCCGTTGGAAGTTCGACCTCCACCATCACCGGCTGGTTGACGGGGTTATAGAGATGAACTGAGGAAACAGGATCACCCGCGAGCGACATGCACAAAGCAATCGTGATCATCCCGGCACCCCCGGCACCTGATCCCCGCCCCGCAATCGACCATGCAGCGCTTCACGCACCGCCCCCGCATCCGCGGTCCCACCGCTTCGTTTCATGACCTCACCGACAAGGCGACCAACTGCCGCATCCTTCCCCCCCTTGAAATCGCTCGCAGCAGCGGGCTGGGCCTCAATGGCTTCATCAATCCACCCCGCCATCGCCGCATCATCGCGCACTTGCATGAGACCCACTTCCTTCGCGACAACATCCGCCGCCTCATCCCGATCGCAAAGCAGCCCAAACAGTTCATCCGCAGCACTGGATCCAATGGCCCCGCCAGCACGCAGCGCGATGATGCCGGCAACCTGCTCCGGTGTGATACCCAGTTCAGAAATGACAACGCCCAATTCGTTCGCACGCTTCGCGCCCGCGTTGAGCAGCCACTTCGCGGCCCCAGCACCGTCACCGGACGCTTCTGCGCTCGCCTCAAAGAACCGACAGGTGTCCGCATCATTCGCCAACGCCGCGGCATCCTTCGCAGACAGTCCGAACGAGTCCCGATATCGCCTTCGCCTCGACGCCGGCAACTCCGGAATGGCTTCGTTCACCTCGTTGATCCACTCCTGCGAAATTGTCAATGGCACAAGGTCCGGATCGGGGAAGTACCGGTAATCGTGCGCATCTTCTTTCTCCCTCTGCAGGACTGTCTGCATGGCCTGATCGTCCCAGCCCCGAGTGCTTTTCATCCCCGGTCCCATCTCGCGGCCATCTTCTTTCCACGCCTCCACCTGTCGCACAGACTCACACTCGATCGCGCCCCGCAGCGCTCGAAACGAGTTCAGATTCTTGACCTCGACAATCGGCGTCGCGTGCTCCACCCCGTCATCGGTCGTGATCACGACATTGATATTCGGCTCGAATCGCATATGTCCACGCTGCATGACGCCCTCGGTGACACCGAGAAACACGCATATGACCTGAAGTTCCTGCCCGAATGCGACAGCCTGATCGGCAGATTCCATGTCGGGCTCCGTCACAATCTCCAAGAGTGGCGTTCCCGCCCTGTTCAGATCAACAAGCGATCCGTCGTACCGCGCGCCGCCAGGTAGTTCATGCCCGAGTTTGCCGGTGTCCTCCTCGAGATGGGCGCGGGTAATCCGAACCACAAACTGGTCATCCCCGGCATCGATGTCGACAACACCCTCGTGACAAAGAGGTTTGTCGAACTGGCTGATCTGGTACCCCTTGGGGAGATCAGGGTAGAAATAGTTCTTGCGATCCCACTTCGTGTGCCGTGCAACTGAACAATTGAGCGCCAACCCAACGCGCATAGACATCGCCACTGCGCGGCGGTTGATGACCGGCAACGAACCCGGCAGCGCCATGACCACAGGATCCACCAGCGTGTTCGGCGGTGAATCCCACACGCCCGGCGCCGCGGCATTGGGCGCCGCTGTGAACATCTTGCTCGTCGTGGCAAGTTCGACATGAATCTCCATGCCCACAATCAGTCGAGTCGAAACAACTTCGGCCATCACGCCTGCTCCGTCACACCAAGATCCGCCGTGGTAAAGAGCGAGTCGAACGAGAAACCCGCTGACTCAACCCGATCGCGAGCGCCTTCCTGTCGATCCACGACCGCGATGATCCGATCAACCTTCGCCCCAAGCGACACGAGCAGTTCCGCAGCCTCCAGCACCTGTCCTCCCGATGTCGCAATGTCCTCGACAATCACGATGTGATCGCCCGGTTCAAGCAAGCCCTCCAATTGATTGGCCGTGCCGTAGGACTTCCTGCTGTTCCGAATGAAGATACACGGAAGACCGCTGGCCATCGACGCGGCGGTTACGAGTGGAATACCACCAAGTTCCGCGCCGGCGAGCCGCGTTGTCGAGCCAGGGATTCGCTCTGCAAACATCGAACCTAGTTCGCGGAGGATCTCCGGGCAGGTCGTAAAGCGGTATTTGTCGATATACCACGAACTGGTTCGCCCGCTGCGGAGCGTGAATTCGCCGTGCAGAACACTCGTGTCGGCGATACGGCGTGCCAGTTCATCCCGTGTCATCGGATGCGGATCGTAGCAGTTGCCGCCGAACAAACACGCCGCCCAGAAGACCAGCGGGTACAACCACGATCAGTTCGACAATGCGGTTTACCAGATCGGCCAGGATCCCGGTTGCCAAAGCAAACGGCAACGAGGTAATCGCCAGCGACACCCATCCAATCACCCACTCGCGGGCACCAAGGCCGCCGGCCGGCAGCGGCACAAGGGAAGCGATTGCACCTGCGGCCGCCAACGCAATGGCCGCATCCGCTTCGATGGCCTGGTTCAACAGACGGAAGATCAACCAGTACCGCGTTGCCATGAACAAGAGGTCCACATATCGACATGACCAGGCGATCATCCACGGACGAAATCGATTGTTGACCGCCACCACAAGGGCGACGGCAAGCGGCACGCCCAGAAACGGCAACGGCGCGGCAATCGCAACAAGGATTGCCACCATGGCAGCGAACCCGACAAGCGCAACTACCTCAAACTGCACGCGGATGGTCCACATGAGCGGAAGGCTGTTGACGACGTGGTGATAGGCCAGACGGCCAATCAGACCCGCTCGCAGCGGCATCCAGTTCAGGAGGCTTGCCGATGCGATGACTGCCACCATCTCCCCGGAACCGACATTCCCGCGGCGATTGAGTAGGCGACGAAACGACTCCGCGTGCAGCGGAATGGACGCCGCCATGGTCAAGAGTAGCAAGACAATTGTGAAGGGGTCGGGCCGTTCAAGAGATGCGATCGCCGCCGCGATGTCGTCGTGCTTGGATGCAACAAGCCAAATCGCGGATCCAAGAAGGAGCGCACTCGCCGACCATGCAGCGATCGTCCTGCCGCGTCCACTGCTCATGGGCTGACCGGGCTGCCATCCCCGCCGAGTTGACGCCTCATGCGAGCATCCACCAGATTCTGCACCCAGGTGTACACCCACTTTGCAACGCGCCGCACACGATCATCGTCATCCTGCATGAAAGCCAACAGCCGTTGATCGTCCAGCGCCTCATCCGGAATCAACGGAGAAAGGAAACGAAGCAGATAGCCGATTCGCACAACGGACTCCGTGTCCTGGTCGGCCATGGTAAACACCGCCTCCAGCGACGGATCCGGCGCCATGACGGAAAGAAACCACGCCCTTGGGAGCGGCCCAAGTGAGGGGAAGGCCATCAATACCGCCGAGATCGCAGCGTCCTGCAACGGGTGTCGATCGCCGGGTGCAATCAGTGGCGTGTCGTCTGCTTCCCCGGGAACACGCGAGGGTTCGGTACGTATGTTGACATCATCCCCGACCACCCACGACAACAGGGCGAGCGCAACAAGGTCGTCTTCGTCCGTGATCAGTTGCACCTTGTCGAGCGTGTCGGACAGCCACGCATCATTGAGCCGCACCCCGTCAATTCGCACTTGATCGCCTTCAGCCTGCACGCCAAGCCTGCCCGGTTTGAACACCATCCTGTCGCCCCCGCTCGTGGAAACCTGGCTGACTGCGAAGTTGGAGACGACCCGCATCCGAATCAGGCCGCCACGCAAAGGGAACTGGTTCAGAAACCCACCGATCCACTGTTGACGAAGATCGATCCTGACACTCATTCGCTCCCGCGGGCGAAGACGGATAGCGCGGTCGATCGATACGATGATCGGCGTGTTGACCTTGAGCGATGTGTTGGTGATCTCCATCCGCGGTTCGATCAGAATCATGGGGAGAATCGGCCCGGATTCGGAGATCGCCATTGGGACGACGCTGTTGTTCAGCAGTTCAACATTGATGATGATCGGCTCGTAGGGCTGGAAGGTCGCCTTGAGTGGTTCCACACGCATGGTGAGGGCCTCGCGAGGCTCTGTCGGATACTCGTCAACCACCACATCAATGCCCGCAATCATTTCATTCAGCGATTGCGACTCTTCCCGCGGTGAAATGCGACGCCCAAGCAATTGGTTGAGTTGTTTCCCGGACCAGATCCCAAGCATCGTGCCTGGCTGGGAGCGAACGACACTCAGAAATGCCTTTGCTGCTTCTTGCTCGTTCCCACGCAATTCGTTGAGAATGGCCATGCCGACCATGGCAGGATCGCTCCCCGCCGCCAGCGGCTCCAACATCGCCGCTGCCGTTTCCAAATCGCCGCGGCGCATCGCAATCCACCCATCGAATCGCTGCCTCGCCTCCTCCGAGAGAACCACTGTCTCGGTCGCATGCTGCAGCAGTTCTTCGGCAGTATCGGGATCGCCGTCGAGCAATAGCGCGACCCCTGCCGCCTGCACCAGGAGTTCCGCTGCCTTGTCGTCTGCATCACTGTCCGTGCCGGCCGACTTGTAGATCTCCGCAAGCGTTCGGAAGGAATCCACCGCTGAATCCACGGCGGCGCGGGCATCCGCGGGGTCTGCATCATGCTGGATCGCCGCGCGCACCGTCGCGAGTTTCGGCGTCAGCGGCGCGTGGAGTCTCGCAAGTTGCAACGGTGTTGCTCTCGGTTGCTGTGCGCGGATGTTCTTCCGAAATACCTCGTCGATTGCCTGCTGCCTCAAACGTATTGTCAGCAATGCGGCCGGACCATCACCCGCTGCCCACTGCGCCATCGCGTAGTCGGCCAATACATCATTCGTCACGGCATCCATCTCAGAAGCGCGATCGGCAACGGCCATGGCAAGTACACGCTCAGCAGCCGGATAGGCGCCGTATGACAACAACATCTCCCCAAGCGAAACCTGTGAAGTTGGATCATGGAGATTCGCCAGCATCAACGCGGTCATGAGCTCAACTTGGCGAAAGGGCCCCGCAGTGTCATCGCCGAAATAGCCGGCTGCAATCGCCATGGCATCGACATAGGAGGGATCCAGCGCGACCGCCTCCCCGAGCCAGCGGGCAAACTGATCGATGTTTCCCAGCCGCCGCTGCAAGAGCGCTGCATCAAGAGCAATGCGGGCGGAGATCGCCGGGCCAAGACGACTCTGGTAGTCAGGTGAGAGGAGCCGCTCGTAGGTTTCGAGGCGCTTCGGAGCCGTCGACAGGCTGTCGATGGCGTCACGGAGCCTCGCAAGTTGCACGGCCTGGTCCGTAGGATCCGCCGCCAACAACCCGCGAACAGCGTTGACACGAAGCATCGGCCGGTCCGCCATCTCAGCAACTTCCGCAAGCATGCGCCACGCATCCGCATTCGACGGCTCAAGTTCGGTGGCCAGCGTGGTCAATTCAACCGCCGCCTCAATCGCAAGCGTGTCCAGAGGTTCAGCATGGGTGGCCGTGTTCGCCGCCTGTAACAGCCGCTCAACCATATGGGACGCGGCGGCCGCCTCCAGCGCCACAGATTCCTCGGCGACGATACCTCGCCCCAGCAGGCACGTCGCCAGCAGTGTCACAGCAGGAATGGTCCTCGTCATGGTCATCGTGGCGAACCCCCGTGTGGCCACGAACACTGTAGCAGCCGCCACCGACGAACGCTCATTGACACCCCCCCGCGACACTGGTAGTTTCGCCTCTCCGCGGCCCCTCGGATCCCAGAAGCGGGACCTCCCTCTGATGAAACTCATCCTCCTCTTCATCCTCGCCCTCACGACCGCCGCACTGGCCCAACCGACCTTTCGGATCAATACGCTCGTGGGCCGCTCAGAATTGACGGCACGAGAGAAGTCCGATGTCGAAGAATACGCAGCGGGATGGGCCGAAGCCCTCAACACGAAGGACGCGGCACAACTGATCAAGGCTCGAAGGCAACTCATCGATCCAATTGACGAACGGTGGCACATGACCGAGGTTGTCCGGACAATCTACGGCCGATCCCTGCGACGAGCATTTGAACCGCTGCTCGACCAGTCAAATGACAATCAGATGGCGGCAGTGAATGCACTCCAAGTACTCTCGATGCTCGGTACAGAACAGTCGCTCGGCGTCCTCATGCGACACGCCGACATCAACGCCGAGCCGAGGAGCGCGGTACGCCACTGGGCATCGATTGGCCTTGGCCGCGTGCTTTCTTCCGGCCGACTTCCCATGCGGCGAATTCGCGGTAACGCCCAAGTCGTGGCCGATGGCATCGCCCGCGAACCAGAGTGGTATGTGATTTCGCGCCAATTCGACGCGCTGGCATCACTCCCCCGCACACAAGGGCTCAGCCGGGTGGACCGCGAGGCCCTTCGCAAACTCTCGTTGAATCTGCAGGCAGATGCCGTCATCGCGCTGGTGGCGGCTATCGCCGAAAATGATGAACCGGACGAGCGAATGCAGGCCGCCCGCGCTTCCATCGCTTCGCTTCGGCTGCAGTTGATGGAGCCAAGCCTCGATTCAGCCATCCGTAGATCCGTCTTGGATTCGCTGTCGCCCACCCTTGTCGAACTTGCCGGAGTCATCGTCGAACAGGGTGATGCCGCGCGATCGGACGACACCGTTCGAAATGCCTACGGTGGAACGCTGGAAATAATCGGTGTCCTGATGCAGCACCAGACCGGCAAGGATCAGGGTGATCTTCGCGCCGCGTGGAACAACGGGGACTCCGACACGATTATGGCGAGCATCTCCTCCTGGCCGTCCTCCGAATCGCCGTGACACGACTGCTGCTTCCGATTGCACTCATCCTCGCCGTCCTTGTCGCGGTAGTCGCGGTTGATCGCACACCGAAGAAAGCTGATCTGGTGTTTGCTGGCCGCGGCGATGTGTTCACGCTCGATCCGCAAAGGATGAGTTGGCTGCACGACATGCGGATGGCCTATTGCCTGTATGAAGGATTGGTCAGGTGGAATACTGACGACTACTCCATCGAACCGGCCGCGGCGGTTCCTCATGTCAGCGACGACGGGATGGTCTACACATTTTCAATTCGCGAGGACGCCAAATGGAGCAATGGCGCTCCTGTCACCGCGAACGACTTTCGATACGCATGGATGCGGATGCTGACACCTGATACCGCAGCCGACTACTCGGGGTTCTTCTTTGCAATCCGTGGCGCACGAGATTTCTGGGACTGGCGAACCGATCGACTCGCCGCCAGGGATGTGGCATCGGCCGCCACGATCGAGCGCAGGTTCAACGAGATGGTGAGCGTGATTGTGGAAGACGATCACACGCTGCGCATCGAACTGGAAAAACCGGTCCCATACTTTCTCGACCAACTCGCGCTAGCGGTGTGCAGCCCGGTCTACCGACCTTCGGTCGAAGGTTGGCAAGTGGATGATGCAACGGAGAAGATAATCCGCGAACATGGGTGGCACACCGTTGAACCGCCGCCCATGGAACGTCGTCGGTGGGTATCGGTGGATGACCAGTCTGGCCGTTTGCAGCAGCAGCAGTTTTGGGCGCGGCCCGGACGCCTGATCGGTAACGGTCCCTACATCCTCGACACTTGGCGGTACAAACGGGACATGCGACTGGAACGCAACCCTCTCTATCACTCTCCGCAGGAAGTGCATGCCGAGTCAATTCAAGGCGTGACGATGGAGGACACGAATACCGCCGTGATGGCATTTGAATCTGGCAATGTCGACTGGTTGACGGATGTGAATGTGTCGTACCAGGCCGACATGCTGGCGCAGCGAGAAGCGTATGAACAGCGATATGCAAAGGAAATCGACGCCGCTGTGCACGGCGGCGCAACGCTTGACCAGGCGGTCGCGTCATTGCCGCCACCGGAGGATGGTGAGCGGCGGAACATCCGCGCATTCCCCACTTTCGGCACCGACTTCTTCTCATTCAACTGTCGACCGGCGCTCCCGGATGGTCAGCCCAATCCGTTTCACGACCCAGCAGTTCGCCGGGCGTTCGTCATGGCCGTCGACCGCGGGCCGATCGTCGCGCACGCGACAAGATTGAACGAGCCAACCGTCTCGAGCCTCATCCCCCCCGGGTCCATCTCCGGTTACCCCACCGTTGATGGGCTCGGCCACGACGCCGATGCCGCGCGGCGGGAACTTGCGGCGGCGGGGTGGGAGGATCAGGATGGCGATGGTGTCCCGGAGGATGTGGTGGGCAGACCGTTTCCAAGTGTTGACCTCCTCTACACAACAAACACCGCGCGGTACAAGTGGATTGCGCTTGAACTTCGCAATCAGTGGCAGCGCGAACTTGGTGTTCGTGTGGAACTTCGTGGCACCGACAACAAGTTCTACAGCAAGGACCTCCACAACGGCAACTTCATGGTCGCGCGCGGTCGTTGGTACGGCGATTATGGCGACCCGACGACATTTCTTGACATCTTTCGATCGAAGGACGGCAACAACGATCGTGGTTATGCCAACCCGGAAGTCGATCGCGCACTCGATGCTGCTGCCTTGGAGCAGGACCCGGCGAAGCGCCTCGCAATGCTGCATGATGTTGAGGAGTTTCTCTTTACTGAGGAAGTGCCGATGCTCGTGATCTGTCAGTTGTTGCAGGTCTACATGTACGAGCCGGACGAAGTCCACGGCATCAGCCCGCACCCGCGCATGGTGCAGTACCTCTGGCAGATCGAGTAAGTATCTACGCGATTCGCGGATCAACCCATCGATAGGCCAAGTCGACGGCAAGGTTGAAGAGCACCAACATCGCTGAGTAAACCAGCACGATGCCCATGAGTAGCGTGATGTCCTTGCCAAGAACCGCATCCACAAAGTGCGTTCCGATGCCGGGAACAGCAAACACTTTCTCCACAACGAATGATCCCGTCATTGCTGCGGCGGTTGCTGGCCCCAGATAACTGAGTACCGGAAGGAATGCGTTCTTGAGTGCGTGTTTCAATACGACCGTTCGCTCAGGCAGCCCCTTTGCCCGAGCGGTGCGAATGTGATCACTGCGAAGTTGCTCGATCATGCCCATGCGAACCAGCCTGGCGATATAGGCAGCAAACGGCAGGCTCAGCGCCACGGTGGGCAGTGCCAGATGCGACAGCGACCCCCAACCGCCAACAGGAAACCACTGCAACCAGACCGCGAAGACCACCAACAGCACGACGCCGATGACGAACGACGGCAGGCTGATGCCGATGATGGCAACGGTGAAACTCAGCGCATCGATCCATGATCCGGGTCGAATCGCGCCGAGTACGCCCGCGGTCACGCCAATGATGAGTGCGAGCAGAATCGCTGCGAGCCCAAGCGTCATGGACACCGGAAGTTGGCCTGCGAGAATCTCATTGACTGTCCAGTTCTCATGCAGGAGACTTGGCCCGAGGTCAAATACCGGCCCATCGCGATCGCCCGCCACCCATGCCAGCCCGGTCGCGTTCCATAGATAGTCTCCGTAGAAGACGACGGGGTTATCGAGGTGGTAGCGGGCCTGCATGGCCTCCATGACTTCGGGGGGCGGCTTTCGACCGTCTTTTTCAAGCGGGTTGCCCGGAATGAGCCAGGCCAGCGAAAAGGTGATCGTGTACACCGCGAGCAGAATGATGGGCAACTGCACAAGTCGCCATGCGAGGAGTTTCCGCCAAGTGGTCACGCTCAGGATCCGTATGTGGCCCGGGGCCCAAGCATCTCGGCGATGCGGAGGAGTTGGTTGTACTTGGCGGTGCGGTCGCTTCGGCAAGGCGCGCCGGTCTTGATCTGCCCGCAGTTGGTCGCAACGGCGATGTCCGCGATCGTCGTGTCTTCGGTCTCGCCGCTGCGGTGGCTGAGAACGCGAGCGTAGCCGTTTTCCTGCGCGAGTTTCATGGCGTCAAAGGTCTCGGTGAGCGTACCAATCTGATTCACTTTGACGAGAATGGCATTGGCGCACGATTCGTCGATGCCGCGGCGCAGAAATGTCGGGTTTGTAACAAAGAGGTCGTCCCCGACGAGTTGAATGCGGTCTCCGAGCCGCTCTGTCAACAGTGCCCAGCCGACCCAATCGTCCTCGCCAAGGCCGTCTTCGATTGAACGAATCGGATAACGGTCGCACCAATCGGTCCACAGATCGACCATCTCTTCGGATGATGCAATGTGGGATGGGTTGCTGCTGAAGAAACAGTAGCCGTCTTTCCCCTGCGCGCGGGCCGCCGAAACCAACTCGCTCGCAGCAGGATCAAGTGCAACACACACCTGGTCGCCCCATGCGTAGCCTGCCTTTCCTACCGCTTCCTCGATTACGCGGAGGGCGTCTTCGTTGTCGGCAAGATTGGGTGCAAAGCCTCCCTCGTCACCGACCGCGGTCGACATGTCGCGGCGGTGCAAGACCGATTTCAGTGTGTGGTATACCTCGACACCACAGCGAAGCCCCTCTTCAAAGGTGTCGAACCCGACTGGTTGGATCATGAATTCCTGAAAGTCGACGGTGTTGTCGGCGTGCTGACCACCGTTGAGGATGTTGAACATCGGGATGGGCATCACATGTGCGTCGTCGCCGCCGAGAAACCGGAACAGTGGTTCGCCCGAGGCGTTCGCTGCTGCCTTTGCCACAGCCATCGAAACGCCGAGGATGGCGTTGGCACCGAGGTTGGACTTGTTTGGAGTCTCGTCGAGGTCGATCATCATGTGGTCGACCGCCGCTTGCTCGTTCGCGTCCATGCCGACAATGGTGGCGGCGATGGGACCGTTGGCATTGGCAATCGCCTTGCCAACCCCCTTGCCGCACCATGTGTCTCCCCCATCACGGAGTTCCACCGCCTCGTGTTCGCCCGTGCTCGCGCCACTCGGCACGGCCGCCGTCCCGAAGGCCCCGCCCTCCAGATGAACATCACACTCAAGCGTTGGGTTTCCCCGCGAATCGAGGATCTGCCTCGCGTGAACACTTGTAATCGTAGTCTTCATGGGGTATCGCCAAGCACCGCGCATGATACGCCAGTGAGCCTGCCCCTGTCCTTGCCTTCCCGCGATCGGAAGGGAAGGTCCAACGACAGTTTCTCAGTCACAACTTCTCGAATGCGGGAGCGTCGCCGGCGAGGATGGCCGCAACATCGCGAACGACCCAACCCATGTTCAGGAGGGCTCGCTCGGTGCGGGCGGCAATGTGCGGATACAGGCGGGCATTGGGGAGTCCGAGCAACGGATAGCCATCACCAAAGGGTTCCTCCTCGTGAACATCGAGGATCGCGCATGCGTCAGGATGCCCGCGAAGGAAATGGGACAACGGCTCGGCGTCCAGAACAAACCCGCGTGCGGAATTCACCAGCACCATGTCCTCGCTGAGTCTGGAGAAATGCTCGCTGGAGAGAAAGTGTCGGTTGTCGGCCCGGCCATCCACATGAATCGACAAGACATGGCTCTGCTCAAGCAGGTCGTCCAGATCGACCTGCTCGCAACCGGCGGGCGCTTCGATCTGCCGCAGGTCGTTGTAGATCACCCGAAAACCCATGGCGGCGGCAGTCGCACCGAGCCGGCTCCCGATGCGGCCGAATCCAAGGATGCCGAGCGTTGTTTCGCTGAACTCTCGCTGCGTCAGTGCGTTGTCCCGCAGCAGTTTCCACTGCGGAAGTTCTATCGACTCATGAAGTTGTTCGAGCGGCCTGATGCGAGGAAGTACCGCCGACAGCACGAACTCCACCACCGCCTCGGCGTTGGCCTCGGGCGTATGCACCACGCGCACACCATGGTTTCGGCACGCTGCGAGATCGATGTTGTCGAGGCCAACCCCCGCGCGGCCAACGACACGAAGTTTCCCCGCTTCTTCCAACATGCGCTTGTCGACGGTCGTGTAGGTGCGTACGACCACCCCGGCGATGTCCGGCAGCAACTCCTTGAAGCGAAGCGAATCCGCCGGACACGCGTGCAGGTCCACACGCTCCGCCAGCCACTGCTGGCAGACCTCCGGAAGGTGTTCGGTCTGGACGACCAGCGGAGGCATGGTGAAATTATGCTGGGCGCAAAGCTGCGATCAAGCGTTTCCTTGG
>CAZJKE010000009.1:0-36218 GCA_964546585.1 uncultured Isosphaeraceae bacterium | reverse complement strand
CGGAGGCATGGTGAAATTATGCTGGGCGCAAAGCTGCGATCAAGCGTTTCCTTGGGTTGGTGGCGCGACGGATCCAGAGTCCAGCACTATCAGCGACGAGAGTGTATCAAGATCGGGCCGACCGACCCCACAGCCAGTGCCATGTGTACTTCCGGTTGATGCCCGGATGCAACAGCATCGGACTTACAACCGTCGTCTCATTGGCGCAAACCGCCGCACCGGCCTTGCTCAACAGGGCGCAAAGATGCTCCGCAACCTCGCCATCAACACCGGTTGCGAACACGCAGGGCGCGTGATCCGCAAGGAACTCGTGCAAATTCGCAGCCTCCTTCAGGCCGCACCCCGTGGAGTGTCGAAGGGCCTTGAGCCACGCCACATTTCTCTTCGGAACAGAGTCAATCTTGATCTCAAACTTGGACATCTGTTGATCTTACGCCCTCAAGCGTAGGAGTGCAGGCCACTGATCGTATAGTTGATGATGATCCAGTTGAAGAGCATGACGCCACACCCGATCACCGCCAGAGCGGCTGTCCACATCCCCTTGTCAAGTGTCTTGATGCGAACATGAATGAGAATGACATAGATAAGGAAGGTGTTGAGCGCAAACACCTCCTTCGGGTCCCAACCCCACGGCCGGCCCCATGAGTGATCCGCCCAGATGGCGCCCATGACCAGGCCAGCCCACAGTAGAACAAACGACAACTCCATCAAGAGCATCGTTGTGCCATCCAGCACCGTGCCGTACCCGGTCGCCGAGTCGAGAAGCGGCGCCCTGCCGCCGCCACGCCGCACGATGAACGACCCCACTCCACCCGCACCGGCGTGTTGACATGCATTCCGATCGCCGCGCATCCACCGAACACCGCGCCAGCATAGATAGAGCGCGGCCGACACCGATGCGAGGAAGATCAGGACATATGAAAATATGATGACATTCGTGTGGATGTAGAGCCACACATCATGCAACACAGGCATGCGATTGCTTACATGTGGCGATAACAACACCGGGCTGAAACTCGCCGCCATGAGCGCGATCATCGAAGCAACCGCACTCCCAATTGCGAAGAGGGTGCGGGCGCGCGTCTTTCGAAGCAGTATTTCCATGAACAGCGCAAAGCACCCGCCAAACCATGTCGAGGTGGTAACTGCCTCGAACATGTTCGTGTTAGGCCACCGATCCGCAATGATGTATCGCAGAACCAACGCCATCGTCTGGAAAACGAATGCGATGACAAAGACGCTCATACCGGCACGGCGAGCAGCGTTCCAGCCATACACCAGACCCATCAATAACAGGATGACCGACAGCAGGTAGACGACCCAGACCCATGTGAAACCACCCCAGGCTGGCTCGGTCGCGCCGGTCCACACCGAAGGGTTGAGCAGGTTGAATGGCTTGAAATACGCGCTCTCCAATTGCAGCCTGGTTTCTGAGGGGTATTCGGCGGAGAACGCTCTGCCCGTCTCCGGCAATAGTCGTCCAAGATCGACAATCGCGGCGCTTGCCTGTGCTGCATCCTGCTTCGTCCAGGCATCAGCCACATGCATCCATGCGAGCAGGATCGGATCCCGCGCCGCCTCCGAGCGACTGGCATTCATTCGCATCGATTGATATGCGTCCATGGATTGCCATGGTTGATCAAAGGCGCCACTCGCAGGTGGGACAACGGCCAACAGGTGTCGAAGCACCATTGGGTCAGCCAGTCGCATCGCACCCTCAATCGTTTCGACTGGTTTGGCGAACCGCAGAACATCCCCTCGAATAGTTGAGAACAGCCTCGTAACCTCGGGCCGATCAAGCAAACTGCGGCTTGCGAGGCCGGACTCCATGAACGCCTCCAGCGACGAGCGGTCGGGTGGGCTTGCCGATGACTGAGCGGCATTGATGATGATCGCTCGCAGCGGCTTCTTCTTGACGAAGTAGATTGCCCTGTTTTCGTATGCCGCCGGTCGCAGCATGAGATCCAGATAGGTAAATCCGGGCGACTGCCCGTCGATGAGCCCCGGGCCACTGACAAACTGCATCATCGATCGCGAGAACGATTCATAAGACTTCAGCCGCCCGTCCTGCCAGACCGCCACGCCATCCAATGGGCGCAGGTCGATCACATCCGCAAATTTCGCCGGGCCCTTGCCATGCACCTGCACCGCTGCAGTCAGCGCCAACAAGATCGCAAGACACAATCGCTTCATGCCGCACCCTCCGCCGCTGCGACCGCAGCGTCAGCCCGCCGCCGAATAACCACGGGCTTGACATAGAACGCGTAGAGCATGCCGAGAACCATGAGGACACTGCCGGCAAGTTGAACCCACACGCCTTCCCGGTTTCCGACGCCGAGGACGGTGTAGTTCAGACCCTGTGACATGCCATCGGGTGGATCCCATTGCGATTGATAAAACCAGTACCCCTCGTGCGGCTGCGGATCATTGACACTGACAGCAACACTCTCGCCGCCGCCAATGGAGACAATGCTCCGCCAGTTTCGGATGCTGGCCGTGCTACCCGTGAACCCGCCCACGTGGGAATCAACTTCGAAGTCGTCCAATACTATCGGTGCGGGAAGCGGGGCTGCGCTGCGAGAGTACAACATTTCAAGGGACCGACCGCCGCCGATCTCGATGGTTGTCGGCGTGAACCTGAATCTGCGCAATGTGTCGGCCTGGCTCTCAAAGGGATAATGGTGATACATCAGCCACACAGGCATTGTGGCCCCGGGCACTTGCACATGCACCATCGAGAACATGTTTGCCGCGTTCGGGTCACGCTGGTGTGGTGGCACAATGATCGGTCGAGTGTCGGCCGCAACTGACCGCTCGACCCGGTCAAGGGTCAGCGTCACATTCTCCGCAAGAGGAATCGGTGTGCCGACAATCAATGGGCGCACCAGAGGTTCGGCGGTGCCGAGCGAGGTCACAAGCGTCGTGTTGTCAGTCGTTGGGCCAGCCACGATCGTAATCGGCGCGGATCCAGGCCGATACGACATGACAATATTGTCGTCCAACAGCGAATGTTCGGTGTGTTCCACGCCGTCTGCAAGGTCTCGGTTCATTGCGGGGTTGTCGAAGACCCATCGCAGCCAGGTTTCTCCGTCATGGCGAATCTCCACCCTGAGAAGAGAGACCACCGATCCCCCAATGTTCAGATTGTCCTCCATGGCCTGAACACGAATGTCATAGCCGGTTTCGCCGATCGGCAAGAACTCCACTGCACCGGCAACCGGAATGTCGGTTTCCAGAGGCGGTTCGGTCGTCTTGACATGTAGGGTCGGGAGCGCCGATGCATGCACCGCAGACCGCTGCGCATCGGACTCCACCCACCGGAACGCCATCAGTGATGGGTCAGCGTTGCCGGCGGAAGGACTGAATGCGAAGAGTTCCAGCGGCTGTGTCGTTCCGCCTCGCCGCAGCGTCGCCCACATGGCAGGAAACAACTGGTCACCCCCGGCCACATATCGCGTCTCTGGGATTGCGTACCGAAGGTAGCCGCTGATCGTCATGTCGCCTGCAACCGGATCGTCATCAGTGTGTGCTGGCACCGAAACAGAAAGTGGCGAAGGCTCCATTCCGTGTGCCGCCCAAACATCATCAAGCGAAGGCGGGTAGTCATTGAACCGAGGCAGACCGCGAATCGGCCGCTCGATCCACGGTGTCAGTGGACGACCGTCAGCACCGAGTTCCCGGATGTGGATCGCAGCTGACTGCGTTAGAAAGAACCGCTCGTGCGGGTCTGATTCGATCGCAACCCTGACGGGGTCCTCGGCCGGCGTCTCTCCGCCGAGTGTAAGTTCGCGGACATATTCATCCCCGCCGCTCTGCACTGCGACTGTCATCCGGTAGCCATCGTGCGGCTCGATGTCCCCGACTATCACCGCCGTGTCACCAACCGTCACACTCTTGCCTGGTGCCGCCACCATCGACACTGGATCATGGCCCGGCACTTCTACGACAACTCGTGCGCGGGCGATTGCCACATCGCCTTCAACCTTTGCGCCGAAGTATTTCAAGCTGCCCAGCGCGAGAACGATGATGCCTGTGTGCACAATCCATGCGCCAAGCCGCGTCACGGTCAGCGGAATGCGACGGGTTGTCACCAGGACCATGTTCCAACAAACTAGTGCCACCAACCAGACAAACGGCCACCAGTGGAACCATTCGAACTCGGTCATCTCGAGCACGGGAATTTCGCGGACGCTTCGCCACGCCTGTGGTTCCCAGATGAAGATGCTGACCGGAACGCCCGCAGAACCAACCGAGCAGTAGACGAACAACAGTGACAAAAGTGTGATCCCAAGCCAGACGCTCGAGAAGAGTTCGATAAACGCAACAGCGGTCAGCATGGGGACAAGCAGGTACCAAGCGACCGAGCCAACCGCGCCCATCACCCATAAGATCGCGATTGCGACAATCAGCGAGCAGAGCCAATCCAAGTTTGGCCGCAACGACTTCATGGGCTACGCCTCGTGGTCGTACACACCTCGCCCGGACTTGTCGCCGAGGTGACCCGCCTCGACCAGTTCCACCAGCCGCGGGCACGGGAGGTACTTTGTGTCGCCCAGTCCTTCATACATGACCATCATGATGTCGCGGCACACATCAAGACCGATGTAGTCGGCAAGCCGAAGCGGCCCCATCGGAAATGCGCAGCCAAGTTTCATGATTTCGTCGACATCCTCTGCCTCAGCAACGCCATCCTGCCATGCAAAGAACGCTTCGTTGATCATCGGCATGAGGACTCGGTTGGAAACAAATCCAGCCGAGTCGTTTGCAGGCACCGGTGTCTTGCCCATCGCCTTGGCGAGATCCATGGTGCGGTGAGTCGTCTCCTCGCTCGTCTCCCTGCCCTTGATGACTTCGACGAGCTTCATCACCGGCACGGGGTTGAAAAAATGCATGCCAATGACGCGGTCGGCTGCTTCTGGAACGGCCGACGCGAGGTCGCTGATGGAAATGGATGATGTGTTCGTTGCGAGCACGACGGTTTCGCCGAATGTCCCGCACATGTCCCTGAAGATTGCCTTCTTGGTCTCTGGATTCTCG
The DNA here is from genome assembly GCA_964546585.1 of uncultured Isosphaeraceae bacterium. Lineage (GTDB taxonomy): Bacteria > Planctomycetota > Phycisphaerae > Phycisphaerales > SM1A02 > CAZJKE01. The sequence continues at coordinate 31,181 of CAZJKE010000009.1, read as the reverse complement.
GTGACCGCCTCCACCGCCCAGTCACTCCCACTCACATCGGTCATCGATGTCGCATAGGAGAGGCGGGAAGTCGCCGCATCGGCGTCTTCCTGCGACATTCGGCCCTTCTCCACAGAGCGAGCAAGTTGTTTGGCGTGGTAACCGCTCGCTCGCTGGAGTTGCTCTTCGCTGATATCGATGAGCGTAGTGTCAAACCCATGGGTGGCCGCTGTCAACGCAATGCCACTGCCCATCGTTCCGCCGCCAATGACCGCGATGCTCTTGACATCCATTGTCAGTCGTTCCAGTTTCGCGGCGGTGCGCCGACATACTGCGCCAGTGGCCGGATAATCCGATTGTTGGCGTGTTGCTCCATGGTGTGTGCGCACCAACCTGTAATCCTGCTCGCAACGAAAATCGGTGTGTACTGCGGCACGGGAATACCCATCGCGAAGTAGGTCATTCCACAAGGAAAGTCCACATTGGGGTGGATGGTCTTGTCGCGCAGCATGATGGCCTGTACTTCGTCACCGAGGTCGAACCACTTCTTCGCTTCCGGGTTGTCCTGTTCGCAAAGTTGAAGACCCCACTCTCGAAGGATGCCGGCGCGGTGGTCGCCGTTCTTGTACACACGGTGGCCGAACCCCATCAACTTCTTCTTCGTGGCAAACGCGTGCTGCATCCAATCCTCTGCGTTCCCGCCCTGTTCGATGGCTTCCATGATCTCACGCAACATGTCCATGGCGGCCTCGTTGGCGCCGCCGTGAAGATTGCCTTTCAGCGCGCCGATGCCCCCACAGACGGCCGAGTGCGTGTCGCTGTTCGTTGATGCGATGACACGGCAGGTGAATGTCGATGCGTTGAAATCATGCTCGGCATACAGGATGAGCGAAACATCCATGACTTTGGCGGCGATTTCAGAGGGCTTCTTACCCGTCACGCACCAGAGGAGGTTGGCTGCATGGTTCAGGGACGGGTCGGGATCGACCGGGTCCTTGCCGTCCAGTGCCATCTGGTGAATGCCAATACAGGTTGGAATCTTGGCGAGGAGTCGCTTCGCCTTGCGAAGTTCAGCGTCTTCACTGTTGTCCTCGCAGTCAGGGTCGCAGTGGGACAGCATCGACACCGCCGTCGTGAGTACGCTCATTGGGTGCGCCTCGGGCGTGTTGCGAGCAATGCCGACGATCGTGTCGCGAATGAATGATGGAACGGATCGATCCCCGGCGACATCGGCCGCGAATGCTTCTACTTCTGCAACGGTGGGCTTTCGGCCGACAAGCAGCAGGTATGCAACTTCCTCAAAGGTCGCGTTGGCCGCGAGATCGGCGATCTCGTAGCCTCTGTACATCAACTGTGTCTGGTTGACCGCACAGACCGATGTTTCGCCGATCACCTGCCCAGCCAGTCCTCGTGTATCTGTCGCTGGCATCACGAACCTCCTATTCTCTTCATGAGAACAGCCATTCTACCGGAAGCGTGAAAACCCGTTGTGTTCAGGAATTCGGACGAGGAAAAGTCCATGCTTCGCCTGGGGTGTAATCGAGGAGTGTGTACAACGCCTCCCGCGACTGCATGTCATCGACGAAGCCGGCGGCGGTTCCTTCGGTTCGCAACGTCTCCAGCGCCCTTGTGATGGCCCCCATGGCGACTCGCTGCGTGGTGACCGGATAGATCACCAGGTCGTACCCCAACTCGCAGAACCGATCGGCCGAGATATGGGGCGTCTTGCCGAATTCGGTCATGTTCGCCAGAAGGAGCCCCGGGCAGCTATCAGCGAAAGAAGCAAACTCCTCTTCGCTCTGCAGTCCCTCCGGGAAAATCATGTCCGCTCCCGCCTCGCGGTAGGTGTTGCCTCGGTCGATTGCGGCGTCCAGCCCATCGACGCTCCGCGCGTCAGTTCGTGCCACAAGTAGGAATCCCGGATCAATTCTGTGGGCGTGGGCTGCGGCGACCTTGGCGGCCATCTCCTCCGTGGGCACAAGCGACTTGCCGTCCAAGTGGCCGCACCTCTTGGGAAAGACCTGATCTTCGATGTGCATGCCCGCGGCGCCGCTGCGATCGTATTCGACGATCGTTCTCCCGGCCGACTCTATTTCGCCGTACCCGGTGTCGGCATCGACAATCACCGGCAAACCACTGGCCGTGGCGACCTCTCGAATGGTGCGGCACATCTCGGTCAGCGTGATGAGGCCAGTGTCGGGATATCCGGCGGCGTTTGCGGTAGCACCGCCGCTGATGTAGCAGGCATCGAATCCGGCGGCGGCGATGGCGCGGCCCACAAGGCCATTCCAGGCCCCCGGGCACATGACAATCCCCCGCCCCATTGCTTCCCGCAGTCGTGTTCCAGGATGCGTCACAACCTCAATTCTACCAAGGACACAAGGGACACAGCGGGACGCACGGGGTCACACCCCGGGTGTGACCCCGGGGGGGAGGAACATCTTCAGGCCAGCCACCAGCAGCACAATGGCGAGCACGGTGCGCAAACCGCGGTGACCGAGCCTCTTTGAGCCAAACCACGCGCCGACCATGCCGCCAATCACTACCGCAACCACAAGAGGCGCGAGAAATATGGGCGTCACCGGCAGCCCCCCCGCCTCGGTCACAATCCCAGCAAGAGCGGCAAGCGAGTTCACCAGAATGAACGGCGCACTGATCGCAGCCGTCTGGCGCGCGGAAGCCCAACCGATCAGCAACACCAGTGGACTCAACAAGATGCCGCCGCCAATCCCCACGATGCCGCTGAGCAGCCCAATCAAGGCACCAGCAATGATGAGCGGCGCGGCTGAAGGACGCGCCGTCTTCTCCCTTCCACGGACCGGCATCAGGAGTTTCACCGCGGCGATACCCAAGACCGCCCCAAGAATCGGCCGGTACACGGCTGGCGGCATGGTGACATACCCACCAAGAAATGCCGCTGGAATGGATGCGCAGATGAGCGGCACGAAAAGATCGCGCCGAAAGGTCCCTGAGGAAGCAAATCGCCAAGTGGCAATCGAAGACACGACAACATTCAGACAGAGCGCCGTCGGCCGCAATTGCTCCGGGGCCAAACCCGACAGCGCCAACACTGCCAGATAACCGGATCCGCCGCCATGCCCGACAGTTGAATACAGCGCGGCCATCACCAAGACCGCGCCCGCGACCATGACCAGGTGTTCAGTTGGCATGCGGCACTACCCGATCAGATACCAGAGCGGGAAGAGGAAGATCCAGATCACATCGACGATATGCCAGTACAAACCGCCACACTCAACCGGTGCGTAGTAGTTGCGGTTGAAATGCCCTCGCTGCAAACGCCAAAGCAACCAGAGAATCACGATCATCCCGACGACAACATGTACGCCGTGCAATCCCGTCATCAGGAAGTACAGCCCGAAGAACAGATGAGCGTTGGCCGGCCTGCGGGTGTCTACTTGCGCAACGGGTGGATCGTAGACAGCCATGCGTTGCTCGATGGAGGCACCCTCCGGGGCCAGCCCAACTGGACCGGTCGACGCGTTTGGCATGGTTGATCGGGGAAGCGAATCGAGGTAATTCGCCTCTTCCTCAGGCTCTGCCGCGACAGTCGCTGCCACCGGCGTGGTGGGTGTTTCCTCGACAGGTGCATCGGCCGCCTGCGTCTCCTCGCCCGCAACCTGCACCTGCAAGGAACGCAGGTAGGCGATGATGTCCATGATGCCCTGGTCCTTGAGCATCGGGTTACCACCCTTCGGCGGCATTTGAATCTTCTGCACGCTGTCGGGCGCGTTTGCTGCGCGGCCGACCTTGATGAACTCAAGCAGTTCCGCATCCGTTCGATCGCGAACGAATGCACTGGTGTTCAACGGGAGCCCCTGACCGGTCACGCCCTGACCGGTTACGCCGTGGCACGCAAGGCAAGTTGTATTCCACAGCGTCTTGCCCTTTGCGGCATCGCCATGCAATTCGGTGTCGTGATCAGCCCCCGCAACCACTCCGTGCTCTTCGTCGGGCAGTTGATAAAACGCCATGCCGCCGAGCAGGTGATCGTGGAACTTGTGTTCGTACTCAATTGACTTGATGCCAAGAAAGATTGCCGCGCAGACGAACGTTGCGCCCAGCGCAAAGGCCGCGAGCCGGCGCTGCTCACGCTGCACATATGTAATTGCCATCGCCATTGTCATGCTGCTGATGAGCAACACTGCCGTATTGGCGGCGCCGTATGTCTCGTCAAGAAACTGATCTCCCCAAGCGAAAAGTGCTGGGTGATTCGCCCTGAACACGGCGTACCCACAGAACAGTCCGCCGAACAGAAGAACCTCAGTGGCGAGAAAGAGCCACATGCCCAGTTTCGCAGCGTCGTGCTGCTGGGGCATGTCGTCGTAGTGGTGGGCCAGATTCGGTGCGTGGCACTCGGACATGAAGATCAATGACTCCCTTACTGCTGGTGTTGGTGGATCAACACGAGATCTCGGCATTCTTCCGAGCGTAGAACCACCAGTTTACCACCAAGCAACTCAGGTAGTAGCCGGCGAAACCATAGAGGGCGTACTGCGGTGTCCCGGCCTTGATCTGCGTGCCGAAGATCTTCGGAATGAGGAAAGCCCCATAGGCGGCGATCGCGGATGTCCAGCCGAGCACCGGCCCCCGCATGTCCCGATCAAAGATGACTCCGATCATGCGGAAGGTGGACCCATTACCGATGCCTGTGGTGGCAAAAAGCACGATGAAAAGAAGGAGGAAGGGAAGGAAATACTGCTTCGGGTTCTCCGAACCCATGGCCAATGAGACGACATACCCGGCCCCGATCGTCGAGGCGATCATGACGATCGTATCCCAGTGCGTGACCCTCGCCCCACCCCACTTGTCGGACATCCAACCACCGATGGGCCGGATCAGGGCGCCTACTCCCGCCCCGATCCAGATAAACCCGGCTGAGGACAAGCCTGTGGAGTCACCGGCGTGCTCGCCTACACGGACGATGCCGAACACATCATCGATGAGCTTCGGAAAAGCGTTCGCGTAGCCGATGAACGACCCGAAAGTCATCACATAGAGCCATGTCATGACCCAGTTGTGTTTCTCTTTGAAGATGCCGAACTGCCCGCGGAGGTTCTCCTTGGTTTCTCTGGGTGTCAGGAACCGCATCGCCAGCAGCGTGAGGATGACCGCCACCACGACCACGAGGAATGTCTTCAGCAGCGACGGAAAACCGCCCCACGGAAGAATCAACAGGTAGATGCCAGCCGCCGCGCCGCCGAACCCGAGAATGGTCAGCCAGAGGTACTTCGCAACCGCAACCGGCGTTGATCCGTGGTTGTGAAACGGCATGTTGTGCATGAAGAGGAACGCAACAATCACCAACGCAAGCAGAATGGGCACCCAGACGAGCCCAGCGTTGGCGATCCAAAGGCTTGTCTCCGCACCTTCCGGCCCAAAGGTGGTTGGGTCACCGCCAAGTGCACCGAAGAGCGGGAATGTTATTACCCACGGAATCAAGAACTGCATGACGCTGACGCCAAGATTTCCAAGCCCGGCATTCAGTCCGAGCGCCAATCCCTGCATCTTCTTCGGGAAGAAGAAACTGATGTTGGACATGGATGACGCAAATGCGCCGCCGCCCACGCCCGACAACGCTGCCAGGAGAATGAACACGTAGAAAGGTGTCTCTGGATTCTGCAGCGCAATGCCCGCCCCCAGCGCAGGCAGCATGAGCAGGATCGAAGTCATGAACTTCACATTGCGCCCACCGCAGATCGCAATCATGAAGGAATTGGGAATTCTCAGTGTCGCCCCAGCAAGCCCCGCCACCGCTGGGAGTAGAAACAAGAGCGCGCGATATCCGTTGTCCTCATACGGCTGGCCGTCATGCATGAACGTGAAGTTGAACTGAACCCCGTCTGTTCCGAAGTGGATCGTCTGAATGTACTTGGCAACCATGCCCCAGTAGATCCAGACCGAAAACCCGAGCAACAGGTTCGGGATGGATATCCACAGGTTCCTGTTGGCAATCTTCTTACCAGTTGATTCCCAAAAGCCCGGGTTCTCAACATCCCACTTGATCAATTTCGACATGATCTATTCCTGTTCAATACTCGCGTCGATCGTCGTCTCATTATTCGATGCGCCTCAGCAATTCTGGCGCCTGTTCGTGTGTAATCTTGCGGATAACCAGATGCATCCAAAGAAGGCTGGCCGCGGCCACCAGCAGCAGGAACATCCAACTGGTCGTCCACAATCCGGTACCGCGAAGCAGGTACCCAAAGATCACGGGGCAGGCAAATCCACCGAGACCGCCAAGTAGACCGACCATCCCGCCCACCACACCCACATGCTCTGGAAAATACTCCGGGATGTGTTTGTAGACAGCAGCCTTGCCGATCCCCATGACCGATCCAATGATGAAACAAAGTGCTGTGAAGATCCACATGTTGGCCTGAAAGAAGATGTGTGTAACACCCCGCGCGAGGAGTTCACCCCTGCCAACGCTCTCTCCGACCACTACTACCGGCTCCTGCCACGATGTAGCCCGCGGGAAGATCAGCATGCCTGAGTGTCGTTCTTCCCGAGAGACAATATCCTTCCCCTTGGGCGCCAGCACATAGGTCTCGTTGCCGAGGTTCGGCGACCCGACGACAATGGAGTGTTCGGTGATCTCCAGCACGGTGCCTGGCCGATGGGTCATGACACCACTCCCCGGGGCATGAATGTCCATCTGGGGAACAATCAACAGTCCGCAGCAGCCGATGGATAGCCCGAACACCCAATAGAGAACAGTCCGCGCACCCCATCGATCGGACATCCACCCCCCGAGAGCACGGATGACACCTGACGGAAAGCTGAAGATGGCTGTAAGAGCGCCGGCAAGAACGACTGTTGTTCCGTATGCGTTGACGTAGTAGGGCACGAGCCACTGCGCAAGTGCCACAAAGCCCCCGAACACGAAGAAGTAATACAACCCGAATCGCCAGATTCGCATGGATGCCAGAGGAGCCAGTCGCTGACGAAGGGGCTTTCCAGCACTGCCCGAAGCGACTCGTGAAGAAGTAGTCAGAAGGAACAGGATCCCCGTTACCAGGAGAGCCGCAGCGTAAACCTTTGGCAGGTATCGCCAACCTTCTACATATTCGCCACTCCTGGTAAACCAGTCCAACAGCCGCGGCGCCAGAAGCACGGTCACCGCGGCCCCGGCGTTTCCTGTTCCAAAGATGCCCATCGCCGTACCTTGAAGGCGTCGCGGAAACCATGCGGATGTATAGGCGATCCCTACCGCGAAACTCGCACCTGAAAACCCAAACCCGAGACTCGCAAGAATGAACTGCCAGTATGTGTTACAGGAACCCAGAAGGAACATGGGTACGGCCGTTGCCAGCATCAGCAGCCCAAAGACAATCTTGCCACCCCATTGGTCGGCTGCCATGCCCAGTGGGAGTCGGAAGATCGCACCGGTCAATACTGGGATGCCAATGAGCCATCCCATCTCCGCTGCATCCCAGTTGTAGACCCCGTTGTCTACAAGAAAGGTGACAAGAACCCCGTTGAGCATCCACGCCGCGAAGCAGACGGTAAACGCGAAGGTATTGATTGACAGTATCCACCAGGCTCGTTTGTCTGTGTCATCCATCACTCAGGCGATCCGTGGATTGCGGGAGGATCTCCTCCATCACATAGTGGACGATCGCCCAGCGATCTTCGGCGGGCATCGTCTTGAACGATTGCATGAGGTTGCTTCCCCCGAATGCGCCCGGTACTCCGACGGTGATGCGAGTGAAGATGTCGTCAGGAGTGAGCCCCACTTTCGCAAGACCCTGAGACAAGTCGGCTGCAGCGATGATCTGCGGTTCTTCCGGACCGAGTTCCCGCCAACTGTAATTCTGTTGTGTGCCGCCGCTGCCATCTTCGCCATGACATGACACGCAACTCTCCGCGAACAGTGATTGCCCGCGGGCGATGCTCGCCGCGGTCGGCTGTGGATACTCAGGAACGTGAATCGGGTTGCCCGGCTCCGGTCCCTCCGCGCGGAAGGCATTCAGCACATCCACCAGCGAGAGAATCTGCGCGGCCGTGAGGTCCGCGAAGGCGGGCATACCGGACCCATCAAGTCCCTCCGCAATTGTCCTGAACAGATCGTCATCGGACGCGATGCCGTTGTCAGTCGAAGCAAAGTGATATGTAGCACCGGGGTGATCGGTCGAGTACACGAGACTTCGGGGCAGCGCTGCGAATGTCGGAGAGTCCATGCCTGCGCCGTCGCCATACCCGTCTGTGCCGTGACAGCGAGCGCACTGACTTATGTAGAGTGGATAGCCCGCAAGCACTACCGCATCGCCAGCACGAACGGACTCCGGAAGATCGTTCGCCCCGGCATTCCTTGGGCTTCCAAGCAACCCACCGGCAATCAGAAACAGAACGGCCACGGAACCCAATCCGTATACGAGCCATGACTTGTCGCTGCGCCAGGCAAACTCCCATCGCCGCTGGAAACGATAGCGCTGTGTCCGCATGGACTGAGGGGGCCGGACAAAGTAGTTCACCGGGAATGTCCAGAAGTGGACGAGCTTTGTAAACGGGAAATACGCGAAGAACAGCAACGCAAGGAAGACATGTAGTTTCGTGAGAAGGCCAACCGATTCCATGAGTTCGGGCTGCGGCGAGAGCGTCCAGAGACTCGCAGCCCAGGATGACACCGAATAGGTAATGCCGAAGATGCGATACGCGACGACCTGATACAGCGCAATACTCACGATCGAAATCAGGAACAGTTGCACGATGTAGTCCTCTGGTTGACTCATCGCCCGCACTTCCGCGTTTCCGATTCGGCGAACCAGCGCCATGGTGGAACCAATGAGAACAAGGAAACCACCAACCAAGCCCGACCAGAAGAAAATGTCTACGGCGGACTCGGCACCGAGTACGCCACCAATCAGCCCAATGACATGGCCTCCCAGCAACAGGAGTAATCCCCAGTGAAACGCCATTGAGGCAATGCCAAGAACTCGCCGGCCGAAGATGCCACTGGCACGAGTACTCCACGAGTACGGCCGTGTCACCATTCGTATGATCGGTACGACGAAGAACAGCACGATGCAGAGGTAGGGATAGACACCCCAAAGGAAATTGTTCATGGTCGTTTTCTCTCCTGCTGAATCAACGAACATCCGGGGACCATTCAGGTGCGAACGGATCCGCTGCGTCGTGGTGACCGTCTCCGGGTCGGCCACCTCCACAACTGTGGCCACCTGAACGGGTGACGGGGTAACGATTGGAGGCGCAAGTTTGCGCGGTGGGGGAAGTTCCTTCGCTGCCGCCACGAACGAAGATGGTTGTGCCGCGGCCGGTTGGTGCGATGCTGCGCGGACCACGATGACCGCCAGTATCGAGACGACAAAGAGCGATACAAAGAAGCCGACGAACTCGGAGGTCGTAGCTTTCACGACATCGACTCCACCGGCTCCTTGAACAGGGGCAGGGAAACTCCGCGATCATCAACCTGTTCGTCCGGAGGTCGCCACATCGGAATGTCACCCATCAATCGCAGGTCTTCATCGGCCACGATCTTGATGGCGGGAACAAGTGCGACCGCATCAACCTTGTACTTCGTCATGGACTCCGACAGTGGGTCCAATGCTGGAAGGAGGTATCGCTCGATCACGCGGCGGCGGAGTCCGGTGTCCCTTTCGCTGTCACGGCTGACGCTCATGGCCAGGAACTCAAGCATGGCGGGCAGGTAGTCAGGTAGTTCCCTTCCTGCAAGGTCAAGACCAAAGTGGCCGTACATCCCGCTGAGTTCGACCATGAATGTGTTCCGCGGTGAACTCCCGATGCCGCTGCATGTCGTCGGCTCGTCGAAGAGGTGCGACCCGAGATACAGGGGACAGGGTGGTGATAGTTCAAGAGTCGCCACAAACTCATCTGCGCACATGGCGGAGGGCGACCGTAGAAAGTTGTCCACACATTCACCTACCTCTGGCAACGCCGGGCGGATCTGTTCCAGAAGCCGAAGGATCAGCGACTTGTCACGGTCGTCGGGATGAACGAACAGTTCTGCGAGCAAAGTCCATGTGGCTGCAAGATCGTTTTTCTGCATCGGTCAACTCCCGACCTCTTCCCGGTTTCCATGGAATGTGGTGCTTCGGAACGGCTTGTCCGAGGGTGTCAGTTCGCTGAATCCTGCATAGCCGCGTTCGATGAACGGTGCGTTGTCGGTTCGCTCCCGCCGTGTTGTTGGTACGACAAATCGCTCGTGGTAGTGAGCAAGTGAGAGCAGGCGATGCATGTCTCTCGCGTCATCTTCCGTAAGACCGACCTTTGCGAGAACCTCGGTATCCGGTGTTCCCTCAACCCTTGTCGATCGGCGATAACCGCGGACCGCGAGTTGACGGAGCAGCGCCGTTTCAACCAACTTCTCGTTCCCGGCAGAGAGTAGGCTGGCAAGGAAGGTGATCGGCAGACGGAACTCGTCAAGGTCCGGAAGTACGGTCTTTCCGCCAACCATGGCAAGTGTGTGTTTGCCATCCGGCCGAGTCTTTACCGGGCTCTCGGGAGGGATATAGAAGAGTGCCGGGAGCGTCCGGAACTCGGGGTGCAGGGGCAGTGCGATACCCCAGTCCTTCACCATCCGATACACCGGTGATCGCTGGCAAGCGTTGAGCCACGCCTCACTGATACCCGAAGCAAGCGCCTCGGCAATCACTTCGGGATCATGCGGATCGAGAATAATCTCTCGCTGCGCTTCGACGAGTTCTTGTTCATCAAGATTGGCGACTGCTGCCACACGATCCATGTCGTAGAGCAGTGGGCCCATGTACCGGATACGGCCCGGGCAGGAATGGAAGCACGCCGGCGGCTGCCCCGCCTCCAGGCGCGGGTAACACAGAATGCACTTCTCCATCTTTCCTGTACGCCAGTTGTAGTACGGCTTCTTATACGGGCAGGAGGACACGCAGTATCGCCAAGCACGACAGCGATCCTGATCGATGAGAACAACGCCGTCTTCCTCCCGCTTGTACCCCGCCCCACTCGGGCAAGCCGCAACACAGCATGGATTCATGCAGTGGTTGCAGATCCGCGGCAGGTACATCATGAAGGAGTCTTTGAAACTCAGGAACGCATCCCGCTCGGCATCTGAAATCCCCCCGAAGTTCATGTCGAGTGATCCGGTTCCCTCCGGGCTTGCGCCGCCTCCGTTGTCTTCCCAGTTCACGGCGTAGTCGATGGAGATGTCTTCCTCTCCAGTGATCATGGACTTGGGCCTTGCAACCGGCTGCGAGAACTTTGTCGGCTCCTCGGAATGCAGGTCCTCGTAGGTGAAGGTGTACGGCCCCTTGCCGTAGTACTCCTCCATCTGTGGCATCACCGGGTTGTAGAAGAGGTTCATCATGGTCCAGAATCGCGAACCGATGCGGAGTTGGGGCCCCTGCTTCGAAGTCTGTTTCCAGCCTCCGCGATACTTTTCCTGATTTTCCCACTGCTTCGGATAACCGATGCCCGGCTTGGTCTCGACATTGTTCCAGAACATGTACTCCGCGCCTTCGCGGTTCGTCCACACGTTCTTGCAGGCAAGTGTGCATGTGTTGCACCCGAGACACTTGTCGAGGTTGAAGACCATTCCCATTTGTTGCTTGATCTGCATTGCGCGAATCTCCTGTTCATCCCGCCAATCAGCGAGCGACATCCCCTCGATCGATGATCTTCTGCAGATCCTTTTCCTGATAGATGACCTTCTTCGCTCCAGACTCCAGCGGCATCTTTCGGATCAACACCGCGCAGTCCCGCTCGGACGGGCTGGGTCCCATGTAGTTGAGGAAGTAGGTCCAGTTCGCGTACCCGCCAATCATGCAGGACGGGTTCATCATGATTCGCGTGGGTGCATTGTTGTTGCCGCCACGCAGGTCGGTCATGCCGCGCTTTCTCGCCAGTGGGGAGAACGGCACATTGATGTGACGCTCCGAAGAGTGATACATGATGACCGACCCTCTGGGAATGGTTCCACTGACAACGGCCCTGACATTGGAGATGCCGTTCTCGTTGTAGACCTCGACCCAGTCGTTGTCGACGACATCGATCTCCGTAGCGTCCTCGTCGTTGATCCAAACAACCTGGCCACCACGGAACATGTTGAGCATGTGCCACGTGTCCCAGAACATTGAGTGAATCGACCACTTTCCGTGCGGTGTGAGGAAACGAAACACCTTGGAATTCGCTTCAGCAGTGTCGAGGTTGCAATCGCCGATCTTGACCATGTCCACTGGCGGCTTGTAGGTGGGTAAAGCCTCACCAAGTTCGCGATAGCCACGGTGGTCGTAGTAAATCTCCTGCCGCCCGGTCAGCGTGTGCCAGGGTTTCAGGGTTTCAATGTTGAGTGTCCATGGACAGTAGGTCCTGCCCGGGCTCTCGATCGCCGACCAGTGTGGGCTTGTCAAACTCCGCCGTGGCTGCGACTGAAGTTCAGGATAGTGGTGATGGATTTCGCGATCGCCCTCGACCAGGTGTGCCAGCGGAAGGCCCACCTTCTTCTCCAGATTCGAGAAGATCATGTGCGACACTTCGCCGTCGCTCTCCGGTGAGATGCGAAGGATGACTTCACACACTTGTTCGGCGTGTTCCAGTGACGGCAATCCGTCCTTCTCCCCGACGAGGTAACTCTCCTTGAGCGCCTCGCAGACTTCTGTGAGATCGCCGGTAATGCCTTTACACCCATAGCCGTCCGGCCTACACACATTTGGACCAAAGGTCGTGTATCGATCAAGAACCTTTGTGTAGTCGCGCTTGACGATCTTGACCTTCGGGAATGTCTTGCCTGGAACGGCTTCGACTTCTCCGCCGTACCAGTCGTGGATCTCGCCCATTGGCTGCGCCATCTCGTCGGTCGAGTCGGTGATCATCGGTGTCATCACCAGATCGTCGAACTCGTCCGGAAGGTGCGTCTTGGCAAGTTCCGCGACCTTGGCGGCGCAGGCCTTGAACGCTTCCCAATCGTGTTTCGCTTCCCACGGCGGGTCGTGCGCGGGCGTGAATGGATGGAAGAAGGAGTGCAGATCCGAACAGGTCAAGTCGTACTTTTCGTACCAGTGGGCCGTCGGCAACACGATGTCCGCATAGTTCGCAGACGAATCCATCCGGAGGTTCACATTGACGACCAGATCGAGTTTGCCCAGCGGCGCCTGGTCGTGCCAGTCAACGCCCTTCACCAAATCCTTCGCGCGATCTTCACCAAGGACATTGTTGTGCGTTCCAAGGAGGTGTTTCAGACCATATTCGTGGCCCCGCATGCTCGTGCCGATGAGATTGCCACGCCAGATCCACAGAACCTTGGGATGGTTTGCCTCGTCATCAACATCTTCAACCGCGAACCGTTCCTTCCTTTCACTGAACTGATTCGCCACATACTGCCCGACCTCGGCTTCTGATTCTGCGCCGGAAGCGCGTGCCTCTGCGAGAAGTGTCGTCGGGTTCTTCTTGTCGATTTGCGGATAGAACGGCATCCAACCATTGCGAACAGCCAAGAGGTCCTGGTCGGCGGCGTGTTGTCCGCCCTTCTCTGGGAATTTCTCCGCCCATGGTGCCCAGATTGGGTCAAGCACCATGCCGTCGTACCGCCACTGATCCGTGTGGAAGTAGAAGTACGCCGTACTGTTCATGTGCCGCGGCGGACCCGTCCAGTCAGATGCGCCGCCAATCGTCCCGATGGCCGCGTAAGGACGAATCTTCTCGGTGCCCACATAGTGGTTGAAGCCACCGCCGTTCCGGCCCATGCATCCGGTGAGAATGCCCATGACGGCCATCGCGCGGTAGATCAACGGACCTCCGTGATACCAGTGCAGGACACCAGAGCCCGTGATGAACATGCTCTTGCCGCCCGTCTTTTCGGCGTTGTCCGCCCACTCGCGTGCGACGCGGATGACCAGCTCGCGGTCGACGCCTGTTTCCTGTTCCTGCCACGCTGGCGTGTAGGTCTGCGATGCGTCGTCGTAGTCCTTTGGGTAGTCGCCAGCAAGGCCGCGGTTGACGCCCAGTTGTGCCAGGAGAAGATCGAAAGCCGTCGTAACGAGCACCTCTTCGCCGGCCGCGTTACGCACGCGTTTGAACGGTACGCCGCGGTTGACCGCCACAGAGTTTCGGCCCTTGCCTTCGGTGGCACCCAGTGTTGTGTCGAATGTGTCTGTGAAGTCGGCGAACTGCACGGAGATTTCTTCGAAGGAACCATCGTCCCCCATGCACGAGAGCATGGGATCAAATTCCTCGCCCTCCGCGTCCTTCAACTGAAGGTTCCACCGGCCAGTGGTCTCCTCTTCCCACCGGTAGCCAAGTGTTCCGATCGGGAGCCGCACCTTGTCGGTGCCCTGCTCCATCATGGTGAGTTTCCAGTCAGCGTTTTCTTCACCTGCATACTCGGTGAAGTCTGTGGCCCGCATGAAACGGCCAGAGATGTAGGAGCCGTCATCCTGCTTGTCGAGCTGGACCATGAACGGCAGGTTGGTGTACTGCTTCACATAGTCGTGGAAGTACTCGCACCGGCGATTGATATGAAACTCCTGCAGAATGACATGAATGCAGGAGAGCAGGTAGGCCGCGTCCGTTCCTGGTCGCACGGGTACCCACAGGTCGGCGAACTTCGTGACATCGGAGTAGTTCGGCGCAAGGTTGACGATCTTCCCGCCGTTGTACTTGTGCTCGGAGGCGAAGTGGGCGTCCGGCGTACGGGTCATCGGCAGGTTTGAACCGATGACCATCCAGTACGTGCTTTGATACCAGTCGGCCGATTCACCGACGTCGGTCTGGTCACCCCACATCATCGGCATGATGTGCGGGAGGTCGTGGTACCACTCATAGAAGGAGAGCATGGTGCCGCCGAGCAAGTTGCAAAGGCGGTGTCCGGAGAGGAAACTGACCATGCTCATCGCCGGGATGGGCGAGAAGGATGCCAGGTGGTCGGCCCCATATTCCTTCGTTGTATAGATGATGGAAGCGGCCCAGATCTCGGTAGCGAGATCCCAGCTGCCCCGTCGCCAACCCGCTTTGCCCCGGGCGTTGCGATAGTTGGCCTTTCTTTCGGGATCTTCAACGATTGCGGCCCAGGCCTCGACAGGGTCCTTGCCCTTGGCCCGTTCCGCTTGGTAATAATCGAGGAGAACCCCGCGGATGTAGGGGTACTTCGGACGCACCGGGCTGTAGGGATACCACGATGCAGAAATGCCACGCTGACAACCGCGGGGCTCATAGCTCGGCGTTTCGGAATTGATCTGCGGCCAGTCGGTCTTCTGGAGTTCCCAGCAGATCAAACCGTTCTTGACGAAGACTTCCCATGAGCATGAGCCAGAACAATTGACGCTGTGACTGGTTCGAACTGATCGGTCATAGGACCATCGCTCGCGGTAGAAGTCTTCCCAGTCGCGGGGTTCGTCGGCGATGCGGAACCATCGCGGAGTCGATCCGTTTCGTGTGCCAGCGCTCATGCCTCTGTCTCCTCTTGGGATTCGGTGTGTACCTGCGATGTTTCTTCGAGTCCGCACCCCATCCGGAAAGCTTCGATAAACGGGCGGAAGTCGCGCGCGGTGCCGTACACCGACACCACGGCGTTGCGTCGAAAGTCGAAGACGAGATTGACCACGACATTGCGTCCCATTGGGTGCGGCCTCTGGGGACCATCGGTTGCCGTGTCGTCTTGCAGTGCCTGAATGGCGACATACCACAGTGCTTCTGGATGTTTCTGGAACCAGATCTCATATTGCCACTCACCGATGCGTACGCTGGCCTCGCCGCTCTCGATGGTCGAATCGTGTGGATCGATGTCCCACTGAAAGACCGGTGGCCAACCTTCCCAACGCTCGTCGGGAAGGTCAGCCTCCGGTGAAGGGAGTCTCTCTGGACCGCACTCGCCATACCCTGCCTCCGGCGCGATGCCGGCTGCATGCATGGCTGTTTCGGTTTCTGTCAATACTGGCAGTGGAATGCCGGCGGCAATGTCGTCCTGTTGACCTGTCGCCTCGGGCCGCGGCCAAGTCACCGTGACTTGGTCCACCCCGTCGAGCATGGTCAACTCGCGGCGGATCGCTCCGGCAAGCGCCTCATGTTCAAACGCCTCGCCGTCCGGCTCCGCAAGCACGACTCGCACATGGCCACCGTCGCACTTCACTGTGTCGACGAATCCCGTCGTCACAACATCTCCCTGCTGTCGGGGATGTTGCATGGATTCGAGCCTGGTTCTAATGGTGTTTTCGCTACAGATCATCTTTGGCTACCTCCCTAAAGGGCCCATCTGCATGTGTTGCCTAGAACAAGATATATATATTCGGGTCCTCTTATCTTCTTTCTTGTGTTATTTTTCACAAACAATGTAATAAACCGCCCTGCAGAGCTGTAAAGGCGTTTTTCTTACCCCGGATTCTCAGAGTTTTTCAGTGGACAACCGGTGGATACAGGATGGTTATCGTGATCTCACCGTCGTGAACAAAGCTTGCCTTGAGAGACGAACCATCCTTGGCGGCTGTGAGAAGAAGGAGCCCATCCACGCCCGAAGCGGTCAACTCTGCTCGCACCTTTTCATCGCCGCCCTCGGCAACACCGCGGAGATCCGTTGGCAGCAAACTTCGGAATCGTGCTTCTTTTTCCGAATCGACCATGACGCCCCACCCCGCGGCGGACAACTGAGCAACAAGGCCAGATGCGACCTTGGCCATCTCGGCATCCGCCGCAAGCGATCGATCGCTGATCATCAGGACCGGACCGGTCGGCCGCGGCCAGGAGGAAATGTCCCCTACTTCCATTGCCGTGGTTTCGGACAATGGTCGGCCAGGTGCGACGGACTGTACAACCTGAACACCGACAATGATGACTGCAATCAGCACGACAACGCCGGCGAGTTGTGACAACACCGGTGTGCGCGGCGCAAATGGTCCGTCGCCTGTAGATGGTCCGCGGCGGGTTGGCGCGGCGACTGGCTCAACACGTGTGTCAACATGCGGTGGCACCTGTCCCTGCATGGATGGTAGATCTGCTGGACGCACCGCCGTGATGTCCGGTGATGAAAGTACAAACTCGATATCCACCAGCATGGCCGCAGCGCTTTCATATCGCCTGGCATAGTCGGCCATGGCGCGGCGAACGATCCACCGGATGCCTTCCGGGCTTTTTTTCTCGAAGCTGCTGAGGCCGCCGTGCGCCGGAAATGTGTTCTCCAGCATGAAGAAGAGAACCGCGCCCGCGCCGTACACATCGAATTTGGTCCCGTCGACTTCGTGCACCTTGACGCCGCGCATTGCCTGTCTGACCAGTTCTGGATCCCTGAAGTACTCGGTCCCGTGGGTTGTCAGTGTCATTGCGGATGCAAGCGGGGTCACAAGTCCGATGTCGATCAGATGAACGCCGCCGCCGTCGACGAGGATGTTCTCCGGCTTCACATCCTTGTGCCACAATCCCGCGCGGTGATACCGTTGCAACGTCTGGACCAATGATTGCTGCAACACCAGTACCGTCTTCAGCCCATCGGCTGACAGACCACTCGTCGCATGAAGACGCGCCACTGCGGCACCCAAGTGGTCGCCGGTGTGGTGGGGCATGACATACCAGAACCGCCGGTCATCAAGATGGTGTTCGAGAACCAAGCCAAGTTTCCGCGCAGCATCCATGGACCTGGATTCACGCACGATTTGCGGGAGTTCGGATCCGGTCTCGAGTGTGAAAGACTTGATGACGACGGTGCCATCGCCCTTGAGTGGCTCGGCTACATACAGTGTCGCGCCGCTACCTCCAGACGGAAGCGTGCCCACAATGTGGTACCCGGGGAACTTCGAACGGTTTCCGACACCCCGAGGTGTTCGGCTGACGGCGCGTGGTGGCGGGATGCGGGTCGTCTCCGGCTCAATGCCCAACACGCGAAGCGGGTGATCGACGACGATGGCGGCGAACAATTCACCCAGTCGTCGACATCCTTGCCGAATTGTGTTGCCGACTTGATGCACTGCTTGCCATCGGCCCAGGACGACGACCAACAACCACTGGACGCTGAGAAAACACAGGCGAATGAGCAGGATCGGTGCGCGTATGAGGTCGCGTATCTCGTGGACCAGGAATCGGACGCACCGACCGATCAGGCGAAAGAACGATCCCGTCAACGGCACGATGACATAGGCCGTCGCAAATATCACCACCACCACCGAAATGATGCTCACGAGCACCCATGTGAGTGCCGTTGTCATCTGCGACGCTCCGACTGCAGCAGTTCCTGCTGCTGGAAATACATCTCTGCAACGGCCTCGTCGAACATCGTGTCGTCACCGGAGAGACCGCTCGCTGCCGGCTCGTCCTCTTCTTCCGGAGTAAAACTGAAGAGGGCGACCATTTCCATGATGCGTTGCCTGAGGTGGTTTCGTACCTTTGCCATGTGTCTGCTGACCGTCGGCTCGCTGATGCCGAGTTCCAAGGCGACATCCTTGCCGCTCGTGCCGTCCAGAACCCGCATTCTCCACACTTGAAAGTGAAGAAAGTCCGTTTCCGACTCGGTTCTTCGGATAGCGCCGCAGATCTTTGCATGAAAGACCCGTTGTTCGTAGATCTCGTCCACCTCGAGCGCTGCCCGCGTTGAATCTCGCTGTTCGTCCAACGGCAATGGCTTGACACCGCTTCCTCGCTTGGATGCGTTTCGACGATCCATCTCGTCGCCAAGCACATGTTTCGCGATTGCAAGCAACCACGTGCTGAACCGAGCGCCTCTGCCGGGGTCGTAGCGCTCGATGCACTTGGCCAACTCCGCGAGGGTTTCCTGGGTCAGATCATGTGCAGTCTCGATGCCGACTCGTCCTCGGCCCCATCGCTGCACCTGCGAGCGGATGACGGGCCCAAA
Organism: uncultured Isosphaeraceae bacterium; assembly: GCA_964546585.1. Classification (GTDB taxonomy): domain Bacteria; phylum Planctomycetota; class Phycisphaerae; order Phycisphaerales; family SM1A02; genus CAZJKE01. The sequence continues at coordinate 12,400 of CAZJKE010000009.1, read as the reverse complement.
GTCCTCCCAAAGTTCAAACCAGGCCGCCTCATCGCGGTCACGGAGCCTGCGCACAAATGTCGTCGTGAGGGTGTTCATCAGCACCTGCAGTTCTTGGGAATCCACAATAGTGACTGTCATTATCTTGGCAGGGACGTCGCGGGGCCCCCGGGGGCGAAAAAACCCGCGAAAGCGACAATCGCCCCACAGAGGTTCCCAAGAAGGTGGTGGCGGCGTCAGGTGTTGGTGCCGCATTCCGTGTGTTCAGTGAAGGAGGCTCTCCGATGGGCAAAACGACACGATTCATCGTCAGGTGGGGGATCATCAGCGGTCTGGCCCTTGGTGGCATTACGCTTCTCGTCGGCCCCCAGCGGGTCGCCGCATGCTTCTCGCAATTGCGAACCAACGCGCAAACACTGGTCGAAGACATGGTGGACGATCCGGTGGCGCTGCGACACCAACTCGACGAACTCGCAAGGCAGTACCCAACACGAATCGCGGATATCCGCGGTGAACTCGCTCGCATCGACCAACAGGTGTCCCAGTTCGAGCGTGATGAACACATCGCCGCTCGCGTCGTAGCGCTGACGACGGAGGATCTTGAGGAACTTCGTCAGTTGGTCGCATCGACCGAGTCAAATCGCGCCGTCGCCATCCGGTTCGATGGCGTTCGCTACGACCTTGACGGCGCCTACGCAGAAGGTCGCCGCATCCGCACAGTGCGTGCCAGTTATGAAGACCGGCTCGCCAGCGATCGAAAACAGGTGCGACTCCTTCACGAACAACGCGCCCATCTGGCATCCATGCTTGAGAAACTCGAACACGAACGGGAGGAATACCAGGCCCAGGTCTGGCACCTCGACAGGGAAATCGACGCCATCGAACGCAACGAACGAATCATCGAAATGGTCGAGGATCAGCGAGCAACACTTGCTTCGTTCGATCGCCTCGGACATGTTGGCAACCTCGATCAGGTTCGATCAAGGTTGGCGGAGATCCGAACGGTCCAGGAGAGTACGATCGCGGCGCTTGCGGAAACAGGTCGCGGCGATGACTACGAGACCGAAGCGCGGTACCAGTTGGGCGGCAAGGGCTTCGACGATCCGTTCTCTGGGCCGTCAGCCGAAGACTCGCCACCTCATCTCCCCGCACGGCCTTTCGCTCTGCTCGACGAAGTTTCCACCGGAAACTGACACGACTCCCTGCCCAATGCAGGGTGTTCATCATGCATGGCGGCCCAGCCCTCGCGCTCGGCCGCCATGTTGTCATCTACCCACATCGATGGTCCAGGAAATGTCGCCATCGTGCTGCGTCCACCGGACACGCAGGTTGTACGGTTCGAGTCCCTCTGTGGCGAGGGATGGCAGTGGGCGGCCAGGCTTCACCACGAAGGCCGGCTGCTCATGTGAAAAGGAGTCGGCGGGAATGACAAATGTCGTGTCGTCGCTCGGATCAAAGGAGACGTCCTCATATTGCAGCGTAAGCGTCGGCCGGTAGTCGATCGTCTGCAGACCAGCGCGAAGTTCATCAAGACTCACCGCTGATCTTCCCCGCCGATTCAACTCAAGCATGCCCATGGCCATGTAGGAAAGCCGCCTCGCCGCAGTCATTGTGCTACTGGGGATCAACTGCGACACATGGTTTGCCCACGCCTGCTCGAACGACTGCAGGTCGTTTGTACCAAACGCTTTCACGAACGCCTCTTCGTCGTCCATACCCTCGGACATGAGTAACAGGAAACGATCAAACTGATCAACATGCTTTCCATCATCGCCGTGTATGAGAAAGTGCACCATCGACCAGGCCTGCAAATACTGGATGGTTGACCCGGGACCCTTGAGTCCCTGCCCCCATTCCTGATTGGACATCCGCATCATCTGGAGAAACGGCACATACCTGCCCGTCTGCAGTGCCTGTTGAAGGATGGCGAGGTCGCGTTCCTCCACCTGCCCGGGGACAATGGCGCCATTGATGTAACCAGAGTGTTCGAAGTACTCCGCAAGACCCTCGTTGACCCACTGCGGGAGCGGGTTGACGAACCGTGTATGGGCAAACTGGTGAAAGGCCTCATGCTTCGCCGTCCGCTCGAAGTTTTTCCAAGCATCGGCAACCGTTACCGCCGTTACCTGTAACCCACTACTGTCGGTGAAGAACACGCCCGCCGAATTCTCGACCACGCCACTATCTCCACGCGTTCGCGATTGCACCGTGGTGTTGTAATCCGACTTTCGCAAGAACACCCACGCCTCCATCCGCTCGTTTCGTTTTCCTGGAAGCATGGACAGCCCGTTCCGATAGGCCTCGTAGACCGCATCAAGCAGCCGCCCGGCCTCAACCGCGTCGTTGGGTGCAAGATCCGTCCGCATGACCCAGTGCTCTGTGTTGTATACCGGCGCGGTGTCATACCACTGTTGTCCAAGAGTAGCGCACGCAACTGCAATCGCCAAGGCTGTCATATGGAAACATCCTGCATCTGTTGAAGCAACACTGATGGGAAATACCACTTCAGGATGGTTTCGAACTTCTCCCCCCGCCCCGCCAGCACTTGGGCGCCGCGCTGGCACAGACCGACACCATGGCCCATCCCAAACCCGGTGAGTGTCAGGTTCGCGCCATCCCGGTGCGCGCCGACATGGGACGACCGGACACGATCTGCCGAAGATGGTGCCGTGATCGAGCCTGTAGCGTAGTTGGCGGCGCGCATGAACATGTCCGCGCCGACCACCACACTCCTGTTCCGCCGCCCGCGAATCGCCAATCGGGTCGGCCGGCCGTGCCGGTTGACCGCTGCCGTTTCAATGCTCCGCGGCAACGGCACGCTGCTCAATGACGCGATGTCTCCGCGATCGCGGGCGTACAGTTCCAACCGCCTCGCGAGCGTCCGTGGCCGTCGCTCCACCACCCATTGATGAAGGTCGAGCGAGGTGCATGCGTCGTGTCCATCATGTCCTTGCAGCGGCGGAATGTCGTGAATTGGAGAAGCAGAAATTGCATCCATCGCGGTCGCAGCAAGACCGCCGCAGCAGCTGCAGTAGTACCCGGGCACCACATCGCCCTCCCATGCAAGCACCAATCCCCGCGTCTCCTCCGTGGCGCGGTGGGCTGCCTTCAGTGTCACGTCGCCGACATAGACCTGTGTTGATGGTCCATCCGTCAGATCGTAGTGGCTTGTTTCCTTGCGCTGCGCCGCCTCGGCCATGGCATAACTTCGGGCAGCCACCGCCTGCGCGGCAAAGGTTTCCGGGTGCCAGTGCGCATAGAGTTCGCCGGCGAGCACCCCGGGGAGATAGGCTTCCATATCGACATGTGACACGACATCAAAGGAAACGTCGCCAACACGTGGACGCGGGTGCAGATGAATTGTCCCGGCGTAACGGCGCTGTTTCGTTGCCGACAACCGTACCTCGATGACCTCATTATGTTCGGCGCGAAACACGACAGGGTCATCGCCATCAAGATCGTGTCGCGCGCCGTTTTCATCTGTAACAACCCAATGATTCTTGCTCCGCTTCGCAACACACTTGCCCCGAAAGGCTGCCCCCCATGGTTCGGCAATGAGCACCTGCTCATCGCTGCCGATACCAACGCGGCCACTGTTTCGAACGCGGCCGATGCGCGCCCGCACCATTTGGTGATATTCCGGCACGCTTGGTTTGGCACCCGGTGGCGGTCTGTTGACTGTCGGGCGTGTCTCTGCATCACGACACCCGACGCACGCTGCGCCAAGCAACATGCCGCCTGAAACGACGACAAACTCCCGGCGTGAGTATGGCTTTACCAACAAGTCCCTGCTCATCTCATCCTCAGTGTATCCACGCCCGGTAGCTCTGTTATCCTCCCAGCGAAGGAGATAGCCATGAGAAACGCGTACGAGGGAGAGTTGGTGCTTGGGATAGGTGGAATGGGCATCGTGATCATCGTGGGTATAGGTCTGGTGCTGGCTGTGTCCATCATCAGCATCTTCAACGGTCTGGTGCAACTGCGAAACCGCGTCAAGAATGCCTACGCACAGATCGATGTGCAACTGAAGCGGCGGTATGACCTGATCCCCAACCTGGTCGAAACTGCCAAGGGGTACATGAAGCACGAGCGCGAGACACTGGAGGCCGTAACCGCCGCCCGCAATCAAGCTGTTGCCGCTGCAAAGTCAGCTGCTTCCAACCCAGCCGACGGGAAGGCCATTCAGGCTATCGCTGGCGCCGACGGGGTGTTGACCGGTGCGCTCGGTCGACTCATGGCTGTCGTGGAGTCCTATCCGGACCTGAAAGCCAACGAGAACATGATGCAGGTGCAGGAAGAACTGACCAGCACCGAGAATCGCGTCGCGTTCTCGCGACAGGCATACAACGATTTTGTGATGACCTACAACACGAAACGCGAACAGTTTCCGTCCAACATTGTTGCCGGGATGTTCGGGTTCCAACATGCGCAGAGTTGGGAACTGGATACCGAAGAGGCCCGCCAGGCGCCCAAGGTACGTTTCTCCTGATCCTTCCTTGTCCGTTCGTGCATGAACTTCTACGAACATCAGGACCGGGCAAGACGAAGGACATCGCTGTTGGTCTTTCTCGTCGTGTTGGCGGTCCTTCTGATCGTTCTCGCGATCTACTTCCCTGTCGCAGCAGCACTCGCCTCTCAGATGCCGGACACTGCCTGGTGGTGGAACCCCTCTGCGCTGGTGGCCGTGACGATCGTGTGTCTGCTTATTGTCGGAATTGCGGGCGGGAACAAACTCAGGCAGTTGCGAGGCGGGGGTTCAGCCGTCGCCGAGATGCTTGGGGGAACACCGATGGACATGACCGTCGCCAGTGGTAAACAGCGGCGCGCACGCAATGTCGTCGAGGAAATGGCACTTGCCAGCGGCATGCCGGTTCCCCTCATCTACATCATCGACGATGACTCCATCAACGCATTCGCGGCTGGATGGTCACCAGGCAATGCTGTCGTTGGATTGACGCGGGGATGCATCGAGCAATTGAACCGCGAACAATTGCAGGGCGTGGTCGCCCACGAGTTCAGTCACATTTCGCATGGAGACATGCGCATCAACATCCGGCTGATTGGCGTGATCTTCGGCATCATGGGGCTCGGTGTTGTCGGATGGTTGTTGGTCAGACACATCGGCCCCGCCATCCTGCGAAGCAGCAGATACAGCAGGTCCAGGGACAAGGGTGGGGCTGGCGGTGTCGGCCTTGCCATCATCCTGATCGGTCTGCTCATGGTGATCTGCGGAGCGATCGGTACTTTCTTCGGCCGGCTGATTCAGGCCGCGGTTTCTCGTCAGCGAGAGTACCTCGCCGACGCATCCGCCGTCCAATACACACGCAATCCCGATGGTATCGGTGGGGCGCTTCGTGAAATCTCGGGCATGAAGACGAGTGCGTCTCTTCCATCCGATGCGAGCCAGTGTAATCACATGTTCTTTGTGCAGGCATTGGGCGCCCTGTTTGCATCCCACCCGCCCATCCGGGATCGCGTTTCCCGCATCGAGGGAATCGATGTCGCATCGCTGCCGCCGGTATCGAGCGGTCATGGAGACGTGCGAAGCGGAGTCGCTGGTTTCGCGGCGACGGCCGTACAGAAGACCATCGACAATGCCGGTGAGATACTCGTCCCAAGCAGGGAGTGGGGGGAACAACTCCGCGCATCCATCCCGACGCCGATCGCCGCCGCTGTACAGGTCGCATGGTCCGCGAGGCTCGCTGTATGGTCACTTGTACTTTCGGAAGACGAGGATGCGCAAGCCGTCCAATGGGCCGCCTTGGCGGGCGTTCTCTCGGCAGATGAACTCTCAGCATTGCGAGAGTTGCATTCTTCTCGCAATGATCTTCCCCGCGAAGCCAGAATACAGGTGCTCGATCTTGCCGCACCATCGCTGCGAAGCATGAGTCAAGAACAGCGGGCGCAATTCAGTGAAGTGCTTCACACACTGGTTGCCGCCGATGATCGCGTGGATCGATTCGAGTGGGTGGTGGTGGTCATCCTGCGCAGGCACCTCGCCGCATCCACCGGCAAGAAGGACGATCCGGCCGCGACAGCAACACTTCGCAGGCAATCCGAAGCCGCGGTATTGGTGCTCGCAACACTCGCCCTGTGCGGAGGAAGTGGCCGGCAGGCCACCCGGAGCGCGTTTGCCGAGGGCCTCCGAATATCTGGCCTTTCCGACACGCAGATGCCGCCGCCTCACCGGTGCACGATGCGCCGGCTTGAGCGTGCGCTGCAGGATCTTCGTCGTCTGCGGTTCAGGGATCGCCGGCTGCTGTTGCTCGGTGGTCTTGCCTGCGTTCAGCATGACAACACCGTCGATGTCGATGAAGCCGAGATGCTCCGCGCAATCGCGGATGTCCTTGATTGTCCGTTGCCTGCGATCGAGCAGTCAGGCGAGGTCGCGTAACTCCAAGCCGTGTTCGGCAAGGCGTTCCTTGATCTCCTGAAGACTAGTCGCGCCGAAATTCTTGATGCCCATCAATTCGGCTTCTGTTCGCACCGCAAGGTCGCCGACCGTCTGGATGTTCAACAGTTGAATCGCCTTTCGGCACCGCACCGACAGTTCCAGAGCAGATACCGGTTTATTGAGCACCTGTTCCGGCGCTTGTGACTGCAACTCCGCATACCTGTCCTGATGAAGGCGGGAGAACTGCCCCTCGACATCCTGACCAAGCCGCAGACCCTTCATGACAACCATCTGCTTGATCTCAAGAAGCGAAGTTTCGCCAAAGTTCTTGTGTCCCATCAACTCGGACTCGCTGATCTTCAGAAGATCGCCGAGCGTGCGGATATTCATCTTCTTGAGGCAGTTGCGGGACCGAACTGTCAACTCAAAATCTGTAACCGGTGTGTTGAGCAGCGCTGCCCGCTTCGCGGCATCCCGCGCCTGATCCTCGTCATAGTACATGTCGCGCGATGCGCGAACATCCCGCATGTACAAACGCGCACGCTCGTGGTTCGGGTCGGTGTCGAGAATCTGCTTCAGACACTTCTCCGCAGCGTCAACCTCGCCACTGTCCTCATACAGCACCGCCAGATTCAGGAGAACATTGATGGATGGTTGTTTGACATCGGACAACTGCTCCAAGAGGTCGGTCGCCTGATCTTCCTCGCCAACCAGATCCAGCAGATATGCCAGCCTGAAGCGGTGATGGGGATCATTGCCAGCGTCGACGGCGGCGCGAAGTTCGGTGATGGCGCCGGCGCGATCACCCTCGTCTTCAAGCCTGGTCGCAGACTCGAAGTGGTTTCTGGCCGCGGCAGGATCGCTCCGGTGGCCGCTTCCGATTTCCGTATCAAGAACATCGCCGTTGCCGATCGTCACCATTGTGGTCTCCTCCGTCAGCTGCATGAAGCAGCGTGCGATCGATGAGTGTACAGAACGAGCCGCCAATCCGCCAATCCGGAAGCCGTCAGGGTGGATCCACGAGGTCGGAAATGGCCCCATCGGGACCAGATGCAGGTGGACCGACGGTAACCGGCGCGGCGCGGCCTGCCTCCAACCGTTCATCATTCTCCAGGATTCGAATCGATCTCCAGCGGCCACGCTCAAACCGCACGAGCATGGTAACTCCATACAGGATGATGTAGATCGCCGCGGCTATCCATGGGCCGATCGACTCCGTTTCCGGGAACCATCTGATGGCGACCCATCCACCGCCGACAATGAAGACCCAACTGTAGATCGCCGTCAGCACACCGGGCCAGACAGTGTCACCTGCCCCCCGAAGCGCGCCGGTGTAGACAATGCCGATTGCATCTACCGTCTGGAACAATGCAACAAGAATGAGGAGATTTGCTCCAATTCGAATGATGGAATCGCGTTCCGCTGCGCTAATGTTGGACCCCGCAATAAAAAACTCGATCAGTTGGGTGCGGAAGACAATGAATATGGCTGCGCATACGCTCATATACACCATGCCCATGACCATGCTGAGCCGCGCGCGCGACACTGCTACATCCGGCTGGCCGGCACCGACATACTTTGCGACGATCGAGTTGGTCGCGACACTCAACCCGACAGCCGGCATGAAACTCAGGTGCATGTACCCAAGTGCAATCCAACCCGCCGCCATGTGTTCGGTGCCAAAGTGGCCGACGAAAACCGTCATGAAGATCGCCCAGCAGATGATCTCGTTGCCAAACTGCATGCCGGCTGGCCAGCCCAGCCGGAACAGATCTCGAATGACCGACCAGCGTGGTCGCCAGGCGGCTCGGGTCTGGTACGCCCTGTTGAACGCTGGTCCAAGGAATACGACCATTGGCCCGATGGCTTCCACGAACATGCCGATGACTGTTCCGATCGCGGCGCCAGTCAACCCGAGCGCTGGTGTCCCCGGTATGCCGGGAAGGAAACCCGGCAGTCCCTCCTCGCCAAAGATCAGAATGTAGTTCGCCGAGATGTTGACGATGTTCGCAATGACAGTGACGATGGTCACGATGCCCGGGCGGTGCATTCCGAAGAAGTACTGGGCGAAACCACGGCCGATGAGAACGAACACGCCGCCGAACAAGAGGATCTGGGCATAGTTCGATTCCATCGCGACCAGACTGGCCGCATCGCTCACATCCTCGGTGTGGTGTATCGCTGCAAAGATGAACGGAAGAATCAAGGCCCAGGGGATAAGCAAGAGCACCCAGGCAGCGATGGACAGCCAGAATGCCGACCACGGGTAGGCAGAACCTCTTTCGGGTTTTTCCGCGCCAAGGTTCTGCCCAACGAACGTGTTGACGACGCTGACAACCCCCATGACCGTTCCGATGATGACGAACGACCATGAGCCGCCGTTACCCTGCGCCGCAACTTGCTCCGGACCCACCTGGCCCACCATCAACTTGTCGATGAATTGCATCACCGTGAAGCTCGTCATGGTGAGCACGGTGGGCCAGGCAATGGACCACACTTCAAAGACCGGCCGCTTGGCCGGCGCGACGATCTGTTGCGGATTGGTTGTCATGGAGGAGTCAGTTGCGGCGGCGGGAAGCATCGGCCTTGACGACCGCGGCGATATCCTCGCTCTTCAACCGAATAGGATTGCCTTGCCAACGAACAACGCCATCGCTGCTGATCACGAGCGCCAATGGAATGGCAGAGCAATTGACCGCCTTTTGCATTCGCTTCTGTGGGTCGCAGGCAACTCCGTAATTCATGGGGGTTTTCTTCATGAACGTGCGGATCTTCTCCGGGGCCTCCGCCGATACACCCACAAACGCGACCGAGTCACCGAACTCCTTCGCCATTTCGTTGAGATGAGGGATTGAACGGCGGCACGGCGGGCACCAGGTCGCCCAGAACTCGACCACACGCACCTTGTTGTCAACCGCTACCTCATTGGCCACCCATGAATCAACTACGAAGCCTGGCGCGGATTGGCCTTGCATGTCCTTCGCGCGGCCAAAGGATGTGCTGTGGGCAGGCCACTGCACCGCCTTTGTAGAAATGGTGGCAACGGATGTTTCTCCGGTGTCCGGAACATCACTTGAACAACCAACCAGGTAGACCCCGGCGATCATGGCAGCGAGTGCGATACTTCGATGGATCATTGCGTCCTCCCTCCCCCGAGAAATCACGAGGCTGCAATCTACCAGTTTCCGATGACCACAAGCAAATCGGACACATTGATCACGCCGTCAGGCAACAGGTCTGCCGCGCAGACACTGTCGCAACTTCCCCAGGCCGCAAAGACGGCAAGAATGTCTGTGATATTCACCACGCCGTCGCAGTTCACATCGCCCACCACTCCGCCGCCATCGACGGTTGAGTAGACACCATCGCCTGCGGGGAATTGCCCGGTTGCACCACCGGTCGTCGCAACCACAAGGCGAAACTCGCTTGCAAGGCCGCAGTGGGACGATGGAAGGTGGGCTGTAAACGCTCCACCGCCGTCGTGGGTCAGGGAAAGAGCGACGAAGTCACCGGTGTTTCCATACCGCAGGTGTAGTTCCGCGGTTGCCGGGTCGATCTGCTCGCCATTGATCGTCGAGAATTCGACCGGGAAATCTGTCATCACGCCGGGATCAACAAACTGAGGCAATCCCTGAGGGAACACCACAGAGATTGGCCTCGCTACGAATCGAATCATCTCCAACGCGGCGGGCCAATTCTCTTCGCAAGTTGGAACGATCTGGCTGGCTGGCAACTCGAAACCGCCACCCCACCAACTGTCGGGGCGAAGTTCGATGGTGTATCCGAGCGCTCCGACGCTGGTCGTCCAGTCCTGAAACGTGCCGTCGGCAAAGTAGAGAAGGTCGCCCGGTGTGCCGTGTGGGTAGTTTTCTCCGTGGACCCCGGCGATCGCGTCACTCATTGCGGCACCAAGTGTGCCTATTACATCCGCGTTTGGAGGTGGTGTGCTCGTCCAACCCCACGCCTCGAGGACAAGCTGTGAGTAACTGTGGAAGTCAATGTGCGCACCAAAGTTTGGCAGCGACAGGATGAGGTCACGCATGGCCGATGATTCCGGCTCGGAGAACACGAATGGGCCGGTGTACACATCACTGCATGTATCACTGCTGGTGCTGTCGCCCCCCGCCCAGTCGATGTCCCAGTTGCGATTGAGATCCACACCTTCACAACTGCCTGAGTTGTTTCGGCGATTCTTGCGCCAGTATCTGTCGCCGGAGGGAGCGTAGGTGTATTCATAGCCATCCGGGTTGACGATCGGAACAATGATGATCTCGGCCTCGGAGAGCAGGGCGGTCGTGTCCTCGTCCGAACCATAGCCCTCAATGAGTTGGTCGGCGATGTACATCGGCACCATGACCGCTATCCACTCGCGGGCGTGTTGACAACCATTGAAGAGTATGCGGGCACGGTTCGACGCGTCACCCGGCGCGGTGACGCGCACGCCCATAATCGAACGCCCTTCGTGTGTCGTCCCCGCCTCGAACAATGTGACGAGATCGGGTGATGCATCGGCCAGTTGTTGCAGTCTCGCATTCACCTCCGGCCATGTACGGAAGTCGCTGTACCAACCTCCCCGACCCTCATCTCGTGCAGTGCGCCTTGCCGCGGCCTCGTTTCGAATGTGGGCTTCGACATCGAAGACGATGACAGAGGCGTCGATACCGCGACTTCTTGCCAATTCGAGCATGTCGTCGGTGACGAGCATGGGAAGTTGGCCCGCGTGGTCGATACAGGACAGAGACCTTGCGCCCCGCTCCTGCAACCACCTTGCCTGTGACAGGTTGTCGATGGTCATATCGGCGATCCGCCATCCGTCATAGCGGCCCGCCTGGGTCGTCAGGGCTGCCGCGATCATTGTGTGCATAAACATGGCTTCTCAGTATGACCCTTCGTGGCGGTCATGTCACGGGATTCATTCCCTTTGACAAGTCTTCCCTGGTCGTAGATGCTGCAGAAATGCGTTTCTACATCATTCTTGCCACCTTTCTACCGTTGGGGGTCGGTTGCGCTTCCTCGCCAACGACCGTGACTTCCGTCCACGACCTCGACATCGATGTTCGCTCGGACACTCAAATACTGGTTCCTCAGAGCGGGAAGCCGCTTGATTGGAACGGCGTTCTGGAAATCGTCGCGGAACACGATGTCGTTCTGGTCGGCGAACAACATGATGATCCAGTCGGCCACGGGGTCGAACTGGCCCTTGTGGAGGATGTGATGGATCGCTGGCCGAAGAGTGCTGTCGCGATGGAGATGTTGGAACGGGATGAACAACTCCTCGTCGATGATTATTTCGATGACGTCATTGATGCGGAACAGTTCGAGAAGTTGACCTTCTCAACGAACTGGTTCGGAAACGGGGGGTGGACCGGCTGGTACCAACCCATCATTGATGCGGTGAAGAGTCGCGGCGGAAGATTGATTGCGGCAAATGCGCCGAGGCGATATGTCCGCATGGCTCGGTCGGGTGGTTATGAGAAGATCGACGCGCTTTCTGATGATCGGCGGGTTCTCGTGGACTTTCCAGACGAGTTGTCGGGTGGTCGATATCGCGAGCGGTTCTGGGAGTTGGCGGGCGTCCACGGGGAAGAGGAAGGTGAGAAAGAGGCGGATGCGGATGCGGTGGAGATTGATCCAGACGATCCAATCCTTCCCTTCTACCGCTCGCAGCAGGCATGGGATGCCACCATGGCGCAGTCGGTGGCGAACGCCGTGTCCCACAGGGGGAAGGTTGTGCTGCTGGTCGGTCAATTCCATGTCGAATACGATGGCGGCATCGTGCAGGAACTTCGCCAACGCGCACCTCACGCCTCCGTGCTTGTGATCTCGCTGCAACGAACGACTCCCGACGATCAGGATTGGGATGGCGAGTTGCCGATTGCGGACATTGTGATCTTGACCGAGCCGTAAGGTGTCTGACACCCCCGCCCGCCGCCGCTGCGGTTCCGCAGGCACGCTGCGGAAACAGGGGGTCAGAAACAGGGGGTCACACCCCGGGTGTGACCCCGGGGAACGCGGCGATTGGTTATG
>CAZJKE010000008.1:20739-73634 GCA_964546585.1 uncultured Isosphaeraceae bacterium | reverse complement strand
ATCATTCTACGGACACATCCCTCAATTCTGGACACCCACCAATTGCCCTTCCGCAGGTCCCCCAATCGACTGAGCAGGGGGTCACACCTAGGGTCACACCCGGGGTGTGACCCCCTGAGGCCGCAAACGGCAATTGGTGGGTGTCCAGAATGTGCGTATTTGCAAGGGGCCGAGTGGAGCGGATGGGAATCGAACCCACAACCTCCTCGATGCGACCGAGGCGCTCTCCCAATTGAGCTACCGCCCCAACAGGGGGCCGCGCATGATACCGCCATGGAATCGCCCCGGGTTGCTCGACGGTGGCCACCCCCCGATACTGCTCCTCCCGATGCTCACGCTCTTCTGCATCCTGATTGCGATCGCGTCATTGATAGGTGGTTGGCTGCCGCTGCTGATACGGCCGACCCATCGCCGTATGCAACTGGCGATGAGTTTCGTCGGCGGTGTCATGGCCGGCGTGGCAGTGCTGGACCTGCTGCCCGAAGCAATCGAGGAGGGTGGTGCCGCATGGGCAATGCAATGGCTGCTCGGTGGGTTTCTGTTGCTCTTTCTACTGGAGCGGTTCTTGCCATCCCACTGCCATGATGTAGCCGACTGCGAACATGGCGCCCCGGCCACATGTGGCCATGAACACAAACTCACCTGGGTGGGTGCACTGATCGGATTGACAATCCACAGTCTGCTCGCCGGAGCGGCACTCGCCGCTGTCTGGCAGACCGGCGGCCTTGCCGCTGCCACCGGCGTCTTCGTCGTCATCCTCCTCCACAAACCACTCGACGCACTGACACTCACCGCCCTCATGGTCGCAGGCGGCTCGCCGCGGCCGCGACTCCACCTGATGAACACGCTCTTTGCGGCCACCGTGCCTCTGGGCGTCGCATTCTTCATGGGAAGCACCGCCGCCGCATCCGACCCTGTCATTGCGGCCGCGTTGGCAGTTGCCGCGGGCATGTTCCTCTGTATTGCACTCAGCGACCTGCTGCCGGAGTTGCACTTTCACGGACACGATCGCATTGCGTTGACTGCGGCGCTCCTCTTCGGCATCGCCGCCGCTTGGGGGCTGTCCCACCTGCACGCCGACGGCACGGACCACCGAAGCGAATCGACTATCCTCCCCTCCAATTCGCCATGACCCAGACCACGCCGAACTACAAGAAGACGCTCAACCTTCCGAAGACCTCGTTTCCCATGCGAGCGAATCTCGCGCAGAACGAGCCGCAGACGGTGAAAAAGTGGGAAGCCGACACCCTCTACAGCCGCGTGCTCGCCGCGCATGCCGATGATCCGCCATTCGTGTTTCACGACGGGCCGCCTTACGCCAATGGCTCGATTCATGTCGGGCACCTTCTCAATAAGGTTCTCAAAGACATCGTTGTGCGAAGCCGGGCCATGTCGGGTCGCCGCGTCTCCTATGTACCCGGCTGGGATTGCCACGGGCTCCCCATCGAACACCGCGTCATGTCTGGCCTCGAAGAATCAGGCAAGGCCGAGAAGATCAATGCTCTTGACGACGACGCCCGCCGCATGGCGATTCGACGTGAGTGTCGCCGGTACGCCGAGAAGTATGTGAAACTGCAGACCACCCAGATGAAGCGGCTTCTCACGTTCGCGGAGTATGACCATCCCTACTTGACGATGGATCCCGCCTATGAAGCGGCGGTACTCGAAGTTTTCGCCACCATGGTGGAACGTGGTTTTGTCTTTCGGCAACTCAAGCCGGTCCACTGGTCGATCGCCAATCAGACGGCGCTGGCAGAAGCAGAGTTGGAATACAAGGACCGCGAAGATCCCTCGATCTTCGTGGCATTTGATTCCGTTGATCCAACTGCCGTCGGTTCAGTTTTCGATGTCTCGATCGACACGAACGCATCCTTCCTCATCTGGACGACCACGCCTTGGACACTCGTGGCCAACCTCGCGATCGCCGTCTCGCCGCGTTTTCGATACTCGCTTGTTCGACTCGGAAGCCGCGTCGTTGTTGTTGCATCGGATCTCGTGGATAGAGTCGCAGCAAAGATCGGCGGCACATCCGAGATTCTCGGCGAAGCAACAGGCGATCAGTTGCTTGGTGTCCAGTACGCTCACCCGTTCTGCGACAGGTCAAGCCCGGTCATTGCCGGCGACCATGTCACGCTCGAAGACGGAACGGGCCTCGTGCACACAGCGCCGGGGCACGGCACCGAGGACTACATGGTCGGGCTCGTCGAGGGGCTGGACATCTACTGTCCCGTACAGGGTGACGGGACCTATGACGACACCGTGCCGCAGTGGTTGCAGGGGCTGGATGTCTGGACGGCAAACAGTACCGTTCTCGATCACCTGCGAGAGAGCGGTCATCTTCTCCATGCCGAAACACACACACACAGTTATCCGCACGACGGCCGCGGCAAGACGCCGGTCATCTTCAGGTCGACCGAACAGTGGTTCGTTGCCGTGGACGGCGATCTGGACGGCACAAGCCTCCGCGACCGAGCACTTGCCGCAACAACAGACGACATCACCTTCATCCCGCAGTGGGGACAGCGGCGCATGCGAGGCATGCTCGAGTCACGACCGGACTGGTGCCTCTCCCGCCAGCGTGCATGGGGGCTGCCGATTCCGGCATTCATGCAGCCGGACGGGACGCCACTGTTGACCCCTGAAACGATCCGCTGCGTCGCAAAGGTCATTGCTGCGGAAGGGTCGGACGCGTGGTTCACCAAATCACCACAAGAACTTCTGGCCGAGTGGGATGCTCCGTCAAATGTGGTTGTCTCCAGCCTGCAGAAGATGCACGACATCTTCGATGTGTGGTTCGAGTCGGGATCATCCTGGCACGCAGTCATGCAGGAGCGTGATCTTGGGTACCCGATCGACCTGTATCTGGAAGGAGGTGACCAGCACCGCGGTTGGTTCCAGTTGTCAGTGCTTCCCGCGATCGCCGCGACTGGTAGCAGCCCCTTCGCATGTGCAATTACCCATGGGTTCATCGTCGACAAAGACGGTCACAAGATGAGCAAGAGCGGCGGCAACGCGCTGAGTGTTGACGATCTGCTGAAACAATTTGGCGCCGATGTCTGCCGCTGGTGGGTCGGTTCCCTGGTTCTTGGAAGTGACAGCAAAGTCGATACGAAGTTCTTTGAGGAGGCCGGCGAAAGTTACAGGAAGATCCGCAATACGCTGCGATTCCTGCTCGGCAACATGGGAGAGGCTACGGAGGCAGGTACCAATGATCTTACGGTTGACGCATGGGTACTTGGTGAATTGTCGCGTGTTTCCGACGCGGTCATTGGGGCGTACGCGTCGTACGAGTTTCGTCGTGTTCACACGCTGCTCTATGATTTCTGTAACGACACGCTTTCATCCGTCTACTGCGCGGCCGTAAAGGATCGACTGTACTGCGATGGCGCTGATTCGCCGCGGCGGCAGCGCGCACAGGCGGCGATGCGCATTATTGCCGACACACTGTGTCGGTTACTTGCTCCACTGGTGCCTCATACCGCCGAAGAGGTCTGGGCGGCGCTCGGGGGGGAAGGATCGATCCACGAACAGTCCTTTGCCCCGACTCCATATGCTGTGGATTCGCGGTGGCAGCGAGCGTTGGCTGTCCGCGACGAAGCGATGAAGGCATTGGAAGAAGCCAAGGAGAGAGGCATCGACAATCCCCTCGATGCCGGCCTCTCGCTCCCAGATGACTTGGCCGAGTTCGACCTTCTGGACTTGGCCGATCTCTGCGGAGTCTCCCGTATCTTGATCGAAGGTGACGAGGTCGAGGTTCACGATCTTCGCAACGAGCCTCGCTGTGACCGTTCGTGGCGACGTGATGGGTCGGTCAAGCACCGCAGCGATGGTGGCATGCTCAGTGACCGGGATGCTGCAGCCATCGGCGTCGAGTAGACTGCCGCACCATGCGAGACAGCCTCCCCACGATTGCCTATGACGACTTTGCGAAACTCGACCTTCGTGTTGCGACGATCACCGCAGCGGAGGCCCATCCCGATGCCGACCGTCTTCTGAAACTGACGGTCGATGACGGCACGGAAGACGGGCGGCAGATCTGCGCGGGGATCAAGGCGTGGTACGCCAATCCCGAAGATCTTGTGGGAACACAGGTCGTCATCGTCGCAAATCTTGAATCGCGGAAGATCCGCGGTGAGATCAGCGAGGGCATGGTGATTGCTGCGACTTCTCCGGGTGACGATGAACCTGTAGATGTAGCGGTCTTGCGTGTGGACCGGCAGATGCCCTCAGGTGCAAAGGTGAGTTAACGACTGAACTGGTGCCGCTCAGCGAGCGAGTCGTAATTGAATGCGCCGACGACGGCGTCCCGACCACCGAGTTCATCGAGGGTAATCAGCGACTGAAGAATCGGTCCGTGCGGTCCGGACAGCGCTCGTGCCATTTCGAGACTCGCCGGGGTCGTGCCGGTCACGCGGACGACAATCATGGCGAGGTTTTCTTCCGACAGCACGACAAACACGCGATCCTCCGCGGAGAGTGACCCAACGGGAGTTTGGAGGGGCAGGTGGCCGGCACGATCAATGATGGCCGCAATAACGGCCGGATCACTCCGCGCCAAACCGGGGAGAATCGATGACAGATCGTCAATACCCTGTCCGGCGGTCACCCGCTGGGTGATGTGTTGGGACATGAGCGGCAGACGTTGATCGGGGCCGAGGATCGTCGGAATGCCCGTGTCCACGCGGCTGACCGGCTGGGCGCGGCTGACGGTCGCCCCTTGATCGATGGCCACTTGGAGCAAGCCCGCATCTCTCGCATGACTCTCGATGGCGCCAAGCGACTGCTTCAACTCCTCCCAATGGGCAAGCCGATTGAGATCCACCTCGAGCGAGTGACGGACCACGGCGACGTTCTGGGGCGCGCCGGATGCGACGGTGTCCATGATTCGGAAGATATAGAGCGTGCCCTCGGTGTCTGTCAGAACCGGTCCGGCGACCGCCCTCTGCACCGGGAAGATTCCGTTGCCGCCGAATTCCTGGGCCGCCGCCACGAGGTTGCCGAACTGCTGAGGCACATCACCGAGTCGTGAGGTGGCCGCGGTGCCGATTGCGGGAATCGATCCGGCATCTGAAACATCGATCCACTCCGACTGCTCGTGATAGGTGGGGGTGTCGATGCCGAACTCGTCGTGCAACTTCTCGGCGAGCGTAGGGAGAGGCAACTTCTTGTCCACCCAATCGTCAGGGAGCACAAGAAAACCACCAACTTCATCGACGCCACGCCGCGGCAAGCGAAGGTTTTCGGCTGCTCTCCGAGTGATTGCGTCGCGGTCTGCGTTGACGAGATCGGCGAGGAACTCGTCCTGAACGATTTGCGGAACATCCACGCCCGATTCAACGGGCGGGAACCGTGGGTCGGTTTCGTTTCGTCGCCAGAACTTGCGTTGTTGGCGGGAGGAGAATCGATCACTACTTGTGATGGCGTCTTCGATGGAGGCCCTGGGAATCTCGATCCACTCCACGGTGAATCGATCCGGCAGGCGATATCCGAATCCATGATCACCATCACCTGGTGCGACATCACTCCAAGCATCGAGTTGGGCCTGCAATTCCTCGTCGGCCCATGCGCGTGCTCCGGTCGGCACCGCGGCGGGAATCACGACTGTTTCAATCGCGACGCTGGACAGCAGGCGATCCGCAGCCGCATGCAGTCGCCGATCGGAAAACCTGTTGCTTCCTTGATACAAGGAGACCAATCTCTGGATGCCCTGGAGATGCGCGAGCGTGTCCAGAATGAGTTGAGGTGATGTGCCGGCGGATCCAGCAAGATTCCGCAGCGTCAAGTCGTCGATTGCGACGGCCTGCCGCGCTGGCGTAAGTCCAGCCGCGTCGGCTTCGCGCGACAAGAGATACCAGTGCTCCGGCGACTGCACCTTGCCGACGCCGGGAACCGTGATCCCAAGACGATCCACGACCTGCGCCTCGGACACATTTTTTTGCCACTCGGCGAAACCGATCGATTCCTCATCCTTGCCGACCGTCGCCTGATCTGCGCCGCTGTAGCCAGCGCGGCGGGCGAATTCTGTAATGACATTTGGCGCAAGAAATGCAATCAACAGCAGCGAGCCGCCGACGCCGAGAATCCAGATGCTGTACTTGCGGAGAAACTTGAACATGTCATGACAGCAGGGCTGCCTCCGGCCGCGAATCCGGCATTTGCATCAGCGATAGAACTCGACGATGAGATTCGTGTTCACATCGAAGGGAATCTGATCTGGCGTCGGTTCTGAAAGAACTTTGCAGGTCAGTTCAGCAGGGTTCATTTCCAACCACGCAGGAACGAGATGCCCGGCGAGTGTTTCCATGTTTGTCCTCGCAAGATCGTGGATCCGATCTTTCAGCGTGATGACATCACCGGGCTTGACAGCGTAACTCGGACGATCGGTCTTGCGACCGTTCACCACGACATGGCCATGAGACACCATCTGCCGCGCCGCCCAAATTGTCCGCACGAACCCGGCACGCCGAATGACGTTGTCGAGCCGGCCTTCAAGCAAACTCAGCAGCACTTCGCCGGTGTTGCCGCGTTTGCGACTCGCATTGGCGATGTACCGGCGGAATTGCTTTTCAAGAATGCTGTAGTGGTACCGAAGTTTCTGTTTCTCCACGAGGCGAATGCCATAGTCGCGGAGCCGTCGCCCACGGAAACCGTGGGGTCCAGGCGGATTGAGTTGCCGCCGGGCGGTGTGCTTGGGTATATCCGCGATCGGCACGCCGACGCGACGGGAGAGTTTCACTTTGGGACCGAGATAGCGAGCCATGGGTGCGAAATATTTCCTCTCAAGAACCCGGGGCCGTGGGGCCCGCGTTGTGGTGAACAGCGGATTGGAGCAGGATTCGGCCGAATCGTCAAGCCTCGCGCCCAAGAATCCGTCCGATAACCCGGAGGTTGACAATGTTGCGTGGGGCAGCAGCAGGTGCATGCCTCAAGTTCGTCGACGTGGACCGCCGATAGGGCTGGGCGGCACCGGCAGAGGGACGAGCACCATGAAGGCAACAACAGTCGATTATTGGACTTGCATCGATCTGGCATCAGCGCTGGACCAGACAATGTGCAACGGGCTCTGGTCCACCGCGGAGCGGATTGCGGAGACCGCTCGCCGAATCGGCAATCCTCCTGCAGAGTTGACCGCCGCTCTTCATCGGCTGGAGATCCGGGATGCTGCGACTGGCGCGGCAGCGGAATTGGCCGAGCCGCCTTTGGTTCAATTCCCTCAGCGGCGATTTGCCCGCGCCAGTTAGGGTGTCCGGTACCGGATACCCTCAATACGCTCGCGCGGCTGCCTCGCCACGGCGCCAGTTCAAATAGGCCCGGTTCAGTACGGCAAAGCCGCCAGGGGTGGGGTAGTCGCCGGTGAAGTACCAGTCGCCCGTGTAGTCGGGCATGGCAGCCCGCAACCCATCGACATCCTGATACACCACATCCAGTCGACCTGACCATTCCATGCCCGGCGGCCGGACCAGTTCGGCGATCTTCGCCGAGAGTTCCACAAGGGTGAATTGGTCGTAGATAGCCTTGACCTGGTTGACCATGCGCAGCGGCTCCCACTCGGCCTGCTCCAGACACCGTGCCTCGACATCGTCGAGGATGGATTCATTTCCTCGATCACGCGTCAACCCAATGGCCGCTTCGAACGCGATGAACCGGCCGAGTTGACTCATGTCGATGCCGTAGCAGTCCGGATACATGATCGGTGGAGCGGAACTTGCAACGACAATCCGCTTCGGGCTCAGTCGGGAGAGCGTGGTGACAATGGACTCACGAAGCGTTGTTCCGCGGACGATGGAGTCATCGAGAACGACAAGCGTGTCGTCGACATCGATCAACCCGCGCGTAATGTCATAGATGTGTTCGACCAGATCACGCCGGGCCGCATCATGGGTGATGAAGGTTCGCAGTCGTTGATCTTTGTGCGCAATGAGTTCGGCCCGCACCCGGACACTTGTCAACTGCTTGAGATCATCAACTTTGACAGTGCCGTCCTGAATGCGGTCCCAGACGGCATCGGCTGCCCGTTTTCGTAGCACGCCGCCAACGGCCTCCAACAGTCCGAGGTACGCTGTTTCCGCAGTATTCGGGATGTAACTGAAGATCGCGCGTTCAATGTCATCGCCGAGGAGGTTGAGAATCCGTGGGGCAAGATTGGCGCCCAGTTTCTTTCGCTCGTGGTAGATCTCCGGATCGTTGCCACGGCTGAAATAGATCCGCTCGAATGTGCACTGCCGAATCGGGATTGGCTCCGTCATCGCTTCTTCAATGATCCGGCCATCGCGTTTGATCACAATGGCGTGGCCGGGGGGAATCGACCGAATGTCATCCGGATCCGTATCAAAGACATTAGCCAGTGCGCCGCGTTCCGACGCCGCCGCCACAACCTCATCTGTCACCAGTACGAAGCCCGGTCGAATGCCGGCGGGATCGCGGCAGATGAAGGCGTCGCCGTTTCCTATCAGTCCGGCGAAAACATATCCTCCGTCGAAGTAACGGGCGGCGTTCCGCAACACTCTTGCGACATCGAGGTCCTGCGAAACACGCTCCGCCAGTGACCTTCCTTCCAACCCCTGCAGCGATTCTGCACCCATCGCCCGCGACAGGTGGTCGTGCTCCTGATCAAGGAAGTGGCTGATCTTTTCCAGAATGACCTGCGTGTCACTGTCGCCTACGGGGTTCAGGCCAAATTCCAACAGCCGCTGGAAAAGCTGCGGCGCGTTGGTCATGTTGAAGTTACCAGCCACCGCGATGTTCCGACTTGCGACATTGCCTTTGCGAACAAGTGGGTGGCAGTTGGCCATCGCATTGCCAGAGTGCGTTCCGTACCGCAAGTGACCAAGACACGCCTCGCCCAGAAACTCGCACCGGGATTTCATTGCCTGTTCGTTGTCAGCAGTGACCGGACAATCCCCGAGGATTTCCGTGTCCGATGTAATTGCATCGAAGACGCGCTCAATGGCATTGTGCCTGTCGGATCGGACACGCAGCATGAACTGCTCGCCAGCGGGCATGTCGAACTTGACAACACCGAGGCCGGCGCCGTCCTGCCCGCGGTTGTACTGTTTCTGCATGAGCAGATATGTCTTGCGGAGGCCCCATGCCGCATCACCGTGCACATCCTGGTAGTAGTGCAGCGGTTTACGGAGGCGGACGAGGGCCAGTCCGCATTCATGGGTGAGCCGATCTCCCATGCGAAGAAGGGCATTCTAGCTCAATTCTGGGGATTGAAGTTGCCCTTGCTGCACCTCGACCTAGATCGAGAAGACGGCGATTGGCGCCGCGGTCAATGTTCAGGATCTCCTGGAACTCACCGCGGCTTGGGGCGATTGCTGAGGCGAGGCATCAGCCGGGATGGTCACCGCTTGGGTGGTCACCGCTGGGATGGTCCGGGTGGTCGCCCTTGGGATGATCGGGATGATCACCCTTGGGATGATCTGGATGGTCCTGTTGGCCACCCTCGATGAACTCCGCGTTAGAGAGCACCAGACCCGCCTCGTCCGACCTGTCGGTGCCCATTGCGATGCGAGGTACGGCCTTGCTGTCAAAGACTGCGATGCCCGCATCACCGTTTGGCCCGCAGCCCAACGCGATGCGCATGTTGCCGTCGGCGTCGTTGAAGGACAGCCCTGATCCATCTTTGTCGACGCCCATTTCCATTCGGGGCGTACCCTTTGTATCGAGAATGGTCAGTGAGTTGACGACCAAGTCCGTGGGCTTGTCCTGACTCATGCCGAGGCCGACTGCGCCGGCGAGGGTCAGGGCGATACCGCCGATGAGCAACTGCTGTCGGCGGCAGCGTCGTTCGAGTGTCTCGATTCGATGTTCGATGTTCTTCATGTGATGCCCTCTCTTGGAGTTGCTCAGTACCGATAGTGGTCCGGTTTGTACGGACCTTCCTGGGGGATGCCAAGATATGCCGCTTGCTCCGGTGTCAACTCGGTGAGGGTAATGCCCAATTTCGAAAGGTGCAATCGGGCGACCATTTCGTCCAGTTTCTTGGGCAGCGTGTGGACTTCATTGCCGTATACGGCGTGGTTGGCGTGCAATTCCATCTGAGCGAGCACCTGATTGGTGAAGGAGTTGCTCATGACGAAACTCGGATGCCCGGTTGCGCACCCGAGGTTGAGCAGTCGCCCTTCGGCCAACACGATGATCGAATGCCCATCCGCGAAGGTCCACTGATCGACCTGTGGTTTGACATTGACCTTCTGAACACCGGGAACTGCGGCCAGCCCCGCCATGTCGATCTCATTGTCGAAGTGGCCAATGTTGCCGACGATCGCGTTGTGTTTCATCTTCGACATGTGGTCAGCCGTAATGACATTGAAGTTACCCGTCGTTGTGACGAAGACATCGCCCTCGGCAATGATGTCGTCAAGGCGAACGACCTCGTAACCTTCCATCGCGGCCTGCAGCGCACAGATCGGATCTATCTCCGTCACCTTCACGCGGCAGCCTTGGCCGCGAAGGGCCTGGCAGCAACCCTTGCCGACATCGCCGTATCCGCAAACCACGGCGACCTTTCCGGCAAGCATGATGTCTGTTGCCCGCATGATGCCGTCAACGCAGGAGTGGCGACATCCGTAGAGGTTGTCGAACTTGCTCTTGGTGACGGAGTCATTGACATTGATGGCGGGAAACTGCAATGTGCCGTTCTTTGCCATGATGTAGAGCCGGTGCACGCCAGTCGTCGTTTCTTCGCTGACGCCGAGAATGTTGCCAGAGATGGGCTCCCAGAATGTGGGATGAGTGTCCTGAACCTGACGAAGCAGGTCGAGCACGATTCGCTCGTCCTCACTGTCGCCGCTGTCCGACGGCGGTACTTCGCCCGCGCGATTGAACTCGGCACCCTTATGCACGAGCAGGGTGGCGTCACCACCGTCGTCGAGTATGAGGGTTGGTCCCTGATTGTCACCCCAGTGCATTGCCTGAAAAGTGCACCACCAGTATTCCTCCAGCGACTCACCCTTCCACGCGAAGACCGGGATGCCAGCAGGCTGTTCGGGTGTGCCGTGTGGGCCAACGGCTACGGCTGCGGCGGCGTGGTCCTGGGTGGAGAAGATGTTGCAACTCGCCCAGCGAACCTCGGCGCCGAGTTCGACGAGTGTTTCGATGAGGACGGCGGTTTGCACGGTCATATGCAGCGAGCCGGTGATTCGAGCACCGCCCAGTGGCTTCGATTCGCCATACTGTTTGCGAAGTGCCATCAACCCGGGCATTTCGTGTTCGGCAAGTTCGATCTCCTTGCGTCCGAAGGCGACCGTCTTCGGTGACAGGTCCGCCACCTTGAAGTGATCATCGCTGAAGAGCGGAAGTCCGGTGTTGAGGAACGGGGCGTGTGCCGTAGCGGGCATGGGTCGATTCTCCTTGGCAGACATGGCAGTGTTTCATCCGTTCATCCGGATCGTTGGATGAACGCGACCCAGTATACTGCACGGCGGGGACGGATCTGATGGAAGAGAACGCGAATACACCGACGGACAAGGCTGGGCTGACAGCCCACGGACCGACGCGATGGGCTGGTGCCATCGCCGCCGCGGGTTCTGTCATGTCAGGCGCATCCGGCAATGAAGACATGTCGGTCGTGCGACATTGCTGGCCCGCGATGTATGCCTTTTGCCTGCAGAAAGGGTGTTCGCCGACCGAGGCTTTCGCCGCCACCGCAACATGGGCCGAACAGTTGCTCGATGGCAGCAGTCTTCACTGTGGTGAAGAACCGCCCGGTGGGCGGCAGCGAGAGTTGTTGGAGGAGTCGGCCCCTGCGCATCTGCAGCGATGTATGCACAACGGTTGGGATATGGTGTCGCCGCGAATCGACGCCGCCCATGGCCGGGTATCCCAAATCCTGCCGCTCATCAATTCGTTGTCCGCGGATCAGGAGCCGCGTGATGCTTTTCGGAGGACGTGGGGTGCGTCGCTGGTGGTGTCGGCCATTCGTCGTGCCCGCGATGTCTGTCGGGCTGACCGACTTGGGCCGCACTGGGGTGTCTTTCATGCAAGAGTGCTGCGTCCAGCTTGGCTTGGGCATCCACCGGAGCCGTACCGTTTGCTGCTCAGCCAATGGAACATTCCCGATGCTGCGCAGGCGTCGGTCATGTTGATGCAGGTGCAGCGGCTGGTTGTCAGCGAACTTCGCGATCTGGTGGAGACAACGCTGATCAGTGAAGTGCAGGTGGATCCGGAGGTTCATGTGCTTCGGGAAGCGTTATCCGGGCCTGACATGGCCGCCGCTGCACGGTCCGTATTAGAATGGGCGGTGCAGGGAAAGAGTGATCAAGGCTTGCTCGGGGCAGATCTCATTGCCCGTGACCTCGGTGCAGCGTCGGCGGTGGACCTCTTCTGCGGTTCACACGATGTTGGCGTGCTGCGTGCGGCCAAGGACTGCTTCAAGACTCTGCGGCTGGTGGGGGAAGACGCAGCAGATCGGCGACTCGGTGGTCATTTGTATGTTGCGTCGATTGCGGCGGCGCGGCAGCATCATGATGTGGTCATCAGCCGCCAGTCCAGCACCGCGATGGAACGCGGCCTTGCGGGTGTCATGGAAGAGCCGCGGCTTCCGGCGAAAATCAGAGCCCTTGCAAAGGAAGAACACGCTCGACTCTGATCGGAACCCGCTACACTTTGCTCCTTACCGAGTCACACCATGCCGAACACTTTTCACTGCACGATCGTCACGCCGACCGCTGCCGCCTTCGAAGGCGATGTCGGATACGCGAGTTTTCCTTCATGGGATGGTCAATACGGCATGTTGCCGGGAATGGCGCCGCTGTTGACGCGGCTCGCCCCGGGGGCACTGCGATTGGATGTCCAGGATGGCGACAGCCTCTGGTATTTGATCGAGGGCGGCTTTGCGCATGTGGATGGCGATGGCCTCTCGCTTGTGACCGAGGGCGCGATTCCTGCCGGTGAGATTCAGTTGGAGGAAGCCGAGGCCGAGTTGGCCGAGGCGGAAGCCAGAGTCCTGCAGGAAGGGGAGGATCGCACGGCTCTTGAGCGGCGAAAGGACATTGCCCGCGCGAAGATCGCGATGGCCAAGTCCCCCGCCTGCTGTGGCGCGGCGACATGACAACAGAGGAAACCGTTCCTTGCGCGACTCTTCCGTTGACCCAGCGGGTCGAGGCACTTCTGCTGTGTGCGGAGCGGCCGCTGTCGGTGGCGAGGCTTGCAACGGTATTGGGCTTGGATGTCGATGGGGATACATCGCAGATTGCCAATGCGATTGAGGAGTTGAACGCGTCGTACGATGATGATGGCCGCGCGTTCCGGATCGAGCGGCTCGCGGGGGGGTTTCGAGTGCAGACGCGGTCGGAGTTCGCACCGCTGGCGACGAGACTGCACGCCGACCGTGCGGAGCATCGACTGTCGCAGGCGGCACTGGAAACGCTTTCGATCATCGCCTATCGGCAGCCTGCCATGCGGGCCGAGATAGAGGCGATTCGAGGCGTGGCGTGCGGCGAGGTGTTGCGGGGACTTCTTGAGCGGCGGCTGGTGAAAATCACGGGTCGGGCGGAGGAACTGGGGAGGCCCATGCTCTATGGGACGACTCGCGAGTTCCTGCATGTCTTTGGCCTCGCCACGATCGATGACCTGCCGCCGGTCGAAGGCATTCCCTCTTCCTAACATCCGCCCCGGGCGTCCTAGGGGTCACACCCGGGGTGTGACCCCCAGGGTCCCCAGGGGTGCGTAGGATGGGGGGATGGCGAGGCGGCCGGTTCCGATTCACCCGACGCTGGTCTTTGTGGTGCTGCTGCTGCTCGTGGCACCGGCAGCTGTCTTTCAGGGCAACAACATACTGACATGGATCCTCTCAGTCATGCTCGTCGGTACGGCCCTGACACTCATCTGGTCGAGGCTTGCGGTCCGCGTGATCGACATTCGCCGGCTTGAGACCGGAAGCGCCCGCGTCGGAGAACCGCTCGTTGTTCGATACGCCATCACCAATCGTGCGCGGCGACTCGCGGCATTCAGCCTCTGGATCAAGGAAGTCGATGACTTCGGCTCGTGGCGATCACTTCTGAATCCTGCACGCGCATGGATCATGGAGGTTGGCCCGGGCGAAACAGTGCACGCCGAAGCCATCTTCTGGCCCAAGCGACGCGGCGAGGCTCGTTTCAACACCCTGAGACTTCGAACAACATTCCCGTTCGGCATGATCCGGGCTACCCGAAGGCTCCACCACCCGCGCCGAGTACTCGTGCAGCCGCGGATGTACGCACTTCGCCCCTCCGTACTTCGAACTGTTGTTGCCGACGGGCCCCTCGGTCAGCGATCAATACGGCGAGGTGGTGCGGGGGACGAATATTTCGGCATCCGCGATCTTCGATCCGGTGACGGGCTCCGCGACATCGCATGGAAAATCTCTGCCCGCCGAGATGAACTTGTCTGTGTCGAACGATCCCACCCGTTGCCTCCACGCATCCGAGTTGTTCTCGACTTGACCACACCCACTTCCGAACTCCAGTGCGATGACGACGCACGCGATCTCGAGGAACGCACCATCAGCTTGTGCGGTTCGCTCCTGGCAGAAGCATCGCGACAGGACCAGGAATTCGCCTTGACGGTGCTCGGCCTGCCCGGCCCTGGGGATACATCGCTGCGACGAGGTCCGCGGCACCTTGAGCGACTGCTCGGCAGGCTGGCATTACTCGATCTCGATGCCCCCCGACAATCCTCCCGCGAGGTACCTCTTCCCGTCGCCGAACGAGCAGGGCTGGTCGTACTTCGACCCGACCGCGCTCGCCCTGCCGCATCGATGCCCGCCGCGTGGCACCTGACCGGCGAACAATTGGATGAGTTTCTGCTCGGTGGATCTGATCGGAGCACCGCCGCATGAGCGTTGTTCGTTTCTACCCGCTGCTGCGATTCCTTCTGATCATGTTGGCCGTTACAGCGCAGTGCCTTGCGATGGCGGCGTGGGGGCTCTTGATCGTTGCCGGCACACTGGCGGCACTCAGTTGGTTTGTTACTGAAGGGCCGCGAGCAAGATCACTGCCGGGATGGGTTGCACGACTCCTCGTTCTTGCCGCCGCAATGACAACGGTCGTCAAAGCTCTCGGCCCCGGCGAAGGTGTGCCGCAAGCACTCTGCCAATTCGTCATCTGGCTCACCGTCATCAAGCTCTATGACCGCCGCACGATGGAAAACGAAGCGCAGCTGTTGCTGCTGAGTCTGCTGCTCATGGTCATCGGCGGCCTGTACGCCACCGGACTTGGCTACGGGATCGTGCTTGCAGCGTGGACATTGCTCGGCTGCTGGGTTCTGTTGCTCTACCAACTTCAACACGGAACGGCGTCCATGCGACAGGAACGGTACGCTGCAGTTCCGCTTGACCTTCCAACACCCTGGACTCGGCCCGTCACCGGACGATCAGCCACCACAATGTTCCGCCGCTCCGTCATCACACTTCTCGGTGTCGGGATTGTCGCTTCGGTCGCCGTCTTCATGGTCTTGCCTCGGGCAGGACGTTCCGTCGATGACAACAAGGCACAAGCCGGCGGGGATGTCACGGAACTGGCATTGGCACCCGAGCGACCAATTTCGGTTTCGGGCGAGCAGGTCATGGCCGTGCGGCTGGTGGACAGCGATGGCGCACGCATGCGACTCGTGGAACCGCTGCGACTCCGCGGTGCGGTTCTTGGCCGCGCGGGCGATGGTGAAATCAGAGAGATTGCCACCAAGCACCCCATGATCCTCACCAGCCGATCGGGTGCAATGACGCGTCTTCCGGACACCGGATATCGAAGGTCCTCAATTCGTCAGGAAGTGGTGCTTCGCCGTCCCGTGGAACGAATCTACGCCATGTACCGCCCCTTGGCGATCGAAACCGGCGGTCCCACCCGCATCCGGTATCACGCCGACACACATGTGGCGGAAGTCATGCCCATGCGAGAAGGCCTGTACACATACGCCGTCGAAGTCTTTCCCGAGTCAACGATTGAAGGCCCTCCTTCCGCGTACGTCCGCGGCCACTACGAGAATGACCGCGTCGCGGCGCTGGCTGCAGATATTCTTGCCCAGCGATCGCTTGACCGCGCATCGGTCATCGCCGGAACAAGAGAGGAGCGAACCCTCGCAGCCAACGCTCTTGTCGACTTCCTGACCTCCGGCCAGTACACCTATAGCCTCGGCGGCGTTCATCTTGTCGCGGATCGCTCTGTCCAACTCGCCGACACCCGCGATCCGGAAGAGACGTTTCTTCTTGCCACTCGCAGTGGACACTGCGAGTTCTTTGCCGCGTCGATGGCGGCGATGTGTGACACGGTCGGGCTCTCTTCTCGTGTCGTCACAGGCTATCTCTGCGATCGATTCGATCCTGCGACTCGGCAGTACATCGTTCTTGACAGCGATGCGCATGCGTGGATCGAGGTCGAAGTAGCTCCCGGATCGTGGGCAACATTCGATCCGACGCCCCCCGCCGACGGGTCGCCGACACAGCCGAGTGACATGTCCTGGTCGGACAGCATTCGATATGCCTGGCAGCGATGGGAAACATGGTGGCAGACCGCAGTGCTCGGGTACGACCGCGACACACAGGAACATGTCCTTGACACGATCGACCCAGTCTGGCGGGAACATGCCGCCAACGCTTCGACGGACCTTCGTCAATCCTGGGCGTGGATCGTCTCATGGTTCGACATCGGCACTGGCGGACGCCTGTGGTTCAACCTGGTCCTCATCTCTGCACTTGCCTCCGGCATTGCCGCGGTCGTGCGGTTGCGTCGCAGGCGGTTGATTCGGCGGACTCTGGGTCTTGAGGGCAACACCGAACAGGCGGTAGCGAGCATTGGGTTCTTCGCCGATGTCATTCGACTCTTGGCCAGGCACGGCGAGATTCGGCCGATCTGGTGCCCCCCGGTGCAGTGGGCTGCTTCCCTGCACCTTCGACCCCTCCCCGCCTCGTTGCTTGCAGAACTCTGCACTTCCTTCTATGCCATTCGATTCGGCGGCCATCGGCCGTCTGCTGCCGAGCGTGAGGCGTTGGCCGACGCCGTCACTCGCCTGGACCGAATGCTCGCCGAGTCATCCTGAGGGCCGTTTATCGGTCGCATCCCTGCGGGAAGGGGGGGAAGGTGGTTCTGATCATGCGGGCAGTACTTGCCTGCATAACCCGCACTGGCCCTTCGTAGCGTACACCTGGCCCGCTACCGGGCCGATGCATGTCCCGGAGCGGCACGGTGCCGCCGACGACCCATCGCCGAAGCAGGAGAACACCCGACATGCCAGCTCACCGATCCCGCACCGCCGGATGGCGGCGATGCCTTCGCCAGTTGCTTGATCACAACGGCTCGCTCCAGATCGCACTCGAACCGGTCAATGGCCAAAACGGCGGCGACTTTATCTGGCGAGCGAAGTTGCTGGATCTGACCGAAACCGACATCCTCGTGGCGATGCCAACCGCGGCGGGAGAACCGCTCCCGCTGGAATCCGGCGTGCAACTGGTTGGGATCATTGCCATCGGTCAGAATCGATGGATGTTCCGCACGACGTGCCTCGGATCTACAGATCGACGCAACGGTGACATCGGCCTGCGGCTCCAAATGCCAGGCGGCGTAGAACGCTGCCAGAGGCGACGGGATTATCGCATCGCAACCACAACGCTTGCTCTTCCCGATGTCACACTGTGGCCGCTGCTGGACCCGCGGTCGGTCGTTCTCGCCGAGCGGCTCTGTCAACTGCGTTTCGAGCGACGATCACGGGGCGACTGCGGACCGGAGCCGCTTGAAGACGATCATGTGATGCCCGATGTTGGCCCTGCACTTCAGGGATCCTTGGTCAACATCGGGGGAGGGGGCGTAGGTGTTCGTATCCCATCCGCTGAGTCCGCTGGCGCCTGCCGCCATCGCTTGCATTGGCTGCAGTTCGACCTTCCTGGCGATGAGGAAGCATCCCTTTGTGTGACGGCCAAACTCATGCACTGGCATCTCGAGTCGAGTGGCGACACCTATCTCGGGATGATGTTTGACTTCTCCTTCAATCCCTCACATCGCAGATTCGTTGTGCAGGAAATTACGCGAGCGGTTGCGATTCAGCAACGGGCGCAACTCCGCGCCGCGTGATCGCCTGCCGCATGCCGCGGACCTTTACTTCCGATTCCACCAGTTCTTCAACCGGGCGGGAGTCTGCAACGATGCCACACCCGGCACCATACGTCAGTGTTCCGCAGAACCGGCCGGTTGGGGTCCGCTCACCGGTGATGGCGGCTGTGCGAATCGCCACGCTCAATTCCGCCGAACGCCCAATGACGCCGATGGCTCCGCAGTAGGGACCACGCGGAAACACCTCCAGTTCGTCGATGACCTGCATCGCGCGAATCTTCGGCGCGCCGGTCACGGATCCGGCTGGGAAGGTCGCTCTCAGCAGATCCGCAAAGTTGCGGTCTTTCCGCAGCGTTCCTTCGACCTGTCCGACGCACTGCAGCACGGTCGGATGCTCCTCCAAAGCGCGGCCAGTCGGTACTGCAATGCTCCCGAACTCGCACACACGGCCAAGGTCATTTCGCATGAGATCGACAATCATGTGCAATTCCGCTGCATCCTTAGGCGAGGAAAGCAGGGATGATGGATCGGCATCACTGGGCCGTGTCCCCTTCATCGGGCGGGTGACGACCCGCCGAGTTCTTGCGTCATGATGCAGGAAGAGTTCCGGGCTGAGCGAGAAGAGACATCGGTCGGGCGTGCCTGGAAACTCGATGTATGCGCCGAACCAGCCACCGTTCTCTTCCAACGCGGCGAGCGCCGCACCTCGGACATCGCCATCGATCTGCGAACGAAACCTGCGGGTGATATTCGCTTGAAAGATGTCCCCTGCTTCGATGAAGCCAATCGCGTGGCCGACTGCTTCGGTGAATGCATCGGCACCAATGGGGTCGACCAGCGGTCCGCACCGTAACGCACTGGGAGGACAAGCCGGCGGCGGTGGTGGCCGTAATCCACCGACGGACCACCACTGGTTTGAAACGGCATCGTGAACAAGCGCGCGATCACACCACCAGAGATCTGCCAGAGGCCAGGACTCACAACTGGCTCCATCGCCGACTGCGGGCTCGATGACTCGCCCAAGGTCATAGGAAAGGAATCCGACCCAACCCGGCAGAAGCGTTGGTGGGCCATCCGTGTGCATCGCCGAGGCAAAAGCGTCCAGTGATTCACCGGCTCGCAGCGTGATCCTCTTCGGCCCCACCGGAGCAACGATGCTCCATCGCGACCATGTGGGATCATTGCCACCGCCGATCAGGGCGATGATTGGTTCATCCTGAGGGAATGCGGCGGCAACTTCTCCGGGAGTGGCGCAATAACTTGCCAACAGCGAGGCCGAAGGCGGAAGAATGGACGGAGTGTTCGCCGGCAACGATCCCATCCGCAGAGTGTAGGTTCTGCGATATCATCCGCGGCTCGAAACCGGCAGTGGAGATACAACGTGGCCAAGACCGTCCGGAGCAGAAAGAAAAAGAGTCCAAAGATGACCTACTCCTTCGGGGCGTCGGTCACGGAAGGGCGTGGTTCACAGAAGGACCTCCTCGGGGGCAAGGGCGCCAATCTTGCGGACATGACATCGATCGGGTTGCCCGTTCCACCGGGATTTACGATTCCGACGACGATGTGCGAGGCGTACATTGATCGCGATGGGCGACTTCCCCGTGGTTTGATGAGTGCTGTCAGGTCGGCGGTGCGGCGTATCGAGAAAGAAACCGGCAAGTCGTTCTCCTCCGCAACGAATCCGCTGTTGGTTTCGGTTCGAAGTGGCGCGGCTGTATCCATGCCGGGCATGATGGATACGGTTCTGAACCTTGGATTGACTGATGAAGCGGTCGCCGGCCTTGCATCGCTGACTGGCAACGAACGGTTTGCTTGGGATGCCTATCGTCGCCTCATCAACATGTTCGGTGATGTCGTAATGGGCATGGATCACCATGTGTTCGAGGCCGAATTCGATGCCGTAAAGAAGAAGTACAAGGTCTTGGCGGATACCGATGTGCCCGTGGCTGGATTGAAAGACCTCTGCCGGCGGTACAAGCGTGTCTACCGCCGAACAGTCGGCAACGACTTTCCACAGGATCCGATCAGACAACTCGAACTGGCCATCGAGGCGGTCTTCAAGTCCTGGAGCGCACCACGCGCCATCTCCTATCGCCAGATCAATGGCATCCACGACCTGCGAGGCACCGCCGTCAATGTGCAGGCCATGGTGTTCGGCAACATGGGCCGCGATTCCGGCACCGGCGTTGCGTTCACTCGCGACCCATCCACCGGCGAGAACACCTTCTTCGGCGAATTCCTGATTGATGCACAGGGAGAAGATGTCGTGGCGGGCATTCGAACACCGCAGCCGACGTCCGTCATGGACCAATGGAACGCCGAGGCGTTCGACGAACTCCTGAAGATCAAGAAGATCCTTGAGCGGCATTACCGCGACATGCAGGACATCGAGTTCACCATCGAGCGAGGTCGGCTCTGGATGCTGCAGACCCGAACAGGCAAACGAACCGCTGCTGCCGCGGTCAAGATCGCAGTCGAAATGGTTCGCAGCCGAATGATCACCCAGGATGAAGCATTGCTCCGCATTCCAGCCGAAGACCTTGTGCAACTGCTCCTGCCAAGTTTCGCGGAGGAAGATCTCGCAAAGGCAACGTGCGTTGCCCGTGGATTACCAGCGTCGCCTGGCGCGGCGACCGGCACACTTGCCTTCTCCGCCGAGGATGCTGTGCGGCGTGCCGAAGCGGGCGAGGATGTGTTGTTGATTCGAAAGGAAACTTCACCGGAGGATGTCGACGGCATGCACCATGCGGTAGGCATCCTCACATCCACCGGCGGCATGACCAGTCATGCTGCGGTTGTTGCTCGTGGGTGGGGCAAGTGCTGCGTTGCCGGCGCAGGCGAACTCCACATTGATGCGCGACGAAAGAGTGTTCTGATTGGAGACAAGCGTTACGGAGAGAAGGACGTTCTTTCGATCGACGGAAGCACGGGGAAAGTGTTGCTCGGGGCAGTTCCCAGAACCGATCCCACCCTCAGCACCGACTTCTCCACCGTTATGGCTTGGGCCGACAAACGGCGAAAACTACGGGTTCGAACGAACGCCGATGCTCCCAGAGACGCAATCCGTGCAAGGGACCTCGGCGCGGAAGGCATAGGCCTCACACGAACCGAGCACATGTTCTTCGAAGGCGATCGCATCCTGGCCATGCGACGAATGATTCTGGCCGACACAAGAGAGGCAAGGGAGGCGGCGCTCGATCGACTCATGCCTTACCAGCGAGATGATTTCATCGGCATCTTCAAAGCGATGAAGGGGTTGCCTGTCACGATCCGGCTCTTGGACCCGCCGTTGCACGAGTTCCTTCCGCATGACGCTGCCGGGCAGCGGGAGGTTGCCGATTTGATCGGCATCAGCCTGGTCCGTGTACGCCGCCGCGTGCATCAACTGCACGAATTCAATCCCATGCTCGGCCATCGAGGATGCCGCCTCGCAGTGACATATCCGGAAATCCTTGAAATGCAGGTCACCGCGATCGTCGAGGCGATGATCAGATGCAGGCGAAAACGAATTGATGCCAGACCCGAGATCATGATTCCACTGGTGGGAATGGAGAGCGAACTCCGCACACTTCGGCAGTGCGTCGAAGAAACCATTGACCGCGTGCGTGATCGAGAACGGTTCTCCGGCACGCTGAAGATCCCCATTGGCACGATGATCGAGATCCCAAGAGCCGCAATAACGGCCGACGAGATTGCCGATTTTGCAGACTTCTTCAGTTTCGGCACCAATGATCTGACGCAACTGACCTATGGATTCAGCCGCGACGACATCAATTCATTCCTTCCGCGCTATCTAAGGGACGGTCACTTTGATCGAGACCCGTTTCAGACCATCGACCGCGCCGGTGTTGGCGTGTTGATCGACATGGGCGTACAAAAAGGTCGCTCGGCACGCCGCGGCCTCAAGATCGGTATTTGCGGCGAACACGGCGGCGACCCCGATTCGATCGCGTTCTGCGCCGAAGTCGGACTCGACTATGTGAGTTGCTCTCCGTTTCGCGTACCAACCGCAAGGCTCGCTGCGGCGCAGGCCGTCATCAGAGAAAAGGGAAGAGCGGGAGCATGACCACGATCTTCGAGAAAATTCTTGACGGAGAAATCCCGTGTCACAAGGTGTACGAGGATGAACATGTGCTTGCGTTCCTGGATGTAGCACCGCTGAGCCGTGGACATGTCCTCGTCATCCCGCGAGAAAGCGCCGCGTTCATGCACGACCTCTCGGAGGAATCTGGCGCTGCATTGGGGCGTGCGCTGGTAAAGGTTGCATCTGCAGTCGTCGCCGCCACTGGCGCAGCGGCGTACAACATCCTCCAGAACAATGGTGCCGACGCACATCAGGCGGTGTTTCATGTCCACTTCCACATCATTCCCAAGTACGAAGACGAGAGCGGCTTGCAAATGAGCTGGAAGCCTTCGGAACTGGCTGATGGGGAGGCACTTGCTTTGGCGATTCAAGCGGAAATGCCCGATTGACCCCACCGTATGATGGGGGGATGAGCGAAGAGCCCGAAACGACAGCGGACTTCCCGCATGGCGAACCGCCGTCGGATCCGCTTGCGGAAACGACTCCCGGCGCGGAGGAGAGCCGGGCATGGCTGCAGCAGGATTCACCAGTTCAGCGAGACGACTGGGTCGGCAAGCGGGTCGGCCAATACGAGATCATTCGCCTTATAGGCTCCGGTGGCATGGGCGGCGTGTATGAGGCTCGTCAACAGCATCCGTACCGCACGGTTGCCATCAAGATCATCAAGTCAACGGTGATGACGCCATCGGTTCTGCGAAGGTTCGAACTGGAAGGCGAAGTACTTGGCCGGTTGCAGCACCCCGGCATCGCGAGAATCCTGGAGGCGGGTACCGCATCCCACGATGGTGCGGACGTCCCTTACTTCGTCATGGAACTTGTTTCCGGCGGCCAGTCCCTGACCGACTACGCCAACGAGCACGAATTCGATCGACGACATCGGTTGGAGTTGATGCTTCGCGTCTGCGACGCAGTGCAGTTTGGGCACAGCCGCGGCATTATTCATCGGGACATCAAGCCAACCAATGTCATTGTGGCGGCCGACGGACAACCGAAGGTCATCGACTGGGGCGTCGCGCTGCCGGTCAACATCGACATGCAGGTCACGACATCCATCGCCGAAGAACAACGATTTGTCGGAACGCTGCAATGGACGAGCCCGGAACAGTGCGGCGACGATCCGCACGATGTGGATGTACGCACCGATGTCTACTCGCTGGGCGTCATGCTGTATCAACTCCTGCTCGATCGGCTTCCCTATGTCCTTCACGGGATGCCGGTCTACAAGGCGCCGCAGGTTATCCGCGAGCAGCCGCCGGTACCTCCGCACGATTTGGATCCGGATTTCCCATCGGATCTCGACCAGGTCGTGCTCAAGGCGCTCGCCAAGGAACGGTCGCAGCGGTACGACTCGGTCGCGGCGTTCGCCAACGACATTCGGCGGTACCTGAATTACCGTCCCGTTCTGGCACAACCAGCCGCTCGGTGGCATCGACTCCGCCTGTATGCCAAGAGAAACGCCGTTGTTTTCCGGCTGTCCGTGTTGGCCGCCGCAGCCGTCATACTTGGCGTTGCCGGACTGGCCTGGGGCCTGTTGGAAGCGGAGGCGAGGCGGCAAGAGACGGAAGAGGCCCTCGCGGAAACCCAGTCGGCGCGACTTGTTGCTGAGCAGCGGGCATACGCGGCGACGCTTGGCGCTGCACAGGCGGCGATTGCGGGCGAGGCATGGGACTCGGCGCGAGTACATCTGGCGGGGACGGAGAAGGCAGATCGTGGTTGGGAGTGGCGGCACCTGCAGGCACAGGTGGACCAGTCCTACCGACAGTGGTTGATTGGAGACCGCCCGACAGCACTCGCCGCGAACGGGCCCAACCACATTGCCGTTGCATTTGACGGCGGCAGGCTTGCGATCCTGGACAACCTCGGCGCATCCATACGCGATATCATGCTTCCGGCGCGGGTGCAGGCAATGGCGTGGAGCCCCAACGGCGAGGCACTCCTCATTGGAACAACGACCGGCCAGATCGCAGAAATCCTGCCAACATCAGGCGGCATGACGACGCTGGTCGCAAGCGGACCTTCCGTCGAGTCGATCGTCATGCTGCCGGATGGATTCGCGACTGGTCACAGTGATCGTGTTGTTCGCATCTGGTCTGAGGATGGAGCGTTGGCCCGCTCACTGCCCGATCAGGGAGGACTCGTGCAGGCACTGGCGGTTGATCCGACAGGGCATTGGCTTGCCATTGGCGGAGGCGACGGTTCAGTACGAGTGATGCCACTGCAAGGAGACACCTTGCCGCAGGTCATCGGTCGACACGGGTCTGCCGTTCGTACGCTCCGTTTCGTTTCCAGCGACCGGCTTGCATCCGGCGGTGGCGACGATGTTGTTCGGCTCTGGGATATCGGCGAAGGCGAGCAGGTCGCAGTTGCAACCGGGCACGCCGGCGACATTCTCGCACTGACAGTGTCTGGCGCATTCATCGCGTCGGCGGGCGAAGACGGAGACATTCGCATCTGGTCGAGCCAGGATCTCTCGCCAGTGGATGTGTTGCGTGGGCATGGCGATCTCGCATGGTCGATTACAGCGCTGGATGATCGGCAAGTGTTGTCTCTTGGCCGCGATGGCATGCTTCGGTGGTGGATAACGAGCCCGCCTCCTCCCGAGTCGGTGCGAATGAACGGCCGACTGCCGGCGACCGCCATGACCTTCATTGATCCTTGGCATCTTGTCGCCACATCGGAGCTTGACACCGGTGTCCGGGAGTTTGATCTTGCAACCGGAGAGATTCGCGATCATCGCACCGAGGGCATCCATGAGTTGACCGCTCTTGTTGCCGCGAACCGCGGACGCATCGCTACTGGAGATACAGCGGGAACCATCAAGGTCTGGAGGCTTGACTCGGAATCACCGCCTACGACAATTGGATCGCACACCGCGCAGGTTTCTGCAATGGCGATCGCCCCGGACTTCACGACGCTGGTGAGCGGATCCTACGACGGCACGGTGACGCTCTGGGATCTTGCCACCGACCTGCGCGGCATCGAGTTGCCGAAGCAGGATGCGATTGTGCTTGATGTCGCGGTCGACGGGAAGAAGATATACACCGCCACCAGCGGTGATCGAGTCTCAGCGTGGAATCGCAGCGATGGCAGTGAGGTATGGCGGTACGATGGACATGACGGGGATGTGCAGGTCATCACGCTGATTCCGGAGCAGGGGGTACTGGTTACTTCAGCACTGAACGGTGCGTTGTATCTCCTGGATGTCGAGACTGGCGCAGTCGTGGCCATGCTGACGAATCCCGGCGGCGCAGTTCGTGAGATTGTTGCGATGCCCGGGGGTCGGAGATTCATGACGATCTCCGGTGACGGCACAATGACGTTCTGGGACACTTTGCTCCCCGGTGTGGTTGCGTCACTGCATGCCCCACAGGCACTTGAGTGTGCCGTTCTCTCTCCGGATGGCACGCTGCTCGCCGTGGGCGGTGAACAGCCCATAATTCACCTTCTTGACACGATGCGGCGAGGCGAGCGGCTTTCGGCGAACGGGAACTCGGAGCAATGATCGATCTGCGTGCATGCTCATCAAGACTGCTTCCCACCGAGGATGTGGTCGCTGCTGTTCAGCGATGGCTCGGCGAGGATGGACTGGATGCGTGTGATGTGACCTCACGCTCCATCATCGACGAATCCACAACCGGGTCCTTTGATGTCGTGGCCCGCCAGAGAGGTGTGGTGGCTGGACTCGACCCGCTTCACCGTGGTCTTTCCGCGCTCGATGGTGCGGTGATGCAACCAGTATGTGCTGATGGCACCGGGATCGAGGCAGGTGAGCGATTGTCCGACCTGTCCGGGAAGCTGCTTGATATTCTTGCGGTCGAGCGAACAGTTCTCAATCTCCTTGGACACATGTGTGGCATCGCGACGCGGACAGCCGCATGTGTCGACGCCGTTGCGGGCTTGGATTGCGTCGTGTGCGATACGCGGAAGACGACCCCCGGACTGCGACGATTCGACAAGTACGCGGTTGCCTGCGGCGGCGGCACGCCGCATCGGCTTGGGTTGGATGACGCCGTGCTCTACAAGGACAATCATCTTGTCGGGATTGAAACGACCGACTGGCCGGACCGTCTTCGAAGAGCAATCGCTCGAGCACGCGACGGCCGCGCACTTTCCTTCGTGGAAGTGGAGGTCGATACGATTGATCAACTGGACATGGTGCTCGACCTCGATGTGGACATCGTGCTGCTGGACAACATGTCGCTTGAGAATCTTGCGACCTGCGTTGGCATTCGAAGTGACCGAAGTCCAGGTGTTCTTCTTGAGGCATCCGGGGGAATCACGCTCGCAAGTGCGCGGGAGGTTGCCCAAACTGGCGTCGACCGCATCGCGGTCGGTTCGTTGACCCATGGAGCGCCATGGCTTGACATCTCCCTTGATGCGAGTGCGTCGCAGTGAACACCGCCGATGCCTGGCGTGATGCCTTGTCGGCGATTGAGGGGATCGGCCATGTCACCGTTCTGGAAGAGACAGCATCAACCCAGGACATTCAGGTGGCCGCCCACGGTGATGTCGTTGTTGCACTGCGGCAACCGGCCGGACGGGGTCGCCGTGGTCGAGTGTGGCACGACCCGGACGGAGAAGGAGTTGCGATCACTCTTGCCATGCTGAGCATCGACGCCGTTGCTGCGGCGGTTGCAGTGGCGGAGGCCGCCGAGCACTGGGTGGAGCATGCCGGCATTGCATGGCCCAACGACATCGTTGTGCATGGGCGGAAGCTCGCGGGGATCCTCATCGAACAGCGGGGTGGCTTGTTCCTCACGGGTGTGGGCATGAATGTGCTGCAACGATCGTGGCCGCCTCATCTGGAGAATCGTGCCATCAGTCTCGCCCAGGTCGGCGTGTCCCTGGAGCCATGGGTGGTTGGGGCGCAGATCACCCGCAGGCTGCTCGCTGTCCCCGATCGGGCTGAGCGGGAGGTATCGGCGGCGTGGTCAAGGCGGGATGTGCTGAGCGGCACCTTGCAGCAACTCCAAGTCGGCGGCGAGGTCGTTGAGGGTCGCATCGAGGCCATTGACCCGAGGATGGGATTGCAGGTACGGACCGATCTGGGCATGCGGTTTCTGCCTCTTGAAACGACCACCATTGTCCACGGATCGTGATACGCTACGCTGCTTCCCCAATGGATACGGCAACCGTCCACAATTCATGTCGGCATGGGTCGTCTCTGCAATGGCGGGCCTGCCCCGCGCGGCGACATCCTTGGAAGGCAGCCTTTGCAGTCACCTGCATCGCGTTGGTGTCCCTCCTCGGGCTCACCGTCAACATTCCAACCGCGATCATCATGATCGCAGTGCTGGTTGGTACGCAGAGCATCTTCTTCTTCCCCAGCAGTTTCAGAATCGACGATGAGGGCATCACCGCTCGCTACCCGCTGCGGCGGGTGCGATTCACATGGCCCGAGGTCAAGCGGTTTGTGGTGGTTGGTGAAAGCGGTTTCCTTTCCCGTCGCCGGAAGCCCTCGATATGGGACACGTTCAGAGGTATGCCGATCATTCTCCCGGAGGAACCGGCTGAGACGATCGCTGCGATCCGCAGCCATCTGTCGGAGTCCCTGGCGTGAAGCGGACATGGATCCGAAATGCGTTTGCAGTAGATGCGCCGGGTCCAGCCGAGCCAACACCGGTGCAACAGGAGTCGCTGGACATGCTCTGCCGAGGCATCGTTCGTAGAAAGATGGCCATGCCCGCCACCGCAGCCCTCGAAATGTGCAGGCCGCTGAACTTCATTGGATCACAGACGATGCAGTTTTTTCACCCCATGATCTCCGCCTTTGTGCCGGCTGAAGGATGGAAACATGTCGCGGAGTATCTTGAGCGGCGCGGTTCGATCGAATGGATCCGCGATCGTATTGACGAACTTGAAGCAGAGCAGGAGAAGAGCGGAACCAACGAATGAGCACCATTGATCCAGACAAGATCAACGTCGTTCTGGCCACCGATTGTGGCAGTACCACGACGAAGGCCATCCTGATTCAGAAGGTTGATGGCACCTACCGCCAGACGCACCGCGGCGAGGCACCGACGACGGTCGAGAAGCCCTTTGCCAATGTTACGATCGGCGTGGCCAACGCGGTTACGGAGGTCGGAGAACTTGCCGAGCGGCGACTGGTGGGTGACGACGGCCGCATCATTCAACCGGCGACCGAAACTGAGGGGTGCGACCTCTACATTTCAACTTCCAGCGCAGGTGGCGGCCTTCAGATGATGGTCGCGGGCGTCATTGCCGAGATGACTGCCGCCAGCGCAAAGCGGGCAGCGCTTGGGGCCGGTGCCATCGTCATGGATGTCATTTCCTCCAACGACAAGCGTCGGCCGCACGAACAAATCCAACGGATTCGTGAATTGCGTCCGGACATGATTCTTCTCAGCGGTGGAACGGACGGCGGCACGACCGAAAAGGTGGTGCAACTGGCGGAACTCATCGCACCGGCCAAACCTCAGCCACGATTCGGCAGCGAATATGAAATGCCAATCATCTACGCGGGGAATGCGGATGCCGCGGACGAAGTGACACGGACGCTGGAGGAGGATTGGATTGACCTCGGCGTTGTCGAGAATCTCCGA
Organism: uncultured Isosphaeraceae bacterium; assembly: GCA_964546585.1. Classification (GTDB taxonomy): domain Bacteria; phylum Planctomycetota; class Phycisphaerae; order Phycisphaerales; family SM1A02; genus CAZJKE01. The sequence goes on along the minus strand of CAZJKE010000008.1, from coordinate 44,961 downwards.
CCTGTGTTGGAGCGAGAGAACCTCGGCCCGGCAAGAGACAAGATTCACGATGTGTTCCTTGAGCATGTCATGGCGCATGCCCCGGGCTACGACAAACTCATGGAATGGACGGACGCCCCCATCATGCCCACGCCTGGTGCGGTAGGCGACATTCTTCAGACGATTGCTCGGAAGAACAACATCAATGTGGTTGGCGTTGACATCGGAGGCGCAACGACGGATGTCTTCAGCGTCTTTGACGAGACATTCAACCGAACGGTCAGCGCCAACCTGGGCATGAGTTATTCGATTTCCAATGTGTGCGCCGAGGCCACGATGGCAAGGGTCCTGCGATGGGTGCACTTCGACATGGATGAGGGGGAACTGCGAAACCGTGTCAAGAACAAGATGATTCGCCCGACGACCATTCCGCAGTCGCGAGAGGCGTTGGTCTTCGAGCAGGCTGTTGCACGCGAGGCGCTGCGTCTTGCCTATCAGCAGCACAAGGAGTTCGCGACGACGCTCAAGGGTGTACAGCAGCAGCGGACGGTGGGCGACACCTTCAGCCAGCAGTCGAGTGGTCAGACCATCGTCAACAACATGAAACTCGACCTGTTGGTCGCATCCGGCGGCGTCCTTTCCCACGCACCTCGCATGCACCAGACTGCGTTGATGTTGATCGATGCATTCCAGCCTGAAGGTGTCACTGCCCTTGCAAAGGATTCGATCTTCATGATGCCGCACCTTGGCGTGCTGGCCACAGTGCATCCCGAGGCGGCATCACAGGTGTTTGAGCGCGACTGCCTGATCTACCTGGGCACGTGTGTTGCCGCAAAGGGTGAGGGTAAGGCCGGCAAGCCGTGCTTTACCTACACCATTACCGGCGAGACGCTGCATGAACGAGGGACCATCGAATTCGGCGAGTTGAAGTTGCTCCCGCTGGGACTGGACGAGACGGCGACCATCATCATCGAGCCCTCGAGAGGCCTGAATGTCGGCGCGGGACCGGGCAACCGCGTCGAAGCGGAAGTCCGCGGTGGCACCGTGGGTCTCATTCTCGATGGCCGTGGGCGGCCGCTGAAGTTGCCGGATGACCGCGATGCGTGCAGAGAGTCGCTGAACCAATGGTATGAGGCAATGGAGGTTTATTCGAAAGAGGAGGCCAGTCTCGCCGCAAGTTGACGGGACAGGATGACAGGCCCATGGCACATGCATACACCCCTGGACTCTTGGTTACACCCCGCATTTCGCACAGCGTAGAGCGGAGGCTTCCGATCGCCGGAACCGTTCTTGTTGAGAAGGGCGATGCGGTACAGGCCGATGACATTGTGGCCGAGACATTCATGCCCGGCGATATCTTCCCGATGAACATGGCCAACATGTTGGCCATGCCACCGAAGGATGTTGTCGAGTGCATGAAGAAGAAAGAAGGCGATGTCATTGCGGTGGGTGATGTCATCGCTGAGACGAAGGGGCTGTTCGGGGTCATGTTTCGCCGTATTGTGCATTCGAAGTATGCGGGCACGATTGAGACAATCTCACCAGTCACCGGGCAACTCATCATTCGCGGTTCGGACATTCCCGTGCAGGTACGAGCGTATGTCTCGGGCACTGTGACGGATGTCATGCCCGAACACGGCTGTGTGGTCGAGGCTGAGGTCTGTTTCGTGCAAGGCATCTTCGGCATTGGCGGTGAAACATGTGGTCCTATCAAGATCGCCTGCAGCGAACACGACCAACCCCTCACGCCGGATCTTCTCACGGAGGACATGAAAGGATGCGTTGTGGTCGGTGGCGGCCGCATGACCGACGCGGCCATCGAAAGGGCCGTGTCGATCGGCATTGCCGCACTGATGAGCGGCGGGATCGACGATCAGGATCTCAGGGAGTTCCTTGGCTACGACCTTGGCGTTGCTATTACGGGCTCCGAGCAGAAGGGCATCACACTGGTCGTCACCGAAGGCTTTGGTGACATCGGCATGGCCCGCCGATCCTACGAACTCCTCTGCCAGCACGAAGGAAGCGAGGCCTCAGTCAATGGCGCTACGCAGATTCGCGCGGGTGTCATGCGGCCAGAAATTCTTATCCCATTGTCGGGCAAGGAATTACAGATCGCAGAAAGTGATGGTCACCGCCAGGCAGGGCTCCTGGAAATAGGTCGGTCGGTCCGCGTGATCCGCGATCCGTGGTTTGGTGTGATCGGCGAGGTCGCTGGGTTGCCCAACGAGCCGACCGTGCTTGGCTCCGGTTCCAAGGCTCGTGTTCTCAAAGTTGCCCTTGAATCCGGCGAGCGTGTTATCGTTCCGCGAGCCAATGTCGAACTGATCGAAGACTGACCCCCCCGGAAGTACCCCACGGCGTGTTGCTGAACGTACCCATTCTGACTCTCGCCACAGCGATCTGCTCGGTTGCTGCCGCGAACCCCGCGCCGCCATCGGATGTCACTGCCAAGGACACCCCGATGGATGTCGGCGGGAGCGGAACGATCTCCTGGTCCCTGTCGCCCGATGACCACTCGGTTTCGGAGTATTCGATCGAGGTGCCGGGCGAAGAAGAAGGTACATGGCAGGAGGTGGGAAGAGTCCCGGGCGGCATCGGCCACTTCAACGCGGCAGGACTCAGTGCGGAGGAGCCGCTGCAATTCGGGATTCGCGCCATCCACAACGATGGTTCAATGTCCGATCGAGCGGTGTCCAATGATGTAACGCTACACAAGGGCTGGTTCAATCGCGCGAAACTGCCGCTCTTCATCATCATGGCGCTCGTCTGCGGCGCGGTCATCTACTACATTCGTATGGCGAAAAGTGGCCGCGAGATCAGGGTGCGACAAATCGCGGGACTTGAGGCCATTGAGGAAGCGGTCGGCCGCGCAACCGAGATGGGCCGCAACTGCCTCTTTGTCCCCGGCATTCTCGACATGAACGATGTGCAGACGATCGCCGGGCTGAACATCCTCTCACGCGTTGCCGAGACGGCCGCTGAATATGGCGCACGTGTCGAAGTACCAACATCTCGTGCGCTTGTCATGACAACTGCCAGGGAGACGGTTCAGGCCGCCTATCTCACCGCAGGCAGGCCTGATGCGTACAACGAGGACGAAATCTACTATGTCACGGACGAGCAGTTTGGCTATGTGGCGTATCTCTCGGGCGTAATGGTGCGGGAGAAACCGGCTGCCTGCTTCTACCTCGGTGCGTTCTACGCCGAATCTCTGATCCTCGCCGAGACCGGGAATGCGATCGGTGCCATTCAGGTTGCAGGTACCGCCATGCCCGCCCAGTTGCCGTTCTTTGTTGCGGCCTGCGACTACACGCTCATCGGCGAGGAGTTCTTCGCCGCGTCGGCGTATCTGACCGGTTCGCCCGAGGAACTGGGGAGTCTCAAGGGACAGGATGCGGGCAAGGTGCTTGCGGGCATCCTGATGGTCATCGGTATCGCGGCTGCAACACTGGCAAGCGTCACCGACTGGGGCTGGGTCGGGGACTTCACCTTCTTCATCAAGGAGACGGTCCTCTGACCGCGCGGCGAGCGACACGATGAAGCGAACCATTCCATTGCTCATCTGCGGATTCGCTGGCTTCGCCATCCTGCTGTCGTATTTCAGTCCCCAGACCTCGGCGGCGGGCGAGCATGTTGCCATCTGGTTCGATGTGCTGGCGGCGATGGCCTTCGTACTTGGTGGCGGCAACCTGTTGTTCCTGCATCTCAAGAAGGTTTCCGATCAGCGGCAGGGGTGGGCGTACTCGGGAATCGTCCTCATCGCGTTCTTCGTCACACTCTATGTGGGCCTGGTGAAGTTCGGGGTTCATCCCAACCCTCGGTATCCGCTGGTTTCGTACTCGGGCAGTTACCGCGAAGAAGGCGCGCCCTTCTGGTGGCTGTACGAATATGCGTTCAAGCCGCTGACCGCCACGATGTTTGCGATGCTCGCCTTCTATGTCGCGTCCGCCGCCTTCCGGGCGTTCCGCGCGAAGAACATCGAAGCCATTCTGCTGCTCGGCACGGCGTTCATCATTCTGCTCGGCCGCACCTTCGCTGGTGCGTATCTCACGGGCTGGTTCCCCGAGGAGATCAACGGGCTCAAGATCGACAACCTGACCGTCTACATCATGTCCGTTGTCAACACGGCGGGCAATCGCGCCATCATGATCGGCATCGCGCTGGGCTTGGTCTCCACCTCGCTCAAGATGCTGCTCGGCGTCGATCGCTCCTATCTTGGATCGGGGGAGGAATAGCGGCATGTTTGCGTTCTTCCGAAATCTCGATCGTCGCTGGGTCTTCTTGTCCATGCTGCTTGCAGTCGGCATTCCAATCCTGCTGCAACTGCGACTGCCGGAGAAGGAGTCTGCGCTGGCGGAGGTGTGTTTCAACGCCATCGAGGATCTTGAGCCTGGTGACAGAGTGCTTCTGTCTTGGGACTTCGATCCTGCAAGTGAGGGCGAACTCAAGCCAATGGCGACCGCGTTTACCTACCACTGCGCAGCCAAGGGCCTGCGGATGTACTACATGGCGCTCTGGCCGGTCGGACCGCAGATGGTGGAGGAGTCGATCAACGAGGTCATCAAGAATGACAAACTCAATCAGCGATTCCCTGACATGGTCTACGGTGAGGACTATGTGAACCTCGGCTACAAGTCCGGCGGCGAGGCTGTCATCAAGGTTATCGTGACCAATCTGCGAGAGATCTATACGACCGATTCCTACGGAGAAGCGATTGACGAGATCCCCATGCTCGAAGGGGTTGACTCAATCCAGGATATGGATCTCGTCATCAACATCTCGGCCGGTTCGGCCGGTACGAAGGAATGGGTGCAATACGCGGTGGGTCCCTACCCGGACGAGATCACACTCATCGCCGGATGCACGGGCGTACAGGCGCCGCTTTTCTACCCGTACATTCCCAGTCAGTTGCCGGGCCTGCTTGGGGCTATCAAGGGCGCGGCCGAGTATGAGAAACTGGTAACGGACAGGTACTACCGCGATGAGGGAATGCCAGTTCCCGGTGAATTGCAGGAAGGCGTCCGCCGCATGGGGCCGCAGTTGGTCGCCCACCTCTTGATGATCGGGCTCATCATTGGCGGCAATGTCATTTACTTCATGGAGAGAAGGCGGGGAATGACCTGATGAAACGCGACGCCGTCATCTGGACCATCATCCTCGTCGTCGCCGGCGTGTGGATTGCCTGGCGCGCCGCGAGTGGTGCCATGGGGCAGTCGTATGTCAAGGTGACTGAGGTGGCTTCGGCTGTGTTGCCGGAGGGCACGACGCAAAGTGATCTGCCTTCAGGCCTGTCTCTGGTTACGAACGCCGATGGGCAGCCGATCGCTGCCTGGGCGCAGGATTCGGGCTCTACCAAGGCGGCTTGGGCTGAGGCGGAGGCGGCGGATCCAGCGCAGAAGACCTATCTCCTGAATCCAAGCAGAACGATTGGCCTCTGGATCGGGGCGTTCTTCACGCTCGCCATCATGTCATTCCTCTACCGCGACAATCTCTTCTACAAGGTTGCGGAGTCGGTGGTTGTCGGTGTCTCAGCCGGATATTGGATGGTGGTCGGTTTCTGGGACATCGTCATTCCGAACCTGCTCGGCAAACTCATGCCCTCTCTTGTGAAGGCGAACTTCATGCCCGGAATGGCCGAGGTGGAACCCCAATGGATGTACCTGATTCCGCTTGTCTTGGGCATCATGCTGATCTGGCGACTCTCACCGGTGGGCGGCTGGATTTCCAGATGGCCGCTTGCCTTCATCATTGGCTCGACGGCTGGCTTGCGGATATACGCGTATATCGAGACTGACTTCGTCAACCAGATCAACAGCACCATTGTGCCGCTGATCGACATGCAGGGCGGGTCGCTTGACTTCTGGGCGTCATTCCGCGCGATCGTGCTGGTCGTGGGTGTCTTTGCGACGCTGGTGTACTTTTTCTTCTCCGTGGAACACAAGGGTGCGGTGGGCAAGACTGCCCGCCTGGGCATCTGGTACCTGATGGTCACGTTCGGTGCTGCCTTCGGCTACACCGTCATGGGCCGCATCGCCCTCCTGGCCCAGCGTCTGGAATTCCTGTTTGACGATTGGCTCTGGCTCATCGATCCGGCGGGTGCCCGAGCCGGCCTCGGATAGAGGGTGTCTGACACCGTCTGCCCTCAGACGCCGTCTTTCCCAACTATTGACACCCGCAAACGGCCTCCCTACAGTGTGCCGTTCCGACCGCGGGGAGAGTCCCCTCAGAGCCCAGCAGCGAGGTTTTTCAGATGTCGACCCCGAAACTCAGAACATCACCGGCACGCAAACGAAAACGTCGCTCTCATCTGGCGCTGCGAAGTACCAAACTCGTCGCATGCCCCAACTGCGGGAGCCTCCGTCGCCCTCACCACGCGTGCGGTGGCTGCGGGTATGTACGGCCTGGCCTGCAGGTGAAGGCTGCCGGAGCCGGGTAACCGATGCGGATTGGCATCGATGTGATGGGGGGTGACAACGCCCCACAGGCCATTCTTGACGGCGCGATCGCCGCCACCGAACACCTCCATACCGATGACCGACTCGTCCTCTTTGGCGACGGCGACATCATCTCGGCCGCATTGGACGCTGCCGGGGCGGATGCCTCGAACTGGGAAATTGTTCCGACCAGCGAAGTCATCGGCATGGACGAGGGGCCGGTCGATGCCGTTCGCAGCAAGCAAGACAGTTCGCTTGTCGCGCTCTGCCGCGCAGGGAGCCACCGCGAGGACAATCCCCTCGACGGTGTGATCTCGGCGGGCAATACCGGCGCATTCGTTGCCGCCAGCCAGATGTACCTTCGGCGTCTGCCCCATGTGCACCGGCCCGGCATCGCCGCGCCCGTTCCCACGTTTGGCGGGACCGTCGCCTTCATCGATGTCGGGGCCAATATCGAACCGAAGCCACTCCATCTCTGCCAGTACGGCGTTATGGGCACGGTCTACGCCCGCCGCATTCTTGGCATCGAGAATCCTCGAGTCGCCCTGATGAATGTGGGCGGCGAAGAACAGAAGGGCACCGGTCACCTCAAGTCGGCCCGAGACATGTTGCGGGACACGCCTTCGGTCAACTTCATCGGTTTCATCGAGGGACGGTCGCTCTTTGACGGCGGTGCTGATGTGGTGATCACTGACGGCATCGTCGGCAATGTCTCGATCAAGCTGGCCGAAGGCCTCTCGACCGGGCTCATTCGCAAACTCGCCAAGGACATCGCCGACACGCATCCGGATCTGGTCGAGAAGTTCGACCCAATCGTTGGCAGTCTCTACGCCGAGTACGACTATCACGAGCACGGCGGTGCGCCACTGTTGGGTGTCAATGGCGTGAGCCTCATCAGCCACGGAAGTTCCAGGGCCAGGACGATCAATAATGCGGTGCAGCGAGTCAGGCAATTCGTTGTGTCGGGTGTGAACGAACACATCGTCGAAGGTCTCGCGGAGGTCGAAGAGGAAGCGGGGGTCGCATGACCACACCCTGCGGCGTGCGGCTGCTCGGCACCGGCTCCGCCGTGCCTGAGACGATCCTGGACAACGAGACGCTCGCCAAGCGGTTTGGGGTGGATGCTGACTGGATAGAGCAGCGAAGTGGCATCCGCGAACGCCGGGTCTGCGGCCGCGGCGAGAGCGTTTTCACGCTGGAACTCGAAGCACTTCGCAATGCGATGGACAACGCATCCGTGCAGCCCACGGATTTGTCCCTCATCATCACCGCATCCGTAACCTCCGAAATGACCTGTCCATCCAACGCCTCTCGCCTTGGCGGCGCGATCGGCGCAGTGCCCACAGGCGGTTTCGACTTGGTTGCCGCTTGCTGCGGCTTTGTCTCCGCCATGAATGTCGCTGATAGCCTGATTCGCGCGGGCGGGTACGAGACAATCGCGGTCGTCGGCGGTGACTGTATGACCGGAATTTCGGATATGCACGAGCGGGGATCAGCCATCCTCTTCGGTGACGCGGCTGGGTGTGCCATCCTGCAGCGAAGCGATACTCCAACGGAGGGGTGCATCTATCAACGCATGAACGGGGACGGGACTGACTGGTCATCGCTGTACATCCCGAACCGATTGGATGAAGTGGTCGAGGATGACGGCTTTGATGTGCCGCTCGGCAAACTCCGTATGAAGGGGAAGGAGGTCTACAAGTTCGCCGTCAATACTTTTCAGGACCTCGCTGTGGAAACGATGGCCAACACTCAACTCGCTGTGGAAGATATCGCCCAGTTCATCTGTCACCAGTCCAACGCGAGGATCATCGAGTCGGCGATGCAAAAACTCAGCCTGCCGAGCGAGAAGGTCTATATCAATATCGATCGCTACGGAAACAGCAGCAGCGGATCCGTCAGCCTCTGCCTCGACCAACTTTGGCGGAATGGGTCGATTAGTCGCGGTGACACCATCGTCATGCTTGCTTTCGGCGGCGGGTTGACATGGACAAGTAGTGTGTGGAACCTCTGATGAGCGGCAGCATCATTGCACTGTGCCCGGGACAGGGCTCGCAGAAGGTCGGCATGGGCAAGGCATGGTACGAGGCGTCGGCCGCGGCGCGTGCCGTGTTTGATGAAGCGGACGAGGCGCTCGCCGATACGCTAGGCGCATCGCTGCGGGACCTGTGCTTCGAAGGACCGGAAGAAGAAATCAACCGTACGAACATCAGCCAGCCGGCAATCTACACCTGTAGCGTCGCCTGTTGGCGCGGGCTTCGCGAACATGGTCTGGAAGGAGATCTTGCAGCCGCCGCGGGTCTATCGCTCGGCGAGTACACCGCGCTCCATCTGGCCGGCGTATTTGACTTTGTGGAGGGACTTCATCTGGTCGCCACACGCGGCAGGCTCATGCAGGATGCCGCCGAGGCCGCGGAGAGCACGATGGTCGCCGTGATGGGGGAGGATGCGGACATTGAGTCACTCTGTGTCGATGCTGCGCTTGGTGATGTTCTTGTGCCAGCCAACTACAACGCGCCGGGCCAACTGGTCATCAGCGGCTCCACTGCTGCCTGCGCAAGAGCGGCCGAGACGGCCACCGAACGCGGACTTCGCGCCGCGCCGCTGTCGGTCGCGGGCGCATTTCACTCACCCTTCATGGCACCAGCAGCGGAGGGGATGCGAACAGCGTTGGAGGATGCGACGCTCCGGGTGCCAGCAATTGATGTGTGGTCCAATGTGACCGCTTCGCTCCATGACCGGGGAAGCCTTGCCGATCGCCTTGTTGACCAGATCACGAACCCGGTTCGCTGGTCGCAGCAGTGCCGGGACATGGCCGGGCGGTATGATGGTGCGTGGCACGAGATGGCACCGGGAGGCGTGCTTCGCGGACTGATGCGGCGGATCGACCGACAAGTGAAGGTGCAGAGCCATGATGAACCGTAAGACGACATTCGCACTCGTCCTGATCGCCGGGCTGCTGGTAGCGGCCTGCGGTGGTAAGGAGGAAGCACCAAAGCAGGTCAAGCGAGAGGCGCCCAAGGCGCCGCCGCCACCGCCGGTCAAGTCGATTGCCGAACTGGTCGCCGAGATGACCATCGACGACCGCATCATCTGGGCCGACGATGCTGCACCATCTTCAACTGAGGACCGGCGTGCCATCCTGCAATTCGTCAACGCGTTTCTCCGCGGTGATGCAGCGACGCTTCGTGCCATGATGTCCTTCAACGATCAGTTGGAACTTGACGCCATCGACGGCCGCGGGCAACTTGCCGAGATGTCCAAAGCCATCACGATGGCGGAGATCGAGGCCGGCAACAGTCCCGAAGGGCGTGCATGTGTCCTGGTCAAGTACGAGGTCGGTTTCGAATACCAGCCGCAGTTGTGGTTGTACGAGGTCGACGGTGGGATGTACTCGTTCACTTCCGTCGAGTCGCCTCCGGGCATCGTAGATAGACTCAGCGGCAACTGGATCGAAGCATGGTTTGCCGGCAAGGCAAAGTTCATCGAGATCGCTTCGCAGCCCGACGGAGATCTTGAATACTCAAGCGGTGGTGGGGTAACAATGGTTCCCGGCGGAGGGGGCGGTGGCGGCCCCGGCCCGATGACGACACCGCCGAGCGGCCCTGGTTCTCCTCCGAAGAAGGGCCCCGGTCCACCCCCCGGGCGTCCAATTACCCCGAATCCATAGCACCCGCGGTACTCCACCATGACACGGACCAGCGTCGAACAACAGGTTGCCATCGTCACCGGCGCAAGCCGCGGCATCGGCCGCGCAATCGCCGAACAACTGGCCGATGACGGCCTGCATGTCGTGCTGGTTGCGAGAAACACCGAGGCGTTGGAAGAGGTGCGCGATGGAATCATCAAAGCGGGGGGCGACGCATCCTGCCGGCCCTGCGACTTGTCGGACGGCTCGGCATTCGGCGAGTTGGTCGAGTCTGTGGCCGATGATCGCGGGCGCCTGGATGTCCTGGTCAACAACGCCGGCATGGCAAAGGACGGCCTGATGCTCCGCATGTCCGACGAGGACTTCGACGATGTCATGACAGTCAACCTGCGATCCGTCTTCATGGGCTGCCGTGCGGCGGCAAGGCCCATGATGAAGGGCCGTTGGGGACGCATCATCAATATCACTTCGGTGACAGGTCTATCCGGCAACCCCGGGCAGGCGAACTATGCCGCAGCAAAGGCGGGTCTGATCGGGCTGACGAAGACCATTGCCAAGGAATTTGGGTCAAAGGGCATTACTTCCAATGCCGTGGCCCCAGGCTTTATCGAGACGGACATGACCGCCGATCTTGGCGATGAGGTCAGCCAGGGCATTTTCAAGAGCCTGCCGCTGCGTCGTTTTGGCCAGGTGCAGGACATCGCGGCGGCGGTATCATTTCTCGTCTCGGACGGGGGTGGATATGTGACAGGGCAGGTGTTGGTCGTGGATGGCGGACTGACCTGCTGAAACGTGCGGCAGAGCCGCGGAGCGGATATAGTGCCCGAACCCCCCAGTATGGGGCCCCAAGGAGACCCTGATCGTGACGGAAGCCGAAATTGAAGCCAAGGTAATGGACCTGGTTGCCCAGCAGCTCGGCGTGGACAAAGGCGACATTACGCGAGAGTCCAGTTTTACCAACGACCTCAACGCCGACAGCCTTGACACCGTCGAGCTCGTGATGGAGCTTGAGGATGTCTTCTCGACATCGATTCCTGATGAGGAAGCCGAGAAGATTCAAACGGTGGGTCAGGCCATCGAGTTCGTGCTCGGGCACTCCAAGGGCGACTGAGCGCACCAGCGGTCTTCACCACCGCTGGCCAGCACTGATCCATGTCCAGTTCCGGACAACGCCGTGTCGTCGTGACCGGGCTCGGTGTCATAACCGACCTCGGCAATGATGTTGCAACCACCTGGGATGGCCTGATTCAAGGTCGGTCGGGCATTGGCCCCATCACCTGTTTCGAGCAGGATGACCAGTGGCTGGTGACAATTGCCGGCGAAGCACGCGATTGGGACCCGACCGAGAAACTCGACCGAACGGACATCAAGCGATCTGACAGGTTTTCTTTACTGGGCCTCTGGGCTGCAATCGAGGCGATGGAGGATTGCGGGCTGGACATCGAACATGGTGACCCCTATCGCCGCGGTGTTGTCATCGGCTCGGGCATCGGAGGCATTCAGACATTCGAGCAGGGACACGGCACGCTCCTGCATCGCGGCGTGCGTCGCATGAGTCCATTTACAGTGCCGCGGCTGATGGTGAACGCCTGCGCCGGGAACGTTTCCATCAGGTTCAATCTTCGTGGCGTGAACTCGGCTCCTGCAACCGCCTGTGCAACAGGCGGCCATGCCATTGCGGAGGCGTATTCATTTATCGCGGGCAATCAAGCGGACTTCATTCTCGCGGGCGGCGCGGAAGCAGCGGTTTCACCGGTCTGCATAGGATCATTTACCGCGATGAAGGCGCTGTCTCGCAGGTGCGATGAACCGACGCGGGCGTCCCGCCCATTTGACCGTGATCGCGATGGCTTCGTGCTTGCGGAAGGTGCAGCGGTATTGGCCATCGAGGAGTTGGAGCATGCCAAGGCTCGCGGCGCGAACATCTATGCCGAGATTCTCGGCTACGGACTGACCGGCGATGCCGGGCATATCGCCGCTCCGGACGAAGAAGGCACTGGCGCCCGCATGGCCATGAAGATCGCTCTCAAGAGTGCCGGTGTGCAACGCGAAGAAGTCGGGTACATCAACGCCCATGGCACTTCGACACCGCTCGGGGATGCCGCGGAGGTGACCGCTGTCAAGGGGCTGTTTGGCGATCATGCGTCATCGCTGGCCATGAGTTCGACCAAGTCGACGACCGGGCACACACTTGGTGCTGCGGGTGGTCTGGAATCAATGGCGGTTGTCAAAGCGCTCTATCACGGCACTCTGCCGCCAACAATCAACCTGGACAATCCCGATGATGGATTCGATCTGGACTTTGTTGCACACGAGGCGCAGGAACGCGATGTGTCCATTGCACTCAACAACTCGTTCGGTTTCGGTGGACACAATGTGTCGATCGTGTTTGGCCGCGCGGAGTAGGCTGTCCGACACCTCTCAAAACGGAAAACTCAATCCGGTCCATAGCATGATGCTGTCGCGGCCTGGATTGGTGTCGTAGAGGCTGGCGTTGGAGATGTGATGCCAGCGGACGCCGATGAGCCATCGTCGTTGGGAGCCCGCGTCAATTGACATGCCAAGGCCAGCCTGCGGGGTGAAGTTGAACTCCGAGCCGCCAATCGGCACATTTTCGCTTGTCCACAAGAGACCTGCTCCGCCTTCGATGAACATTGACCAATCTTCTCTTGCCGCGAAGTGCCACCGCAACTGCAGCGTGAAGTTTGCGCCAGTTGCGTTGTCGCCTCGCTGATCCACACCGAGGACGTTGAATCCGAAGTCGAGGCTGAGGTTGTCCTCAAGGAAGTAGTCGAACTCGACACCGATGAGACCCAGCGTGTTCTCACTTCGCTTGACATCCCAGGCATATCCGCCGTGAATCGCCCATCGCCATGAGTCCCTGGTTCCCCAGCCGACCGCCGGTTCCTCGGTTTCGGGGGCTGCCGTCTGGGCGACCAATGCGGCCATCGAGGGGAGGTCAGGTGAGGCGGCGGCGAGCAGGCCGGCGGGATCCGCAGTGGTGGTTGTGGCTGCAAGAAGGAGCGTGGGGATGAGGGGCATGGTTGCCGTCTCCGGGGGGTGCGCTGTGTGGAGGCTGAATCCCTCTCCGGCTCTGGAGAGGGGACTGTGATTCCAACGACCCCAAGGGGATTCGAACCCCTGTCTTCAGGATGAAAACCTGATGTCCTAGACCTGACTAGACGATGGGGTCTGACCCAAGGCGGGGGATGATACCACTCCGGTTCACAAGGGGTGCGGTATCCTCCAAACATGTTCGAAGTCGCTGTTGTTGTGGTGATGCAGATGGCGATGGCTATCCCGCCTTTGAGCGAGGGGGAGTGGCAGCGACTCTCAGCGGTGAAGGATGGCGTTGACTCGCGGGACGAGGGCTTTGCGGCGCTGGTCGACCATGTTCGACGCTGGCCGAAAGGGAACGAAGAAGCGCCGGCTGCCAATGTACATGCCATGATCAGCGATCCGGCGGCCTTTCGCGGTGACTTGGTGACGGTCGCGGGACACCTCGAGCAGCAGCATCGCCTCGGTTCTCCCTGGGGCGATGTGGTGGAGTGGTTTGTGCGTGATGGTGACACTGCCATGGCCGTGTATGTCGTCGATGCGGGGGAAGACGCGATGCCGCTGGGTGGCTTTGTGCAGGTGCCCGGCCGCTTCTACAAGGTGATGACACTTCGAGGTCGCGATGGGGTCGAGCGTCCCTTCGCCGCCTTTGTCGCCCCGGCTGGCGCCCTTGCCACAACCGGCGGAAGCACCTTGCCGCCACTTGGCTGGGTTGTGCCGCTGGCCATGGTGTCAGCGTTCACACTCTTCATGTTGGTTCTTGCATGGTCGCGCCGAGCGAAGAAACCCCGCCGCGTGCGAGTACCTTGGACCAGCGGGGATGTGATGAACGCCGCCGAGGATGCATGTACCGAACTGCCGGATGATCCGGCCGATGCGCTTGCCGAACTCCACACTCGCGCGGGGGCCGATTTGTGAAGTGCGTGCCAGTGCATCTGGGCGAGCGGTCCTACGAGATTCTCGTTGCCTCGGGAATCCTGAAGGACCTTGGTGCTTTGACCGCGAATCGGGCCGCCGCCCAGGCCTGCCTTCTGGCCATCGATACGGCCATCCTCGACACACATGGTCCGGTTGCGGAGGCGGCGTTGAACGGACACTTCGATGTGGCATCCTGCGACGTCTTGGCGAGGGAGGAACGAAAGAGCACCCAGGCGGTGCAGGCGATCTGGACGGCGATGTTGGATGCGGGGTGTGATCGTTCGACGCCTGTCATTGCCATGGGCGGCGGCATTACGGGCGACCTGGCGGGTTTCGCCGCAGCGACCTTCATGCGCGGCGTTCCGCTGATGCAGGTACCTACCACGCTCCTGGCGATGGTGGACGCCTCAATCGGCGGCAAGACAGGAATCAATCTACCGGTGTCGCGTGGGGACGCATCGACGGCAATGGCGAAGAACATGGCCGGTGCATTCTGGCAACCGAAGTTGGTAGTAGCGGATGTCGACACGCTCTCTACGCTTGACGACCGGCAGTTTCGCTGCGGTCTCGCCGAGTGCGTCAAACACGCGATGCTCGGCGACAATGGTCTCATGGCATTCCTGGAGAACCATGTCACGGCGATTCTGGACAGGGACACAGCATGTTTGATAGACCTTGTGACCCGAAGTGCATCGATCAAGGCGGACATCGTCGCTTCCGATGAGCGGGAGTCTGGAAAGAGAGAAGTCCTCAATCTCGGCCACACCTTTGGTCATGCTATCGAGCCCATGAAGGAGCTGGACTTGATGCACGGCGAAGCCGTATCGATCGGGCTGGTCGCCGCTGCGGCCTGCGGTGTCGAACTGGATCTGCTGCCTGCGGAAATGGCGGACCGCGTTGCATCGCTGCTTTCGTCAATGGGATTACCGACCGAAGTGCCGCAGCCTGTTCCGGCGAGGGATCTCGCCGCGCTCATGGCGATGGACAAGAAGACCAGAGGCGGCGAACTCCGCGTTGCGCTTCCTGGCGTGTGTGGTGTCGAACTTGTTGACGCGAGTCAAGCGTCTTCGCTCGCCCGTGGTATCGAGGCAGCGTGGCAGGCGGTCGGGGCGCTCGCGTGAGCGAGCGGCGGTGGTGGATCGTCGCATCGATTGCGGCCCTCTGTGCAGTGGTTCTCGCCCGGGTACTTGGCCCGTCGGATCTCTGGGACCAGACCCAGCCGCGGACCATTGCCTACACGATCGACATCGTTGCCCACGGAGGCGAGCACTGGATTCTCCCTCGCGAGCCCAATGGCCACGCCGCAACCAAGCCGCCGCTGTACAACTGGCTGGCCGTACCGTCGGTCACGATCTTCGGGCCGGTTTCCGATCTTGCCCACAAGGTGCCCAGCATCACCGCGCTCCTGCTCCTGTGGCTGATGGTCGTGGTTGTCGGAAACCGGTTGGACACGCCACGCCGAATGCTCGGCTCGATCGCTGGCATCGTGTTGGTGTGTTGCTATCCGATGTTCAAACTTGGTTACCTGGCGCGTCCGGACATGGTGCTGACGCTGCTGTTGGATGTTGGATGGTTGTCGGCGACGATGGTGTTGTTGTTTCCGGTGTGTGGCGCGCGCCGCCGCTGGCTCATCGCTGCCTTCTGGATCGCAGCCGCAGGCGCCGTGCTGGCCAAGGGACCGCCGGTTCTTGCACTGATGCTGGCAGTGCCGGCGATGGCCCGATGGGGCGGCACATCCTGGTCGGACGCGGCAAGACTTTGCTGGTCCATCGGGGTTCCTGCAGTGGTGCTCGTGGCGGCCAGTTGGATCGTTGGGGTCTGGTGGATCGACGCGGGTCATCTTCGTGATGAACTCTGGTTCAACGAGATCTACGGCCGCGTGACCGGAACTGGCCCGGAGGGCAGCGTTCGAGGCCCGGTGGATCTGGTACTTGGGTTGTTCCACATGCCTTTCTACGCGGTGGTGCGATTTCTACCCTGGTCGATCGTGGCGATCGCAGGGATTGGTGCGTTGTGGCGGGCCGATCGCACACAGCCACTGATCCGATTGCTTCGGAGCGCGTGCATCTACGGTGGTGTGATCATCGTGTTCTTTTCGCTGAGCGCGGGCAAGCGGGCAGATTACATTGCGTCCATGTATGCCCCGGCATCGCTGCTGGTTGCTTGGACGTTGTTGCAGGCACCTTGGTGGCGGCGTATTGGCCGCGTGGCAGTACCGGTCGCGGCGGTTGCCGTGTTGGGAACGATGGCGCTGACGAATGCTCGCCAGTCATCAGCACCTTCACCCATGTTCGGGCCCGGTCTTTCGAGGTTTGCCTCGCACGTTGACCAGATGATTCAGGACGAGCCGCTGTATCTGGTCCGCCTTGGTGGGACCCATCTTCCGGAGGTCCTTGGCGGGGGGATCGATCGGCGAGCCACCACGGCGGAGATCGCCAGCATGCCGCTGAGCCGCCTCTTCATCGCCTCTGGCGAGGGGGAATCAGTGGCGGAATTGCCCGAAGAAATGGGAGCGAAGTGGCAGGTTCGCCTGCTCTACCAGGAGCGGCTCCGACCGGACGGCGGCGAGTCTTCTCTACCGCGGTGGGCGAGGCTGTATGAGGCGGTGCGGCCCTGAGTTTCAAGCGGTTGCCCTTGAGGTTCCGATAAACGGGGCGGAGGGCGTGCGTCGTCTCGCAGCCCGTAACAAGAGAGGATGATTGTGCGCGTCTTCGCCATCGTCAATCAGAAAGGCGGCTGCGGGAAGACCACAACAGCCATAAACCTGGCGGCTGTCGCTGCGAAGCGTGGGATTCGGACCCTGCTCATCGACATGGACCCCCAGTCGCATTGCGCGGCGGGTCTGGGCGTTCCCGAGGAACGCATCGATGTGAGCGTCGGCGACGCGCTTGTGGCCGATCATGCATCGCTCGATGTGACGTCGCTGCTTTGGCAAGTCAACCGGAATCTCGACCTTGCCCCGAGCACGATGATGCTGACGGCGCTGGAGGCACCCGGCGGCGGCCTGCACAGCATGCCGGACCGAGACCGTCGCCTTGAGAGTTTGCTGGGTGTGATGCATGGTAGATTCGACTACTGCTTCATTGACTGCCCGCCGAACATCGGCCTGTTGACCTTCAATGCGCTGCGGGCGGCAACGGAGGCGATTGTGCCGGTGGAGACGGGCTACTTTTCGCTGCGAGGTGCAAGACGGCAGCGGAAGACGATTGCGGCGTCGATTGCCCGCGTTGGCAGACACATTCCGTGTCACATCCTGCCGTCGTTGCACCGACCGTCCCCGCTTGCGAGGACGCTCTTGCAGAGACTTCACGAGTCGTTTGGTGACGAGGTTGCGCCGGTCATCATTCGGGAACACGAAACGCTCAGAGAGGCCGTCAGTTTCGGGCAGCCGGTGATCGAATTCGCACCTGGGAGTGAGGCCGAGCGGGATTTCGAACATCTCGCTGACTGGTTGGAGGACATAGGGCGTCCGCCCCAGCCAATTGTGCATGTCGAGGCTAGAGGAACGGAGGGGCGTGCCGCTGAGATCGCTCGGCGGATGGAGCAGTTCAGCGTGCGGTCGACGGAGCGTCCCGATCGATCAGTGCTTGCGAGAATTGCACCGGAGCAGGAGCGCAATGACCGGCATCCGTGACGACTACGCATCGCTCGCCGAGTTGTTTACGACCACGGATGACACACCGGATGCCATCGGTGGCATGATTGAACTTCTCATTCCCGGCCACCTGCCAGTACAGGGTGGACTGTGGCTCGTGCCGTATGCGGTGCGGGAGGCGGGCAGTGGCATGGCGGTACTTCTTCGGATGCGGGAGGACTCGATTGACATTGCTGTTGTTGGTAGTGGCACCATGTCGCTGGCCGATTGCCAGAGCATCGAGGATGTGCGCTCGGCCGTTGGAGAGCGGGCCGGGCTCTGGATTGTGCAGCCGCTGGCAGCAGATCCGTCACATGTGTCCTCGTGCGGTGCGGGACGCGTGACGCTCCTCTCCGGTGCTGATCAGGCCGCGGTCGTGGGGGCCTACCGGGTCCTCAAGGACATGACCAGTGGTGGGCAGATGTCGACGCCGATTCGGCTGGTGATCGTCGGCGCGGAGGATCGATCATCCAGTGAAGCCGCGTCTCGCATTGTCCAGACTGCTCGGCATCAGTTGTCAGTAGACATTGACACGGGTCCTCCGCTTCCTGCGATGGGGAGTGGGGGCGAAGTTGTGGCGGAAGTGACGCTGCCGTGGAACGATTCGGTGGAAGTGTTGTTCGATCATCTGAGGCGCGAACCCGTGGAGCCAGCGAAGGCGGCCATCGAGGAGCCGGTCGCGACGCCGCCCATCCAGCCCGTGGAAGCGCCAATCGCTGCCTCGCCGGCCGCGTCCTTATGCAGTCAGGTGTCCGGGCTGGTGCCGATGGCCGTGCGGTGTCCGGACCAGCCCGAGGTGGAGTTGGCCCTTGATGGTGATGGTGGCATACATGTGCTTGCCAGTGCCGATGATCTTCGCGGGGTGAGCATTGTCGCAGCCTGGATTGAGCGGCATCGCGAACTCATTGCGATGGCGTGCGGCGGGGTGCAGTTGGCTGCGCAGCGAGCGCCGACGCGGCATCTGTTTACGAATGATGCGGCATCCGTGGCCGATTTGCAGGGTTCGGGCATTCGGTTGCACCTCCTTACTGAGGTTGAGGTGGATGGCCACCGTGGTCCCTTCTGTACAGCATTGAACTGACAGGCCTCCCCGCGGTCAGGAAGCAAGCGCACGTTGCCAGTTGGCGTGCGTGAACCCTGCAAGGTCCCTCTCGTCAAAGCC
This sequence comes from uncultured Isosphaeraceae bacterium, assembly GCA_964546585.1. Classification (GTDB taxonomy): domain Bacteria; phylum Planctomycetota; class Phycisphaerae; order Phycisphaerales; family SM1A02; genus CAZJKE01. The sequence continues at coordinate 26,128 of CAZJKE010000008.1, read as the reverse complement.
GGCACTGGCAAGCGCATGGAGAAGATCAGTCAACTTCCGCGGGTGGTTGAGTTCACGAGGAAGGTACTCAGGTGTGAATCCACCGTCAAAGTCACTCCCAAGTGCGACATGGCGAGCGTTACCGGCAAGGTCGCAGAAGTGCATGATGTGCCGCAGGCAATCGTCGATTGACACTTCGTGATCTGTCGACAGGAAACCCGCATACAGATTCAACCCGATGACGCCGCCACGCCGGATGATCTCCTTGGCGTGATCATCTCGCAGGTTCCGCTGGTCGTCCACGCGAAGGACCGTGCGGCTGTTGGAGTGCGTTGCGACGATGCGTGTGTCAGTGCAGGCGAGCAGGTCGTCGAACGCGGCATCGGACAAGTGCGATGCGTCATGCATGATGCCCGATGCATCGAGTGCCGAAACCAGGTCACGTCCCTCAGCAGTCATGCCTTCGCCGCTGGCGTTTCCTCCGGCATACCGCGTGCCGCTCGACCAGGTGAGCCCGACCAGTCGCAATCCTCGCATTCGCCACCATGACACATCTTCCGGACCGCGGATCGGATCAGCGCCCTCCATGAGCAGAATGAGGCCAAGGGGCCGCTCCGGGGGTGGAATCTCCGCCCCATCCCGCAAGATGGTGACCGCCCCCACGCTCTCCAGCCGTTCGTAGATTTCAAGTTGCCGGTGTCCCGCGAACGCCGCCTCAGCCGCATCTCCGTAGCACCATGGTCCCTCGCAGCCCGGCTCCGTGAATATGGTGCCGAAGGCCATGCGGACGGGGCTCCTGGCCAGATCCGGCAGGGAAATGCAGGCAAGTGCGGGGTCGTCGCAAGGTTGCAGGAGGTCACGGCCGGCGACTTCCAGATACGCCAGATCCAGATGGCCATCGATCCAAGGGAGGGTCATGCAAGCAGCGTAGCAGGCCGCGGGCTGATACCCTTGGGTGTGATGAGCGAGGCAGATGCCACTATGGGTCCGGCGGACAAACCCCGCGGCACGGTGTCGCAGCGCGGAAGCGCGCTTCTGGTGGCTGCCGGTGCGATTGCTGTGCTTCTCGCGGCGTTCTGGATGCGGCCTGCGGTGGAAGGCGTGGGGACCCACCGCCAGATTGGCCTACCCTCATGTGGTTGGATCGCCGCTGCCGATGTTCCCTGCCCGACATGCGGCATGACGACCGCGTTCAGTCATACCGTGCGAGGCGAACTTCCTTCGGCGTTTGTCGCCCAGCCGTTTGGGTTGATTCTGGCGTTTGCGACGATAGCCATTGCGGTGTTTGCGATCATCATTGCGATCACCGGCCGGCCCCTGCATCACGCGTTGTACCGCTGGTACACGACGCGCGTGTTTGTTGTGCTCTGCGGAGTGGCTGTGCTCGCTTGGGGATGCAAGATTCTGCTGCACAAGGGAGTGTTGTGATGCGACGACTCATGTTGGTCATGCTGGCTCTGGTACTTCTGCTCTTGTCGGGGTTCGGACTCGGGTGCGCGGCCGCCGGATTCCTCGGCGCCGCTGCGCAGCAGTTCGAAGACCAGAAACTTGTCGAGAAACTCCCGGAGTACGAGGGGCTGGAAGATCGCTCGGTCGCGGTTGTCATCGATATGGATCTGGCGATTCACTATGAGCATCCGGGTGTGGCGAGCATCATTGCCGAGGGCGTGTCTGCTCGTATTCAGAAAGAAGTTCCGGGTGTGAAAGTGCTGCATCCCGGCGTGGTTGCACAGTGGCAATTCCGCACGCCGCAGTGGAGTGCCATGCCGCCCGGGGACATCGCGACGGCGCTGCACGTGGATCGGGTGGTGTACATCGACTTGCAGGCGTACAGATTGACACCGCACGGCAACACTTGGCTTTGGGAAGGGTTCTCGAAGGGCTCCATCGGTATTGTCGAGGCGGGATCATTCGATGGTGATGGATTCGCTGACTCCCTTGAGGTGGAGGCGGCCTTTCCGACGCGGCCAAACACGCTCGCCAGAAGCGAGGCCAACGAAGACGACATCAGGAGGGGGCTCCTGCAGGCGTTCATTCAGAAGGTGGCGTGGTTGTTCTATACGCATACGGAGCCCAAGCATCCAGATCGATACCGACCGGAGTTGGACGCGTGAGGTCAATCGCGGTGGTCATGCTCACAGCGGCGTGGTGCCTCTGCATGCAGGGATGCAATGTGGTCGCTGGGGCGACCTATGTACTTGCGCCGGATCCGTCGGAGGATGCGGTGTTTACATTGCCGTCTCGATCCACTGTGGTGTTTGTCGATGATCGTCGAAATGTGATGCATCCGGCACGGCTTCGCAATGTGGTTGGTGACGCGGCTACGACGAAATTATTGGAAGAGGATGTCTTGACCACGATGGTTGAGCCGAGAGATGCGGTGAGGTATGTCGCGTCGAAGGACAGGCATGGACAGGCGGTGTCCATGGCCTCGATTGGCGAGGCGGTGGGTGCCGAGATCGTCATTTATGTAGAGATGAAGGCATTCGGGCTGAGCAGCGACGGTCGTACACCTGATCCACAGGCCGCATGCGAAGTGCGCGTCATCGACGCGGTCAGCAGGACACGGCTCTTCCCTGTGGCTGATTCGGAGACGGGCGAACAGGCGGGGCATCTGCTCATTGTTGGGATGCGAAAGGTCGACCCTTCTCGCACAAGTGACGCCCGGTCGGCAAGGAAACTCGCCGAAGAACTTGCCACCGAGTTGGGTGATGCCGTCGCCGAGTTGTTCTACAAGCACACTGTCGGGCGACTGGGCGAGAATCTGGATCGGCGGTAGGCGTGCTTGCGCTGCACTTGATTGCACCAACACTTCTGCCACGGCCACGCGGCCTCGCTGGGCTGTTACGCGTCACCGTGCGGGGAATGCCGGAGGATGATCACCGTGTACTGGTCCTTGGTGGACAGGAGGAAGTCGATCGCATTTCCGCGACGGGGTTACCTGTGGTTGGCGGTGTCTCGGGCTGCCTGGATCGATCACGCACCTTGGGTTCGCGTGTTCGCCGCGTTGTCCAGGCCATGGAGCGAACGCGGCCGATTGGTCGGATCTATGCATGGGGTTGGCCAGCGGCAGTGATCGCGTCGCATCTGGACCGGTTTGGCGAAGGCGTGGCCATTGTGGATGCTGTTGGCGCTGGCGGTTGTCTTCCGGGCATGCGCATTGTGCCAACAACATCACGATCTGCCTCGATGCTTCGGCGGCGTGGTGCCGATGAGCGGCAGTTCACGGCGCCGCTGGTTGGTTTGGAGCCGGCATCACTTGTCGCCGCGAGGGGATCGCTGCGGCGCGATCTTGGTCTTGATGACGAGGCGCCGCTTTTCCTCATCGCCGGTCACAGGCACGGCGGCGGCGCATGGCAGGAACCCGCAGCGTGTGTCCTGACGATGGCCGCTGCCGGGAACCCCATTCATGTATTGGTTGAGAGGGACTATGTGCAGCGGGCGGATCTTGCCTCGCACATGGCCAGCCTCGGTTTGTTGCGGTATCTGCATGTTGTTCCTTCGCCTTGGCGTCTGGCGGACATCGCGGGCGACCTGTTGGCGGCGTGGGCTCCCCACGGCGGCGGGCATGGAAACGCGGGAGATTCGGTGGATGGCGTTCTCGATTTGCTCCAACTCGTTCGCGATGGTGTTCCGCTGATGGCGGGCAGCGGGCATCCGGTCAGTGGTGTCCCGACGATTGGCGCTGCGGTTGCGACGGGGGACGGGAAGTTGGCGGTGTGTCGGTGGCTTGCCGATCTGTTGGGTCGAGGTGGGCCGGGGCCATCGAGCGATCCAGCGTTTGCGGCGCGTGTGCAATCAATTACTTCGCCGCGGCGTTTCCTGGAGGGTCTGCAATTGCGGTGTGCGTAGTACTGCCTCAGCGTGATGGCGCTTTGGCACGGCTACGCGGTCGGCCGTGTCGGGTGGTTGCTCGCGCCTTTTCGTTGCGGGCTGCCGTGCCGAGTCCACCGGCGACAACTTCGCCGAGATAGAGTCGCGAGTCGGCGTCGGGTGAGAGATGTCCCACGAGTTGACAGTCGAACCAGGCGATGGCTGACTCGATGATCGGCGAGCCGGTTTTCCCTTCTCTGAGCGGCAGTGCGAGGAAGGGATCTTCGGTGTGCGTGGCGTCTTCGCCGAATCGCCGCGTGGCAAGTCGGTCGCCGTTTGGGACCATGCAGATGGCGAATGCGCGGGCGTCGCGGATCATCGGTTCGATGGGTCTGCCACGCGGGACGGCGACAACGAGTAATGGCGGCTCGGCGCTGCACTGTTGGACCCATCGGGTCAGGACGCCGCCGCGGCGGCCTTCATGGCCACAGGTCAACACATAGGTGCCGGTGGGGAGTCGTTCCAAAGCGGTGTGCATGGGTTGTGGACGGGCCATAGCGTGGTGTTGATGCGCAGCAGCAGGGGCTGAACGCCAAGTGGCATTCTGCCAACGACTTAGAATGCGCTGTCTGGAGAGGATTGCAAGGTCCGAGAACCAGCAGTTGATCGAAATCCGCCAAAAGTGTTGCAAAGTGGGAGAAGGTGGGATACGGTGGGGCCGATTGGAGGCAAGGACAAGGACGCATGCATGCTCTTCACCGGCGAAACAGATCGAGCCATCGACGACAAACATCGTCTGTCGATTCCAACGGAACACCGTGCCCAGTTGGCCGGGCAGTTGCCGGCGGTGGTGTATGCGACGCCAGGGCCCAATGGTGGCATTTGGGTGTGGCCGGAGGAGACCTTCATTCGCATGGCCGCCAATCTCGAGGACACCTTGCTGCCCGACGACGACGAGATGGACATTGTGCAAGTATTGTTTTCGCAGTCACAGCGTCTCGAATTGGACAAGACGGGCCGCATTCGATTACCTGCTTCGCTGATGGAATTGGCGGGGATTGGTTCTCATGCGGTGGTTCTTGGGGCGAGGGATCACTTGGAACTGTGCGATCCGGAAGAGTGGGCGAAGGTGAAGCCACAGAAGCTCGCTGCCATGCGGGAGATCATGCAGCGAAAGGCAGCGGGAAGACGGGGAAGAGGAACATGACCATGCCTGCACGGCGGCGGGAACGCTCCGGCAGGGCTTTGTCGGGCACGGATGCCCGACGTTCTGCGTGGGGAGACGCTACGGATGGCGCGCTCACCTCGCAACTTTGGTTCTGTGATGTGCCCAGTCACAGAGCGGGGACCACGGACGGTCTCAGACGGGATTCGCACCGGCAAGGATGCTCGGTGTACTGAACACAGGTCTCATCCGCGAGAGCGGGTGGGACCCTTTCCTCAAGCGGCCGGGCATGAGGCCCGGCCACCCCTTCCCCCGGTTCGCGGCGCGTCCCACCACGCGCCGCGGACCTTTTTTTGCCCCAGATGCCCCATGCCCTAGGGGTGTGTCCCTGCTGGCGGCCCGGAAAGTACGTCGGTTTGGCAAGAGGCATGC
>CAZJKE010000008.1:0-20639 GCA_964546585.1 uncultured Isosphaeraceae bacterium | reverse complement strand
GGGGTGTGTCCCTGCTGGCGGCCCGGAAAGTACGTCGGTTTGGCAAGAGGCATGCGAGAGCGGCGCGGCGGTTTCGCGCGCGGCGGGCTGGCTCTTCGGCCGTGAATCCTGTCTTATTCGTTTCCGGCGGGACGGATCTTGCCGGCGATGGCAGGTCCGCTGCGGGCAATCTGGTCGGCAACCTCGCGTCGGTGTACTTGTATCTCCCGAGGGAAATCCAACGCCAGTCGCACCCTGTCGCCCTTGATCGAAGCGATCCGGATGACCCCTTGCGGGTTCGTCGGATCACCAATGACAATCTCTTCGCCTTCCCGTCTGGTTATGACCAGCATGCTGCGGACCTCCTGCCGCTCTCACCCACGCGACCTGCGCGGGTCCCACCAAGGACACAGGGTACCAGCAATCACCCACTTCAGGCAAGGAGTTCAGCCCCGGAACTCCATGTACAGCAAAGCGTTAGTCGACGGCTACAACGGCCGCCACAGCCTCGATTCGGTCCTTGAGCCGCTGTTCAATGCCCGCCTGCAGCGTCATGGCACTCGATGGGCACCCCACACAGGCTCCGTGAAACCGAACCGACACCACGCCATCGGCGTCAACATCGACCAATTCGACATCGCCACCGTCCGCTTGGACGGCCGGCCGGATGAGATCCAACACTTCAGCGACTTGCGTTCGCAATTGATGGGTGTCCACTATTGCTGAATGGTACGACACTACGGCGATCGCGGCTAGCAGGGCTACACTGCGGGCATGAGATACCCATCGATCCTGATCGCCGTGCTCGTGCTGGCCGCCTGCGGCCAAACCATCCATGACCCTGCATCGACCCTCCAGGAAACAGGCCGCTCGCCACGCATCCATGTCGCCTGCATGGAATTGCTCGATGAACAGGTGGGTCTGGACAATGCCGCCTACCGCGAGACACTTCACGCGATCCTCTGGCGGCCCGGGTACACAAACGCCGCCCGCCGCGAGGCACTCGATCGCCTCTGGGCAGTCGATACAGATGCCGCCATCCGCACCATTCGCCAGCGGCTGCCCCGCATGGGCAACTGGACGTGGCTCACCGAACTCTGCCAATGGATCGGCGAACAACAGATCACCGAACTCGACGCCGCGTTGGTCAGCTCTTGGGCAAGACCGACCCAGCGGGTCCAGTCAGAGCAGGAAAGACCCGAGTATCGCGCACTGGCCGCGATTCACGGCGGCGGTGCGATTACCGACTTGGTCTTCGCATCCTTCGCTGAATCGAACAAGGCCTGGCAACAGGGATACCGCACGCGATGCTGGGAACTCCTCCACCGCCTCAACCAACGAGAGCGATTACTTCAACTCGTTTCGGCTGTTGACGCAACAAGCGACGACGCACTCTTACTGGATCTTCGAGACGGCGTGCGCGACCTGGGCATCCTTCCTCGAAACCGCGAGGAGATTCTCTGGATGCGCCAGTTGCGAACGCCCGACCGCGCAGCGTTCTGGGTGGAGGCGGTGTCCGCCCTGCAACAGATGCCGGCATCCCGCCGGTTGCACCTGGAACTTCGCGACATCCCTGTTGCAGTGGCGGCGGCCCGGCACGCTCCGCACCTGTTGACCACTTCGACCGGCGACATGCTGACCGATATCGACGGAACGCTGCAGGGGCAGCGGCACTACTTCGAAACGGAAGGCGGCGGGCAGGCGTCGACGAGGAGCGAGCAATTCCGAACGCATCGCGATGTCATGACTTGGGGTGATGCGGCGGCGGTCCTCCTGGCCCTACGAGCGATCCGAACCCCGCAAGTCGCCGACCACCTGTTTGACTACGCCGAGCGGGATCGGCTCGACGACACGACCGAGTACGGTGGTGTCATCGCTCTTGATGAGAAGGGCCGATTCGAGGTATTGGAGTTCGAGCCCATTGTCCGCCACCACGATCGCCGTTTCAACGCACCTCAGCAGATGCTCGATGCAGCGTACGACTCCCTCTTTCACTTTCATAACCATGCCCAGCGGCATCGCAATGGCGATCATGCCGGCCCGGGCATGGGCGACAAGAACTACGCCGACAACACGCGAGCGAACTGTCTCGTGTTCACGTTTGTCAATGAAGACACGATGAATGTGGACTTCTACCGACACGGCCATGTCGTCGTCGATCTCGGGACGATGCAGCGGGGCGAGCGATCGCGGAGTTCTGGGAGTTCCACACTTGAAGGCGGTGGCAGCGCGCAATTCGATCTTGATCTAAGCGACCCGGCCAGTTCCAAAGTCACGATGACGATTCGACTGCCCGGACTCATGCTGTTTCCACCTGAGGATCGCGAGCGATGGCCCGATGTCACGGTGGACTGGTCTGCAAGCCAGATCACGAACGAAACAACCGTGCATCTCACTGGGACGGCTGGGCCGCTCCTTGGGTATCTGGCCCAGATCGGACGTTTTGAGATCTCGTTCACTGCGTCCGGGTACGACATCGGCGTTTCGATTCGTCCCGAGGACTCCATCGGCACATTGACCGTTGACGGGCGTGTCTTTGCGTCCGTGCCGATCGAATAATGCTGTCGCTGCGCTCGCTGCTGTTGGTGTCTGTCCTGCTCGCCGCTGACATTGGCTGGACCGAAACCGAAGTATCGATGCCGTGGCTCCTCTTCCTCCTGGTCATCATCACACCGGCGGCCGTCCTGACATCCGCGGTCGCAAGCCGAACGGCGGCGATTGGGAGAAGAGACCGTGGCATCGCCATGGCGGTGTGGATCGTGTTCCTTGCCTGGTCGCTTGCGGTGGTGTTGGCCGGTTGGCCCGCAGTGGTGGAGCGCGGATTGCCACTTGTGGATGATGTCCTCGTCGTCGCGCCGCTGGTGCTTGGATTGGCGGCGATCTGGTATGTGGCCGGGCCACGGCAGGCCCGATGGTCATGGGCTGTTCACAATCTTCGGCTGCAGGTATTCCTGATCCTCGTGCCAGTGCTGGCCATGTTCACGATGTCCGATGTCGCGAGCCGATTGATGCATCCTGAGATTGCTTCCTGGGTGCTGTTGGTGGCGGTCATCGGTCTGATCTCCGCTGCGCCACTGTTCGTTGGACTTCTACTGCCGGCGCGGCCCATGGACCCCGGCGATCTTCGGAAGATCATCATGCGTATTGCGGATGACGGCAGTGTTCGGCTGCGCAATGTTCTGCGATGGGAAACCGGGTTCAGGCTGGCCAACGCTGCGGCTGTCGGATTGCTCCCTCGCTTGCGGGTGATCATTCTGTCCGATCTCCTGCTGGCCCGCTTGACTCCGCGGGAAGTGGAGGCGGTCGCAGCCCATGAAATCGCCCACTTGCGACATCACCATCTTCCCTTTCTTGGCGCCACTGCACTCGCAGTACTCTTTCTGGTTGAACGAGTGTGCAGCGGCATTGCATTGGACGGAGTGGCGGTTGTCCTGCCGCTTGTTGCTGCCCTCTTTGGAACGATAGCGGTGTCTCGAATCTTCGAGCGGCAGGCCGATGCTTCGGCAGCGGCGTGGCTCTCTCGGCAGGAGGGGAGCAGTACAGTCACCATGCGAGCAGCAATGACGATGTCGAGCACACTTGCGCTGATCGGTGCGTGTGCTGGCCGTTCGATGCGTGATGGCAGCCCTTGGCACGGGTCGACTGCGAAGCGCTCCGCCAACCTGCACGCGATCGTGGGCTGCCCAATCAACGGTCTTCCAATTGACCGCATGGTTCGCATCGCCAAGGCAGCAATCATCGTTTCGTTCATTCTGGCATGTACGCTGTGAACATGCTGAAGCAGGTGCGCATGCATGGTGCCGGGAATCGATTCTTGATCGGGTGCGAGTCCGCGGACCTGGGGCCTGAGGCTGGTGATGACGGAGTATTGCTTCTCTCTCCGCCGCGGGCGGAGGGCGATTTCTACATGCGAATCATCAACGCCGACGGAAGCGAAGGCGAACAATGCGGCAACGGCCTTCGGTGCGTTGCGATGCACGCGGTGAAGAACGGCTTGGTGGAGGGAAGAGAGGTACTGGTCGAGACGGCCGCGGGGACCGTTGCATGCGTTGTCGATCTGGATTCCGCGAGCGTTGAGGTGGACCTTGGGATCCCCCGTCTCGGTGCCGATGCCTGCGGCGTCACGGATTCCGGGGATCTACCGCCCATGACCTTCGTCGACATGGGCAACCCGCACGCGGTGTGCCTTGTGGACGAGAGTCCAGTGTCGATCTGCAGCACGCTCGGACCGCGGGTTGCCGACCACGCCGGTTTCATTCGTGGCATGAACCTGCATGTGGTGCGAATGGATGACGCCGCCGCCTGCACCTGCGCAACATGGGAGCGAGGAGTCGGTCCGACCCTCTCCTGCGGCACCGGCGCTGCATCGGTTTTCACGGCCGCAATCGAGGCGGGCATGTGCGGCGATGCGCTGGCCGTCACGAGCGACGGCGGCACCCTGCATTGTCGCTGGTCACCCGCCGGCTCCGTGCTGGTTCGCGGACCTGTTGCATACATCTGAGAAGAGGCACCTGACGCCTCTTCTCCTCAAACCCACGCCGAAATGACGGCGAGCAGGTCGTTGATGTCAACGGTGCAATCCTGGGTGATGTCCTCGGGATGTGGTGTGACGATCGCCTCGGCGGAGAGGATGTCTGCCGAAAACCGGCGACGACCCATTGACCATCCAGATCCACGGAGCGGCCCAAAGGGGAGCATTGACGGATCATGCCCTTCCACTACCCACTGGGAATCCAATACCTCATGCCAGCGCGACTTCGTGTGCTGTGACACGCACCACGCCACCAGCGAACTGAAAGGTGCGGGGTTCGGTTGACGCATCGCCGATGGCTTCGGCGATGGCGATGAGTAGATCGAAGTTCGCCGCGCCATCGAGATGCCTGTGCAACGCCGCGGCAAGAAACACACGCGGCACCGCGCGGACCTCGGGGCGCGACCAAGGCAGCGGTCCAGCGACGCTTCGATCAGTCTCCGCATCAAAGGCATCGGCCGCCGAATGCAACATCATTGCACCGTGCGCGGCATGTCTCGCCGCGCCGGGCCACTGCGAGACCAGCGCCGGCAGAACATCCCGCCGAAGCAGGCCGCGGGGTGTGTTCGGGTCGTCGTTGGTCGGATCCTCGCACCACTGCACACCTGCGGCCTCGCAGATCTCTCTGAGCGTCTCCGGGGCGGCGTCCAACAACGGCCGAACCAACTGCACCGAGTCGGAAAGCGGCCGCGACTGCGGCATGCCCGCCAGTGTTCGTGGCCCGCCGCCGCGGCAGAGTGCGATGAGCATTGTTTCCAGTTGGTCCCGAGCGTGGTGCGCAGTCAGAACCGCGGGAAGATCGCACTGCTCTGCAATAGCGGTGAGCGCCGCATAGCGACCATTCCTCGCTTCGGACGCTGTGCTGATTCCTTCAAGTTGCCGGGTTTCGCATGGGATGTCCAGTGCGTCGCAGAGTTGTTGCACCATCGTCCGCTCGGCATCTGACTCCACTCGAATGCCGTGGTGCACATGGCCGGCAACGACGCGAAGGTCACCGGCAGATCGCTGCGCAGCCGCGGCGCAGCACAACAGCAACAACGCCGTTGAATCTGCGCCTCCGCTGATCGCCACTACCACGCCCGGTCCGGAAATCGCGGCGCGAATCGTCGCGACCAGTGGGTGCCGTCGCACCGCCAACGGCAGAGCGTCCCGGTTCACACCGCGACCGTCGGTTGCAGTGTGTCCTTGCCCATGCCACCTCGCAGGACTTCCGGTACGACGACTGAACCGTCCTCCTGTTGATACATCTCCAGAATCGGGATGAGGATCCGCGGAGATGCAAGCACCGTGTTGTTGAGCGAGTGGCAGAAGACCGTCTTGCCATTCTCGTCCCGGTACCGCATGTTCAGACGGCGGCACTGGAAGTCGTAGAGTCGCGATGCGGAATGCGTTTCGCCCCAGTCACCCTGCGGGCGTCCGTCGCTGTCCAGCGGGCCGCGGCCGGGCATCCAGCATTCGATGTCGATCATGTCGGCGTTCTTCGGCCCGAGATCCGCAGTGCAACATTGGAAGAGCCTGTAGGGGAGTCGAAGATCCTGCAGCATCGTCTCGACGATGTCGATCATCGTGGCGTGCCACTGTCTGCTCTCCGCTTCATCGGCGCGGCAGATGACGACCTGTTCGACCTTGTCGAACTGATGCACGCGATAGAGCCCGGCGGTTTCGCGGCCGCCCGCGCCGGCTTCGCGCCGAAAACAGGTCGAGACGGTGGCGTATTTCAGCGGTAGTTGTTCGGCATCGATGATTTCATCACCGTGCAGCCCCATGAGCCCCACTTCACCGGTTCCCGCAAGGTAGAGATCGTGCCCGGCGCCCCGCCGCGATTCTTCGATGTGGTACGCCTGTTCGCGACCCGATGGGAAGAACCCGGTGCCGACCATGCACTCTTCTCGAACAATGACGGGCACCGACATTGGTAAGAAGTCGTGTTCCGATGTGATGAGATCGAAGGCATGTTGCAGCACGGCTTGATGGAGCCGCATGCCGTCGCCCCTCAGGGCGTAGTGCCGCGTACCGGCAATCTTGACGGCTCGTTGGAAGTCGGCGATACCGAGGTGTTCGACGAGTTCGACATGGGTGCGGGGTTGATAGCCTCGGTTCTCAGCAAAGGACTTCGAGGGGTCGAAGTTGTCCGGTGACCACTGCCGCAACTCGACATTGTCCTCGGCGGACAATCCGCGGGGTACGTCGGGGTCGGGTGGCTGGGGTACCGCCATGATCAGCGCATCGAGTGCGGGTTCCATGGCGGAGATTTCTTCGTCGATTCGTTGAATGTCGGCTTTCAGCGCGACCGGTCGAGCTTCCATTTCTGCGAGTTCTGACTCGAGTGCCGCGCGGTCTGCATCGTCCGCCTTCTTGATGCGGCCTTTGAGTTCTCCGATGCGTGGGCCGGTATCCTTGCCGATCTTATTTTGTTCCGACCGCGCCGTCTCTCGTTCCAGCATGAGATCGCGGTGTCTGGAGTCGAGATCGAGAAGTTCGGCGAAATCGATGTCGATGCCCTTTGCTTCGGCGCCGTCGATGAATCGCTGCGGATCGTCGCGGAGTTGTTTCAGATCGATCATGGTGTTGGAGCGTTGGGGTGGGGTGGCGCAGAGTCCGGGGGAGGTCCTGGGGGTGCTGCCCAGTGCAGTTTGTTGGCGAGAATATCCCAGTAGGTTTGGGTTGGGTTCAGGATGAGTCGCAGGCTCTTTGGTTCACGGTACACGGAGACTCGTTGTCCTGTGGCTAGTCCGCAGCGTGGTCGACCATCGATGACCAGTGTTGTGCCGGCGTTTGCCTGCCGAAGGTCGACATCGACTTTCGTGCTGTCTGCTACGACGATTGGGCGTACGGCCAGGGAGTGAGCGGCAAGCGGTGTCAGGACGATGGCTTGTGCGCGAGGATCGACGATAGGGCCGCCGGCGGAGACGCTGTGCGCAGTCGATCCGGTGGGTGTTGCCACGATGATGCCATCGCCTCGCAGCGCGGGTGCGTGGATACCATCGATTGACAGGTCGAGTTCCAGGATGCGGAAGGGGTCGCCGGCGGCAATGTGGACTTCGTTCATGGCGGTCCATGAACCTGCCCCTTCGACTTCGGCGCGAATGAGCATGACGCGAAGTACTGGCGGTTCGTTGCCGAACACGATGTGTCGGTGTTCAATGAGCGACGCAACATCGAATTCTGCGAGAAACCCGAGTCGCCCACAGTTCACGCCGATGAGCGGGATGTCGTAGGGAAGGACGCGCACGGCCTGGCTGATGAGCGTCCCGTCGCCACCGATGGCGATGGCGGCATCGATGTTCTCCAGTGCCGGCAGCGCTTCGTCGGCGGCGTCGAAGTCACCGACGATGTCGGCCGCGTCGCCGAGTCCATTGCCAAGGGATGTGGCAATGTCCTCAACGCCTTCGCGGTGGCGATCGACGAGCAGAATGACGCGGCGTGCCATGCGGTGGATTGTATGGGGTGGGCGAATTCAGGATACGAGGCCCTTGGTCAGGCGCATGAACGCCGTCTCAAGATTCACCTGCTCGCCCTGCATGGAATTGATGCGAAAACCGCGGGCGATCAGGCGGTTGGGCAGTTCCGAAACGGGTGGTGCATCGGTGTTGTTGAGGACAACATCGATCCGATGTCGTCCATTGTCGGTGACGACATCGACGCTCCGTACACCCTTCACCTCTCGCAGGAGCGTGGCGGCCTCTTCCGCTTTCTCGGTGACCTCGATGTGCACCATCTGGCCGACCTTTGCTTTGGCGAGGATCTCATCAACGGAGCCGGCGAACACCAGTTTCCCCTGTTCAATGACGCCAACACTGGTGCAGAGCTCGGCCAGTTCCAGCAGGATGTGCGAGCTGATGAGGATGGTCTTGCCCATGCGATGCAGTTCCCGCAGCAAGCCGCGAATCTCCACCCTCGCCCGCGGGTCGAGCCCTGATGCTGGTTCATCGAGCAGCAGCACTTTGGGGTCGTGCAGGAGGACTCGGGCGATCGACAACCGCTGGCTCATGCCCCGGCTCAGTCCGCCGATCTCCGCATCTGCCTTATAGGAGAGTTCGGTGAGTTCGAGCACATCACCGACGACCTGCCGTCGTTTCGATCCGGACAGTCCGTAGCAAGCGGCGAAGAACTCGAGGTATTCCGTCACAACCATGTCGTCGTATGAACCCATGAAGTCGGGTACATAGCCGATGACTGGTCTGATTTCCGGGTTCTGGTATCCGATGACTTTGCCGTCGATGCGGGCTTCGCCCCATGTGGGTTTCAAGAGCGTTGCAAGGATCTTGATTGTCGTTGTCTTGCCTGCGCCGTTTGGGCCGATGAACCCGAAGCACTCACCTTCGTCAATGGACAGATTCAAGTTATCGAGCGCGACGAGGTCGCCGTACTTGCGAGTGAGGTTGATGGTTTCGATCACTTGGAGGGCTCACTTTCGAGCGGGTACACCCAGCGGAACATGGTCGTTCCGCTGCTGCCTGCCACCGGAGTGCCGTCCAGTTCGACCGCAATCGGGATTTCGGAGTTGGGGAGGAATCCGGTCACAATGACGCATGGTCGCGAGAACCACTGGGCAAAGTCAAGTCCCCGTGCTCCAGTCCGCACTGCGCGGCTGCTCTGGGGGGATCGTTCTTCATCCGGGTTCTTCTGGTAGGCCGGAGGGGTCAGGTGCGCGTACAGCGAGAGCGCCTCCATGTTCCGGACCATGTCCCGCGAAGACAGCGTTCCTGTTCCGATAGACCATGTGCCTTTCGGCGTGTATCGTTCCTGCAGAGCCTTGGCGAGATCCGCTTCCCGGAGGTCTGCTGAGATGGCACCGAGGGACAACCGATCGCCGGCAGCCCACGATGCTGCTCGCCAGAGGTATGCGCGATTGAGTGGTCGCCCGGAGAGCATGTCGTCTACCCATGGATGGACTGTGCCTTCGTCATCGCGGAACAGCGGCGGTCTGGAAAGTCGCTCATCAGTGACCCAGAGAATGGTGACATCCTTGAGGGCTGCGGGAAGATGATTGACAAGACTTCCCTCCAACGATTGGCGCATCGCAACTGGTGGATCGTTGGGGGCGATGCGTAGAAGGTTCCCCGCGCGGTCTGGGTCGACACCGCCAAGCCAGTCGTAGGAATAATTGACAGTCGTTGCGCGGGCGGGAAGTGAAAGCGATTTCGGTGGCGCATTGATGTCGATGTCGATGCGGCGAGAATCCGCAAAGGGTGGCGTACCACTGCTTCCTGGCGAGGTCCACGGTAGAAGCAGGCCTGCCTCGCCGAATTCCAGCGAGGTGGTGGATGATCCGTACCCCGGCATGTACAGCGAGAACCATCCTTGCACATGTTCGCCTGTTTGACCGTAGATGTGATCGACAATGGAGAGATGTCGCAGTGGAACACGGACAGAACCGGCGGCGGCGGCGATGGTCCAGGTGATGATGGTGAACAGTGCAGCCGATGCGGCGAACCACATCCATGACCATTGCGTTTGGCGGCGCCGGCGAAGGACGACATATCCCAGCGGCACGGCCATGATCCAGTAGGCGATGAGGAGGAGGAGCACTGTGCCGAGCCGCCCGCCCGCGGCGGTTCGCATGGCGATTTCATGCGCCGCTACTTCTCCTGCACGGAGTGGGAGTGATGTTGGATGAAGCGATGAGAGGCGTTCAGCACTCTCGAGCGCAGCGAAGGTGGTTGGGGAGGGCGTGTCTGCCCGCCGTCCGAGGATGCGATTCCAGAAGATGTCTGCTTCGGGCAGGCCGAGGGCGGTGAGCCGCCCGTCGGCAATGTCGATTCCGATGATGGTGACAGTGCCAAATCCAACTGTCCGTGCAAGTGCCACGACTCTGCCGTCGGGAAGCGAGTGCAGTGGCTGCAGCGTCGCGGGCCACTGAGCGTCTTGGTCTGGGAAACTGCGGACCGGGAGGTCAAGCGAAGGCCATGATCCTCCACGCCCCAGTACGCCTGCAAGGTCGCTGAGTTTCGCTGCGCCAAGTTCCGGCTGCAGATCGCCGAGCACTTCCGCCAGCGGTCCATCAGGGGAGCCGACCGACCATGGATTTCCGATTGCAGGGAGGACGATGGCGAGATGACCGCCGAGTCGAACCCAGGCGAGGATTGCCGAAGCCGTACGGCGATCCAATGTCTGCGGCGCGTCCGCCCAGACCATGAACTGGAGGCTTCGGTATCCCGGCCAGTTGTCCGGGAGGTTCTCTGCAGAGATGCCTGAAGTGATGCGTGTTTCCTCGGGCAGAGACGAGATGAGTGACGAGCCCTGATATTGCTCAAGGCCCAGTCTTCGTGAGGCGAGGATCGCCATTGCGGACTGGGTGCGATCAATTGTTTGCGATCCGATGTCTTCCGGTCGAAAGCGAACGGTGTGGAGGGTGCTGCCAGGTTGGCCATCCTCATAGGTACGGAGGCGCAGGGTCCAGTCCGTTGTGCTGTCATCCCATGGACGCGTGGGGGCGTAGAGCCAGAGCGAGGCCGGCGAGGTGGGGGTCAGCGTCAGCGTTCGGCCCCACTGAAGGATGTCGCCATCGGCATCGGCCAGTTCCCACTGCAGCCATGCTGCGATTGGATCGCCCTGTCGTGAAGTGACAGTCGCGTGCAGTGGTGTGACATCTCCCGGTCGCCACTGGTTGCCGATGCCGAGCGACTGCACGGTGATGTCGAAGTCGCCTGCGCCGAGCAGGGCCGCGGTAAGGATGACCTGAAGCACAAGGTGATTCTAGCGACCTGCTAGTTCGTTCCGACCGCTGCGATTGCTTCCATGATCGCGGCGGCGGCGCGGATGCCGTTGTGATAACAGACGATCTCGAACTTCTCGTTGGGGGCGTGGATGAGGTCATCGTCGAGCGAGAAGCCTACGAGGATCGAATCCAATCCGAGAATCTCCTGGAACGAGCCGACAACTGGGATCGACCCGCCGCTGCCGATCAGCACCGGTTCACGGTCGAAGACGCGTGCAAGTCCGTCGCAGGCGGCGGCGAGCCAGGGTGATTCCGTGGGAACTCGGATGGCCGGGCTGGCGCCGTAACTGATGATGTCCCAGGAACAGCCCGGTGGCGTTCGGTCTTCCAGAAAATCGCGGAGCGATTGTTCGATGCGATCAGGGTCCTGATCGGCGACGAGCCGGCAACTGATCTTGGCTGTCGCCGATGCGCCGATGACTGTCTTCGCCCCTTCGCCGGTGTATCCGGCGCAGAGTCCGTTGATGTCGCAGGTTGGCCGTGCCCAGGTGCGTTCAAGTGTTGAGTAGCCAACCTCGCCAAAGGTTGCTGATGCGCCGGACGATTCAAGCACGAGCGGATCAGCGTCGCCGAGGCTGTTCCACTGCGCAACTTGTTCCGGGCTCACTGGGAGTACATCGTCGTAGAAACTTGGGATCTGCACGCGGCCACCACCATCGTGCAGTTGGCCGAGTATTTCGGTGAGTGCGTTTGCAGGGTTGACGACGGCGCCGCCGTAACTTCCGCTGTGCAGGTCGTGCGATGGGCCCCGCAGGGTTGCTTCGATGTATACCAGCCCGCGAAGCATCGATGTGATTGCCGGCGTGTGTTCATCCCACATGCTTGTGTCGCACACGATGCAGGTGTCGGCGACCAGTTCATCACGATGTGACGCAAGGAATGGTTCGAGGCTTTCGCTGCCGCACTCTTCTTCACCTTCGAGGAGGACTGTGACGCGCACAGGCAGGCCGCCATGGACAGATCGCCATGCGCGTATTGCTTCGACGAATGTCATGAGTTGACCTTTGTCGTCGGCTGCGCCGCGGGCGACGATACGCCCACCGCGTGGGCCATCGACGACTTCAGCCGCAAATGGTTTGACAATCCACTCGTTGAGTGGCTCTGGCGGCTGCACATCGTAGTGGCCGTAGTAGAGAATCCGAGGCGCGTCGTCGCCGGCCGAGTCATCATGTGCGACAACCATTGGATGCCCTGCGGTCTTGTGCAGTGTTGCATCGAGTCCCATTGATGCGAGGTCGGCGACGAGATGTTCGGCGCAGCGGTGAACATCAGGTGCATACGACGGATCGGTACTGACGCTCGGAATGCGGAGCAGATCCTGCAGCCGCGCGATGGAACCGTCCATGTCCTGGTCGATCGCGTCGAGGACCGATGAGAGTGCTTCGGACGCTACCAGATCAGGCATGTGGGGTCCTCGTAATTCTCGTTCTCGTGTGCGCAGCGGACGATGCCATCATCGATGGCAACAACGAGCGGCGTGGAGATAATCCAGTCGACACCGATCGGGAGTTGCGTTTCAGCGCAGTCATAGCAGGGGCTCTCGAATGCGTCGGCCGACGAGAATCCTTCCTTCGACTCCGGGATCGCAACCAGTGTTGTCGGGACGGGGACGCCGGTGGAAAAGAATTCGTAGAGCAGATCTTCGCAGTGATCGCATGTGCGACCGTAGAAGATGATGTACTGCGGGCCGCTGTGAAGATCGTGCGGCCAATCTTTCACCCAGGAAAAGAGGTCAATGTTGTCGACGCTTCGGCCATCCCATGTGGCAAGATCCCGGGGGTACCAGGACGCTGGAAGGCCGGAATCGGTTGTTCGGTGTGCGAGGACGACGCCGAAGGTAGTTCCCGCAGTGGCGATCGTGAAAACCGTCGCGAGAATGGGACCGATGGCACTCTTGGCGAACGAGCCGGGCTTGAAGATGACCACGCCGAGCAGCAGTGCGAAGTCAATGCCGAACATGACTTGTGGTGGGAGTGAGTGCTGACCGAGGCAGCCGCAACTCTCCGCACCGTTGATCATCTCGATGATGAGAATGAGGCAGAAGAGTCCGAGCATGAATACCGCGGACAGCCTTGCGAGCGAACCGACGAAGAGCATGATGCCGACGAAGAAGAACTCGACTGCGACCAACACTGCCAGCAGCAGGAAGTGATCGCTGAACCCGACCGCCTCACCCATGTCCAATACAGACCGCGGCAGGGATTTCGGGGTGGAACCAACCACCTTGAACACCGCCCCGACACAGATCCATGCTGGCACGACCAGTCGCACGAGTATCGCGCCAAAGCGTTCCTGCCACACTGCTTCCTTCGAAGGATCATCCATGCTCTGGATTCTACCCACCTGACAGCCCGCTCATGACAGCCATCATGGATGGCGCACACTTGGCGGCGGAAAGCAGGGTGTTGCCGGCCTGTCAGGCGGAACGGCGGCGGCGGGTCAGCGCAAGACCGGCGAGGAGCAGGGCGGCTGGCGGGGCTGGGATGATCTGACCACTGAAGACATAGTCGCCGCTGCTCTTGAAGGCGGCGGTGGACATGACACCCCAGCCGTCATCCATGTCCCAGCCGACAAACTGAAAAGCGACATCATCCAGAGCATCGCCGTCTCCAGTGAGATCATTGAAGGTGAAGGAGAACGTGTCGCCGGTGATCAACCCGCTCCATGCGAAACCATCACCACTCCCTGCGCTGCCCCAAAGGAATGTGGCACCAAGCGTCTGTGAACCAAAGGGCGG
The DNA here is from genome assembly GCA_964546585.1 of uncultured Isosphaeraceae bacterium. GTDB lineage: Bacteria > Planctomycetota > Phycisphaerae > Phycisphaerales > SM1A02 > CAZJKE01. The sequence continues at coordinate 6,671 of CAZJKE010000008.1, read as the reverse complement.
CTCGATGAGCGTCCACGAATCCTGGTCGCTGTCATTGATGAAGAGCGACCTTCCACCCGGCGCTGTGGAAGCCGCGCCCAGCGCACCACTCATGCCCGTGTCACCACCGCCGAGTTCGCGGTCGATCAACACAAGAATGGAGAGGCCGGTGTTGGTATCCACAGGGAGAATCGTGATGTGGCCATCGGTGTCGATGCCCCAATCCCAGAGTTCATCGTGAACTGCGGCAAGGCTCGAGTCAGGGAAACTCATCGAGTCCCCGTCAAAGAGGCCCGGCATCGAGGAGGAGGAGAGGAGAAAGGACCCGGCGTCATCGATCTGCACAACACCCGCTGCGGCAGAAACCGCCGGGAGCAGGGTTGCGAGTACCGAGATGGTCCATTGACGCTGCATGGTGACATCGCCCAGCCACCGCCGACGACGGTGGGCTTGTCTCTCTCTTCGGCATCCACCGTGCAACGCCTGAAGTAGGCTTTTCCGCAGCTCCCAAGAGAGTTCCGACTGTGCGGGTTGCGGCCTCCAGGGTGTCAAGATGGAGAAGAACAACGCCCTGCAGTAGCATGGGGGCATGCTTGCAAGTACGGCTGCCGAGGACAATCGTTCTTCCGGCCTCGACAAGACGGTCTCTGAGGTCCAGGACGGTGATTCCGTGACCAGTCCGTTGCCTGATTGGATTGATGCAGACTGGATTCATCAGGGGTTTTTCGGACTCGAGTACTGGCAGTGGATTGGACTGGCCGTGGTCATTCTGGCCGGTGTTATCGTCGACCGCATCGTCCGGGGCATCATTCGCCTCTTGCTCCACAGCCTCCTTGCCCGGCATGCCACCGACTCCCGCCTTCGAATACTCCTTCGCCGCATGGTTCGACCCGCGGGGCTCGCCGCCTCGGGAGCAACATGGCTCCTTCTCCTTCCGGCAATCAACCTCCCCGCAACGGCATCAGCGATCATCCTTCCCGCGGCCCATGTCTTCATCACCCTCGCCATGATCTGGGCGGGGTTCCGCGCAGCAGACTTCATTGGCGAAGTGCTTGCGGACAAGGCGCGGCAGACACAGAACAAACTTGATGATGTGCTTGTGCCGCTCCTGCGGAAGGCAGCGAAACTGTTCGTGCTGATCTTCGGCGTCGTCTACCTCGCCGACAGTCTGCATGTCGAACTTGCCCCGCTTCTGGCAGGCCTCGGCATCGGCGGCCTCGGCTTTGCATTTGCGGCAAAGGACACGCTCGAAAACTTCTTCGGATCGATCACGGTCATCCTTGACAAGCCGTTCGAAATCGGCGATTGGATCGTCGTGAGCGGTGTTGAGGGAACCGTTGAATCCGTGGGTCTGCGATCCACACGTATTCGCACCTTCTACGACTCTCAAGTCACCATGCCGAATATGGTCGTGGTCTCCAACAAGGTCGACAACTACGGTCGCCGCCGGTATCGCAGGTGGAAGGAAGATGTTGGCATCGCCTACGACACTCCGCCGGAGAAGATTGCGGCTTTCTGCGAAGGCATCCGCGAACTTCTTCGCATTCATCCGTACACGCGCAAGGACTACTACCAGGTCTGGCTGAATTCCTTCGGAGACTCCAGCCTGAATGTTCTTGTGTATGTCTTCTGGAAGGCGCCCGATTGGCAGACGGAACTGCGCGAGCGGCATCGCTTCATTCTGGACATCATCCGACTTGCCGGACAGCTTGGTGTCGAGTTCGCCTTTCCGACCCGCACGCTTTACATGCGGCGAGAGGAAGATTGGGAAGAGGGCGCGAAGTCAATCTCCGCCACCAAACCCGCTGACTGGATGGCAGAGGCAGAGGCGGAAGGCAGGGGTATTGTCGAAGACTTTACGGCCGACGATGATTGGCGATCGCACTATCCGCCGCCGTACACATTTGCCGGCGCAAAGGACTCTGCGGCAGGCGGCGAAGGTGGCGAAGGCGGCGAATAACGGGCGCCGCTTCAGTCGACGGCGGTTTCCTCCAGCACCCACGCTTCGATCATCTCGCAGAGTGCATGCAGCGCGACTTGATGGGCATCCTGAATGGCGGCTGAGTCTTCGCCATCGATGACAACAGCATGATCGCATGCCTCCAGCGCGGCGCCACCGCCTCGGCCGAGCAATCCCAGAGTAATCATGCCGCAGGTGTTCGCTGTTTCCAGCGAGCGAATGATGTTCACACTCTCGCCGGAGGTTGAGAGCACGAGCAGTACATCGTTGCTGGTCAGCGCGTCTTCCTCTTCACCCTCAACAAAGCTGACATGCGCCTCAACCTGTCTTGAAAAGACCGATTCCCATCCGAAATCGTTTGCTATACAGGTCATCGCTGCAGCATCACTGGAGAGCGAAAGTGCCGGCAGCGCCGCTCGCGTTTCTCGATACCGCGCGACAAGTTCTTCCGCCAGGTGCATCGCCTGCACGGATGATCCGCCGTTGCCCGCAGTCATGAGCGTGCCGCCAACCGAAAACCGGTCAATGAGAATAGACCCGATCGTGACCAACTCGTCGGACTGCCGGCGAAGAGACTCGATGGCTGCGGTTGCATGGGCAATTCGATCTTCGACATGTTGATTCATGCCAGTACGCCTCCCTCTGCGCAAATCTGCTCAATAGCATGAGTCGCTCGTGTGATGTCGATCTCGTCGTGAAATGGACCGAGCGAAAGTCGAACTGTACCGCCGATCGCATCCGTGCCGAGTGCTTTGTGTGCAAACGGTGCGCAGTGCAGCCCAGCGCGGCATTGGATGCCCGAAATCCGTTCGAGCGATCTGGCGGCTTCGGCAGGGGACAGTCCTTCAAACACCAGTGAAAACACGCCGCACCTGTTTCGGCCATCAGGTGGGCCGACGAGCCGGACTCCGTCGATGCTCCGCACTGTGGAAATGAATGATTCGACAAGCCGGCATTCCCGTTCCCAAAGCACACCAATGCCCTCACTCAGAATCCACTCAACACTGGCGGCAAGACCTGCCAGCCCGACCGTGTTGTGCGAACCAGCTTCGAATCTGTCGGGAAGTGCCATGGGCTGCACAGGCTCGTCGCTCCAACTACCTGTCCCTCCCGCGCGAACTGGCGCCAGGCAGTCCTCGGCGCCGGGACGCATCAACAGGCCACCCGTACCAAGCGGACCAAGCAGCCCTTTGTGGCCTGGAAAGGCAAGAAGGTCGATGTCCAACGCCTGCATGTCGATAGCAAGGTGCCCCATTGTTTGCGCGGCATCGACCAACAACGGGATACCCCTGCGGATAGCCGCGATTGACGAAAGATCCTGCAGCGATCCGCTGACATTTGATCCGTGCGCAACCGCGATCAACCGTGTTGCCGGCGTGATGGCACGGGCAATGTCCGTCGCGTCGACGAAGCCCTGCGGATCGGCAGGGACAATCGTGTGCTGGACGCCAAGACTGCCAAGTTCATGGAGCGGGCGCAGTACGGAGTTGTGGTCCATCGCGGTCGTGACGATGTGAACCTCGTCACCGCCGCGGAGGAAGTGCAAAGCGGTCCCCGTAATCGCCAGATTCAACGCATCAGTGCAGTTCAGTGTGAAAATACAGTGTCGTGGCGACGGCGCATTGATCAATCGGCACAGCGATTCGCGGCAGCGGTCCAGTATCGAAGAGGCATCGATTGCTTTCGCATATGCGCCGCGGCCAGGACTTGCGCCGCAGTGCAAGTGATACTCCAGCATCGCCTCATGCACCGAATTCGGTTTGGGGAAGGAAGTTGCGGCATTGTCGAAGTAATTCGACATTCAGTTGTGCAGCGCTTGGTACTGCAGGTCATGCGCTTCCGCTACGGGTCGGTTGGTCAGCACGCCACGGCTGACATTGATCGCGGCCGCGAAGTGCTCGGATTGCAGGGCAAGATCATCGGCGCCGGTTGCAGCAAGACGAATGACCCACGGCAGCGTCGCATTTGTAAGCGCCTGCGTCGAAGTGCGAGCTACTGCTCCAGGCATGTTCCCTACGCAGTAGTGGACAATGTCGTCGACCGTGTAGGTGGGCTCGGAGTGCGTAGTGACCTTGGCGGTCTCGACGCAACCACCCTGATCAATGGCGACATCCACGATAACCGCACCACGCTTCATGTGAGAAAGATCCTCTCTGGTCACAAGATTCGGTGCCTTTGCCCCCGGGATCAGTACGGCACCAATGACAAGGTCGGCCCATGCGAGGCGCTCGCGAATGGCCTGCGGGTCGGAGTAAATCGTCGAACAGTTGGCGGGCATGAACTCGTCGAGTTCGCGCATGCGATCGATGTTGATTTCAGTGATGACAACATCAGCACCCATTCCCGCCGCCACGCGGGCAGCAGCCGTTCCGACCACGCCGCCGCCGAGCACCAACACCCTTCCAACCTGCACACCAGGTACGCCTCCAAGGAGAACGCCTCTCCCTCCCTGTGGTCTCTCAAGGTACTTCGCACCCTCCTGCACCGACAACTTCCCGGCGATTTCACTCATTGGCGTGAGAAGGGGGAGGTGCCCCGCATCGTCGGTCAGCGTCTCGTACGCCACAGCGACGCACCCACGATCGATGCACCCGAGCGTCAGGGAACGGTCGGCCGCAAAGTGAAAGTAGGTGAAGACAGTCTGATCGGGCTGAATGAGGGCTACTTCCTCAGGCTGGGGCTCCTTGACCTTGACGATCAATTCAGCGGTGGCCCAGACCTCATCGGCCGCTGACATGATTGCCGCGCCGGCGGCCTCATACATACCGTCGCTATAGCCACTGCCAAGGCCAGCACCCGCTTGCACGAGAACTGCATGGCCTTCCCGAGCCAGCACTTCCGCGCCAACAGGCCGCAGCCCGACACGGTACTCATCTCGCTTGACCTCGGTAGGAACGCCGACAATCGTCATAGCCTGATCTCCTGCTCCCACCTGTGGGATCGTGTGATGATATCGCCCCCCGACACCCTTGTGCTACACTCGCCCCCCCCGGCTCGCTCCGGAATAAACACCACCCCCCGGCCTCCGGAACTCCCGGAACCCCCGGAACTCACGGAACCCCCGGAACTCACGGAACCCAACTCGATGTTCCCACGCTCAATTCTCACAGGACTCCTCGCCGCGGCAATCGTCTCACAGACAACCGATGGCCGCGGACGCGATGCCGTACTCGATCAACTCAACGCTACGGCATCAGTCAAAGGCACACAGGAAGCAAAGGCATGGCAAGGATTCTTCGACGCGTGCCTGGAGATGACGAATCCGCCCGCACCGCTTGGCAATTCATTCAACATGAATACGGTGTGGCCCGGTATGCCCACATGGAGTGCCGTAGATGCATGGGCGGAAGAGAATGAGCACATGGAATTCGCGGTGCTGGAAGCGGCACAACGGGTCGTCATCGGCCTGCCCTACGGCGCAGAACATGTGCCGGCCAACTTTCGTGCCGCAGGCATCGTTGCGGATGTTGGCGCCGACGGGCAGTTGCATCGCTTGCATTTCGGCTACATCGATACTGTGCGGGTCGAATCCGCATGGGCGACAGCGTACGCGTACAGATTGCTTGAGGCTGGCGAAACGCTACGGGCGCTTCGATTATCAATCGCGCAACTCGTCGTGCTCCGCAAATTCTGCGATCGCGAGTTTCTTGAGGAGAAACTTGCGTTCATGTCCATGCTCTCTGACGGGCTGGAGAACATGCGGGATATGTTCTACTCATACCGCGACAAGATTTCCGTGAATCAGTTTCGCACGCTAGCCAGCGATGAGATTCCGTTTCTTCGGGCCGACGCGACACATCTGTTGATGCCCGAAGGTGATCGAGTGGTTGCGCTGGCGTTGATTGGCGAACTCTTTGACTCCAACGGCAGTCCTGACACAGCCAAGTTCCGGGAGATTCTTACGGACATCCAGGCGGAGCGCGAGCCGCTGACGCGATTCGGCGCCGCGCGGTACTGGGAGGAGATTTCATACATTCATGATGGTGACGGCACATCGCGAGATCGGCTGAACTTGATCTATGACGACTGGTGGCGGCGGTGGCGAATGCGGGCGTACCATCCGATGCTCGAGGCAGACACGGAATTACAGCGGGCGAATGTTGTTCGCCATGGTGCAGTCATTCTCGCGATTCGCGACATTCAGGAACTCTTCTTGCAGCGTGACGTGCTGGAGACGGAAATCAACGGCACGGCGATCGCCGCCGCTCTGTGTGGGTATCGCAATCACTTTGGCGTGTTTCCGGCGAGCCCAAAGAAAACCTACGCCCAGTTCATCGAGCGACTCATGAATGCAGACCGATTTCGGCCATTGACACTCCGACATGAACTAGATTGGATAACTTACGATCGGGATGTGGAGGAGTTTCACTACCAGCGTCTTTCGTCACAGACCGCCATTGATACGCCGATGGGGCGAGCGGAGATTCCGGAGGATGAGTGCCTTCTCTACAGTGTCGGTGGCGATCATGAGAACAATGGCGGCACTGAGCATACCGGGATTGTTTCCGGTGGCGATTTCGTGATCTGGCCGCCGGTGAAATCACTGGAGCGGGCCGCAGGGCTGGTGGACTGAGATCATGGCGAGTGCCGAGAAGGTCGTGATCATCGGCAGTGGGCCGGCTGGCTGGACAGCGGCTATCTACGCCGCCCGCGCGCAGTTGAATCCATTGGTGTGTACGGGTGTGGCGAAGACTGAACCGTCGATCGTGCTGCCAGGTGGTCAACTCATGTT
>CAZJKE010000007.1:35758-74124 GCA_964546585.1 uncultured Isosphaeraceae bacterium | reverse complement strand
CAGTCGTTGGTAGGTGTCTTCGCAATCCCTACAATTCGGAGCGTGGCCACTTGGGCGTACATTGCGCGCGACGGTGAAGGACAGCGGATTGAGGGACGCGTAACGGCTTCAGACCGCGCTGCAGCAATTGACGAGCTGCAAACGCGGCGCCTCGCTCCAGTGATGGTGGACGAAGTGCGCGAACACACTCTCTTCCAGCGGCGGATTGGCATTCGAAACCTCGCCAATGCCTACCGGCAACTGGCAGATCTACTTCGGGCGGGCGTGCCGCTTCTCCGCGGGCTGCAACTGCTGGGCAGGGGAAAATCCAATCTGCAATTGGCGGCAGTATTCAATCAGATTGCCGACGAAGTCGCCGAAGGGGGCCGCTTGGCTGACGCGATGGCCGCCCGCGGCGATGTCTTTCCCGATGTACATGTTGCCATGGTGCAAGCAGGTGAACGAGGCGGGTTTCTGGAAGATGTGCTGGTACGAATGTCGTCATTTCTTGAACATCAGGCGAATGTGCGAAGCAGCGTCATCGGCAACCTTGTGTATCCATTTGTCCTGCTCGGCATCGGCCTGCTCATCATCGTCTTCGCACTGGTCTTCTTTGTTCCCAAGTTTCAGGACTTTTATGCAAAGGTCGACCTTCCCGTTGCTACAGAAATTCTGCTGGTCACAAGTGACATCCTTGTACACGGATGGCCGTGGGTGCTTGGGGGCCTGTTGGCCGTCGCATTCGGATTACGATCACTGATGGCAAGAGACTCCGCGAGGCTCACATGGGCCCGCTGGCAACTTGCTATTCCCAAGATCGGAGATCTCGTTCGCCTTCTCGCCATTGCCAGATTCGCGAGACTGTTCGGAACACTGCTCGAGAATGGTGTTCCGGTTCTGGAGGCAATGCAGATCGCTCGCGGCGCCGCCGGAAATCCCGTACTCGCGTCCGCAATCGAGAAGGCCGAGGACGCGGTGCGTGAAGGCGAATCACTCGCGTCGCCACTTGAAGCCAGCGGCATGTTCGACGACGAGGTTGTGGAAATGATCACTGTCGGAGAGACAGCCAATCAACTACCGAGCGTGCTGTCCACGGTTGCAGAGACAATTGAGCGGCGTGTGGATCGCACGCTGTCGCTGCTCGTTCGACTCATGGAACCGGCCCTGCTGCTCTGCATGGCCGGAATTGTGCTCTTCATCTTCATCGCTCTCATCGTACCCATGCTACGGATGCAGGCAGCACTGTAGACTGTGCAGCCGCACACCACGCCACTGAGGAAAGGGAAGGATTCATGAACCACAACACGAAACGGCGACTGCACCGGCGAGCATTCTCGCTGATCGAACTTCTGATCGTCATTGCGATCATGTTGGCACTCGGCGGACTGGTTGCCATCAACCTGATGGGCATTCGCGATCAGAGTGATGTCGATTTGCAGCGGGCGCAATTCGATCAGATCGACGCCGCAATGAAGCACTTCAAGATGGCGATGCGACGATATCCGTCCGAGGAAGAAGGCGTTACGGTCCTTTGGCGATCTGACGCACTCGACGACGAAGAGGACGCGCCCAACTGGAAAGGCCCCTACCTCGAGGACCCGGTCACCAAGGATGTGTGGGGTCACGAACTGGTCTACCAGTACCCGGGTGAGATCAGGGGCGAAGCCTATTACGACCTGGTGTCACTTGGACCCGATGGCGAGGAAGGAACGGACGACGACATCACGAATCATGATCGTGTGCGAGGTGAGGATGGCGAGGTCGAGGAAGAATTCGATTTCGACATGCCGGACGACTCCTCTGCCGCCACGGGTTGATCCGATGCGGTCCCGCGCAGTGCGCGGTTCGGTCCGCGCCTTTTCGATTCTTGAGGTCATGCTCGCAATCGCGGTTGTTGCCGCTGTCGCTGCACTCAGCGTGCCGGTCTTGATGGGCGGACTCGACGAACGCCGAGGCGATGCGGCCCTCGATATTGTTTCGGCACATCTGATGCTCGCCCGAGCGGAGTCGCGCAGCAGCGGTCGCCCGGTCTTCATTCGGGTGGACTCGGAAAGAGGCGAGGTTGTGGCACAGTTTGAGGATGAACCCATCGAGGAACGCTGGGCCATCCGCGTTGTGCCCGGTGGCATCGCCGTGGATGGAGAAGAGGGCGGGCCCTGGGTCATTTTGCTACCGGACGGAACTGCGGCAGAGTCCGGAACGATTGTCTGTAACGGCCGCACATGTACCGTTGACTCGCTTACCGGACGGCTACAAGAGTCGCATGAGCCTCTCGAGGAAGAAGATGATGCGGGTTGGTCGTTCGAATGGAAGGAAGATCAGTGAGGCGCCGCGGCGCACTGCTTCTGGAGATGCTGCTTGCGCTGGCACTCTTCGTTGCAGCATCGGCATTCACGCTGTCGGTTGCCCGCTCATCCATCTCCTCCGCGGAGAGGGCGCGGGGGGCGGCCGAAGCGATGGATTTGGCGGTCACGCTCTTGAATCAACTCGAACTTCAGGAGATTAATGTGCAGGAAATCCTGGAGGGTGGGGGGCATGACGATATGCCGTGGTGGTCCGTCGAAATCGACACCGAGGTGAGCAGCATTCCGAACCTGACACTGGTAGCGATGTCCGTTCATAGCGATGTGACAAGCGTCACGATTCGTCGGCTCGTGAATCTCCGCGGAACTTCAACGGAGGCTGCACCATGAGGCGTCGCGGCATGACGCTCCTCGAGGTCCTGCTCGCAGTCGCTCTCTTCGGGGCGCTCATGGGAGGCCTTTACAAGTTCTATTTCGGCCTCTTGCAGGTCCGCAGCGATCTCGCCCGCAATGTCGCGAGACAAGAAGCAGCATCTCTGTTGATGGATCGGATGGAAGCGGCACTGGGTACGGCCATCACCCAATCCAGGTCCGGTTTGCCGGGCCTCATCGGCAATGAGAATGAATTGACTGTTTCGTGCCGCAGTGTCGACTTGCCCGGTGCTTCGATGCGCGATGAACAACGATGGGCCTGCCGATTCGACGGCACGCTCGTCATGGAACAAGAGGAATCCACTGCCGTTCTGTCCACCGATGTTGCAGACATGCAATTGCGATTCTTCGATGATCAATGGCTCAACGCCTTTGACTCGTTGACGAAGGGACACCTTCCAGCCGCGGTCGAGGTTTCATTGTGGTTCGATGCGCCAAGGGATGAGGGTCGAGTTCCTGATCGGCGGAGGATCATTCGTCTGGCAGACACGGAGCCAGAACAATGAACTCTCTCAGAAGAGGCGTAGCGATGGTTGCGGTGCTCGTGGTCATGATGGCGGCGATGCTCGTCGCGACATCGCTTCTTTCAATTGCGACATCCAATGCGGCGGTTACAAGTGGAGAAGTTGATCGCGTGCAGGCCCGCGCGTTGGCGATGAGCGGCGTCGAAGCGGCGATGGCCCTCCTTCAGGAACAACGAGACATGATCTTGAGCGGGAATTCGCCGGAACTGGACGACGAGTTTGTGATCTACGATGAAGCCGGCCGCCTCGGTGTCGTTCGTTTTCTGGAACACGGCGCGGACGGAGAACTCCTTGTGGCAGAAGGGGGCAAACTGGATCTGAACAGCGTTTCAGAGAGCCAACTGGTGGCTACGGGCATGGTGGATGAGGCCATGGCCGCTGCCATTGTCGAGGCGAGGGGCCAACTTGGGGAGTTTGCAAGCATCGCTGATCTTCTGGATGTACCAGGCGTGACCGCGGATATTCTTTGGGGACCGATGGAGGAGATCGAGGTTATCCCACCACCTCGCGATATCGGTGAACGCATTGCAGCGAGACTGGTCGGCGATGAAGTGCGAGGTCTCTCGGATGTTGTAACCGTTTGGTCCGTTTCAGTTCCGATTCGACGCGACGGCGCCGCGCGGGAAAATCTCAACACGCCTCGAGCCGAGAAGTTCGACGAAGTAATCGAACTCGCGTTGCGAGCGATTTCGGACGCGGGGGAAACATTTACTGATGAGAATGTCAACGCATCACTACTTTCACTTGATGTGCCCGTCATGGATCTGGTGCCAGTCATTGATGCGATGTGTTTCAACGAAGACGAGTTTGACTATGGAAAACTCGACATCAACTCGGCAACCTACGAAGCGCTCGTAGCAATGGATGCCATGACCGCCGATGCCCCTGCGCACATCGTGCGCGCACGCAAGTCGCTTGACTCGGAGATGCGTGCATCGCCCTTGTGGCTTGTTTCGGAAGGTGTGCTTGAACGAGGCGATTACGCCAAGTTGGCGGGTAACATCTCTACGAGGTGCTGGACATGGCGCGTTCGGGTTGCCGGAGGTGAGGTTGCGATCGAGGACGCGGATGGTCCGCTCACCAGCCCAATCGTCTATGAGGCCGTCATCGATCTGGCCGGTCCACGGGCCCGCATTGCCTACCTCCGTGACATTACCCACTTGGAGATCGCTGCCCATTGGGCTGTGGAACCTCCCCCGAACCCACCTGAGGAGGCTGGAGAGCCCATCGAAGATCCAGAGGGTGAAGTTATCCACAATTCCTCCCCGGGGGCTGGGGCTGCGGTGCCGCGACGCCGCGGTGGGCGGTGGAGGCCCACCTCGACCGCGATACCATGACCGCCCTCTGGGGTGAGGAGGAGAGAGTCACAAGTGGTGAAGGCCGCGGACATTGTGTTGGATCTTGGACCCACGGCGGCCCGCTGCCTGGAGGTGTCCCGCGGGGGCTCGATGCGCCTTCGGCGAGGGGGTGAATTTCCCTGGCCACCCGATACACAGACGTCCACCGAGCGTGGAACCTGGCTTGGTGACCAGTTGGAGCGGGCCGGATTCGCTCGGGGAAGAGCCATCGTGTCACTTGGCAGGGATCAAGCGGTCGTCAAGCGGCTCTCGGTGCCGACAACGGAACCATCGGAAGTCCCGGAAATGGCCCGGCTCTCGATGCAGCAGGAGTTGCCGTTTGAAGGGGACGATGCTGCAATCGATGTGTTGCCACTGGGGATGAGCGAACAATCGACGGAAGTTCTGGCCGCCGCCGTATCAGGCGAGGTGTTCCGGGATGCATGCGAAGTGGCAGAGGCAGCGGGCTACACGCCCTCGGCAGTGACACTCCGCTGCCTTGGCACTGCTGCGCTGGCTGGCGATGGCGCTGTACTGGTGATCGATGTGACACGAGGTGGGATCGAATTCACCGTGTTGGACAACGGGGGCGTCAGGTTTTCGCGGGCGGGCGATTTCCCGCGAAACGGTGGTGAACCCGGTGACGCCATCGAAACGGAAACTCGCCGCACATGGATGAGTTACAAAGTTGGAAACGACGGTGCGTCCATCGATCGCTGCATGTTGATGGGTGACGAAGCCTCGCTTGCATCCGCAGTGACGCGTCTTGCCGGGGTATTGAACAGTCCAGTCGAGATCCTCAGTGAGTGTGCGGGTGTCACCGGAGATGTTGGCGATCGACTCTGGCCCCTGGCGGGATTGTTGCTTGCCGAAGAGGCGGGCAGGCCTGGTATTGACTTTCTGCATCCACGGCGCGCGCCGGATCTCGCTGCTCGCCGCCGCCGCATGTCGCTGGCCGCCGTCGCGGCGACAGTATTCGTGATCGGCGGCCTGTGGACCGCCGGCAACCTCCAGATGTCGGGCCTTCGGGCAGAACTCGCCGATCTGAAGCGAACCCAGCGCAACCTGCAGGGAAGCGCCATGCGGTACTTCCGCGATCGCTATCGCCTTGAGCATCTGGAACAGTGGCAATCTGTGGAAGTGGACTGGCTGGCCCACCTGCAGCACCTGCAGGCCATGTCGCCCACCACTGATCGTTTGGTGCTGGACAGTTGGCGTGGATCGATCGACTTCAAGGGTGTCAAGTACGACAAGAAGCAGGATGCCTGGAGTGCCGAGCCGGAAATCATGATCGTTCTCGATGGCGAGGCCATCGATCGCGCAACGGCCGATGCGCTACGCGAGGAACTTGTTTCGGCGGAGAGTTATCAGGTTGACTCGCCGGGTTCCGAATCTACCGGTGGCCGCCGCATGCCCGTTGGATTCACCTATCGCCTTGCAACTGAGGCGGCGAACGAGGGGGCTCAACCGTGAGCCGCCGCGGGATGATCATCTTGGCTGTCGTCGCCGTTGTGGGGGCGTGGATGGTGTGGGGCATTGTCGACAGCACGCTTTTTGGTCCACGTGCGGCGCTGCGGCAGGACATCAGCGAGGCCAAGTCACGGATAACGAACTGGCGGCGGGCTGTCGACGACCACGACCGCGTACGCGACGCCATCGCGGGTGTCTCCGCGATGAGCCTCGGTGGAACCGGGGAAGAGGTTGACCATCGATTGCGTGCACGACTCAATCGCCTCTGTGAAGCGGTCGGACTGCAGTCGGTGACAATTGGAACCGGCCGCATGGTTGTGCGGGAGTCGCCGGCAAAGTCCAAGTTCCGCGGGGATATCGCTGATGAAGTAGATCTTGTGGAGGTCGAAGGTTGGGTGTCCGGTCAGGGAACCCTTGCACAGATCCTGGAGTTGGTCGATCGGCTCGAGGTGGAGCCCTGGATCTGCCGCGTCGAGTTGCTTCGGCTTGAGGCAAAGGACAACGGTCGGAGTTTCATGGCCCGCATCGATCTGCGAACGATCTATCTGCCGGACGCAACCGTCGAAGAGCCCGTCTTTGCGGAATACGATTCAAGCCGCCGCGCAGTAATTGTTGCTGCAGCGGCGAGCAATCCATTCAGCGTACCGCAGCCAGATGTGCCCTCGCGTCCACTCCCACAACCGTCGAATGAGCAGACACCGAGCGGGCAGTGGCTCGTAACAGGAGTGGTGCAGGGCAGTGGGAAGACCGAAGTCTGGCTACGGCACGATCGCACGGGAGAGCGGGTGCAACTCGTTGCGGGTGACCGACTCGGATCACTCATGTTGGTTGCAGCGGATGGCGAATGGGCGGAATTCAAGGAGAACGAGCGGAACTTCTTCGTACAGCTCGGCACGCTGCTCGATGAGCAGAGGAATGCAAGACCATGATAAAGACACTTGTATTGACGATCGCACTCGCTCTTGGCTGCCAGATGGCCGTTGCCGCGGATGAACCGGGCGAATTGCGGTTCAACTTCAAGGCCGCAACATTCAACGAAGTACTCGACTTCTTTTCCAGACAGTCCGGACTGCCGGTTGTGAAGGAAGTCGATGTGCCCGGAGGAACGCTCGACTATCTCTCACCAGAGGCCTACAACCTCGATGAGGGATTGCGGGTGCTGAACATCATCCTGCAATCTCGCGGTGTCATGCTTCGCCGCGATGCGGACATGCTGTACCTGCAGAGCCTCACTGAGATGCAGCGGGAGAATATCCCGACATTCATCGGAACACTTCCCGAGGAAATCACCAACGACCAGATCGTCACGATTGTTCGGCCTCTCGACATCACACTTGCCAAACCGCTTGCAGAGCGACTTGCGAATCTTGTCGCTGCGTACGGGTCGGTGACGGCCATGGAGGCGCAGAACTCGCTGGTCATCACCGAGACAGCCGCGCAGGTTCGCAGACTCCTCTCGATCATCGAGGAACTCGATCGAGAAGATCCGGACGGCATCATCGAGATCATTCCACTTCGGCACACCAAAGCTGAGGCCATCATGGGACCGCTGACGGCGCTCTTGAGCACGCGGGTCGAAAAATATGTGATCGGCGGCGACGGCAAACAGCACAAGATCGAAGAAGACACGATGCCGGGCCTGGCGTTCTCCCCCGATCCGAGAACAAACTCCATCATTGTGAAGGGGCAGCAGGCGAGAATCCTCCAGTTGCGGGACACGGTTGATCTGTTGGATGTCCCGAGTGCATCATCAACCCGCACTATTCGCACAATCGAACTTGCCACCGTTGCACCATCCGCTGCCGCACGGCATCTTGCCGCACTCTTCGCGACACTCCCGGCCCCCGAGCGGCCGGTCATCGTGCAACAGGACGACCGTGCGGCCATAACGCTGGTCGGAGATGAACAGCGGGTCATCGAGGCCACCACGCTGCTCCGCGAACTCGACGGTGATGTTGTGGTGGATGCATCCGGCAACGCCATGCTCGTACTTCCCTTGGAACATGCGGACCCGGGCTCATTGATCGCGACGCTTCGTTCGCTGTTGACCGGAAGGCAGGCGGCGACGACACGGCTCGTACCGGGTACCGATGGTCGCAGCCTCGTGCTCGCCGGACCAGAAGCAGATGTCGAAGCAGTCGCAGCAATTATCCCAGCGCTGGATTCCACTACGGCAGACGACCGGTCGGTACGACTGCTTCGGCTGGACACGCCGGACGCTGCCGCAATGGTAAAGGCCGCCGACGACCTCTGGGCCGCCAAGGCGTCCGAGGAGGAGTTGGTGGTCTCAGTTGATTCAACAACGCGAGTTGTCACCATGACGGGATCGCCCCGCGGCATCGAGTCGTATGCACGACTGCTTGCGATGGTCGAGGATGCGACCGCGATTGATCGCGAAACTCGCCGCGTCACGATTCACAACGCCGAACCAAGTGAGTTGCTCCCGACCCTCGACTCGATTGCCTCGCAAGTACTGCGCGCCGAAGATGGCAAGAACTTCATCGCCCCAGCCATGTCGGCCGTTGACGCCATTGATGCAATTGTCATTACCGGGCTGCCATCACAGGTGAACATGATTGCGTCCCTTGCATCTGAACTCGATCGGGATCGAGCAAGCGAGATGCAACCCCTTCGAATACTGCAACTGCGTGCAGCAGATGCCAATGTCGTGGCCGCGACGCTGCAACGACAGTACGACGCGAGGTCGCCGGATGAACAGCGGGAAAAACCTGTCCGGTTGACACCCGATGCGGCGACGAACACGCTGATCATTACGGCTCCATCCGATGTGCAGGACGAGATTTCCGCCATCCTCGACGAATTGAACGACACGAACAGGCTCGATGAAGAAGGTCGGGAGATCCGCATTTTTCCCTTGACCGTCGCTAGAGCGCAGGACCTTGCTCACACGATCGACGCGATGTTCCCAGAACCACCGATGCCCATGGATCGGCGTGGCCGACCGATGCCGCACCTTCAGGAACCAAAGGAAATCGCCGTCCGCGCCGATACGCAGACGAACAGCCTCATCGTGGATGCTCCAATCCACCGCATGGATGGGTTCGAGAAACTCGTCAAACAACTCGACACCGTTCCAACATCTGATCAAGCCCGCGATGTTCATGTTGTGCTCGTCCAGAACGCGGAGGCATCCGATGTTGCCGCCAGCCTCTCCACACTGTTTACGGATCGCAGGGGTGTTGAACAACCGCCGATCATCACCGTCGATCGCGCCAGCAACGCACTGCTTGTTCGCGCTACGGATACGCAGTTCGCCACGATCAGGGAAGTCGTCGACCAACTCGACGAAGCTGCAATCGCATCGGCCAGCCAGATTCGCTCCATCCAAATCGATCCCGCAAAGGGATCTGCAAGGGAGGTAGCCGAGGCCCTTCGACAGTTGCTGCAACGAACAGGCGGGGCCCGGGTCGAAGTGCTCGACCTCGAGGACATTCTCAACCCAAAGAAAACGGAACCCAAGGTGACGCCACCACAGTCACTCCTGCCACTGCCGGTGCACATTGCCATGACAGTCACGGCATTCGCCCCCCCGGCATCCCCGGCATCCCCGGCCCCTCCGGATTCCCCGGCATCCCCGGATTCCACAACACCGGACGAACCAGACGCCCGGATCGCAGTCGATGACATCGGCAACTCCCTGGTCATCGTTGGATCAGAACACCAAGTCCGACGCATCCAAGAACTCATTGGACAGATCGTGGCCCAGATGCGGGCACTGCCAGTCAAGGTCCGGTACATCGAACTCGGCGACCGCGCCGATGCACAAGCACTGTCAAACCTGCTCCTGCAAGCCATGTCTCAAGTGACACCCGCAGGGGGCCGCCGTGGAGATCTTCGACGGCGGGTTGCCATCGTCGCCGACCGACAAGCCAACAGCCTGATCATCGCGTGCAACGATACCGACTTCACCATGGTCACGGAACTCATGCGCGCACTTGTGGGGAACGAGCAGCCGCGGAAACTCGTGGTCCGCATCTACTCGCTCTCCACAGTCACTGCGAACCGCGCTCTTGCGGGCATCAACGCAATGCTCGATGGCACGAGGCGCAATCGACAGGCATCGCGCATGCAAGACCTTGCGGTTGAACTTCTTGGCGGCGACGAAGCCTACTCGGCTGTCTTCAACCCGGATCGCATTCGAGTATCGGCTGATCAGGCCTCGAACACCCTCATCGTCACCGCTCCGCCTGAAGCAATCCCATTCGTGGACCGATTCCTCGAACTCGTGGACCAGTCGCCGGTCGACGGCATGACGACCTTGAAAACCATCCCGCTCCGGCACGCTGATGCAAGGTCTTTGCAGGGAACGCTGCAAAGCGTCTTTCGCGCAAGGTGGAACTCGACGCGGCGAGCCGATCCCAACCAGATCGCCCCGACCTTCGCCTCCGATAAGCGGACGAATACATTACTGGTGACTGCGTCGGGGGAACAGATTGCGGAAGTCGAGGCGCTTGTTGCAACGCTGGATGTGCAGGACGGAGAAGACCGGTACGGCCTGACCATGATCCCGCTGCAGGTTGCGTCGCCATCCAATGCCGCAAACTTGCTGCAGCGTGCCGTCGTCGGTGATGACGAGGCGATGCGCAAGTCAACCCTCATCCTTCCGGATGATCAGGCATCCATGCTGCTTGTCCGTGCAGATGAAGAGACACTGTCCGAGATCCGAAGTGTTGTCGCCGAAATCGATCGCGATGCGACCAGCCTGTATGAAGTCCGGACCATTGCCCTTGAGCGTGCGGATGCCGGCGCGGTAGCACAGGCCATTCAACAACTCTACGACGACCGGGCAAGACTTGCCGGCGGAAGACGCGGGCAGCGGCGCAGCGTATCGGTCATAGGCCCACGCGGTGGCAGCACGCTGCTGGTGGCAGCACCGGACGAAGAATTTGAACAGGTTCGGAAACTCGTTGAGGAGTTTGATCAGCAGCAGGGAGCCGACGAACTGGCGTTCAAGGTGTTCTTGCTGCAGCATGCACAAGCCTCGGCGATCCAGGAAACAGTGTCACGACTCGTTGAAGACCTCGTTTGGAGTCAGCCATTCTTCTGGGGCGGGGGTAACCGGTCCCCGAGCGTGCGGCGAGGCGGCGACACGGCTGGTCGCATTGCGGTGCGAGCGGACGATCGGCTCAATGCGTTGATTGTCACCGGAAGGGGCGACACGTTTGAGATCGTGCAGAAACTGATTGATGTCTTGGACATGCCGGCCGATGCGGGCATGGAACGGCAGGTCCGGTTCCACCGCGTGGACAATGTGCCGGTCG
The DNA here is from genome assembly GCA_964546585.1 of uncultured Isosphaeraceae bacterium. GTDB lineage: Bacteria > Planctomycetota > Phycisphaerae > Phycisphaerales > SM1A02 > CAZJKE01. The sequence goes on along the minus strand of CAZJKE010000007.1, from coordinate 62,797 downwards.
AAATCATGGCGGAAGTGCTTCGGGAGTCATTCGGCGGTACGGTCAACCGGCGATGGTGGCAGCAGGGGATCGATGCGGATGCGGTTCTGATTCGAGTGGACGGTGCGCGGCGGCTGCTCATCGTCTCTGCGCCGGCTGCGCGGCAGGATGAGATTACCGATCTCCTCGCATCGCTCGACGCGGAAGTTGATGGCACACCGCAGGAGGTGGAGGTACTCGCCGTGCAGTTCGCGGATGCAGGCGAGATCAGCCGCACTTTGAGCGGTTTCCTCTCTGAGCGGGCTCGCGTATCCGGGAGCCCGGCCCCAACAGCGACGATTGCTCCAAGCCCTGCGGCAAACAGCCTGCTTGTCTCGGCCAGCGAGACTGAGATGGCGACGATCCGCGATCTGCTGACACGACTCGATCAGGCCGATGTCGGTGGCGAACAACAGATCGAGATTATTCCGCTTCGGGATGGAGAACCAAGTGAGATCGCGAGAATCCTGCGAGAACAGTTCCCGCGGCGAGGTGGCAAGGGTGTCATTGTGACACCGGATCTGCGGACCAGGAGTCTGATCATCAACGCACCGTCACAACAACTCACCCAAGTGCGATCGCTCATCTCCCAGTTGGATACCCGCGAAGCGAGTGACGAAACGATCATTCGCACGTACACATTGACCGGCGCGAGGGCGGCTGAAGCCGTTCGCATCCTCGGTGAAACACTGCAACTGGATAGCCGCGGTGAGACCAACGGCATCGTGATCAGGCTGGAGGATGGGGAAGGCGAGCCGGTGGAAGTCAAGGCTCGCATCGTTGCCGATCAGCGATCCAACAGCCTTATCGTGACCGCAACAACCGAATCATTCCCAATCATCGAGCACCTCGTACAGAAACTGGATGACGTGCCCGCGGCGAGTCCACGTGAATACCATGTCATTCCGCTGAAGCACGCAGTTGCGAGCGATGTCTATTTCACGCTGCAGCGACTCGGCCGCGACATGGGAGGAGTTCCTCCAGCGGTTGACTACGAGCGTGAAGAGAATCAACTCATCATCGGCGCGACGCCTGAGCAATACGAACAATTCGCGCAGGTCATCGCGGAACTGGATCAACCCGCGGAACATCCACGGGTTACAGACTTCATCCCGCTGCAGTTCGCAGATGCGGAGCAGGTGCGAGCAGCGCTCCGACTCTTCTATGGCCCGTACGCGTTCGATGCGGACACGCCGCAGAAGATGAATGTGTCGATCGTCGCCGATACTTCCTCAAACAGCCTCATTATCTCGGCAGTGGAGACGGAGTGGTCCGCCATCCGCGCTCTGCTGGAGAAACTCGACAGCGAGGAATACGACGCGTCCCTGCAACTGCGGGTCCTGCCGCTGCGATGGGCGGATGCAAAGTCCGTTGCCAAGGCAATCAACGAGGCGTTTCAGGGACGACTTGATGAACACGCCCGTCAGCAGCAACCTGCAACTCGCAGCGATGACCGCGAGCGGCCGCAACCGCCACCAACACTTGTGCAGGCTGACGAGTGGGTGCGTGCGTCTGCTGAGCCGCAGACCAATAGTGTCGTCATTTCCGCCAACCGGCAACTGATGACAAAGATCGAAGTGATCGTGACGCAATTGGATACGGCCGACTTTGCCCGTCTGCCTGCACCACGCATAATCTCGGTGAACCGCGGGAACCCGGAACAACTTGCCCAGACGCTTCGCCAGACCTGGGCTTCCGGCGATGACAAGGAGGGAAGAGATGCCATTCGCATCGTTGCCGATCGCGGAGCCGGATCGATCATCGTGCGGGCGGAGGAAACCGAGTGGAAGGAGATATCCGCTCTCGCCGAGGCACTGCAGCAAGAGGGCATGGACGGTGGAATCGGCGTCCATGTCATTCATCTCGACTCCGCGAATGCGCGCCGCGTCGCTTCAGCGATCACTGCGGCATTCAAGGCCCGTGCTCAGGGCAGGGGCGAACCGCTGTCCATAGAAGTCGATGCAACCGGCAACAATCTGATCGTCGCCGCTGGTGAGGATCTTGCCGGGCAAATCAGAGATGTCGCATCGCAACTGGACGGCATGGCTCCAGGCGGCGAGCACGGGGTATTTATCATCGATCTCTCCAACATCACACCTGCGCAGGCGATCGAAGTCATCGGCACGCTGGGACTCAACAGGCCCCAGAAGTCGGATGCGGCGACACGCTTGGTCAGCGAACCCATCCGCGTCGGCGTGTTGCGGGGACGAAACGCCGTCATCGTTGTTGCCGCGCCGGGTGACCGCGATACGGTCGTCGCGCTCATGAAGGCGCTGGATACCGAGCCGCGGCTCGCCGAGTCGGACATGCGCGTCATCCCGTTGCGAAATGCGACGGCTAACGGCATGATTACGCTTCTGCGGCAGGTGACCAATCCCGCCGCGAGGGCTGCGAACACCGGGCTTGCCGCCGCCGTCGCCGAACAGGTTCGCCGTCTCGCTCTCCGCAGCGACGATGCCAAGGAGGATTCGATCGAGCTGGACCTGTCGGTCCCCATTCGCCTGATCGCCGACGCGGCATCCAATGCGGTCATTGTCGCATCGACCCCAGGCAATGTGCATGCACTTGCCGATCTCGTCGCGCTGTTCGACAGAGTCCCTGTCACCGAGAGCGTGACTGTGCAGGTATTCCCGCTTGAGAACATCGCAGCCGACGAGTTCTCTCGCATCGTCCGCGACCTCTTTGCGCAGGGCAAACGATTGCAGCGGAGCCCCGGAAGTCAGGCATCCGGCGTTCCATCCGGTGCGGTCGGGCGCGCGCTGGTCGACAGTGTCGCCCTTGCCGTTGATGCCCGGACCAATACCGTCATCGTCGCTGGACGCGAGGACGCAGTGGCGATGGTGGAGGTGCTATCGCAGCGGCTGGATTCGGACATCGCATCCGGTTGGGTTGAAACAAGGCTTGTGAAGTTGCGGTTTGCCGACGCCGAGGAACTGGCCACCACGCTTGAAGCAGTGCTGATTGAGGGCAATGTTGATCTCCCCGGCGGCGGCCCGTTGCAGAAGCAGGTTGGAAGACTTCGGATCGAAGGCGATGGCTCTGCCGAGTCAGATTTCTTCCAACCCATGTCAAGGCTTGTGATTCACGGGGATGAACAGTTGAACTCGCTTCTTCTCGTTGGCACACCGGGCAATCTCGATGTCATTGGCGAATTGGTGGCAATGCTCGATGTGGAGGAGGCATCGCCCGGCGCATCGGTTCGCATTTATCCGCTCGATCACGCCGCCGCCGCGGTCGTCGCATCGAATGTCACCAGCCTCTTCGAACAACAAGTAAGGAACGGGATCATCCGAAAGGACGATCGCATCATTGTTCAACCCGACGAGCGAACAAACTCCATCATTGTGTCGACAAGCACACGGAGTTTCGTCATGCTCGAACATCTGCTCACGCTCATGGATGCAGAGTTGCCGCCGGAACTGCAGGAGATTCGATTCATCGAGTTGGAGCACGCCTCCGCGGGAAGACTGGCGCCCATGCTTCAGCAACTCATGGACGCCAGGGTTCAGCGGTTGCGACGAGTCAATCCGGAGACCGCGGAATTGGAGCGGGTGACCATCTTGCCGGATACACGCACCAACGGTCTTGTTGTCGCCGCTGGAAACGATGCCTTTGAGATTCTCGAACGGCTTGCAGACACCATGGATCTCTCAACTCTGGAAGACGCCTCGCTTGTCCAGGTGATTCCAGTACCTGGTGGCAATGTCGATCGCATCGCGGGAACCGTTCGGCAGATCGTGCAGCGGCGGTACGCCGAATTGCCTGCCGAACTTCGTGCATCCCAGCAACCGCTCATCCTCACGGACACGCGGAGCAGCAGCCTGCTTGTCAGCGCCGGTCCGGAAGACGTGGCGGTCGTCGAGGACCTTGTTCGCAAACTGGCCGAGGTCCCCATGAATCAGGCGGTCGGCCTGCATGTGCTTGCGGTTCCACCGGGTAGCAGTGCCGCTCAACTCGGGCCCCGGGTCCAACAACTCATGCGCGAACGGCAGCAGTCACTCGGCGAATCGTCGACCGAGGGCGATCGCGTCAGTGTGCAGGCGGACATCGCCAGCAACACGCTCATCGTCGCTGCCAGCGCGGAGAACATGGAGGTGCTCGAGAACTTCATGCGTGTCCTGGTGGAAGCGGATGCGGAGACGCATGCCGATCGGCAGTTTGATGTCATTACGCTGCGTGCAAGTCGGGCAACCGATGTCGTTGCCATGCTCAATGATCTCTATGTACGCGACACCAATCGGGCTCGACCCGGCAATCCGATTTCCGTCGCCGCGGACAGGAGTTTGAATGCAGTACTCGTTCGCGGGGGCGATTCCGATGTACAGATGGTCCGTAGTCTTGTTGCGAGGCTCGACGGGTCGCGGCCCGCTGCCGTGCAGGAGATCAGATACATTCCGTTGCGATCCGCCAATGCCATCGAAACAGTGTCGCTGATCGAGAATGTCCTGAGTGGTCGCGGCATCGGTCGGCGTCGAGCGGCAGAACAAACCACTGTTCTGAAGTATCTCGGGCAGCTTGATGGCGGCGAGCCGGACGAAGTCGAAGTTTCCTCGGCCATCAGAGAAACGATCTCCCTTACTCCTGATCTCCGCACGAACACGATCATCGTCAAGGCACCACCGGAATCGATCGAACTCATCGAGGAGATGATTACTGATCTCGACAAGTCGAGTACGGGGTCCAAGACGATCCGAATATTCAAACTCACCAATGCGGACGCGACGGCGATGGGTGAAATTCTCGCCGACCTCTTCAATCTGCGGCAGAGCGGCGAACTTCTGGTCCTGAAACCGCGAGAAGAAATCGGTGAACCGGCCATGCCCGATGCGCCGTCCACCGGCGGCGAGACAACCTTCGTATCCACCGACCTGACCGCCGTACCAGATCCACGGCAGCAACTGGCCATCACCGTGGACAGCAGAACAAACAGCCTACTTGTATCCGGCACACCCGCGCAGATTGATCTGGTCGCCAATGTTGTCGATGAACTGGACGACTTGGATGCAAACGAACGAGAGGTGCTCGTATATCAACTGCGGAACTCCAAGGCGGACGAGGTCGCCGAAGTGATCGCCGCATTCGTTGACGCAGAACAGCGGAAGCTTGTGGAGACACTGAGCGCCGACCAACTCGGATCGGCATCGCGACTGTTGGAGCGCGAGGTGACCATCGAAGGCGACACGAAGTCCAACACCGTACTCGTCAGTGCCAGCCCACGCTACATGGATCGGGTCAAGGAGATCATCGAACAACTCGATGTCGACCCGCCACAGGTTCTCATTCAGGTGATGCTGGCGGAGGTCACGCTCGGCGAGGAAAGCGACTGGGGTGTGAATCTCGACCGAAGCGAATTCGGACTCGGCCCGATGGCGCTCAACGGAACCTTTGGTCTGGCCGCGGGAACGGCACTTGCGTCCACCGGCGTACCCAGTCTCGCGATCGCATCCAGCGACTTCGGGATCATCCTGAAAGCGCTCCAGTCGCAGGATCGTCTGCATGTACTGAGTAATCCATCCGTCATGGCTGCCAACAACGAGGTGGCGACCATTCAGGTCGGCGAGACGATCTTCATCCCCGAGTCGACTACTTTTTACGACACGGGGACATCCAACACGCAGTTGCAACAGCGAGAAGTCGGCGTCGGTCTTGAAGTAACACCATCCATCAATCCTGATGGATTTGTGCGGCTCGATATTCGCCCGGAACTCTCTGCGCTCTCCAAGCAACAGGATGAACCCGTTCCAAACGTCCGAACACCGCGCATCCTCTCCCGCACCGCTGATACAACCGTCACCGTGCAGGATGGACAGACCATCGTTCTCGGCGGTCTGATCGGCGAGCGATACGAGTGGATCGAGGACAAGGTGCCGTTCTTCGGCGATCTACCGCTCATCGGCGCGCTCTTCAGAAGTGAAACAGAAGACATGACACGCACCGAATTGTTGATTGTCATCACACCACATGTCATCAGAAGTCCGGCTCGATTCTCGGAAATGGACGCCATTACCGACGCTGAGATTGATCGCCTCTCTCTTCCACAACGAGTTCGCGATCAGTTGCGGCGAAGTCTCATTGAAGGAACCGGCGGGTACTTCAAGACAGACGGCGAATCCCTCGAACTGCGTGGAGGAGAAGACGAGGAATCAACACCGCCGGTATCCTCCGAAACACCATGATGAGAATCACAATCATCCTCCTGTGTATCGCAACCGAACTCGGTTGCAGCCAGCGGTCCGGACGAGCCACACTTGCACCCCCACCAATATCCGACGGTATCCCGCGGCACATGACGCTGCTCTCCTCTGACAACGTCGAGGATACCGATGGAAACGGATATCGCGACACGATTCATGTCTCCGCGGCGATCTTTGACAGGGGGAGCAGAACAGTCGAGGCAGACGGCACATTTGTCTTCGAAGTGCATTCGCGTGGTCGGGTGACCGCCGGCGAACCGATGTATATCTGGCGGTTCGAACCTGATCAGGTGCGCGATGCCGCTGCCACCGCTGCGTACGGCCGGTGCTATCGGTTCCCGCTGAGTCTTCAGGATTTCGGCGGCGATGAACTGCCGATCATTCCAGCGCAGATCACTGGGTACTACGAACCGATCAGTGGTCAAACTGTCCGGTGCAGTAACGAGTTGAGGCCTGTGACACTCGGTCCGGTATGACCAGGACATTCCGGGGGGGGGTCCGGGGGGAATCCGGGGGCCGGGGGAAACTGGGGATCAAGGATTCGAACCTTGACTAACTGATTCAGAGTCAGTCGTGCTACCGTTACACTAATCCCCACCAAAACGGTCGGATGCGGCATTGTAGCGACAACGAAAACAGTCTGGACGGTCCACCATCACACGGACGGTTTCTCGTCTAGCGGCCTGCCAGGACACAATCGATCATGTATCGCAACTGCCCATCCTTGTCCCGCACCGGATCGACACCATGTGTCTCGTGCTCGAAGCCCGGGAAGCGATTGTCGTAGTTTTCCAGCAACTTCAGGAACCCGATGATCGCGGGAATCCGGGCATTGTCGAATCGCTCCCCCGGCATGAGCACGGGAATCCCCGGTGGATACGGCACGACCATGACTGCCGATGTGCGCCCGTCCAGTTCATCAAGCGTGCACTGCTCTACCCCGCCGCCGATCTGTGCATTGAAGGCTGCTGTTGGCTTGATGATCGGTTCCGGCAACTTGCTGTAGGCATCCTGTTGTAACCCGGCCGCGTCGACTTCTCGAAGACAGGCGTGCATTTCAGAGGCGAGTTCCTGCACGCGCATGCCGTCATACCGCTCGGGGTAGTCATGGGCAAGATCCGGGAAGACAGTCTCGACGGAATCGTTGTTGTCGAAGTGCGTCTTGAATCGGAAAAGTTCCGAGACAAGTGTGCCCGACTTGCCGTGGGTGATACCGAACGAGAAGAGCACGAGAAAACAGTACAGGCCGGTCTTCTCGACCACAACGCCACGGCTCCGCAGGAATCGGGAAAGGAGGTCGGCCGGAATCCCCTGATCCTCCCAGTTCCCTGCCGGATCCAGGCCAGGTGACATCACGGTGACCTTGATCGGATCGAGCAGCATGTAGTCTTTCGTCAGGCCTTCATACCCGTGCCACTGTCCGCTGGGATCGAGCGACCAGAATGATGCGTCCGCCGTGACATCGTCGCTGACATCCGGGGCATCGAGCGGCCTGGACATGTGCTTTGCGCTTCGTTGTTCGAGGCCCGGCGGTTGGAAGATGTGATACCACCAGTCATCGCCTTCGAGGCCTCTGGCGACCTTCAACATCTCCTTCCGGAACGAAACAGCTTCCTCGATCGCTTCCTGCATGAGAACACGACCTTGGCCGTGTTGCATCATGCGGCTCGCAACGTCGAGCGATGCAATCATGCCGTACTGCGGCGATGTTGAAGTGTACATCATGAACGCCTCGTTGAATCGGTCGTAGTCCACCTTTCGACTTTCGTCGGTGACCTGGCGATCACGCACATGGGTCATTGAGCATTGAGAGAATGCCGCAAGGAGTTTGTGCGTGGACTGTGTTGTGAACACGACTGGTGCATCATCGCTTTCCGGCGTGTCATGCATGCCGTAGCGGCCGGCGTACAGTTCATGGAACTTCGCGTAGCCGAACCACGCCTCGTCAAAGTGCAGGTTTTCGGTCAGGCCATACATTGCCTGCTCGATGATCTGGGTGCGGTAGCACAGCCCGTCATAGGTCGAGTTGGTCAACACGGTCATCTTGATCTTCTCTGGACCATTACCCTCTACCAGCGGACTTTCGGCGAGTTGTCTGCGAATGTAGTCCTCGGAGAACTGTTCAACAGGCACGGGTCCGATGATGCCATGCCGGTTTCTGGTAGGGACGAGGTACACCGGAATCGCACCCGTCATGACGATCGCATGCTGCAATGACTTATGGCAGTTTCGATCCACCAGCACGACATCGCCGGCGATCACCCGGCCACTCCAGACGATCTTGTTGGCGGTCGATGTGCCGTTGAGGACGAAGAATGTGCGATCCGCACCGAACGCATCTGCTGCGTTTCGTTCCGCTTCGCCAATGACGCTGTCGTGTTCGAGGAGGGATCCAAGTTCCGGTACCGATATCGACAGGTCCGCGCGAAAACTGTTCTCGCCGTAGAAGTCGAACATTCGACGGCCAGAGGGGCTTCGCAGGAATGCCACGCCACCCATGTGTCCCGGCGTATGCCATGCGTACTTGGCCTCTTCCGCATACTCGCGAAGCGCGCCAAAGAACGGCGGCGTCATCGCCTCCACATAGCCACGCATTTCGTGCCGAATTCGTTCAGCAATGAAGTGCGGCGTGTCCTCGGCAATCCACATGTAGCCGTTGATCACATCCAGCAGTTCGATGGGGATCGAGTCGACATCCATCCTCGTCGTCGAAAGTAGCATGGGGATGATGCGGTTGTGTTCCCGGATGCGATGCATGAGCCGTGCCGCGTGCGGTGTGTCGCCGTTCCAGTTGACAATGACGCACGAAATCTCCGGATCGGCGAGGAATCGCTGCCAGCCATCTTCACATGTTGTTGCGGTGAGCGATTCGATGCCTTCATCAGCAAGGGCGTCAATGAGGGCGCGTAGCGCGTCGCCCGATGCGGTATCGGAAAACAGTTCTTCATGAACCAGGAGAATGTGCATGTCCCTGAATGTGCTCACGGTGTGTCCTTTCGAGTGGAGCTCAGCAGTGTACCGACAGCACCGCATTGACTGCGGGGACGGCGGTAGCCGCGTGCAACTGATCGCAGCAGGCCACAAGAGATGTACGCAGGCCATCAATGCGAACACGGCCTGTTGCGACATCGTCTTTGCACTCGAGGGATAAGGGATCGAGCCGATCGTTTTCGGGAAGAAGATCGTTCGGGCACGGTTCCTCGGTTTCGACCATGATGCTTGCGACATGCCCGACCCGCACTGGTACGCGAAAGGCGGTAATCATGGCTGCGCAGTCCAACAGAGCATGCAGTTGTTCAGCGACCTCCGATTCCTCCTCGGCGGCTCGCTCGTGAGGGAGGATGTTGCCCTGCAACACTCCTCCGAATATCGACTCCGTATCTCCGGCTTGAAGTGCCTCGACGCCCCGCCAACCCGCGCCGGAGGCCGCCTGCAAGGTCGTTGCCGTCACGCTCTTGATGCCAAATGTGCGAAGCGGTACCAGGGCGATGGCAATGAGCGTTGCCGTGCAGTTCGGGATGCGAAGACGGCGAACATCACCCGGATTCGTGACCCCGGGAAGGCACAGCGTCGTGCGGGGAAGTCCACCCGAACAATCCACGAGCAGGGCATCGCTCTCAACCACCTGCGCCACCTCCGGCGGCACGGCGAGAATCGCCGCATCGATATCCACAGGCAACGGCTCCTCCCTGCCAAGGGCGATTGGCTGATGCCCGCGGGTTTCCAGTTCAGACAGGCAGGCCCGGCCCGCTGCACCACCTGCGCCAAGTACTGCAATTCGCATGCGGCACACACGATACAATGGCGCGGATCATGGCCGACTACACCACGGTTGATGGGGCCAGCGTTGGCATCCTCATGGGCAGCGTCTCGGACTGGCCCACGATGGAACGAGCGAGCACGATGCTCGGGGAATTCGCCGTTGCGCACGAGTGCAATGTGATCTCTGCCCATCGCAACCCCGCCCGCCTGCAGGCATATCTGAAGGATGCCGGGGAGAGGGGCGTGGAGATCTATATCTGTGCCGCGGGCGGCGCAGCCCATCTCGCAGGCGTCGTTGCGGCTCACACAGACCGGCCGGTCCTCGGCTGCCCCATGCAGGGGTGGTCGCTGGATGGACTTGATTCGCTGCTCTCCACTGTGCAGATGCCCAAGGGCGTGCCGGTGGCGACCTTTGCGATCGGGGGTGCTGGGGCGACCAATGCTGCGATCTTTGCGGTGCAGATCCTCAGCGGATCCGACGCGGATCTTCGGGGACGGTTGGAGGCATTTCGCCGAAATCAGGGGGATGCCGTGGCCAAAATCCCCGTTTCCGGCTCCTGAGAGAGGAAAAGCAGCCCTTTGGCATTGCTTTTCCTCCGTCCGAGAACCACAATGCACGCCCAGAATTGGGTGGGTGTCCAGTACGGCGGTGGAAGGGGCCGATGCTGGATGGCCGGGCTTTGACTCGGTCGCGATCTTGAGCCGCCTTGGGCTCGTAAGAGAAGGAATCAGGAGTTCACCATGCTGCGATATCGCCTTACGACACCGGTCCTTGCGGCCGGACTCGCTCTCTCCATAACCCCCGGTCTCGCCGGCAAGCCCAAGGCCTTCAACGAGGTCAACGAGGGCTACCACCAAGTCGTTTCAACGGCTGATGGATCGTCATCGCTGTTCGGCCTCTGGGTCAATGACAAAGAAAACCAAGTCCTTGCGGAGTTACCCCGAGGGTGGGAGCGGAAGAAGTTCTTCATTGCCGTGACCCCGGCGGCCGGTGTGACATTCTCAGGATTGCAGGGGCAGGACAGGTATGTCTATCTCCGCAGGTATGGCGATCGCCTGGCGATCATCGAGCCGGAGATCTCGGTGCGGGCGGATGAAAAGACGGCGAAGCATAGCGTCAACACGGTGTTCACCGATTCAGTGCTCATCGACGTGCCAATTGTTGCAACCGGCCCGTCGGGCCAGCCTGTGATCGACCTTGACGAACTGTTAGTCGCCAACGCATCGAAGATCGCAGGCAGTGTGGGCAGTGGTGCAAACAAACGACTGGTGAGCATCAAGACCGCCAAGGCCTTCCCGAAGAACATCGAGGTCGCGTTTGAGATGCCGACGCGCAGCGGATCACTGAAGACGATCCACTATTCCATCAGCGAAGTTCCCGAGCGTGGCGACTACAAACCCAGAGTTGCGGATGAGCGGGTCGGGTACTTCACGACCTCCTACCTCGACCTTGGCAAGTACCACGACGAGGACAAGTGGATTCGATACATCAACCGCTGGAATGTGCAGAAGCGCGATCCGAAACTCTCTCTGAGCCCACCGAAACAGCCGATCGTTTTCTACATTGAACATACAGTCCCCGTTCGGTATCGACGTTGGGTGCGGGACGGCATTCTCAACTGGAATGATGCCTACGCGAACATCGGAATCGATAACGCTATTGAGGTCTACTATCAGGACTCCGCGACCGGCGCTCATATGGAGAAGGATCCGGAGGATGTTCGGTACAACTTCATCCGGTGGATCAATAACGATGTCGCGACGGCCATTGGTCCATCGCGGGCGCACCCGATGACGGGTGAGATTCTCGATGCGGACATCATCCTGACTGACGGCTGGATTCGTGCGTACTGGAAGTGGTTCTCCCGCATGCCTGCGGTCGAGGCCATGAGTGCGCTAACACCGCAGGACATCGCCTGGTTGCAGCAGTACCCGGAGTGGGACCCGCGAGTGCGGATGGCAGACCCGGTGCAGCGTGCGCAAATGCTGGCCGAGCGAGCGGCGCCAAGCAACGAAACTTCCATTGACTTCACAGACCCAATCCTCGCGAGCGAGCCCGAACTGGCGGAAATTGCCGGTTGGCTTGGTGACGAGCGAAGCCACTGCCTCGCCGCTTACCAGTTGGCGGGCCAGATGGCATTTGCACGGCTCGGTCTTGAATCACTTGGACTGCTGGAAGGAATCGCGCCAGAGGGCTCTTCGGGCGATGAACTGGACGGAATCCCCGAGTGGTTCATTGGCCCGCTGATGTCGGCCCTTGTTTCGCACGAGGTGGGGCACACGCTCGGCTTGCGGCACAACTTCAAGGCATCGGGTCTCTATTCGCTGGAGGAAATCAACTCCGAGGAGATCAAGGGCAACAAGCCGTTCACCGCATCAGTCATGGACTACAACCCTGTCAACTTCAACATGGAGGCGGGAGAGTGTCAGGGCGATTTCGCGATGATCGGCATCGGCCCCTACGATCACTGGGCAATCGAATACGGCTACACGCTTGGCAAGACCGATGACGTACTTGCGCGGTCGAATGAGCCGGAACATGCATATTTGACCGATGAGGACACCGGCGGTCCGGACCCATTGGCAAAGCGGTACGACTTCAGCCGCGATCCACTGGCGTATGCCGAGAATCAGACGCGTGTCATTGCAAAGTTGCGGGATGAACTGCTCAATTCACATATGAAGGATGGTGACAGTTGGTCGAAGGCCCGCAAGGGATACGAGACCACACTCCGCATGCAGTTGTCGGCGGCGAGCATGATGGTTGACTGGATCGGCGGGGCGCATGTCAACCGAAACAAGAAGGGCGACTTCGGCGATGAGGATCGTCCGCCCATTTCAGTGGTACCGGTTGAGCAACAGCGGGCCGCCCTGCAGCACGCCATCGATACCATCTTCAATGAAGATGCGTACGGTCTCACCACCGACATCTTGGCGCACTTCAATGTTGACAAGTGGTTCGATCGAGGCGGTGACAGTGGTGAAGCGACATGGCCGATTCACGACCGCATTCTTGGCATGCAGGCCAGTATGTTGACGGCAATTTTGAGTCCGTCGCGACTTGGAATGGTGTACGACAATGAGTTCCGCATCCCGGAAGACGAGGATGCGTTGACCGTGGCCGAAATCATGAACACGCTTGTCGATGAGATCTTTGTCGGCATGAACGATGTTGTCGGCGAGTACAGCAATCGGCAGCCGATGATCTCATCCTTCCGTCGCAATCTTCAGGCGGAGATGGCCGATCGGCTTGTTGCGCTGTCTACGGGCCGTGTGCGGATCTCCCGCCCGGTGCAGACGCTCGCGGTGCATCATGTGCGACATCTGCGGGATCAAATCGGCCAGGTGCTCGAGACCGAGGTCGAGATCGACACCTACTCGCAGGCGCATCTTGAGGATCTTCATGAGCGACTTGGACGAGCGATCGACGCGGTCTACACGATGTAGTTCTCTCAGGCCGCCAAAGACACGATGTTGTGCTCAACCTCAAGCACAACGTCATTCTTGAGCGGTCTACTATTCGGCTGCGAGTTTTTCCTGTCTCCAGGTGGTGTCGCGACCTTCCGTATCCGGAATGTCGCGGGGCATGGCCAGATGCAGTGTGACTGGTTCGATCAATTCTTTGGAGCCGTCGACTTCCTGCACACCGATCCGCATGGCGTTACCGGCCCAGTCAACGCGCATTGAACCGCACGGCTTTCCTTCATTTCGACGCAGACAGGTGCCGTGGCTTCTTGGAAAGTGGCTGACGGCGACCATGTCGACATTGACAGTCTCTCCGCGGAGGTCCTTTGGAACACTGATTGGTTGGTGGATGACACCGACATCGCCGCCGCCCACCGTGAAGGCGATGTGCACATCTCTTGCACCATCGACGACTACGAACGAGTGGTCGGGCGGTCGCAGGTGCAAGACGACTGAGGCGGGATTCTCAAATCGGTTCTGATAGTAAATGGAGAGTTCGGGGCCGGTCTGCCCTTGCCGAATGAGCGGAAAGAGACATACGCCATCTGCATCAAAGTAGAGCGGGCCGACGATGTCTCGCAATTGGTCGGGAAGCCGGTCTTCAAAGACGAACGCCCGAACGAGACACCAGGCCAAGAGGAGGGTCACGATGGTGGAGAGTGTGCGGGTGAGCCCATTTGCCTCAAAGAACCAGCCCCAGAGGCACCACAACAACGCACCGACAAAGGCGATAACAAGGACGAAGTTGCGTTTCTCGTGCATGCCGGCCCTCCACGCTCAAAGGGCGTCATACGACCGAAGTGCGACCGCATGGCGCGACACTGCGTCGCCGGTATTCTACACGCCCCGCTGATTGTGGGCCGAGACCATGAACTTCAATTCGCCGCCATCCGATCCTGTCCCTGCTGCCGAGGCGTGGTTTGCCGATGCGGAGCGTGCGTATACCAAGCCCAATCCGTTGGCGGCGTCGCTCGCGACGATTGATGTGCAGGGGCGGCCAGCAAACCGGATGGTGCTTCTGAAGGGGTTTGACGCTCGCGGTGCGGTCATGTACACCAACTACACAAGTGAGAAGGGGCAGGAGATTCAGGCCAATCCCGCAGTGTCACTCCTGTTCCACTGGGACGATATGCAGCGGCAACTTCGAATTCGCGGACATGCCGAAAAGGTGTCCAACGAGGAGTCCGATGCGTACTTTGCTACGCGGGGCCGGTTGAGTCAGGTCGGTGCGTGGGCGAGTCATCAGTCGCAGCCTCTCAAGAGTCGAACGGTGCTGGTGGCGAAGGTCGCTGCTCTGACCGCGAAGTGGGTCGGCCGCTCGATTCCCCGCCCCGAGTTCTGGGGTGGGTACCGCATCTCGCTGGACGAAATCGAATTCTGGCAGGGCCACGACGGCCGTCTCCACGATCGCATCCGCTATCTCCACCGCGACGTCTGGTCTTGGCAACGCCTCCAACCGTAGCCAGAGAGTCACACTGGGTCGTTGTGGTTTCGCAGCAGGCGGCGAGCTTCTTCCAGGAGTCTGGGCGGAAGGAACTCGGGAGGGGGAGCGGAAGGTGGGGTGGGATCGGCCGATGGAGGAGGATCAGGAGCGGTGGGTGTTTGAGGGGCGGTGGCCTCGGCCTCCTGCTCCAGAGCACGAAGCGTCTCTGCGTCCAACTGAAACTCCTCCCGCCACTTGGCGGCCTTGTCTGGAGAAAGACCGCTTGGACGCGGTGCCGCTCGCTGAGTGCTCCGCTCACCGTCACGCACCAGAGCAGCAAGAAACTCGGGCGATCCCATGACAGATGCACCAGCGGGACGCACGGTCCGCTGGATCTCGCGGTCACTTGTGATGACCAGGATCCGACCCGCGGCCGAGGATGCGCTCACACGAGCAATAATCTCGTCGTCGGCCGAGCGACTCGGGCCCGTAAACACCACCTCAACGCGAGGCCCTCCAGAGAGGCTCGAGCAGGGCGTGCCATCGCAGACCAGGGTGATTCGGTCCCCCCGCCAACGACTGGTACCAAGCAGACGAATCAGGCCCTCAAGGCCGATTCCACTGGATTCCGGCGGCAGGACACCGGTCTGATGCAGCACATTCCAAGTGTCAACGAGCAGGTCCATGGTGACGCCCAGCGTAGCATTCGATGACCCGGCCACAACTGCTGTCATGACAGGGGGTTCTGTTCGCCGCGGGGAGGTCTTGCGTCCCGGACTGGAATGCGGTCTAATACCCGGTTCTTCGCACCGCAACACAGAGACAGAGGACGATGCACGCATGGCGATTCGGATCAAGGCACGGCAGAATGAATCGGTTGGACAAATGCTCCGCCGGTTCAAGAAACTCTGCGAAAAAGAAGGCCTGACAAAGGATATCAAGAAGAGGCAGTACTTCGAGAAGCCCTCGGAGCGCCGTCGCCGAGCGAAGCGAAAGGCCATATCGCGATTGCAGCGAATCTTGTCCGGTGTCCCCGAGGCACCGATTCGGAAGAAAAAGCGTCGCTACTGATCAGGATCCTCACATGGCATCGGGCGATTCGCTTTCTTGGATCAATATCAACAACCGCGTCTCCGCAGAGACATCAGCATCACGAATCACCATGCGCGTTGGCCGCATGATCAAGGGTAGAAAACTCAGGAGAGGACGACCGTGAACATCGTCATGCTTGCAGAAGAAGCGTCCGTGCAATCACAGATCTTTACCCTTTGGGGACTGGCTCCAATCGGCGCGATCGTAGCGCTGTTGATGGCCTTCATCTTCAGCCGAACCGTTATGGCGCGAAGCGAAGGCGAGCCAGAGATGATCGAAATCGCCTCGGCCGTCCGCGACGGCGCGATGGCCTACCTGAAGCGGCAGTACAAGGTCGTGACGGTTGTGTTCATCGTGCTTGTGGCCATCCTCGCACTTCTTGGCTTGGCGGGAATTCAGCCAATTTGGTCGGCTGTCGGCGTCCCAATCGCAGGCCTTTTCTCCGGCCTCTGCGGCTGGTTCGGCATGAAGATGGCGACCAACGCCTCTGCCCGCACGACCTTTGCTGCGAAACAGTCGCTGAACGACGGCCTGACGGTCGCCTTCCGCTCCGGTGCGGTCATGGGACTCATCGTCGTCGGTTTCGCATTGCTTGACTGCTCGGCATGGTTCTACATCTGGACGACCTTCGCCCCGGAGTCGTGGGGTCTCGTCGATATCACGGCGATCATGTTGACCTACGGCATGGGCGCATCCACACAAGCCCTGTTCGCCCGCGTTGGCGGTGGCATTTATACCAAGGCCGCAGATGTCGGGGCAGACCTTGTCGGCAAGGTCGAAGCAGGCATTCCCGAAGACGATCCTCGCAACCCCGCGACGATCGCCGACAATGTGGGCGACAATGTCGGTGATGTTGCCGGTATGGGTGCCGATCTCTACGAATCGTACTATGGCTCGATTCTCGCAACGATGGCACTTGGTGCCGCCGCCGCATTCGGCATCGCTGGTGTCAACAGCGACATGGGTTTCAGGCTCGCAGTTGCACCGATGGCGCTGGCCGGGCTTGGCATCTTCTGCTCGCTCGCCGGCATCTTCGCAGTCCGTGCTCGCGAGAACGCGAGTTTCAGCGAACTGCTCAAGGGGCTTCACAAGGGCGTCTATGTCGCCTCGTTCCTCATTGCCGCGCTCTGCGGTGTGTTGTTCTGGCTACTCTTCGGCGACAACCCGACACTGAACTGGGTCGGAATCTGGCTCGCCATCGTGGTGGGGTTGCTGGCCGGACTCGTCATCGCCTACGCGACTGAGTACTACACGTCCTACGAACACAAACCAACACAGTCGATCGCGGAACAGACTGAAACAGGTGCAGCCACGACGATTATCGCTGGTGTTGCAGAAGGCATGAAGTCAACATGGGTTCCACTCGTGGTGATTGTGTTCGCGATCCTCGCTGCGTTCAATCTCGCTGGCGGCCGAGAGCACTTCCTCCTGGGCCTGTATGGCGTCGGCATTGCGGCCGTCGGCATGCTCAGCACGCTTGGTATCACGCTTGCCACGGACGCCTACGGTCCAATCGCGGACAACGCTGGCGGCAACGCGGAGATGACCGGGCAACCGCCCATCGTTCGCGAACGCACGGACATGCTCGACTCGCTTGGCAACACGACTGCCGCGACCGGCAAGGGTTTCGCAATTGGCTCGGCTGCTCTGACGGCGCTCGCGTTGCTGGCCGCCTATGTCTCGGTCGTTCAGAACAGCCTGACAGACAAACTTGCTGACGAAGCAGCTGATCTGCAGGCATCCTCCATCAGGTATCTCGGCCACGGCGAATTCGTTGCACATGACGGCGAGGAGTCCTTCGGTGCCATCATGCTCAATAACGACACCGTTCGCTCTGGGTTTGACAAGGCCTTTGACGCTGGCTCTGATGTCAATGGCACGCTGTCGTGGGACGATAACTCCAACGCATATCGGGTTGCCGTATCCGGCGATAAAATTGACTGGAACTTCTCGCTGGTGCCGACTCATCGTGCCGGCATCAAGCAAGTGCTTTCTTTCTATGACATCTCGCTGATGAACCCCAAGGTTCTTAGCGGCCTGTTCCTCGGAGTCATGCTCGCATTCGTCTTCTGCGCCTTGACCATGAATGCGGTTGGCCGCGCAGCCTATCGAATGATGAACGAGTGTCGTCGCCAGTTTGCGTTGATGAAAGAACAATTCAAGCGAAACGGGATGAGCGATGAAGAGATCGCCGACCCCATGAACTGGCCCAAGAAGGTGGCAGTGGAAGGACACCAGTTCCCCGACTACGGCGAGTGCGTGTCGATCTCCACCAGTGGTGCGCAGCGCGAGATGGTCGTTCCTGCGATCCTTGCCATCGTTACCCCGGTCGTTGTAGGCCTCCTTCTCGGTGTTGGCGGCGTCATGGGCCTGTTGGTCGGTGGACTCACCAGCGGCTTTGCACTTGCCATCTACATGGCCAATGCTGGCGGTGCATGGGACAACGCCAAGAAGTACATTGAATCGGGCCATCATGGCGGCAAGGGATCGGATTCCCACAAGGCGGGCGTCGTTGGTGACACTGTCGGCGATCCGTTCAAGGACACCTCAGGTCCCTCGCTCAATATTCTGATCAAGTTGATCGCCATCGTGTCGGTGGTATTTGCCGGCCTTGTCGTCAACTTCGGCCCAGCGATCTCTTCAGCGATCGGTCTCTGAGGTAGGTGATGCGACCTGACATGACCGCCAGCGATCGTGAAGGAGAACTTGTCAGGGCATCATCCTTCGGGATTACTGCCGCGGCACTCCTCGAGGATCGACACTGCGAGGATGTCACACTGCTTGATGTGGGCGGCCTGAGTCAGGTTTGCGATTTCGTACTCATCGGCACAGGCACGAGCGATCGCCAAATGCGATCCGTCGCTGCGGAACTCGCCGATCTTGGCGCGGAGACCGGATATCCGGCGTTCAGGACGAATATCGACACAGGCGCAACTTGGGTCGTTGTGGACTTCATCAATGTGGTTGTTCACCTTTTTGAGCCACAACGCAGGGCGTACTATGATCTCGAAGACCTCTGGGCAGATGCCCGGGTCGTGGATGTGTCCAGCAACTCGAAGAAGTGAGGAGACGATCATGAGAACTGCGCTGACCAGAATCCTCTTGGGGCTTGTGGTCGGAATCCTCGTGACCACATCCTCGTTCGCCGCCGACGCAAACCGTCGCACCTACAACGGTGCGATTGAAGTCCCAAGCTTCGGCGAACTCGATATGTCATTGATAGTGATCGACGAGGACGGTGGCTTGTCCATGTTGCTGACGGTCCCACTTCAGGGCGTTGCCGATTTGGCCATGCAGACGACTGTCGAGGACGATCTCATCGTCTCGACAATCCCGTCGCCCGGTGGTCCGACATTCCGGGTCCGCGAAAGCGATGACCGCACCCGGCTGATCGGGGAGATGGAACAGCGGGGAATGTCCTTTTCAATCGAGTTCGAGCGTGCGGACGGGGCGATAACCTTCA
Source organism: uncultured Isosphaeraceae bacterium (assembly GCA_964546585.1). GTDB lineage: Bacteria > Planctomycetota > Phycisphaerae > Phycisphaerales > SM1A02 > CAZJKE01. Next base: position 43,380 of record CAZJKE010000007.1, on the reverse strand, counting down.
TGCGGCCGCAGGAACCGCAGGCTCCGTTTCCCTATCGACAGCGAGAATTGGTGGTGCGGCACCCCGCCGGACACTTGCTCGCGGGCACGATGACCCTGCCGAAGGGACGAGGCCCGTTCCCCTGCGCAGTTCTCATCAGCGGGTCGGGAATGCAGGACCGCGACGAGTCACTCATGGGGCACAAGCCGTTCCTTGTTCTTGCCGACTACCTGACGCGGCGTGGCATCGCAGTCATGCGATTCGACGATCGCGGCGTGGGCGCCTCAACGGTCGAGCATGCTGATTCGATTCGAAATGCGACCAGCGAGGATTTCGCGACTGATGTGGCGGCGATTGTCAACGCGGTTCGTTGGCAGCCGGAAATCAACGATCGACTGGTTGGGTTGATCGGGCACAGCGAGGGGGGTTTGATCGGACCGATGGTCGCAGCGGCAGATGACGACATCGCCTTCGTCGTCATGCTTGCCGGTCCAGGCGTTCCGGGAAGCGACATTCTCTTGTTGCAGCAAGAGCTCCTTTTCCTCGCCGCCGGGGCATCACAAGAACAGGTCGATCACATCGTGGATGCCCAATCAGAACTCTATACAGTCATGGAGTCCGCAGACGAGTCCGCAATCCGGCATGGGCTTCGAAAACTCATCGAGTCCCAAATGGCAGTCTCCGCTTCGACGGCGACCGAACAAGAAATGGAAGACCAGATCGATCTGGCGGTGAGGCAGTTCCAAAGCCCTTGGATGACATTCTTCCGCACCTACGATCCTGCACCAACACTCGGAATGCTCAACTGCCCGGTGCTCGCCATGAACGGCACGCTTGACCTGCAGGTCTGGCACGATCAGAACCTCCCGGTGATCGAACAGGTCATCAATGATGCCGGTGGCGATGTCACGATCGTGCGGCTGGAAGGGCTCAACCACCTCTTTCAACCCGCGACGACCGGCGCGGTTGGAGAGTACGCGACAATAGAAACGACCATTGACGAAAGCGCGCTGCAGGAAGTCGGCGACTGGGTCAACTGGCAGGTCCAGTATGAGTAAACAGTCAACCTCCGTAAAGACCGCCGATCTTCTGTTCGTCGGTTTCAACAGCCGGGTCGCAGCACTGGATCGATACACCGGCGAGGTGGTATGGGATTGGAAAGCGCCGAAGGGAACCGGCTATCCCGCCATTCTGCTCGACGGCGATCGACTGCTCGTTTCGGTACAGGGATACACATACTGCCTGGAACCCACCCGCGGCGATGTCGTCTGGGAGAACCCATTGAAGGGCATGGGCGTAGGCATTGCTTGCATTGCTACAGTTCGGGGCTCGTCGTCCGCCGCGCCAGCGGCGCTGGCCGCCTCGGCTGCGGCAGCCGCTGCAGTGTCCACCGGCGTTCGCACCTCATGAGTTTCGGACTCGCACGAGGCAGAACGCTCGACACCAGTGGAATCGGTATCGAATCCCGGGATCTCCCGCCCTACGATGACGGTCGCATCGACCCGCGATCATGGTTCGACAACCCATCGCAACCATTTGAAATGGAAATAGGTACCGGCAAAGGGACATTTCTTCTTCGGGAGGCTGCGGATCATCCGGATGTCAACTATCTCGGTATCGAATGGGCGGGGGAGTTCTACCGATACGCGGCGGATCGCTTGCGGCGGCACGACTGTTCGAACACGAGGATGCTCCGCGACGACGCTACTGAGTTTCTGCAGTTTCGGTGCGAAGACGCCGTTGCTCAGGTCATCCATCTCTACTTCAGCGATCCGTGGCCCAAGAAACGGCACCACAAACGACGCGTTGTGCAGGACGACACCATGCGGCAGTTTCATCGAATCCTCACGCCTGGCGGCGAACTGCGATTGGTGACTGACCACGACGATCTCTGGACATGGTGCGAGGAACACATGGAGCGATCAGCGGATCTGTTTCATCGCGAAGCCTTTTCTGCACCCGAAGGCGGTGAACTGGTCGGAACGAACTTCGAACGCAAGTATCACCGCGAGGGACGCCCATTCCATGCGGCGACACTTGTGAAGATATCCTGATGCCCATGCGGACCGGGCTCAGCCTCGCCAACAAGTGCATCGTCATCTTCGGCGCGGTCATTGTGATCATCCTCACCGTTGCGCTGAGCGTTCCTTGGATTCGCACATCCAGGATGGTGCAGAACTACCAGTTGGAAGGCGCACGCCAACTTGCCGATGCCTGGTTCGATGCGCGAATCGAGTTTGGATCGTTGGGCACATCGTCAACAAGTGATTCTTCACTCGACCTTCGCTTCCTCGACATCAAGGACATGGATGCGGACCACGATCGATTCGCCGCCGAGTCAATGCGGATCTTTGGCGAACACCCGTTGATGGAGGATCGTTATGAAGGTCTGTATCGCGACGGGGAGTACGCGTTCAGGTACGCCAGGCCGATACACAGATCTGAACTGGAATCGATTCGACACCGGGAGTTGACGGACTTCGGTGGGGGGTCGGTTGCATCCGGTATCAATGACACCGTGGACGGAATCCTGCTCATCGACAGGACAAGCGACTTTGCCGAACACCAACTTTTTGTCAGCCGAACATGGATGATCATTGCGTGGGTACTTGCCACCACGCTCGCGATGCTCGTGTTCTACTTGATTCTCACAAAACTTATCTTCTCACCAGTGCGGAAACTTCGTCGCGTGGCCGAGCGCATTGAGGCAGGTGACTTGTCCGCCCGTTCCGCTCTCCAGACCGGCGACGAGTTTGAGGAACTCGCCAACGCCTTCAACGAGATGCTGGACCACATGTCCGAGGACCAGGAACAACTGCGGCGGATGAATGAATCGCTGGATCTCAAACTGGAGGAACTCGCCGAGGCAAATGTGGGCCTGTACGAGTCCGGTCGGCTCAAGAACGAATTTCTTGCCAATGTGAGCCATGAACTGCGGACGCCATTGAACTCGATCATCGGGTTTGCGGAACTCCTCGGGGGCATGGCCGATCAGGACGATGACTGCCAACTCACAGCCAAACGCCGCCGATACATCGGGAACATCATGACGAGCGGCCAGTCGCTCCTGGACATGATCAACGAACTCCTGAACATGGCGAAGATCGAGGCGGGTCGAATGGAGGTTGTGCCGGAGCCCACGAGCGTCAACGATTTGCTTGAGGGACTCGAAGGAATCATGCGGCCACAGGCCGCCGCAAAGAACATCTCGCTGTCGATTCACATCGATGGCACACTTCCCACAATCGAAACCGATCCCGGAAAACTACAACAGATTCTCTACAACTACCTCTCGAATGCAATCAAGTTCACGCCGGAGTCGGGCACGGTGAGGATTACTGCGGAGCGCATGGTCCCAGCGGGCGGTGTTGCAACGGTTCGAATCGGTGTTGCAGACAACGGGCCCGGCGTGCCGGAAGACATGATGGACATCGTCTTCGAGAAGTTCCGGCAACTTGACGCCGGACACACTCGAGAACATCAGGGAACCGGTCTAGGGCTTGCGATCTGCCGCGAACTCGCGGATTTACTTCACGCGGGTGTGTCGGTCGAGTCGACGCCAGGAAGAGGTGCAACCTTCTACGCCGACATCCCTGTGGTGTTTGCCTCCGAAGAACCCGGTCCGCTCATGCCCGCATGATCAAGGGGATCCGCGCAGCACTGCGTTGACGGCTTCATCGGCATCCCGGTTCCATAGCCGCACTCGCGCAAGATCGAACTCGTCGGGGATATCCTCTGCCTCCATGCAGGCCAGTACAACTTCCATCGCGGCGCGGGCGACAGTCTCCGGCCTGTCGGTGGCATCAGGGGACCAGTAGTTGTAGTCCACCCATGAAAGCCGCAACACGAATTCTCGCTGTTCACCGCCCACCGTCGCAGCAGCGATGAACAACCAAGCCCCTTGACGCTCCTCCTCCGAGCGGATGTCGATATCCACGTTCATGCGCCTATGATATGGCCCCTCGTATGACACTCCTGTTTCGAACACTTAGCCTTGGCCTGAAGAATCTGCGACTCCATGCGCTTCGCAGCATATTGACCAGCCTCGGCATCGTGCTGGGCGTTGCATCGGTCATCGTGATGGTTTCGATCGGCGAAGGGAATAAACGGGCTGCTCTCAGAGAGATTGAGGCGCTTGGCGCTACAAATGTCATCGTTCGGTCTCAGCGGCCTCCAGAGTCCGGCAACTTCGGATCGCAGCGGCGTTCATTCGTCGCAACCTTCGGGCTGACACGCGTGGATGAACGGCGGCTGAAGGAGTTCATCGGTGCCGATGCAATCGTTCCGCTCAAGGCCGTCGGGTCAGAGATTTCTCGGGCCGCGAAGCGAACCGTCAGCCAGGCATTCGGCACGACGCCTCAATTGGCAGATGTTGCCAATCTTCGTGTGCAAGCAGGCGGACGCTATCTGACCGATGCAGATCTGGATGCACGACTTCCCGTTGGTGTCATCGGTTCAGAGATCTCCAAGATGTTCTTTCCGATGGACGATCCGGTCGGCCAGAAAATTCGAATCGACGATCGTGTGATTCGCATCGTCGGCGTCCTGCGGCCAGTTGGACTCTCAGGCGGCGCGGGTTCCGCACTTGTCGGGAGGGATCTCAACATGGATGTTCACATTCCAATTACAACAGCGAAACTTGAGTTCGGCGACATCGTCGTTCGCAGGCAGTCCGGCGCATTCAGCGGCGAAGAGGTCGAGGTGTCCGAGATGTACCTCGCCGCTCCAGACGCCTCATCCGTGATTGGAATGGCCGAACATGTGCGGCAGGTCATATCAGTTGATCACGCAGACATGAGTGATGTCGAGGTCATCGTCCCATGGGAGCTCCTGGAGAATGTCAAGCGGACAACAGCCGCCATGAACATCCTGCTGACAGCCATTGCTGCCATCAGCCTTCTGATTGGCGGCATTGGCATCATGAATATCATGCTCGCTACGGTTGTGGAACGCACACGCGAGATTGGAATCCGCAGGGCTGTGGGCGCCACCCGTCGCAACATCGTCACCCAGTTTCTGGTCGAGACCGGCACACTGAGCGCTGCGGGCGGGCTGATCGGCATCGTCCTCGGGGTTGGGGTGTCGTTTGCGTTGGAGGGCCTCTTGCCGTTGCTGCTCCAACTCCCCGGGCTCGGCAGCATCACCGATTCCGGCATCTCCCTTGAAACACAGGTGACCGCCTGGTCCATCGTCCTGTCATTCCTGGTGGCGGCAGTGACCGGTGTTGTGTTCGGTATTTACCCAGCCATCGTGGCAAGCAAACAGGATCCGATCGTCGCCCTTCGCCACGATTGATCAGGAGATTCGACCAACAATGATGTACGCACTACTGGTCACCGGATTCCTGTTCTCCCAGCATGCCGATCGAACCCATGATGTGACCGACGAAGACTATTTCACGCTCTCGTGGGTTTCCGATTGCGAAGTGTCGCCCGACGGCTCCAACATTGCATGGGTCGAAGGACGGTGGGACGAAAACCTGGATCGCCGGAACATGGATCTGTGGGTAGCAAGCCGGAGGGGGACGGAGAAGCGGCGACTCACATTTGACACCGCCGGCGATTTTGCGCCGCAGTGGGACGCCAATGGTCAGTGGATCTACTTCGCGTCGAGCCGTGGCGAGCGAGGAGACGAGGCGCCACTGAACCGACGCAGACAGATTTGGCGTATTCGACCGGACGGCACCGGACTGATGGCAGTGACTCGGTTGAAGAACGGCCTCTCCGAATGGGCGCTCGCTCGGGATGGGGAACTGCTGTTCTACACATCACATGACGACGAACAGGCAGGCGATCGTTGGGGCGCACTCCGAAAGAAATATGACGATGTCGAGTATGGACATGGCGCCGAACAATGGTCCGCACTCTCGCGGCTCGACCTCAACACATGGCGAACGGAGAACATCTACGACGAGCAGCGGTTCATTGTGGAGTTCGCGCCGTCACCCAACGGTGAACGAGTCGCAATGATTACAACCCCCGACGAACGTCTCATCACAAACGAAGGCCAGTCGGAAATCGACATCCTTGATACGGCAACCGGCAATGTAGTCCGGCTTGATGACACACTCTGGCGAGCAGAAGCGCCATCGCCGTTTGGATGGCTCGGCGGTCCGGCATGGTCAAGCGATGGAAGCCTGCTTGCATTTAATGTGGACTTCGATGGATTCCCGGCGGAGATCATCGTCGCATCACTGGACAATGATGAACCCTTACTTCGACGCGTAGACCGACTGGAGGAAGCAACCGTAGCCTCGCGGCCATACTGGATGCCTCGCACGCACAACCTCTGTTACATCGCTGAGCGCGGCACCCTTCGGCCAGTGGCTCTCATTACAAATGCCGACACCAATCATGCATCCGGGCGATGGATTCAATCACCGGATATCTGCGTCTGGTCGATGGATGTCGCAGAGAAGAAGGGCGACATCGCAGTCGTTGCCTCCACAACAACTACACCGCCCATAGTCGGCCTGCTCGGAGGCCCGAAACAGTTCTCCGCAGTTGTCGATCCAAATGAACATGCATACAACTGGCGCATCCCCGAAGTGAGAACGGTCTCATGGACCGCAGAGGACGGCACACGCATCGAAGGTGTGCTGGAGTCGCCATGGGGGCACTCCTTCGAACACGACGGACCTCTGCCCATGTACGTACACCTGCACGGCGGGCCAACCTCCGCGTCGGCCGCATGCCTTGTGTTTTCCTCCGGCGGACGCGGGCTCTGGGCAACCCGCGGCTGGGCACTGTTCAGCCCGAACTACCGTGGCTCCACCGGCTACGGAGACAAGTTTGTCACAGACCTTGTCGGTCACGAAAACGAAATCGAAGTAGCCGACATTCTTGCCGGTGTAGACGCGATGGTCGCCGAGGGTATCGCCGATCCCGATCGACTTGCTGTGGGCGGATGGAGCAACGGCGGGTATCTCACCAACTGCATCATTGCTGCAACCGATCGGTTCAAAGCCGCCAGCAGTGGTGCAGGCGTGTTCGACCAGACCATGCAATGGTCAATCGAAGATACACCAGGTCATGTCATCAACTACGCCGGAGGAAGCCTCCCATGGGAAGACCCTGAAGAACTTCGCCGGATGTCGCCACTCTACGGCGCAGAGTCCATCAACACACCCACACTGATCCATGTCGGTGAGGGAGACGCAAGAGTACCACCACAACACGCCCGGGCGCTCTTCCGCGCACTCCACGACTACCTTGGCGTCGACAGCCAATTGGTCGTCTACGGTGGAGAAGGACACGGCATTTCAAAGATGTCAAACCGAAAAGCCCGCATCGCCTGGGACAAGGCGTGGATCGAACACTGGGTACAAGGCAAGGAACCGCTCGCAGACGCCGTCAACGAATAATCGTCTTCCCACCCTCGAACGACACCGTCCGCTCAGGACGACCCTTCGGCCGCACCGGAACAACATCCAAACCACCAATCTGCCTGTGCACAAAATTTGGCGCACGCACAAGCAGCGACTCCCGGAAGTACCGGATCGATGCATTTCCACCATGCACCTCCCACTGCGTTGGCTCGATCAGCGAAGTAATGATCTCAATGATCTCCTCCGCACGCTCCTCGTTGGTTACACGCTCAGGCTCCTCGCCCGGCCCCCCAAAGGTCACACCACCACCACCAAA
>CAZJKE010000007.1:25826-35658 GCA_964546585.1 uncultured Isosphaeraceae bacterium | reverse complement strand
GCCCCCGGAACCACCGCCCCCGGAGGCACCACCACTACCACCACCTGCGCCATTCTGCGTGCCCATCTCCGGTGCATTGTCAAAGCTCCGCACCACAAACAACAAATCAAGAATCGGATACACCTCCAACTCCTGCGCCGAACGACGACCAAGATGAGACTTCAGACCAATCTCAAGCAATCCATCCCGAAGTTGCCAACCACACTCCTCCGAATCGCTGCACTCGTCCAACAACCGATCCAATACCCGCAACATTGGCTGATTTTCCATTCGAAGCGTAATCGGTAACTCCCGCTCCATACCAGGCCGGTTGTCTCGCTCCCAATACACCTGCGGGGCAGTCCCAAGCAATGCTTCGAGGTCCCCCATCGCATCCCGAGCCGACACCTCCTGCCAATCCACCGATATGTCCGTGTAGAGAAGCGTGCCGAGGATCTCCGCATGGCCCTGCTGCGGCGGCGCAACACCACCGGCAAACAACGGTGCGGAAAGACAAAGAGCCAGCATGGCGGGGAGAAAACCCATGGAATCGCCCCTGAGTATAGGCCACTGTGTGCCCGGATCGGTTTGTGCGGGCTTCAGGAGGGGAAAAACGACAGTTCCCACTTGCCTGCAACGCGACACGGCGCATTGTGGTCCTGTAGGGGAACGACAAGCAGCCGGAGATTGGGAACGAGCGTGGACAGCATTGGAGAGCTCATCGCGATGACTCGTCATCGGAAGAAGGTCATCTTCCTTGCACTGTTGACCTTCCTCGCTCTCTGCTGAGGAGAAGAGAAGAGAGAGGAAAAGCGGCCCGCCAGTTTCCAGGCGGGCCGCTGTCCTTACTGAGATAACTACGCAATCAGAACTCGATCTTGTCGGTTCCCAGAGCGCCGTGATCGTCCATGCCACCTCGACTCGGTGAGGGACCACCACCTTCAGTCTCGTCCGGTTTCCAGTCGTCCGCTACATCCTCACCGACCTGCGCTCGCTTGAGACTCAGGCCGATCTTTCGATCCGATGTATCGACTCTGAGTATCTTGACATCGACTTCGTCACCAGCCTTGACCACATCCTGTGGGCTCTCCACTTTGTGGTCGGCCAGCTCAGAAATGTGCAGGAGGCCTTCAAGCCCGTCCTCCAACTCCACGAAGACACCGAAGTTGGTGATCTTCGTGACTTTGCCATGGACGACCATGCCAGCCTTGTAGGCCTCTGGAATGGCGGTCTGCCACGGATCTTCGTGCATCTGTTTCACGCCAATACTGATCCGCTGCTTCTCCTTGTCAATGTCGAGCACCATGCACTCGACTTCATCACCCTTCTTGTACTTTTCGCTCGGATGGGCAATCTTCTCTGTCCAAGAGATGTCGCTGACATGCAACAGACCGTCAATGCCCGGTTCGATCTCGATGAATCCACCGTAGTTCGTGATGTTTCGAACCGTACCGGTGACAATCGTGCCGATCGGGTACTTCTCGCTGACGAGTTCCCACGGATTGACCTCAATCTGCTTGATGCCGAGCGAGATCTCCTGCTTGTTCTTGTCAATTTCCAGAACGATGACCTCGATTTCCTCGCCGACGGTGACCACCTCGCTTGGGTGATTGATCCGCTTTCGCCAAGACATTTCCGAGACATGAACCAATCCCTCAACACCATCTGCCAGTCGAACGAAGGCGCCGTAGGCGACCAGATTGACGACAGACCCGTGTATGCGGGAGTTGACGGGGAACATCGCTTCGATGTCATCCCATGGAGAGGCTTCCTTCTGCTTGAGGCCGAGTGCAATCTTCTCGGAGTCGAAGTCGACCCTGAGCACCTTGACCTCAACATCGTCGCCCGCCCGGCAGACTTCGCTCGGATGCTTGATGCGGCTCCAACTCATGTCGGTGACATGCAGAAGGCCGTCGATCCCGCCCAGGTCGATGAAGGCGCCAAACTCGGCCACATTGGTTACGCGACCCCTGACGATGTCGCCTTCCTTGATCGTGTTGAGAATCCGCTGCTTGGCCTCGTGGCGTTCGTTCTCTACGAGGGTTCGTCGGCTGATGACAATGTTACGCCGCTCTTCGTCGATCTTGAGCACCTCGGCGCGAATTGTCTTGCCAATGAACTCGTTCACATCGCCGATTCGACGCACATCAATCTGTGATGCAGGAAGGAAGGCCGGGACACCGATGTCCACCAGAATGCCGCCCTTGATGCGACGCATTCCCCTGCCCTCGACAATGTCACCTTCGGAGCAGGTCTCCAGAATCTTTTCCCAACTCCGCACGCGATCAGCCTTGCGCTTGGACAACTTTACGACGCCGTCGTCATCCTCAAGATCCTCAAGAAGGACCTCGATCTCGGTGCCCGTCTCAAGCGAATCCCAGTTATCAAACTCGTTCTTGTTGACCAATCCCTCGGACTTCAGACCCACATCCACGACGGCGTCATCGCCTGCCTTGCCGACGACGCGGCCCTTGAGGATGTTGCCTGGTTTGTACTGTTGGAGGTCTCCGCTGAGAAGAGCATCCATTTGACCTTTGGCGGCCTCCGCCCCGAGCGCAGACCGAACCAGCGCCTCGGCTTCAGCTTCTTCAATGCCGAGGTCCGCAATCAGATTGTGATCCACCATGTGGTTTACGACGCTTGAACTTGGCCGCGATGTCGCTGTCGCGGTTGCCAGATGCGTGCCCTGTCCCCGTCCCGGCACCGTGCCGTTTTCATCGCTCAGGGGCAGGGGTATCGCACGCCCACCGAGGTGGGCGAACCCGACATCATAGAGCATTTTTCACCACACTGGCAGTTACTTGTGGTGCCGGAGCATGAGGACGAAACCGATGGAACCGAGGGTGGAAATGGCGGCGGCGACCGCGAAGGTGGTGCCGCCGGTGGGGTCGCCGAGACGCTGCATGGCGAAATAGGTGCCCATGCCCAGAGCCGGGGCTATGAGGGCGCGAATCCCGGTCAAGGTCATATGGACGCCCATGTACTTGCCCGATTCTTCGATCGCGGCAAAATCCTGATGCCCGAGATTCCACGCCAGGACACCACCCCCAAAGCCAATGCCGCGGATGATCGCCCCAAGCCAGAGCCACACGCCCCCACCGGTAAGGACACCGATCGCGAAGAGCACCGACGAGGTGACAAATACCCATCCCTGCCAGGCTCGGAACCGGATGATGTGCACTCGATCCAGAAACCTCGCCCACAACGGGACAGTGATCGGAATCAGTGCGATCGGAATTGTCGACACAATGGCGATCTGTCCGAGGTAGCCGTATTCGAACCGCTCGGCCAAGGCCACCACAAGCGGCGCCATGACCATGAGATTGCCGAGCCCATACACAAACTGGCAGACCATGTACCGACCAAAGTCAGGATCTTCCACCAAGAGCCGCGCCGCGTCCACCGGAGCGCTTGCCAGTGAACCACTTCCGGCCTTCTCCGCCTTCAACATCGTCTTGTGTCGACGAACCCTCATGCGGCTGTAGAAGATGGTCCCGACCATGCCCATCACCGCAGCGGTGGGGAAGACCCATCGATACGACTGGTCGTTGACATTCATCAACTCGCCAATACAGAGGCTTGCGACAGTGAAGATGAGCGCCTGAACCGTCGCAATTTTCCCCGCAATTCTTGCCCTGCCCTCCCTTGGATAATTTGCCTGCCAGACCGCCGAGCGGAGCGTAATGACACCCGACCAGCAGACGCGTGCTCCCACGAAACAACACAGCAACCACAAGAGCCCACCTGGCGTGCGCTGCGTCAACGCAATTCCGGCAACAAGCAAGACCGTCACGGCTGAAAGCGCGGTGAGGAATCGAATCTTGTGCCGACCGTGGCTTATCGCCGCCCATGCGAAACCAGATATGTTGGCGACGCCCTGCGCAGCCGTGATGGCGGCAACCGACCAGTCAAGCAGCGTGTCGTCCACATAGCCAGTGAAGAACCGCTTGGCCAGCACCCCGATCACGCCGCCCTCCGCCGCACCCATCATCATGGGCAGGAATGCCCACGCCAGGACCTCCCGCCTGTAATGGAACCTGCTCCCCGGCGGCAGCGATGCAGGATGGAAGGAGCGAATTGCCGCCGCTATGTGATAAATCGGAAACATGGCATGCTGATCTGTCCCCGAGTCGTGTTATGGTACGGGCGGAACCTCACAGGAGGTCGTCGGAACCCGCACTGCGCATTTGCGCTCGATCCTGTCGAACCCAGCGGGATCGCCATCAGCTGCGTCGATGGTCAAGCCTCCACCGAGAGGACGGCCGGGAACGACGGCAGGCGAACCCACCTAGATGCTCGGGTTCGGGCACAACCGCAGCGCGGGTCCCGCAGACCTCCTACCCTCTGGACACATACATTTCCCACATCGTTTCAAGCGACGCCGGAATCACCCGAACTTCGCTGATCGTCGTGATGAAATTGGTGTCTCCGTTCCACCGCGGGACCAAGTGCGCATGAAGATGTTCCGGCAGACCCGCCCCGGCCGCGCGGCCTTCGTTGATGCCAATGTTGACACCCTGTGGATGCAGCGAACTCCGCATCATCTCCGCGGCTGACTCGATGAGGTCCCAGAACGCCCTGCGCTGCGACGGTTCATAGTCAAGGAGTGTCGGACGCGCCTCACCCAACGCCACCAGCAGATGTCCATTGGCATAGGGATAGCGATTCAAGAGCACCAGGCCATCCCTGTTGCGCATCACCACCAGGTTTTCGCGGTCACAGTCCGGAGACTCCCAATACTCCAGCAGGAAGTTGCTTTGCACGGCATCATCACCACCCGCCTCGTCCTGCTGTCGTTTGAGGTCCTGAATGTACTCGTATCGCCAGGGCGACCAGAGGTCTTCGTTGTGCATGCGGGCAGTCTCCCCGATTCCGCGGGCTGACGCCATCCCCCTTGGCGGTCCATTAGGCCTGGAGTCAACCCCAGCGGAGGGTGCCCGACGAATCAACCGCGGTGATCACCAGTGTGCCGGCAATGGAGACATCATCCAGATGGAAACCACGTGCAACGACCGGCCCGTCGGCCGTCAGCCGTGCGAGTTCCAGTACTTTGCCGTCTGGCGTCGTTCCGCGGAGAATCAACTCCTCGCCATCAGGAAGGTCGATGGCCATCACATGCCCGTCGCCGTTTCGCTCGTTGATGGCGATGCGAATGTACCCGGCATGTTCGCCATCGAGCCGCTCAAGGCGGATGATGCGGCAATCCGGATTTCCGAAGAACGCGGAAGTATCGATACCCGCATAGGACTGCAGGACCTGATCGGCATCCACATTCAGCGCGTACTCAGTAATTCGGGTGGCTCGTCGATTTGCATCAACCGCGAAGATCGCAAGCACCACCGACACGCCGAGAAGAGCCATTGCTGCTGCACGCCACGCAGTTGTTCCAAGCGTGGCCCGTCCTCGCTCGCCACTCGCGGCTGACCGTGCGCCGATGAGCGCCAGCGGCGCAAGTCTGCTTGCTTCCTTGTCGGCCGCAGCGGCAACTGCGTCGAGCACCCGCTGCCGGAGATCTGCAGGCGGCGTGCCGGACGGGAGCAGAGACATGTCAGCGGCGAGATCCGCCTGCATCAGGCGAATTCGATCCTGCACCGCCTGCGGGGCATCATGAAACGCGCGGTCGAACAGTTCCGCTTCCATGGGTTCCAGAAGCGCAAATGCGTCAAGCACTGCGAGTTCAAGAAGTTGCTGGCTGTTCTGTGCGTCTTTCGCTTGCATGTCTCAAATCCTAGTCATGAACCGGTTGACATCCTGTCGGCCGACTGTTCCCGGAGCCGGAGAAGCCCTCGACTGAGGGCAGACTTGACTGTTCCGAGCGGTGCGTCGAGTTGGAGGCTTACTTCACGAAGTGTGAATCCTTGGAAATACGATCGTTCGATCACGGTCCGCTGCAATTCGGGAAGGTCCTGTAACTGTTTCCACAGAATACTGTTCCGTTCCTGCACCCAGATGTTCGACTGGGCAGTGCTGTCGGTTGCCGATTCGGCAGTTTGTTCGTCAAGTTCTCGCTGCTTGGGCCGCACAGACTTCCGCCGCAAACGGTCGATCAAATGCCGCCGCGACAGCAACATGACCCAGGTCACCAACTTGGCTTTTCTGGGGTCAAAGCGATCTGCAGTCTTCCAGAGCCGTACAAAGACCTCCTGAACCGCGTCTTCCGCTTCGGCCTGAGAGGATAGAAATTGCCTGCAAAGCTTGAAAACAAGGGCACCGAACCGGTCATACAACTCGGCAACGGCATCCTCCTCGCCAAGGGCGACACGCCGCATCAACCGATAATCAGGCTCTTCGGGCAAGGACCCACCTCCACGGGGCTAGGATTTGCAGCCGCAAAATGTACGGTTGCCGATCCGGCAAGATCGAACCCAACCCCAAAAAACGACGCATAGGGGTGGGTCGGCCTTCCAGTTTACCCCGGAATTTCCGAGAGAATCGGAAAAACCCGTGCGAAAGCCCCATGTCGACAGTAGACTCCGGTGGGGGCGTACTTTGGTTATTCCGGGCTTGGGGGAGGCATGCGGCGTCACTATGCCGCTTGGAGACCGCACCGTGACCACGAATGTCGCGACAGTTCGGTCCGGGATTCAACCGAGATGTATCGGCTCGCCATCACCGCAGCCTCGAGCATTCACCATCGCCGAGTTGATGGTGACACTCGCCATCACCGCGCTGCTGAGCGGACTGCTCATGCCGACACTGAGTTCGGTGCGTGAGAACGCCCGCCGCGTCGTATGTGCCAGCAACCAACGACAACTTGGGCAGGCCATCACAATGTACGCCGGCGACACTCGCAACCGCCTTCCGGTTGCCGGTGTGCTTGATCAATTCGAACCACTTTCCGCCGATCTCATGGTTGCCCGGCATGGCGTACACCAGTTGGGGTCGCCAATGACTGGCCCGCGCGCGGGTCGACAGGGACCGCCCGAGCCGTTGCCGGATGGAACATGGGACGGCCTTGGCCGGCTCTTCCAATGGCATTACTGCGACGCGGCCGACTGCTTCTACTGCCCAAGTCACCGAGGCGAGAATCGCCTTGAAGAGCAGCGTGGCAACTGGAATGTCAAGGCGGTGCAAGACGACCTGTATACGAACTACCACTACGCAGGCCACAAGGATTGGCGAACTGGAAAGCGCCGCAGTTTGCTCAAGGGCCACAAACTTGTGCTGGCCATGGACGGTCTCCGTACCCGCGATGACTTCAGCCACGGCTCAGGCATGAATGTGCTCCGTGGTGATGGCTCCGTGTCCTGGCGCGACAATGTTCTGATTCAGGGTCAGTTGCCGCTGTATGTCCCAGAAGGCACCGTGATTCGAGACCAGGACGATCTCATCTACGACCTCTTCTCAACAGGCCGCTAAAGTTCTATGGCGGCCTGTTGGACTCTTGATTGAGCGGATGTCCCCGGTATCCTCTCAGCATGAGTGATCGCTGGCTTGTCACCGGCGCGGCCGGCTTCATCGGCTCGCATCTGTGCGATGCATTACTGCGGGATGGCGTGCCTGTCGCGGGCATCGATATCTTCGATCAGACCCTTTACGCCGACGAGGATCGCCGCCGATGGGCAACCGCGGCGAGCAGCGGGGGCCTTCAATTCGGCGAAATCGATATTCGTGACAAGGAAGGTGTCCACCGATGTGCTGCCGACTTTCAGCCGACGCGAATCGTGCATTTGGCGGCGCTTGCCGGCGTTCGTCCAAGCATCGCGTCACCGGAGGAGTACGCCAGTGTCAACATCGACGGTCTGGTAAGTGTGCTTGACGCGGCAGCATCGGTTGGCTGTCGCCGGTTCGTATTCGCTTCGAGTTCGAGCGTGTACGGCAATACATGCAGCCGCCCCTTTGTCGAAGACGCGGAACACACCTTGCCCATCAGTCCCTACGGCGCAACCAAACGCTCGGGTGAGTTCATCTGCCGCATCAGGTCGGAGCAGGACGGAATGCCGATCGCAACTGTGCGTCCGTTCACAGTCTTCGGTGAACGACAACGGCCCGATCTCGCCATTCATCAGTTCATGCGAAAAGTCGCGAGCGGAGAGACGATCTCGATGTTCGGCGACGGGTCCTCCACGCGTGATTACACCTATGTCGGCGACATCGTGCAGGGCATTCGGCTGGCAAGCGATGCGATTGGCAGCGAGCCGCGATGCCGCGAGTGGAATCTCGGGCACGGGGAACCGATCGAACTTCGCGAACTCATAGCGATGATCGGCGAGGTTGTCGGACGATCTCCCGTCGTCGAGGAACTCCCCATGCAAACTGGGGATGTCGACCATACCGCAGCAGATCTTCAGCGGTCGATGCGGGAACTCGGATATGCACCCTCGACAACCTTTGCCGATGGCCTCCGCCGCCAGTGGGACTGGATGCAGGGACAGGCGGTCAGTTGCTGACAAGTTCCGCGACCTGCACGCGGTGGCGGCCGATGCCGGGGTTGATCAGTCTGTAGGACACCGCCGCAACGGAGGGTCCCAGCAACATGTGGTCGATGTGGTAAAGCGGAAGCACACGGTGGTACGAAGAGGAGAGGCCGCTGCCCGCCTCATCCCATGCATCGGTAAGCGCGGGGAACATCACCTTGATCGCCGCACTGTTTCTCTCCATGTTGAAGTCTCCGACGACGATGTCCGGCAGCGGCGCATCGATACGGGATAGAATCCGCCGCACTCGGCGCGCAGTAGCGATCCTCGACTCATTGAACTCTGATGGCAAATCGATGGCCCACAACACCAGATGCCGACCCAGTTCCTTCTTCGTGCCGAGGACGAACACGGATAGGTGGACGCCATCCGAGGCGATCAATGTCTGCACCTCGACGGCGCGGAATCGTGTCAACACTGTGAATGGCCCATTGATCAGACGTTTTCCACGGGGGCCGAGCCATTCCTTGAGCGCTGGCTCGCCCCGGACGATGTAGCCATGTGTCATGACGGTGATGTCGCCGTCCAGACGAATGACCTCCTCGGCGTGTTCTCGCGACCGGGCCTTCGAATGACTCATGGTCCATGCAACCAGGCGGACGTCACCTGCTCCATCACGATCCTGAAACAGGCGGTTTTCCGCGAATGCCCACCAACCCAGAGCCGTTACACCGAGGACTGCCGCAAGTACTGCCCAGCAGCGTTGCCTCGCTGCCAATGCGAATCCACTGCCTGCAATCAATACCGCCGAGACACTAAGCGTAGGTATCCAAGAAAGCCACTGGCTCCACGCAAACCGGTCTGAGAGAAACCAGCCGGCAATCCAGAGCAGCACGACGGTGATCATGATCCCCGCAATGATTCGCGATGCGCGCGAGGTGGTCATGCCGCGGGAACGAACGGAAAGACGATGGGCGCAAGCACGACGGCGATGATCGCCGCGAGCGCAGTCAGCGGCAGGCCGAGCCGCGTGTAGTCAAGGAACTTGTATCCACCAGGTCCATAGACCATGAGGTTCGTCTGGTAGGTAATCGGCGTGAGGAAGTTGCAGCCGGCAGCCACCATCATCGTGAAGAGGAAGGGATAGGGACTGGCATCCATGCCGGCGGCGGCGCCCATGGCGATGGGAAACATGATGACTGCAGCGGCGAAATTGGTCATCAACTGCGCAGCAATGCTGGTCGCAACGAAGACCATGATCAGCGTGCCACGCGGACCGAGGTCAAGGCTTCCCGCAGCATCAATGAGCCCGCCACTGATCATTGCAGCAAGACCGCTCTGCTCTACCGCCGCTCCGATTCCCATGGCCGAGCCGATGACGATGAGCACCTGAAGATTGATCGCCCTGCGCGCAGCGGGACCGGAGATGCATCGCGTCGCGACCATGAGCAGTCCGCAGAGCCAGACAATCGTGACCCTGCCGATGAGGTTCGTTG
>CAZJKE010000007.1:0-25726 GCA_964546585.1 uncultured Isosphaeraceae bacterium | reverse complement strand
GCCCGACCAGCGGCGATTGGCTGGACACGACCGCTTCAACCAATGTTCGAAACAGCGTGGGACCCTGAATCTTGGACACCTGTTCCGACTGCGGAACGAGTCCGGGAATCTTGCGCAGATCGACGACCGACTCAACGGCGCCGACGAAGATCAAACGATCATCCACACACAACTGTTCCTTGGGTCCGACAGCGACAAGGGCCCGGCCTTCTCGCTCGATTCCGTGCAGGTAGAGGCCGGGAAGGCTTCGCAGCCCCGCGTCCTCGATGGTTTTTCCCGCAACGGATGCACCCTTCTGGACAAACATCTCGACCTGATACTGGCGGGATGCTACTTCCTGATGACCAGCGGGCGTGCGATCGGGCAGGAGCCACTTGGTTGCGATGACAATGAACGCCATGCCGAACACAGCGACGGGTATGCCAAGCCACGCGGGGCCCAAGAAGGCAAGTGCGGCCGAAGGCGGCGCAACGCCCAACGCCGTGACCCACTCTGGTGGGTCCTGCATGAACGCGACAAACAGTGTCATCAGGATCAGGTTGGATCCCGTGCCGATCATGGTGCCTTGGCCGCCAAGGATGGCCGAGAAACTCAACGGCATGAACAGTTTGGAGGGGGAGATCCGCAGCCGTTTCGCCCAGTCACTGACCATGGGCAGATACATGGCGACGATGGGCGTCGTATTCATGAACGCCGACATGCCTGCCACTGGCACCATCATCCGAATCTGGGCTATTCCCAGCGATGTCGGTCGTCCCAGCAGCCTGCGTCCAATCAGTTCGATTCCGCCGGTCTCTTTGAGACCCGCGGCAACAACGTACAGGCCGGCGATCATCAGCAACGCTTGATTGGCGAACCCCGCCATTGCCACATCCCAGTCGACAACCCGGCCCGCCATCAACAACACCAGTCCCCCGGCCATGATGAGGTCGGGGCCGATCCGGCTTCGCACCAGAAACGACGCGACCAGAACAAGTGTTCCCAGTGTGATCCAGGCGTCGATGCTCATCAACTCATCCCTCTGCGATTGCCAGGTCCCCGATCATGGCAATGATCCTCTCGTGCAGTCCGGGTACGGCGCAGATGACGCCGCGGTTCTTTTCCAGGCGCGGTCCATGCCGGAAATCCAGCGGCGACCCTGTTATATCGGACACGATGGCGCCAGCTTCCGTAGCGATGGCGAGCCCGGCTGCGTGGTCCCAGATCTTCTCGACATAGCCCTTGCGAGTGGGCAATCGCAGATACGCATCTGCCTGGCCGCGGGCCACAAGTGCGTACTTGCATTGACTGTCGAGACGGGCCGGTTCGCCGACATCACCGATGCGCTCCGCGATTCGTTCCGAGTCACTCTGATTCGAATGCGCTTTCTCAGCCGACTCGCAGAATCGAAGTGGGCGATCGCCCGTGTATTCGCGGGCCACCATGCCCATGGGCGAGGCATTTGGGTCGCATCCTGCAAACTCCCAGGCGCCTGCGCCGCGAGATGCAGCGTAGACCACGCCGTTTGGATCCCGCTGATTCAAGGGGAAGGACTGATCGATTGAAAGGTTGGGGCATCCCATCGCGCCGGCGACAACTGCACCGTTCTCGATTCGCCCAAGCGCGATCGCGTAGTGTTGGCCCCGCAGAAACCCCTTTGTGCCGTCGATGGGGTCCAGTGCCCAGTACCCGTCGGCCGTGCCGTCATGATCGCAGCGATCAATGGCATCCAACACGTCGTCTTCAGTGACAGTCGGTCTCCATGCACGCACGGCTTCCAGAACCGCCGCGCGAATGATCGCCTGCTCGTCACTTCGCAGCGCGGAGGCATCCTCTTCGCCCACGATGTACATGTCCTCAGGCCCGACGGCATCGGCGAGATGCAATGCGATGATGGCCTGCACGGCGTAGTCGGCGACCGTTACCGGGCTTCGGTCATCCTTGGTCGCTGCGCGGACCTGATCGAGGTTAGCCTGCACAGCCCGGGAGACGGCAGCGGCGGTGCAGACGGCTTCGATGGCGGCAGGAATCAGCGGGTGTTGCATATGGGAACCTTGATCGGCCAAGAATGGACGAGATTCCCACAATACCGCCTCCTAATCAGGCGTTGAATCCGGCCTTGCAATCTCCAATTGCCTTCGCCATGTCATCCTCAAGCCCCTTGAAGGAGGCGGACTCCACAGCCTTGTCCCTTGTTTCGCGGGCGGTCGTTCGCATGTACTCCAGCAGGGCGGACTCAAATGCGTGGACCTTGTCCAGCGGAAGGTCATCCATGAAGCCCTTGGAGGCGGCGTAGATGGAAATCGCCTGATCGATGGCATCGTAGGGTTGGTACTGGCCCTGCTTGAGGAGTTCCACCATCCTGGCACCACGGTCGAGTTGCATCTGGCTGGCTGCGTCGAGCTCGGTTCCCAGTTGGGCGAAAGCCTCGAGTTCCCGATACGCCGCAAGGTCGAGCCGCAGCGATCCTGCGACTTCCTTCATGGCGCTGATCTGGGCGTTGCCACCGACACGGCTCACGGAAATGCCCACATTGATGGCGGGCCGTACACCAGCGGCGAAGAGTTCGGGTTGCAGATAGATCTGGCCGTCCGTGATCGAGATGACATTCGTCGGGATGTACGCCGACACATCGCCTTCCTGCGTTTCGATAATCGGGAGAGCAGTCAGGCTGCCACCACCATTGTCATCCGACAACTTCGTAGCCCGCTCAAGAAGCCGGCTGTGCAGATAGAAAACATCGCCGGGGTAGGCCTCGCGTCCGGGCGGCCGCCGAAGCAGGAGGGAGAGTTGCCGATATGCAGTGGCCTGTTTGGACAAGTCGTCATAGACGCAGAGCACATGCTTGGGTGTCTTCCCCTCCAGGCCCTGCCACATGAAGAACTCGCCCATGGCGCACCCGGCGTAGGGGGCGATGTACTGCAGCGGGGCCGGCGTCGCCGACCCAGCCACCACGACGATGGTGTAGTCCATGGCGCCGTGTTTTTTCAGCGTCTCGACCACGCCAGCAACCGTGGAATCCTTCTGGCCGATGGCGACATAGATGCAGACCACCGCATCGTCCGTTCCCCAATACTGTTTCTGATTGATGATTGCGTCCAGAGCGACGGCGGTCTTGCCCGTCTTACGGTCGCCAATGATGAGTTCTCGCTGGCCGCGGCCAATCGGAATCATCGAGTCGACGGCCTTGACGCCAGTCTGGAGCGGTTCCTTCACCGGCTGCCGCGCGGCGATGCCGGGTGCCACAATGTCCAACTTTCTGGTTGCCGATGTCGCGATGGGTGATCCACCATCGAGCGGATTCCCAAGCGGATCGACGACGCGGCCGAGCAGTTCGTTGCCCACCGGTACCTCAAGAAGGTTGCTGGTCGTGCGGACGGTATTGCCTTCCTCGACCTGCAGGTAGTTGCCGTAGATGATGGCACCGACGGTATCGAGTTCCAGGTTCATGGCTTGGCCCATGACGGGACCCTCGGAGGTTTCGAATTCGAGGAGTTCACCAGCCATGCAGTTGGAGAGCCCGTAGATACGGGCGATGCCGTCGCCGACTTCCACGACCCGCCCCACCTCGGAGATCTCAAGGTCGCTTGAGAACTGTTCAATTTCCTGCTTGATGACAGATGTGATTTCGTCAGTCTTGATCTTCACGGTTGATTCTCATCTCTTGGTGGTTGACGCCCGATCAGGACGCATCGTCCAGGAATCTCTCGAATGTCTCGCGGACGGAACTGCCGCCGCGCTTCGTAAGGTCTTCGCCGATGCGGCGAAGTCGTGTTGATACGGAACCGTCGATCAACTGATCGCCGATCCGCAGTTTGATGCCGCCGAGCATGGCCTTGTCCACATAGGGATGCAGGACGGGTTCCTTGCCGAGGGTAGATGCCATCTGGGCCTTGATGCCTTCCATATCTGCCGCCGCCATGGGCTGTGCGGTGAACACATCCACTTCCACCCGGCCAAACGACTCCTGCACCAGCGCGTCATACGCGGTGGAGATGTTCTCCAGATTGCCCAGCCGCCCCTTCTGATTGAGGACAATCAGGAATCGGAGCACAAGATCTGTCAGTCGATCGGAGAAAATAGCCACGAGACTCTCGCTTCGCCGCTCAACATCGATAACCGGCGATGCAAAGAATGCTGCCAGTTCATTGTTGCTGCGAATCAGTTCGCAGATCTGCTCGAGTTCGTCGGCGATCTCCATGATCTTGTCAGTGCCACCGGCCTCTTCCGCAAGTTGAAAGAGGCTGAGGGCGTAGACATGTGAGAGGGCGTCGGCGGTTGCTGTCATGGTGTCTTTACTTTGCGGCGCTATCTACAAGTTCCTTCAGCGAATCCTCGACGAGCCTCTGTTGGTCGTCCGAGGTGATCTCGCGGCCCAGGATCCGGGACGCCACCGCAACGGCAAGCGAACTGGCCTCGCCATGAAACTCCGCGATCGCGGCCTTCTTGGCCGATTCAATCTCCGCGGCGGCCGCCTTTTTCATCTCGCCCAGTTCGATCTGATTGCGAGATCGAAGTTCCTCTGCGGCCTTCTTGGCTTCGTCGCGAGCCGCAGCGATCATGTCGCCTGCCTCACGCCGAGCCTTGGCAAGTTCAGACTCGTACTCCGCCAGCGCGTCCTTGGCCTGTTGCCGGGCCTCTTGCGCCGCATCAAGGTCGCTCCGGAGTTTTTCCTCTCTGGCATCCAATCCCTTCAGGATTTTTGGCCAGACGAACTTGCCCGCAGCCAGGAGAAAGAGCCCGAACACGACCAGCGTCGTGATCAGCGTCAACAACTGGACTGAGACGGGCGAACTAGCAGCGATGAACATCATCAGCGGGATCCTCGCATCTACGTGCAGGTAAGAGCGCTGCCCGGTGAAGGCACACAAGCACCATCACCGGCAGGGCGGGTAACGAGACTCAGCCAAGGATGCCAAGCAGACCGATGACCACTGCGAACAGCGCGACGCCCTCGACGAGCGCAGCCGTGATGATCATGTTGGTTCCGATGGCTCCTGCCATTTCCGGCTGCCTCGCGATGGCTTCCACGGCACCGCCGCCGATGCGACCGATTCCGATACCGGCACCACAGGCGCCGAGTCCGGCGGCAAGACCGCCACCAAGGCCCTTCAGGCTGCCGGCCGCAGCAGTCGCCTCGCCGGCGTGTTGGGCTGCGGAAGCGACATCAACGCCAAGGACGGCGAGTGCGGCGTAGGCAAGAGCAGTACAGGCAACAAGCTTCTTCATTGGTAGTTCCAGTGCATTGTCCAGCATCTGCTGGAGGGGAGTTGGCGTCGTGGGAACGCCGTGGTTGATGAACGCGTTGAGGACCCGTCCCACGCCGGGTCATGTTGTTCGTTGTCAGGGAGCAATCGCCTCCACGGCATGTTCGTCGTCATGGTGTGACATCTGTCCGATGAACACGGTCGTCAGGAACATGAAGATGAACGCCTGAAGGAAGGCGACAAAGAGTTCGAGGAAACAGATCGGTACGGCCACTGCGATCGAGATTACCTCGACTGCACCGGTGAGCAGATAGTTCTGCATGGCCTGCCAGGACATCATGCCGAACATCGTGAGTACGGCCAGCATCGTGTGGCCACCCACCATGTTCGCAAACAGACGAATGGCGAGTGCCGCAGGCTTGATGAACATGCCCATGAATTCAATGGGCAGCATGATCGGCAACAGGTAGAGCGGGGCGCCGCCGGTCAGGTGGTGCGCCCACCCGGAAATACCCAGCGATCGGAAGGCGTGCCATTGGATGACGACGAAGGACACGGCGGCCAAGCCAACGGTGACAGCGAGGTTGCTGGTCGCCGTGCCACCGAACACCGCCCAGTTCAATTCGCCCTGTTCATTGACTGGCCCGACGATGCGCTGAAAATCCGCGAACGGCGCAAGCCCGAGCAGGTTGCAGACCAGAATGAAGTAGAAGACAGAGAGCAGGTAGGGGAGAAACCTGTGTGTCTCGTGTTCGAGAACGGGCTCAATGACCTTGTCCCGAAGATAGAGCGTGATGACCTCGATAACCTGCGACACTCGACCCTTGGTCAGGTAGCGATCGGTGCCTTGCGACTCGTGTCCAATTGCGATGCGATGAGCTGCTGATCGCAGCACCATGAAGGTCACTATGCCGGCGAGAAAGAGCGATGCCATGTGCATCGTGAGCAGTGGTCCGCCGAACAGCGTGAGGTGCTCTGTGCCTTGAAACACGGCGCCCTCGGAGCCGATGACCGGCTTGTCGAGAATGTGCTCGATCGGATTGGAACTGGCAAGCAGGGGGATCATGCAGAGTCGTTTGTATTGCTTGGGAGCGTGTTCGCGGAGAGCGTTCTGGCCACCGCTCTTGTCTCGACCAGAAGCAGGAGAACTGCGACAAGGAGGAAAGAAAAGAGCAGGGGTCGTGCGTCGAGTTGAGCCGCGGAGTGTAGCAAAAAGGTGGCCCCAAGGGCCGCTGCGAAGCGGGTCAGCGAGGCCACCATCCACACCGTGGCAAAGGTTGCGACGGGCCGCGGATTCGAGGGTCGAATGACGGCCACCATGGCCAGCGAAATGGCCCCGACTACCACAGTTTCGATCAGGCCAGCGGTCGCATTCCATCCCCCCAGCAAGGCGACCACCACCCATACGCCGCACGAAACCGCGACAGCCAGCACCTGTGCTGTCACGATGCGGGCTGGAGCGAGGCTGGTCGTGGGGGTACTCACCTTGGGGAGTTCTCACGGACCGCTCGCAGCGAGGACTTTATGAACGAGTA
Source organism: uncultured Isosphaeraceae bacterium (assembly GCA_964546585.1). Taxonomy (GTDB): domain Bacteria; phylum Planctomycetota; class Phycisphaerae; order Phycisphaerales; family SM1A02; genus CAZJKE01. The sequence continues at coordinate 19,005 of CAZJKE010000007.1, read as the reverse complement.
GAGGCCGACGACAATTCCGCAGATCGCGCCAACGGCGATGAACAGTTTGGTGTGGGTGGACCAGGATTCGTCAAACTGACCAAGTACCCAGACGAGCCCCCATCCCATGAGCGCACCGGCCACGATTTCGGAGGCGAACGTGAACCCGATCCCGGAAAGTCGCCAGAGTCGTGATGCGGTGGGGTCGGCCATGGTTCGGCATCATATAATCGACGCCTGCCCATGCCGATTTCCGACGACCAGATCATCGATGTGACGCCTTCGCCCCTCAAGCGGGGCGATTCGCTGTTCATCCCGGCTGTCTTGAAGGGCCTTGGGACCACCCTGCGGCACTGCCTGGGCAATGTCGGGCGTGACGGCAAGAACAAGTCGAACATCTGGGTCGTGCAGTATCCCGAGGAGAGGCGAGATCAGCGGCCGGTGCTTGAGGGTGGGCAGGAGCGGTCGGTGTTTCGGGGTGTGCATCGCCTGAACAGGGACGCCGAGGGCCGGGTGAAGTGTGTCGCGTGCTTCATGTGTTCGACCGCGTGCCCCGCGGACTGCATTCACATTGTTGCCGAGGAGTCGCCGTGGGACGATCGGGAGAAGTATCCGCGGCAGTTCGACATCGACGAGCTTCGTTGCATCTACTGCGGCATGTGTGAAGAGGCGTGTCCCTGCGATGCCATTGAACTGACGCCTCGCTATGAAGTCGTCGGCTTGTCCCGCAACGAGATGGTCTTCGACAAGCAGACGCTGCTTGAGGTCTACGACCAAACCATCGACGACAAGCCCATGTAGGGTGTCCGGTACTGGACACCCTCCTGGCTTCCTACCGCTTCATCCAGAACCGCGGGGTCAGCAGCACGAGAATCGCGAAGACCTCAAGCCGCCCGATCGCCATCAGCAGGCAGAGGACCAGTTTCGAGGCATCGCTGAACCACAGGTAGTTCTCCATCGCGCCCACCTTCGCAAGCCCCGGACCGACGGTACAGACCGTGGCAAGTGAGGCAGCGGCGGCCGTCGTGAAATCACACTCGGCATTGCCCGACTCCAACAGCATCAGCGTCCCTGCCCCGGCAGCAAACAACACGACCACGCCCAGCACATAGGCGATGGTGGCAAGTTTCAGATCCGGATCGATTGCTGTCGTTCCTACCCGAAGCGGCCGCACCACATTGGGACGAAATGCTCGTTCAAGTTCGCCAAGCATGACCTTGATTGCAATCCAGATGCGAATCACCTTGATGCCGCCACCAGTCGAGCCTGCACATCCCCCGATGAACATCATCATTACGATGACCGCCTTGGCAGCGAATGGCCATGTGTCGTAGTCCGCGGTTGTAAATCCAGTGTTCGTTTGGATTGAGACCGCAGTAAACACGCCGTTTGTAAGTGCGTTCTGGATCGTTGCGGGTTCTGCTACTCCAGTTGTTGTCGTGATATCTTCGCCCGAACCGAGTAGTGCGCAGACGATTACTGTTGAGCCAGCCGCGAGGAGGAACATATAGAACCGGAACTCCGGGTCCTTCCAGATGATCCGCATCCTCCCCTTGACTGCTGCGTAATACAGCCCGAAGTTTGCTCCTGCGAGCACCATGAACAGGATGGTGATCGTGTCAATCCACCTTGAGTTGTACGCGCCAATGCTGCTCTGGTGTGTGCTGAATCCGCCCGTGGCTAGCGTTGTGAATGAGTGACACGTGGCGTCGAACCAACCCATGCCTGCGATGCGATAAGCAATGATCTCCACCAGCGTCAGGCAGACATAAATGACCCAGAGAAGGCGGGCAGTTTCGCGGATATGCGGACGCACGCCTTCGGGGTCCGGCCCCGGCGCCTCGACGCGAAAGAGCTTCTTGCCGCCCACCCCGAGGCTCGGCAGTACCGCGACGAAGAGTACGATGATGCCGAGTCCCCCGAGCCATTGAATGAGTGCTCGCCAGAGCAGCAGGGGCTCCGGCAATGACGAAATGTCGGTAAGCACGGTAGCGCCGGTCGTCGTGAGACCGCTCATCGCCTCGAAGTAACAATTGATGACGGAGCGGAACGGGTGGTCGTCGGCCCCATCCATTCTTGCCCAGAGCAGGAACGGAACGGCCGCGACCACGGCACCGAGAATCCAACTGGACGAAACAAGCAGGAGCGCTTCCCTGCGTCCGACTGCGCCGGTTCCGTTGGACTTGAACCTTGTGCGGCCCAGAACCCACAGAATCCCGGCCATGGTCAGACCCACCCCCGCCGACATCAAGAGCGGCAAGTGGGTTGCCAGCGAGCGATCTTCCATGAGTTCGAATCGCACGACCGACCAGCACCAGATGGCCAGCAGGAGGCCACTGAGCACTAGGACGAGCAGACCGAGCTGTCGCAGGATCAGGCGATAATCCATTGGTCAAACCACTCCGAACAGCCGCCGCAAGTTGCCCTCGAAACCCCGGTGGACCACAATGAAAACGACATCCTTCTCCTGCAGTTCCACATCTGCTCCCGGCACAGTCCCGCCTTGATCACCGTGTTCCAGCATGACGACCATGCAATCGGGCATGAGCGGCAGGGCTGCAAGGGGCTTTCCGATGACGGTCGCACCACCGCCGACCCTGATCCGGTAGATCGCCAGTTCGTCCCCTGCGAGCGAGGCTACTTCCGTCATCTGCCCGCGGCGGATCAACTGCTGCAACTCCCGCACCGCCAGGTGCCGGGGGCTGAAGGACAGCGTGATGCCCATTGCTTTCACAAACGGGGTGTAGTCGGTTCGAGCGACAACCGGATAGGTCTCCTCCACGCCCAGCCCTGCAGCCCAGGCACACCCGAGGATGTTGTGTTCGTCGCTGGTCAGGGCGACGAAGGCATCCGCGTTTTCGAGGTGCTCGTCGGTGAAGACTCCCGGGTCAGTAGGATCGTCTTGGATGACGGTGACCCAGTCGAGTTTTTCAGCGAGTTCCTCCGCCCGCTCAGGATTGGTCTCGAACAGCCGGACGGAGAACCCCTTGTTCTTCAGGGCGCGGCAGAGCCAGACGGCGATGGGCGGCCCGCCCATGATCACGACGCTGCGGCGGCCGGCATCCTTGGAACGGAAGACGCGTCGAGCGTCATGAAAGACATCGGAGTTGGCGACCAGGAGAACCTCATCACCTTCGCTGACCGTGCTGTCACCGCTTGGCAGATAGGTCTTGCCGTTGCGGGTAATGGCCGCCAGCCGTGCACCCTTGGGCAATTCGACATCCGCCAGATGCCGCCCGAGCCCAGACGCACCGGCGCTGGCCTCAAACTGCTGAACTTCAACGGCGTGCCCAGCAAGGCGTTCGACCTTGAGTGCCGCGGGGTTGCGAAGGTGCGAGGCGATGGCCTGCGCGGTGAGAAATGGTGGACAGATCAGCGCGTCGACTGAAAACATCCGGGCATAGTCGACCGCTTCGCGGCGGAGGAAGGTGCTGTGCGTGACCGCCGCGAATGTGCGATCGGCACCCAGATAGGACGCTGTGGACGCGGCGAGCAGATTGACTTCATCCTCATCTGTTGCGGCGAAAACCACATCGGCATCCGCTGCGCCGGCACGCGAGAGCACCTCGGCGGCCGCGGGTCGGCCGGCGACGGTCGCGATATCGAGTGACTCCCCGAGCGCCGCAAGGGCATCGGGGTCGCCATCCACCACTGTGACATTCACGCCCTTCTCGGCGAGAACTTCCGCAGCGTGGCCCCCGATTTCGCCAGCTCCACAGACAATGATGTTCATGAGGGTGATTCCAAGCCGTTGGTCTCGGGCAAGGGGGGGGATGATACCCCTCGACCTCTCCAGAAGGAAGGAAAAATACCTCCCAACTCCCCTAATCGTCCACCGAGTGTCCACGAATGGAGGCAGGGAGGAAGAAAGAACCCTTGACGCTTCACCAGCCTCCCCCCATACTGCACAGTGGAGTTTGAAGGAGTTTGAGCGTGTTGCTCGTGCCGTGGTTGGCCGGGCAACGGTAGGAAGCGGAAGGGAGGCTCGTCCAGATCACGGTGAAGCGGAGTTGAACGCTCGTGCGAGTATGCTCGCGTGACTGTTGGACTCCGAATACCGTGTCGGCGAGCCAACCGAGGAAGAGGAGAAGAGCGAGGAGTGCTTGCAGCCCTCACGCTCTTCAGCGAGAGACACTTGAGAAGGAAAGTGGGGTTGCCGAGCATGGATACCACGACCAAGAAGGAATTGATCGACCGGATCGCAGAAGAGACGAAGTACAAGCGATCCGATGTGCGATTGATTGTGCAGTCTTTTCTGGACAATGTCATACGGGAGTTGGGTGAAGGAAGGCGACTGGAGTTTCGTGACTTCGGCGTATTCGAGCCGCGCAATCGCGCACCTCGGATGGCGCAGAATCCTCGGACGCTTGAGCGTGTACCCGTCCCGGCCCGTCGAACCGTGAAGTTCAAGATCGGTCGCCTCATGCGAGAAGCCGTGGGGGAGCCATCGAACAACATCGAAATGGAATTGGAGTCAGCCGCGCCGGTTGAGGCCTGATCGGCAGAGTTGGAGCGGCCTTGGCCGTCCGGTCGATCTGCCGGTGGCAGTGCCTCGCCTGTCGATACCGGGCGAAAATCTCGCGGGGGAGTTAGCGTCACGCTCACGGATGGGCGAACACATCGAAAAACAACCCGACGTCATCATCGCTTCCACGCGATCGGAACAGCCGCCCGCTGCCGGGAGGCCCGAGGCGATCGGCCGCCTTCTTGAAGGGCTGCCACCTCACGCCCTGGAAGCCGAGTCGAGTCTTCTGGGCTCGATCCTGCTGGACCCATCCGTTCTCAACGATGTGCTCCTGATCGTCCAGGGAATCGATGATTTCTTCAAGAAGGCCAATGGCTTGCTTTTCGAGGCCATGGCGGACATCTACAACACCCACTCGACCGTCGATCTGGTTCAGTTGCAACAACGGCTGACTGATCGGCAGGTGTTGGAGGCGGTTGGCGGGGTGGAGTACCTGTTGGAGATCGCAAGGGCGGTACCCAGTGCCGCCAGTGCATCCCACTACGCCCGGCTGGTGAAGGAGAAATCGGTCATTCGGCAGCTCATCGCCGCCGCGGGCGAGATTCTCAACGATGCGTACAACAGCCCCGAAGATCCTCGGCAGATTCTCAATGAAGCGGAGAGTCGCATCTTCCGTATCGCGCAGCAGTCGGAGCAGCGACATGCCGAGTCGCTTCAGCAACTTATCAGCGACGCGATCGCCCAGATGGAACAGAATGAGGGTCGCGTCCTCACCGGTGTCGCCACGGGCTTTGGGCGACTGGATGAGTTGACCAGTGGTTTGCAGGCCAGCGAGATGATCGTGATTGCTGCTCGACCTTCGATGGGCAAGACTGCTCTGGCGTTGAACATTGCGGAGAACATGGTGTCTCGGGGAACATCCGTGGGTTTCTTCAGTTTGGAGATGAGCCGTCAGCAACTGGTGCAGAGATTGCTGAGTTCTCGATCGGGTGTGGCCGGGCACAAGATCCGCCGAAACATGCTCGCCGATTCTGACTTTCAGGCCATCCTCCGCGCCTGTAACGAATTGCACGACGCGCCGTTCTACATCGACGATACGCCCGGGCTCTCAATCATGCAGTTGCGGGCCAAGGCGAGGCGATTGAAGCAGACCCACGACATCGGCGCGGTCTTTGTCGACTACCTGCAATTGATGTCCAGCGGCAGACGCAGCGAGTCGCGGCAGCAGGAAGTCAGTGAGATCAGCCGCGGCGTCAAGGCGTTGGCACGAGAACTCCATGTGCCGGTCATCTGTCTCAGTCAACTCAACCGGGCCGCCGAGCAGCGAGAAGGACATCGTCCGCGGATGAGTGATCTTCGCGAATCTGGATCCATCGAGCAGGATGCGGATGTTGTGGCCATGCTGCACCGCGAGGCCTACTACCACCACAACAACCCTGCGTGGGTTGAGGCGAATGCTGACAAGATGTCGCTGGCGGAGTTGATCATTGCCAAACAGCGGAACGGTCCGACGGACACCGTGAAACTGACTTGGGACAATACCTGTACCCGGTTCTACGACTGGTCACCCGCCACAGCCCCACCGGGCCTGGATGGCGGCGGCGTCGCGACCACATTCTCCGCGGATACCGCCGACGGCGACTACGGCGACCTGCCGGTCTAACACGGTGTCAAACGCCGTCTGCGAGCACCGCCCACACCAGCATGCCCACAAACAGCATCAGCAAGAAGATGCCTTCGCCGCGGCGGACGCTCTTCCGATGGGTGGCGGCGATGGGCCAGAGCAATACGGTGAGCAGAAGCATCCCGATGAGATAGCGGTGGACTTCCGCCAAGTCCGCGATTTCGATGGGGAGAACCAGCGCCGCCACTGGCAGTACAAACAAGATATTGAACAGGTTTGATCCAACCACATTGCCCACCGCCAGATCAGGGTGACCGCGGCGAGCGGCCATGATGGTGACAACGACCTCGGGCAGGCTTGTTGCTACGGCGACGATCGTCCCGCCTATGAGCACTTCACTGACGCCGATCAGCCTTGCGAACGACACGGCACCGACCTCCGTCGACTTCCCACCGATGATCAACATTGCAAGTCCGATCAACAGGTAGACGCCACCTTTGGCCAGCGTCCGCCCCCGATCCGGCAACGATTCAATTGTTTCCTGCACCAGTGGATCTCCTCGATCCTTGATCGCAAGGAGAAACCAAGTTGCCATGACCACCAGAAAGCACCCCAGCAGAATCAGGCTTCCTCGGGTTCCCAGTGAACCGTCCCATGTTCCCCACGCCACAATGGCCGACGCGGCGATCAATACCGGCAGTTCCCAGTTGACGACCCTGCTGCCGACGGGAATGGTGCAGATCACAGCTCCAATCCCGAGCACCAGGCCGATGTTGGCAATGTTCGATCCGATGACATTGCCAAAGCTGAGCGACGAGTTGCCATCGGCCGCCGCGATGACATTGAGAGCCAATTCGGGGCAGCTGGTGCCGAACGCCACGACCGTCATCCCGATGAGCAGCATGCTCACCCCGAGCCGCCGAGCGACAATAACGCCACCCTCCACGAGCCAGTGACCACCCCCCAGGAGGGCAGCAATGCCGATCACGAGGCACGTGACGCTGCCCCCGAGGGATGATGCGAATTCGTTGATCCAACCCATGGTCGGCGGCGATTGTAAGAGGCAGTCGGGAGCCGGTGGACGCAATCTGATAGGTTCTCCCCCGTTGGGGGGAGCCACGATGGCAGCGTTTGATGGCCTCCGAAAGAGACAAACAGGAATTGCAGCGACAATTGGCCGCCGCCACACAGGGCGACGAGGCTGGCTGGGAGTATGTGATCAACGCATACAGCCACCGAGTCTTCTGCCTTATCCGCTCCAAGTGCGGCGATGAGGAACTCGCTGAGGAGATGACCCAGTCGACTTTCTGTACCGTTGCGGCCAAAATTGGCACCTATACCGAACTTGGGAAATTCGAGGCGTGGTTGTTTCGGATCGCTGTGAATCGCCTTCGGGACGAGATGCGTCGTCGGCAGCGACAGGCTCGGCCAATGGAAAACGAGATGATCGGCATTCTGGCTGGCGGGACAGAGCGGCCAGACGAGCCGGGGGATGTGGTGCTGGACGAGGATCTGGCGCGACTCCGAGAGGCTCTCTCGCACCTGTCGGGGCCCGATAAGGAGATCATTCACATGCGGCATGTGGCGGGCCTGAGTTTCCGGCAGATCGCAGAGGTCCTTGAGGCCCCTCTGGGGACCGTTCTAGCCCGCAGACATCGGGCTTTGGCAAAGTTGCGAAAATATATGGACTCTGAGGATGAAGACCAGAATCCCGGAGACGAAAGGGCAATTGCGCCCCAAGAGGGTCGTTAGAGGGATTGACGAAGTTATGAGCGCACACAGACGACAACGAGATCACGACACCGCTGGCGGCGGCCTGTCACCGCGGGAACAACGGCTCGAAGATGGCCTTCGTGTGCTGCTTGAGCCACAGAGCGATCCAGCCATGGCCCGTCGGATTCTGGCAGCATCGCTGCCTCGGCTTGCCGACCGTCAGGCAGACCCGGAGCCCGCTGTCCTGTTCCGATTCGATCGCCGGGTCGGCATTCGGAGATTGGCGATGGCGGCCTGCCTTGTCCTTGCCGCCGTCGTGGCGATTCGCTTCGGCATGTCACCGATTCCCCAGCCGCCCATGCAGCACGCCGTACTGTCGCTCGAGGATGAACAACTCCTCTACGACGATCTCGACATGGGCGAATTCGCCTATCTCGCTGAGACCCGCGAGATGGCCTTCGCGGAACTGCGATTGGACCTTGACGATATGCGGCACGATCTGGAACTCTGGCAGTATGGGATGCTGACCGACTGATCTCCCACTGGGATGACATCGGAGGAGACAATGATGCGACAAACAATGTGTGTGGGCGGCGGCGTAGTGCTTCTCTTCGCGGCAGCGAACTTCGTATCGGCTGAGTCAAGCTCGTGTGATGGATTGACATGTCTGCATGCTTCCATGCTTGCGATGCAACCACATGACGGGCTCCCCCCGGTTCCGCGTGACCTTGTGCCGGCGGATCGTGGGCCTCGGGACATTCGCGCCCCTCGGCGCGGCGAACGAGGCGAACGCGGGGGTCGACCACTGACGCCCGAGATGATCGAACAGACGATGCGGGTGGCCGAGGAAGTCGACCCCGATCTTGCCGCTCAACTCCGCGCGATGTGTGAGTCGGACCCAGACGCTTTCGAGCGTCTCATTCGGAGGCAAGGGCGTCGCCTCGCCTCACTCGTGGATCTCCGCCAGTCCGATCCGGATCTCTTCGAGGTCAAGGTGGCGGAATTGAAACTGGATGCGGAAATGCGGCGGGTCGCCCATGATGTCGATAGGATTCGTGATGAATTCGGCATGGACTCTTCAGAGGCCGCGGCGTCAATTGAAGAACTGCGACTGCTCATGCGAGGCAGAATCGCGATAGGCATCCGGGCCCAGCACCTCTACATCGAGAGACTTGAGCAACACGTCGCGGCGATGCGCGAGCGACTTATTGAGACCGAGGAAAATTTTGACGAAGTAGTTGAAGAGCGACTTGATCTCATGCTGTCCCCGCCACCTCCGAAGGCATCCGACTCCGCGGGCAGGCCCATCTAACAGGCCGCTAGTCATACGATACCCGTGTGAGGCATTGGAAGGCAGCGGGTTGGACCTGGGCGTGCGTGGCGATCATTGCGATGACGGCGATCGTCGGCGGTTCGTTGCTGCCATGGGCCGTCTCGTCGAGCGATGGTGTGCGACGGTTTGAACGGACGGACAGCGCTGCCGCCCTGATGCCGCCGACATGGGCACCACACTCGATATCGCAACAAGAACAACTTGACCAGTTGCGAGAGAGAGGACCATTCTTCACGACATTGGGCACCGATCGCCTGGGCCGGGACGTTCTGGCGCGATGCGTTGTCGGAGGGCTGGTCAGTGTCGGCGTGGGTCTCAGCGCTGCATGCATCGCAGTTTTGTTGGGTACTGCATGGGGATCACTTGCGGGCGTCAAAGGCGGGCGGACGGATGCCGCCATGATGCGCCTGGTAGATGTGCTCTACGGTCTCCCGGCCATCATGCTGGTCGTGCTGATCGCCGTAGCAGCCGATGGTCTCGCGGAAAACATGGGCGGCTCTGGCACTCGCCTGCGAGAGGCAATCAACGTCGGGACACTGTTTGTTGCCATTGGGGCAGTGAGCTGGTTGACCGTCGCCAGAGTCGTGCGTGGTCAGGTACTCAGCCTGCAGGCGAGGCCGGCCATGGAGGCGGCGCGGGCGATTGGTGTTCCACCGGTTCGCAGGTTCATCCGGCACCTTCTTCCCGGTCTCGTCGGGTCGATCATCGTGTACGCCACATTGACCGTACCGGCGGCCATTCTCTCGGAGGCATTCTTGAGCTTCCTCGGGATTGGCATCCGAGAGCCGTTGCCGAGTTGGGGCAACCTTGCGGCCGACGGCCTCGGCGAACTCAATATCGTGCACTCTCGGTGGTGGCTGCTGGCGTGGCCTTGCCTGTGCATCGCAATGACGCTGGTTTCTCTGAACGCCCTGGGAGAGCGTCTGAGAGATCGTGTTGACCCTCGGCGACAGACGGTCATCAGGGAAGTTGCGGCGTGATGTCGGAGCCACTGCTGGACATTCGTTCGCTGCGGGTCACATTCGACGATCGCGTGGCGGTTGAGGGCTTGAACCTGCGGGTGCAGGCCGGACAGACGACCGTTTTGGTGGGAGAATCAGGAAGCGGAAAGAGCGTCACGGCGCTTGCAGCGCTGGGACTCCTGCCGCCGAATGCCCATGTGGCGGGCGAGATCTTGTTTGCGAGCATGGATCTCCTGTTGGCGAAAGCATCCCGCTTGCGGAATGTTCGCGGTGGCGGGCTCGCGATGGTCTTTCAGGAGCCGATGACCTCGCTCAACCCCGTCTTCACTGTGGGCGAGCAGATCGAAGAGGCGGTGCGGGCACATGAGCCACTCGCCCGCCGCTCACGGCGACTTCGCATGGAGGAATCCCTTGAGGAGGTGGGAATCGATCGGCGCCGCCGGCGCGAGTACCCGCATCAGTTCTCCGGCGGAATGCGGCAACGAGTCATGATCGCCATGGCACTTGCATGCCGTCCGCGGGTCCTCATTGCGGACGAGCCGACGACAGCGCTCGATGTCGTGACTGCCTCGGAAATCGTTGCTGTCCTGCATGCGCTGCAGGAGCGGAGAAGCATGGGCATGCTCTTCATCACCCACGACTTGCTGCTCGCGGAGGGAATCGCTGACACGATAGCCGTGCTTCGGTCAGGAAAGGTAGTGGAATCCGGGCCGCGAAGCGAGGTCATTGGGAACCCCAATGCGGCCTATACGCGGGAGTTACTGGCCTGCACACCTCGCATCGGTTGACAAAGACACAATCTTGTTTTTCGTCCGAGAACCCCAAAGGAATTTCGGTCGTAGAGATTGTCAGATCGGAACATGACATGTCGGAACGAGGCGTCGAGCAGCCACGAAAGGCCCTTGACCCCGTCGTTCCGAGATGTCGTGTCGCCGAGCCAGGAAGGCTCGGGCGAGCACGGCGGAGCCGATCATGGTCAGACTCGAACACTCATCACTGAATCAACTGGTTGCCCATGCAAACGAGCGTGGGACATCTGCGTCGCGGGCCATGGTGTGGGGGCATGTTGCATCGTTGCCGATGTGGTACTTCGTGCAATGTGGACCGCGCGACCAGTCGGTGCCCTGGATCGTGTTCGAGGACGACGAGCCCATGGCCATGGTGTTCACTGATCCGAAGTTGGCCCAGAGGGTTGCCCAGTCCATGATCAGTACCGACGGCGAAATCCGAGTCGTTGGTCTCCCGGTCGCAGCGGCCACCATGTATGTCGCTGCCCTGGAAGCGCAGGGTGTCGGAAAACTGTGCATCAACCACGGCCCAAACCGCTTTGATGCCTCTATCCAGGAAACACGACAGGGTGTCTGACAACGGTGTCCGGTACCGGTCCCGGACACCCTCCTACGGTTCCAGTTCGCGGCCCGTTTCCAAATCCAGAATCGACCACTCGAAGTGCTTGGCTAGTCGAACGATCGGAAGCCACGCGATTTCTTCCTCCACGATTCGCACGAGGATCTGCTTGACGGGATCCTCATTGGGTGGGAACTCCAGACATATGCCGGGTCCCCACAGGATGTCGCCCCCGTCCTTCTCGGGCATCGTGTTGAACTTCGCGAGCGACGCAATGAGATCGTCGCGGCCGCCCAGTGGCACACGCGAGCCGTCATCTGCCACCCGACTCTGAATGACAAACTGCTGCGTCACGCTGGCTCGTCCTCCAGCAGATCACACACCGTATCGATGAGTCGGTCCAGCGAGATGGGCTTGATCAGATACTCCCGCACGCCGAGCGACTTTGCATAGGCCATGTGCCGCTTGCCCTCGTTGGCTGTCACCATCACCACAATCGGAGGATCCTCCCGGGCCATGATTTCCTCCAGCACCAGAAAGCCGGAACGACGAGGAAGCATCATGTCGAGAATCACAACCTCCGGCGAGGACTCTTCGCACTTTGCGACAGCCTCGGTGCCGTCTTCCGCGGTGACGGTAATCGCACCCTCAGCCCGCATCGCCAGTTCCAGCGACGCCAGAATGTCCAGATCATCATCGACGATCAGAATGGTGTGGTCGCGGAGACGAGACATGGGGGGCAGATGGTAGCACCAGACCTCCCATCAGACGGCTTCCAGCCCTGCAATCGCGTCACCGGTCATCCATGGCAAGGCCTGCAGTCGATCGCGGAGTTTCTTCGGCATGGGTTCGCCTCGCATCTCATGCTGTGGGCGGCTCTTCCAGCGGCGGTGCAACCACAGGTATTGCTCTGGTGCCGCACGCACCATCATCTCAAGGGCACGGCTATACCTCGCCGTGATGTAGAAGAGCGGATCCTCTTGATCCTTCCACTCCCGTGGTTCAATGATGTCCGTCGCGGTGATTTCATACTGAAACCCTCCGCCGAGACGCCGCGCATGCATTGCAGCGATAGGAATGTCGTACCGCATGGCAAGAAGACCGATGGATTTGTAGGTGGAAGCAAGCCGACCGAAGAACGGTACGAACATGCCGCGATCGCCCGCATTCTGATCGGCGATGAAACCGATGGACCCACCAGAGGAGGCGATGTCCTGCAGTTCCGGAATGGCACCCCACTTCGTGATGATGCGAAGTCCGTACTGCTGCCGAATGCCGAGCACCCATTCGTTGATGAGTGGGTTATCGAGCGGCCGGGCAAGGGCTGTGATGGGATATCCCAGCGCCGACAACAGATAGCCGAGTATCTCCCAGTTACCGCAGTGTCCGGTCACGAAGATCATCGGTTTACCATGAATCAAGCGATCCAGTACTCGATCAACACCGCGGAACCGAACATACTTCTGCCAACTCGTCGGCGAGAGCAGCGTCGGCATCTGCGCCGCCTCAGCGATGAACAACTGGAACATGTGCCGCATGGACTGCTCCGCAGTTTCGGCGACGGCGGCTGGCGACCAGTCCGGAAAACTCGCCGCGATATTGCGTTCCGCCGCTTCGCGCCTTCGGCGGACCGTTCGGTAGAACAATGAGCCAATGCCAGCGGCAGTTTGCATGTTTACGCCGATGGGAAAGCACTGCAGCGCAGCGGCAACCACACGAAGGGGGACATACTGTGCCCAGTTGACGAGGTTGGACTGATTGCGGGCCATGAGGGGCCCCGGAAGTCGGGCCTCAGCGGACCGATCCGGTGAGGACCTGCAGGCGATTTGCGTTGAGGATTGGGACCTGCGCCTCTGTCGCCTGCTCGAAGAGTTTCATATACGCTTCGTACGCTTCCTGTTGGCGATTGTGTTGCTCCACCATGAGCGCTGAGGCATTCAATGGAAGCGGACGCGGGCTGGTGGGTTGAATGCCAAGTACCAGAAAATCGAGATCGCCTGGAATGCCACCATCATCTTCGACGACGACTCCGCCCCAGTCATCAATCTGTTGATCAACGAAGTCATGCCCGGACTCCGGGATGCCGTCACCGTTGGCATCGAATCGGCCATGAACCAGGAACTTGTACTGGTAGGTTGGGTCATACAAGGCGTTGACCAGAATGTCGTCTCGCACGATTGGTCGCCCGCGATTGCTGCGTGTGACTTTCGCAGTTGATGTCGTGTCGCCGACCTTGATGACCTCGACGCTCGCCTTGCCGCGTGGCATGTCGCCATCGGAATCCGGACGAAGTTGGGCCGAATCGTCATAGATCTCAAATGTCATGCCGAGAACAATTCGGTCTCGTGCTCCTCGATTCAGGAAGACACGGTCACTGCCGGTGACTTCCAGTACTCGACCATCGACGAGCAACGCGGGATCACTTACCGCGACGCGACCGGCATTCATGATCTCCTGAAGTTCCCGGACACGGCCGGCCAACTGTGCCTTTTCCTCGAGCAGGGCATCGTTCTCTTCCTCGAGCATGGACATTCGGCTGCTGAACTCGTTGCGAAGTTCAGAGTCTCGCTGGCTGCGAGAGGCGAAGAACGAATCGACATTTCGCCCATGCTCAATGGCGCCTTCCTGCAATCCCTTCCATTCCAACTTGGCCGCTGCAACGGATTCCTCTCGAGTGGCGCGTTCTACGCCGATGTCCTTGTTGAGTTTGCGAACTTCCTCTCTCGCAGTTTCCAGTTCAGCCATCCGCGCGTCCAGTTCCTGTTGCCTCTCGTTCAACTGCCGTTGCATTCGATCAAAGGCGAGAGTGAGCGATCCACCGCCACCGATGGCATCGGCGAACTGTGCACGAATCTGATCGAGTGTCGACGAGCGGGAGCCGGATACGAGTTGCCGAAGATCCTCAAGTTGACCATTGAGGTATCCGGCGACCGAACTGCGTTCAGATGAAGCGAGCGATGCAATGGCCTGAAAGGCATCACTCGACTGTTCGGCCGGTGTGACGAACTCGGTGAGCGATTGTTCGGCGTCCTTGGCAAGCGTCGCTTGCTCCGTCTTCCCCACGTAGAACACGATGCTCAATACGAGCAGAAAGACGGTTGTAAGTACGAAGACAACGAGTGAGACGATGACGCCGGTACCAGCATCGGTTCGAATGGCCATGACTGGGTTTCTCCGCGGACCTGTAATCGGTCCATTCGGCTTGGTTGGCTCGACGAGCCACAATGACAGGGGACACAGTGTCTTGGGTCAGTCTAGCCGCGTCAAGAGGGGGGGGCTCGTTTCCGTCATCGTGCCACGGCACGGTGGATTTCCGAGGCCGTCGTGACACCTTCGCGCACCTTGCTGAAGCCCGCATGACGCAATGAGTGCAGGAGGCCTGTTTCTGCGGCGGTCTTCGCGATAGTGCCCGCATTGGATCGATCCAGCACAAGACTGCGAAGGGACTCGTCCATGACCAATAATTCGTAGATGCCCACACGGCCGCGATAGCCGGTGCCTCTGCATTCCTTGCATCCGATGCCGCGGTGGAGGAGACCGTCGGGCAGGGGTGGAAGGTCGGCTGGATATTCGTCTACCGCTGGCCGGTATGACTCCGTGCAGGCGGAGCAGATTCTCCGAACAAGCCGCTGCGCCATCACGGCCTCAATGCTGCTTGCGACGAGAAACGGTTCAACCCCCATGTCCATGAGCCGCGGCATCGCGCCGGCCGCGTCATTGGTGTGCAATGTCGACAACACGAGGTGTCCCGTCAATGAAGCCTGCACGGCCGCCTCGGCAGTTTCGAGGTCACGAATCTCGCCAATCATGATGATGTCCGGGTCGTGGCGCAGAACAGCGCGTAACCCTGCTGCGAACGTGAGTCCAATGCCAGCGTGTACATGGATCTGGTTGACGCCCTCAATGTGATATTCCACCGGATCTTCGACCGTGATAGCCTTGACTTCCCCGGTGACGATCTGGTTGAGTGATGCATAGAGCGTTGTTGACTTTCCGGAACCGGTCGGTCCTGTGACCAGCACGATGCCGTGTGGTTTCGAGACCGCGTGGTTCCAACCGCTGCGGACGTCACCTTCCATGCCCAGCGCATCAAGTTCCAGAAGCGCGGCGGACGAATCAAGAATACGCAGCACGACGCCCTCGCCGAACAACATGGGAATGATCGAGACGCGGATGTCGAATTCCTGGGAACGATGACGCAGCGAGATCCGCCCGTCCTGGGGAAGTCTCTTCTCCGCAATGTCGAGGTCGGCTATGATCTTGATTCGGCTTACGATTGCGTTTCGGAATCTGGAGACAGTGCGCGGCACACCCGCCTCGGAAAGCACACCGTCGATCCGATACCGGATGGTGAGTTCATCCTCGTATGGTTCGATGTGGACATCTGTCGCTCGCTCTCGTACTGCCTCGAGCAGTAGATCATTGACCAGACGAATGACACTGGCTTCCTGAGCAGCGTCGAGTTCATCGCCGGCAACTACTTCGACCACCGCCTCCTCTTCACTGCCGAGTTCATCAAGTGTGTCACCTGCTACCCCATAGTGCGTGCGGATGAACTTTCGCAGGTCACGCTCGTCCGCAAGAACCAACTCGATCGATCGCCCGGTCAGGAGTCGTAGTTCGTCGAAGGTTGCGAGTTCGAAGGGATCGCTTGTTGCAATGCGAAGTGAACCGTCGCGGTCCTCGATGGGCACGCACTGTTGTTTGAAGACGAGCCTCGGGGGGAGAAGGCTCAACACATCGGGCTTGACCTCCACCGCATCAAGATCAACGATGGGCATGGCCAGTTGGTGCCCGATGGCCTCCAGCACCTGATCCCGGTTGGCGAACCCCATCCGGATCAGCACATGGTCCAGTCGCTCTCCCGTGCGACCCTGCTCGTCAATGGCATCTCTGAGTTGCGGCTCAGTCACGAGCCCCTGTTCCATCAAGACGCTTCCAAGTCCCATTGCCGGCGATTGTAACGCATGGGGGGAGCATATCTTGCGCCGTATTGCGACATAGGCAGGCTGGGTATTGAGAGACGGGCCCCAACCCTGCTACGATCCGGGTTTTGGAGGCCTCCGCTGATGACCCAGATCCCCCCATCCCTCGTTCATGACACGCTCCGCCGCTACCAGTTGGCCGACGGCTACGACCTTGTGGTCGATCTGGAGAAATCGAATGGTATCTGGCTGCACGATGGGCGGAGCGGCGAGGAGTACCTCGATGCGTTCACCTGTTTCGCATCATGGCCTCTGGGGTTCAACCATCCGGAACTCATGGAACCGGACTTCAATGAGAAGATTCTCACCGTATCTCGAAACAAGATCGCAAATTCCGATCTGTACACACCGGAGTTGGCTGCGTTCGTCGAAGCATTCGCCTCGCAGGTTACGCCGGATGGATTCCCTCATCACTTCTGGGTTTCCGGCGGAGCGCTCGCAGTCGAAAACGCTCTCAAGACAGCGTTCGATTGGAAGGCCAGAAAACTGGGGAGGACGAACTTTCTCGATGATGTCAATGATCTTGTCGTCATGCACTTTCGACAAGCGTTTCATGGCCGCAGCGGCTACACGCTGAGCCTTACCAACACGCTTCCCGACAAGGTCGGTTTGTATCCAAAATTCAACTGGCCGCGCATCACCAATCCGTTCTGCGTGTTCGATAACGAGGGGAACATCTGCAATGATGTTGCTGCCAACGAGGCTGCTGCGGTGCAGGAGATGGAACGCGCATGGGAGGGACACTCCAATCGCGTGGCGGCGATCATCATCGAACCAATGCAAGGAGAAGGTGGCGACAACCACTTCCGTCCGGAGTTCATGCTGGAGTTGCGTCGACTTGCCGACGAGCGAGAGGCGCTGCTGATCTTTGACGAGGTGCAGACCGGTTTTTTCGGTTCGGGCAAGCCCTGGTACTGGGAGTACGCAGGAGTGGCTCCGGATGTCGTCAGCTTTGGCAAGAAGACGCAGGTGTGCGGCATCTATGCCAGTACTCGGGTAGACGAGGTCGAAGACAATGTGTTCCAAAGGTCGAGTCGAATCAATTCGACATGGGGCGGCAATCTTGTCGACATGGTGCGGTGCACGCAGTTCATCAAGATCATTCAACGGGACAACATCGCCGAACAGGTTGTGCGGGTGGGCGACCGAATGATCGCCGGATTGCGGGACATTGCTCGCGACACCGACGCCTTCGAGAGCGTTCGCGGCAAGGGATCTCTCATTGCCATGACACTTCCAGATGCTGAGCGGCGGGCCGCAATGCTGGCGGCCCTCAGTCATCAGCGGGTGCTTGCGCTTCCTTGCGGCGAGCGATCCGTGCGATACCGGTTGCCGTTGATCATGACCGAGCAGGACGCCGACGAACTACTGAACAGAACGCGGGATGCCACGCGAGCAATGCTCACTGCTGCAGGATGATGCGAAGCGCAGCGGCCATCAGTGAACATCTTGATACGCGGACCGCTGCGCTGGAGGTGGCACAGTTGTTGTCTGATGCGATGGCCGGGCCGTGTGATCTTGTCTTGATCTTCGCGAGTTTCCATCACCGCGCTTCGCTTCCGGAAGCGGCAGCGACGATCAGGGGTACCGTCGGACCGTGTACCGTTGTTGGCGTGACTGCGGAATCGGTCGTGGGATGTGATCTTGCGCTGGAGGGAGTCGCGGGGCTCTCGGCTCTGGGGCTCCATCTTCCCGGTGTGACTATCACGCCCTGGCGAACCCATCCCGAGAAGCCGCTGCCACTTTCGCGGCCACAGGAGATTCCCGAGTGGATCGGCCTTCGCGATGATTCGGTGGCGGTGCTGCTCTTTGCCGACCCTTTCTCGACGCCCATTACGCGGATGTTGCCTGCGCTCGTCTCGTGTCGTGGCGAGGATGAACCGTTCCTTCCGGTGCTCGGAGGCATAGCGTCCGGGGCATCGCAGGCCGACTACAACAACCTTGTGCTCGACGGCGGGAGTTGGAAGAGGGGGGCGGTGGGGTTGACTCTGTCGGGCCCCTTGGATCTTGAGACAATCGTCAGCCAGGGGTGTCGTCCGATTGGCGAGGCGATGGTCGTCACTCGATCGGAAGGCAATGTCATCTTGGAACTCGGTGGTCACCCCGCCATGGAAGCGGTGCGGAGACTTGCTGAAGGACTTTCCGACGAGGAACGATCGCTTCTGGATGGCGGCGTGCTTCTTGGAAGCGTGATTGACGAGCAACGCGATCACTTCGGCCGTGGGGACTTTCTGGTGCGAAACATCCTCGGGTACGACCGCAAACGGGGAGGCATCGCGGCTGCCGAGTTGTTGCGGCCGGGCCGAACCGTGCAGTTGCATGTGCGGGATGCGCAGACGGCTGCTGAGGATCTCCATCTCTTGCTCGACGCACAACAGATGTCCGAGCCACCCTTTGCAGGGATGCTCGTCACCTGCAATGGCCGCGGCCGTGGCCTCTTTGGGGAGGACGATCATGATCTCACGGTCATCCGTGATCGGCTCGGGGAAGTGCCCATCAGCGGCTTCTTCGCCGCTGGCGAGATCGGGCCCATCGGCGGCCGGTCTTTTCTCCACGGGCACACTGCCTGCCTGACACTGTTTCGATAGACCGGGGGG